>NZ_VEGP01000080.1 GCF_007679495.1 Paenibacillus sp. 32O-W | reverse complement strand
TGTTTGGGGGTGAAACAATAGAAGACCCTAGCTAGGAAGCTAGAGTCTGCAACGGAATGTGAATTCCGAGAAGCTTATTTGATACATATGAGGTGACAAATTTGAGAAGCAAATCCATGTTGGTGATGGTAGCGGTAGTCGTGGTGATCCTCTGCCTGACCCTCATTAAGGTCAATGTATCGCCTCCAGGCAAAACCAGAATCATATTGGAGCATACCTATAAGACTTACATTGCTCCCTCTTGCTTTGAACAAGCCAAGGTGACCAACAATTTGGCAGATTCCACCTTGAGCAAGGCGCAGGAGCTAAAGTATGAACCGGAATCGGCATGTACGGAGCAAGCTTTGGGCAAGGAGAAAATGTCTCTGCTCGATACCATTCTAGTGAAGGCCGGACTGAAAAGCAGTAAATGGAGCTGGTAGGCAGTAAGTAAGGGTTCCTCCAAGCGGAGGAACCCTTTACGCTATTACCGCGGGACGAATTCCTGCGATTATACATCAATTTAGAAGCGATTCAGAATACTCGCTACCGAAAAACGGCGAGAAAATACATTAATTTCTGAAAAAAATCACCCAATCACCCTTGGACCGAGTAAAAAGATGTATTTTCACAGGTTTTGCTGCGGACACGGGACTCAACGGCTAAAAGCATGGCGTGAACACAAAAATAGTGGTCATCGTAAAAAGCTGCCCAATGTAAGATTGCCGCTGGAAGGTCGTAGTAAACGAAGCCGGCACAACGTTAAAATTTTCGCTCCCGATGGTGATCGAAGGCCTAGCGGCACTTCATTGGGTTATTCCAAGTCGCGGACATCCATAACCTGCCCGTTAGGAAAAGATTCGCTCAGCAAAACCTTGAGCAGCTTGGCGGCCGCCTCTTCCGGAGAGTACAGAAGTCCCTGCTTCTTATAATCGATAAACCGCTGCACCTGTTTAAAATCCTCTTCTTTGGAAGCCCGGATTTCCGCCTGCATATCGGTATCTACCACCCCCGGAGCGACGGAAACGATTTTCACCCCGTGCTCCAGCTCCTCTTGCTCGGCTCCCACACATCTAGTGAAATGGTCCAACCCCGCTTTGGAGGTGCAGTATCCGCTCCAGCCGTAGTAAGTTTTCTTGCCTGCTCCCGAGGAAATGTTAAGGATCCGCTTGTCTATTTTGAGATGGCGGGTCTGCTGGATAAAGCTTGATGTAATAATCATCGGCGCAATCAGGTTAATCCGGATATTGTCCGCGATCTGCACGCCGTCGTTGTTTTCCACAGGGCCAATAGGCTGCAGTACGCCGGCATTATTGATCAGATAAATGGAATCCAAGCGGCTCAGATCGATAGAAGCGATGATGTCCCGGATTCGTTCCTCCAGCAAGTCTACCTCATTCAGATCGATAGTCACCCAATCCAATTTGACCTGTTTGTCTGCGGCTTCCCGGGCAAGCGAATCGTTACGGCTTCTGGACAGGCAGATCAAGTGATGGTCCGGTTCCAGCAATTGACTGGCCAAGGCTTGTCCCAACCCTCTGGAAGCGCCTGTCAGTATGATGGCTCTTTGCAAAGCAAGTCCCCCTGTCTATGGATATTCTAAGCACCAGTGTATCAAATAAAGGCGGATTGGGCTATCGCCGCAAAATTGCTGGAACGCTATTCCGTTCCCCTTAAGTACGGGACCATGCTAAAGCAGAAGCGGCCAGAGGCCGCCTCTGCTTATTTTTCCATATGTTCAAAATCGAACCGGTAAAATTCATTATAGTAATGATAAGGGACTTTGGAAAACTTAAAGGCCATCAGAATGCCGGAATCTTCAATTCTAACAAAATGCAGCACTTTGGTGCGGACGCAGCAGCGAACCAGGCAATCGGCCATCCGGTTGTCATTGCAACGGATAGCTCTCACCAGCTTCGCGGCAAATTTGCGATTACAGGCGATTTCCCGGTAGAGGGGAAGGACAGCCCTGGAAATGAAACGATGAATAGGGGTGCTGAAAGTGAATTGGACGTGCCCCGGGCGGATTGAGGTGGCGTTGACATATTCATGGATAGGGGCATTGGTATTAAAGCCTATCATATATCCGATGCCGTTCGTCGATAGGGACGCCCTTCTTCTTGTCACCGGAGCGGTCTTATAGAACATCTTTTCCAGACGGTCCAGGTCGGCTTTGCGCACGGCGGACGACCAGGTTTTGGCATAACTGCGGCTGGCGGCAATTTTTCGGTAGAAAGGGACCATAGAGGCGGCCATCCGTCTTAAGAGCGGAACCGTGACATAACCGTTCCGTTTGCGGCTGCGGTGTTGTCGGCTCATCGTCGGACCTCCTTGTCATTATGACGTATGCCGTTGCTATAACCTATGCCCCTCCGGGCCAAACGCGCACGGCATTCGCCCGGACAATTGTTCACGGCTTGTCGTTGAAGAGGTACAGCGGAGGCGATCGTGCTGTCTTTATAGCGAAACGGTCCGGGAAGCTTGGGCAAAATCCTTGCTGCTAAAGCCAGGGGAATATTATGCCGCCATGCGGCGGTGTCGGGAATTAATAAGCCAAATCCATGATACAATTTGAAGAAGGATTGATAGTCGATAATGGGGGAGTGGTTATGCTGAAAGGCTTGCCGCAAGATTGGCGGAGGGGGAAAGAATGTTGAAAATCGGAGGCATTAACCATTTGCTTTTTTCTGTAACTGATTTAGAAAAATCCATTAAGTTTTACAAGGAGCTGTTTAATGCAAGGCTATTGGTCGAAGGCAGGAAATTGGCTTGTACACGTGTTTCATCCTTCCACCGTTCTTCCCGGTTTCATGCGTTCGCTGTATAGCACTTTGACCATCAGCATAATCGAAAGAACGATCAGCAGCGCCGGAATCCAAAAAATTTGCGGCGTAATGCCTTTGATCAGCAGAGGCAGGAAATATCCGATCAGAGATGCGGTCTGGGAAATAAATACATACAGGCTGGCCCCGAATCCCGTCCTGTGAATGAACATGCGCTGCACATATCCCATACCGACACCGTAAAGCACCGAGACGAAAAAAGAATACAGCGGCTGTACGATGAAAAAGACCGGCAAGGATTCGCTTACCGTATATGTAACATAGGTTCCCAGCGCAAACAGGCTTCCAAGCAAAATAATCGGCTTGCTGCCGTATTTAGCCGCCCAATAGCCGGCCATCGTCATAAATAATAACTCGAAGACCGCCTGGGTGCTCCAAATGTAAGACATCAATTCGGGGTTGCCGAACCGGACGTTAATCACAAGCGGCAGATATAGTCCGCGAATGGCGTCGGCGCAGGACAACAGTAAAATCGCAAACAGCATAACCAGCGAGAAGGGTTCGCCAGCCGCTCTCTTGCCGGCGGAAGAGTCGGCCGTAATTTCCCGGTAAAACAATAACAGCGCAAACAGTGCCGCATACCCCGCCAAATTACCCCACAGCACGCCTTGAAAAGTGGCGATCAGGAACAGATTCGCACCCAACAGCAGCCCGGTAAAGAAGCCGACGCTATACGTAGCCCTTAGCCAAATTTGCGAGATTTCCACTACATCCGGAGCGAACTTCGTAAAATGACTGCGGGCCATGGCGAACAGCTGCCCCATGATCATCCCGGACGGAGCCATGGCGAGACACATTCCGATTAACGCAGGCACATAGCTGGAAGCTCCCATATAGATGATGATTCCGGTCATGCAAAGGACAGCCGCCACGAGCGGAATCGTTTTTTTGCGCTTCATCCGGTCGCTTACTATGCCGACCGAAATCGTCAGCACCATATTCAGAAACAGCGATATGGAGTAAATCGAAGCGATCTCCAGCTTGCCAAGCCCTACCGAATCCTGCAAATATATTGCATTCATAGGAGCGAGAATTCCTGTCCCGATCCCGTAGAACAGCAGGGTCAGCACCAGAACCAAGGCTCCTTTAATTTTTAGAAACGCCCGCAAATCCTGCCATAACCGCATGATGGAGGCTCCTTCCGAGAAATGAATATTCCTTGCGCTACAGTCTATGTTTAATTTTACCACATTAGAAAGTTGAAGTTCATTTAAACATTAAAATGAACCGCTTTCTAATTGGCATAAAAAGTTACCTCTAATACCGGGTTATTCATCTTCGAAAGGGCTTCGTTAAAAGCTTTTTTTACCACATTAGAAAGTTGAAGTTCATTTAAACATTAAAATGAATCACTTTCTAATTGGCATAAAAAGCTACCTCTAAAACCGGGAATTAATTTTTACAGCAAACCATATTGTCCATGAATCTTTTTCAACAATAGGAGCTTTATAACCACTGAGCTTATCTTTTATGAACGATATCAAATCGAGAAGTTCATCATCCGTCAATTCATGAAGAATGGAGCGGCCGGTTCTTAGAAGTAAGTCGGTATTTAATGCTTCGAAATGATCATACACACGTCTTATCTCCCGGATGGAAACCGTTTTGTCCAGACGAAATCCATTCGATTCCAGTGCTTGCTGTACTTGATTTACGTCATACCTGCGAGCTATTTCTTTTTCAATCAATCGGGGGAATTTTTCGAAAAAATAACCTCTTATATGATTTTCATCCCCGGGCAGCAAACAATCTTCGGGAGTTCTGTCCTGAACGATGAGAATGCCGCCAGTTTTCATAATGCGGTTGGCTTCTTTGAAGCAGGCATCCAAGTCGCTCAGGTGGTGGATTAATGCTCTTTCCAACACGATATCGAATTCATTTGCAGTCAGGTTGGAATGATAAGCATTTTCAAGAAGGAATGCAGCGTTGGGAGTATTTTTGCAATTCTCCATCGCGCCTTTTAACATTACTTCCGAGAAATCTACACCGATAGCTTGAGTTGCCCCCATTTCAATCAAAGCTTTCGTGTAAATGCCCCCACCGCAGCCAATATCCGCAACCCGTTTATTCGATACTTCCACCATCTCTTTCATTAAAGAGACCCAGGATTCATCGGAAATTCTTGCTGCATAGGTCCGCCTGTTTTTGTCATCGTGAAAGTTGATCGGCATTTTAAACGAGCTCCTCTCACTATTGGTTTTATTAGGTGAAACTTCGTTTCATATATTATACCATAAAATTCCACGCAGTCTGCAAAAATAAAAGCCTGGCGGTTTGGAGGGACTGTATACAGGCTGGATGAAGGAAGACTGACGAAGCAGTCCTAAGCTTCATTCGTCATAAGATGGTGCCGCATTTTTGGGTCATATCAGGATTGTGCTACAATATAATGGCAACGAATTATCAACCGGAAAGAGGGATTGGATAATGAAGATAGTCGTTGTTGGAGCAAGCGGCACGATCGGACAAGCGGTCATTCAGGAATTAGAAAAAAAGCACGAAATCATTCGTGCCGGAAGAAATGGTCAGGATGTTTCAGTCGATATTACATCCGTTGTTAGTATTAAGAATATGTATGAACAAATCGGTAAAATAGATGCCGTAGTGAGTACAACAGGCGGTGCACATTTTGCACCCATTACGGAATTAACCCCGGAGTTAAATGAAATAGGAATCGAAAGCAAGCTCAAATGTCAGATTAACCTGGTACTTTTGGGCATGGAGTATATGAATGACGGCGGAAGCTTCACTTTAACAACCGGAATTATGATGGATGATCCGATTCCTCTAGGAGCATCTGCTGCAATGGCTAATGGAGGTGTTAAGGCGTTCGTCAAATCTGCAGCCATTGAAATGCCGAGGGGAATTCGCATCAATAGCGTTAGCCCCAACGTTTTGCAAGAATCATGGGACAAATATGGTGAGTTTTTCCCGGGCATTGAAAGCCGTACCTGCCAGCCGGGTAGCACTTGCCTATAGAAAAAGTGTAGAGGGAGCTCAAACCGGACAAAACTACGAAGTCTATTAAGCGGCCTTAGGTTGAAGGAAAACAACCAAGAATCAAAGATCATTCAATAATCGACGCAAGGACGTGGGTCCGTCATGCCCTATAAAACAGCTTAGATAAGGATGAAACTGATCATTATGAACCTTAGAGAATTTGATGAAGTTTACGCGATAATGAAAGCCTCATTTCCTGACAGTGAGCGGAGAACTTATGCCGGACAGAAGGAGCTGCTAGCCGATCCGCATTATCGTCTCATTACGGAAACGGATGACAATAACAACATTATTGCTTTCATGGCTGTATGGGAATTTCCCCAGTTCCGCTTTGTGGAACATATTGCCGTCGATCCGAATACTAGAGGGAGCGGTATCGGAGGGAAGTTGATGAGCACATATATCGGAGAGTCCGCAAAGCATGTAATACTGGAGGTGGAACCCCCTGATACCGATTTGGCGCAGCGGAGAATAAGCTTTTACGAGCGATTGGGGTTTCAACTCAATTCTTTCGAATATGTGCAGCCGCCTCTTCAGACAGGACAGCCGGATTTGCCGCTTAAAATCATGAGCTATCCTCAATCTCTCACGGAAGCGGAGTTTGTCCTGTATAGAGAAATCTTGTATACAAAGGTTTATAAGGCTGCCGGTGGGCGGCAAGCGCCTTAAAGATGCGAACTAGGTGTAAATGGATTGATGTGGAAATTGCTGACTGCTTGTTCGAACATGGCTAATGGGAGGGAAATCATCAGAATGGAGCCGTTTACTAAAACCGGCGGTTATCCGTCCTACATCCAATCTCCGATCTCATTGAAGGAGTACCAATACGTAATGCAGATTGCATCGGAAGAGAAGCCTCGCTTTATGATTGGGGACAACGGCAATCTGTACTTGTACAGATCGCGTACGGATGGGAGTGGTACATGCACTGGGATTGTTATTAGAGATAGAGAGGTTTGTGAGGTGAAAGCTTGAGGGATCGGGAAGAAATTAAACCAACCGCCGTGGAACTGATGGAGCTCCATGTTGAAGCGCTGTTTACCCATGACCGAAATAAGAGGCTGCTTACTATAAACGAGCCTTGGTCCGGAGAGGATCCCGCCGCCCGCTTTTTCTTGGGTCGAACTATAGAGGGGACGGCTCTCTGCCGATTTCGGTATGATGTCCCGGAGAAGGTTATTGAGCAGCTGGAAGAGTTATGTGCCGATGAACCGATCGTCAGTGATTTTCGGACGAAACCGAAACATTTTGAAGCCTATATGAGCCTTCTCCAAGGAGAAAGGTTTACGATGGGGCCCTGTTATCTGGTTCCGGCCCAGGCCGCGCCGGCCATGCAAGTGATCAGTATTACCCGGGATAATATGAAGGAATTTTTGCATGGCGATTTCGAATGGTTAACATCGGAAATAGACAGCGCGCAGCCTTGTATTGGGCTTGTGCGCGAAGGGCGGGCCGTGTCCATCTGCCGCAGCGTTCGCATCACTTCCAGAGCACATGAAGCAGGGCTTGAGACCTTGGAAGGATATCGTGGTAGGGGATATGCCGCTGCCGTCGTTGCTGGATGGGCGACAGAGGTAAGAAGGATGGGAAGACTCCCTTTATACAGTACATCATGGGACAATTTCGCATCCCAAAGTGTCGCGAGAAAATCAGCCTTGTCCTTATATGGAGTCAATTTTACAATTATTTAAAACTAGCCCTGACAAATTAAATACAGATGGGTTGTCGTCATCAACATTGAAAAAGTAAAGCGTCCCATGAAGAAAGGTTCAGGGGACGCTGTTTTGTTGACCATATTTAGAAAAGGGGGAACCTGCTAAACGGTCATTTCCTCGTGATGAATTGCAGAAGTTTCAATTTGAATGGTGGTATGCCGAATCTTAAATTTCTCCTCGATGATGTGAATGGCGGCCTGTAAAATTTTTTGACTGTCCATATGATCTTCAATAAGGATATGGCAGCTTAATGAATCCAGTCCCGATGTAATCGTCCAAATGTGCAGATCATGTACATCAACCACTCCGTCGATGCTTCCTAAAGCTTCTTTCACTTCCGTTTGGTCAATAGTAATCGGCGTGCCCTCCATCAAAATATGAACCGTATGTTTAATAATTCCCCAAGCGCTTTTCAAGATCAATAAGGCAACCAGCACGGAAATAATAGGGTCAGCAGCATACCAGCCAAACAACAGCATGATGATTCCGGCAAGGATAGCACCTACAGAGCCCAATGCGTCACCGATCACATGCAGGTAAGCGCTGCGAAGGTTGACGTTGTTTTTGACATCGCCTTTGCGCATCAGTGTCCACGCGCTTAACAAATTGGCGAGAAGCCCGATGGAAGCAATTATCATCATCGAACCGCTGGCAACCGTCGGCGGATCGTAAAAACGCTGAATGGCCTCCCAAGTAATAAATCCGGCAATGACAAATAACGTAACTCCGTTAAACAAAGCGGCTAAAATCTCAAAACGGTAAAACCCGTAAGTTTTGTTGGGAGAGGCCGGCCGGGTCGCAAACCAAATGGCAATCAAGCTTAGCAAAAGCGAACTGGCATCACTCAGCATATGTCCCGAATCAGACAAGAGCGCCAGGCTGTTCGTTATTAACCCACCGAAAAACTCTAGCAGCATAATACCCGAAGTGATGAGCAAAGCAATAGTTAACCCTTTTTTGTTTCCTTCTCTGCTGCGGTCGTGATGATGATGTCCGTGCCCGTGTTGGTGGTGATGGCCATGGTCGTGGGAATGGTTATGATGATGGTGCATTCTAATCTCCTCCTGATAGGTTAATGGCCTGTTAAGAAGTTATTATTCACTCAACTCCAAAATTTAATATATGAGCATATGTTCATATTCACATTATGAGGAGTGGAATGAATTTTGTCAAGGATTAACAATCATTAAATAGTTTAAGTTGGAGTAGAGAAATTACCGATTGACAAATATACCATACGGGGGTATCCTAATAACTAGCAAAGGTAAAAAACATGATTCATCCCATTCTTGTTAAGACACGGGAATGAAAGGGATTGGAATTCCAACAATAAAATGAGTCATTCGGCTTGGTTCGAGCGGCGAAGTGAATAGATATCGGAGGAGAGACAGATGTCAAGAACGAAGTTTGCGATTACTCCCGGTTTTGAAATCGGAGGAACATTATTCAAACCGGAACAGCTGGCTGTGCTCGGTTCCATTGTCGGCGAAGACGCGAGGATCGAATTGACCACCTTTAAACAACTGTATGTGGAACTGGAAAAAGATCACTTGGAAGAAGTAAAACAAAAGCTGAGGGAGACCGGACTGGAAATTCATCCTGCCGGATTTTTCACCAAAAGCTTGATTGCTTGCAATTTTTGCCGGGGGGCCGAGGATGCGGGGCTTGATGTTGCGAAAGCATTAGGTGACGCCATTGCCGGTTATGAAGTTCCGAGTCCATTGAAGATAGGATATGCTGGCTGTGCTTTGGGGACGAGCGAACCATTGCTGAAGGATATTGGCGTGGTGAAAATGAAAGACAAGTATGACATTTACGTAGGCGGCGAGGGCAAGTCCCTGAAAGCCACCGTTGGCGTTCTGTTTATGTCGGGTCTAGCTGCAGAACAATTGATCCCGGTCATTCTTCAGCTCATTAAGCTTTTTCAGCAAAACGGCAGAAAGAAAGAGAAATTTTCGAAGTTTATTGAGAGAATGACCATGGAGAAGCTGAGAGAAGCGGTAAGTTAATTCGGATAGAGGAATGGTAATTTTAGACGGAAAGACTTGCGAAGCGATTGGCGCTCAAGCCCAAGCATGGCATGACTTCTTCGTGGTTACGATGGGCAGGTGGGAAAACCCCGGCACTGCTTTCGGGTGTGAAAATAGGCCGGGATTACCTGTGAATCGGTTATAATCAATGAAAAGTTATTTCTTGATAATCGATATGATGAATTAGAAGTTCAATGGACCCAAGGCGGTTCGGGCTCAAGCTCTTCAAATAGTGAGTAAAATACGTCTGCCATTCGCTTCCGTTAACTTCCGTATCGTTAATGATCGTTAACAAATGCTTTCGATCATTCCGGATTGATTCGTAGAATACGATTTTGAATAAAACCGCCAGTTCTATATCGCCAAAGGTTTCAAAGAGTGCTTCGTATTCATCTTCATATAGACAATCGGATTCCAGTATATCCAGAAAGTCGTGCAGGGAACGAAGTCGCGATTTGATCAGCTTCGCCTTATCTTCCTTATCCTCCAATTGTCTGATTTCTTCAAGCATTAGGCGAAGCTCGGCATCGCTTATCCGGTCCTCTGCGCTAACAGAAAATGCAATGGGCTTCATTGTTTCCTCTTGACGGGTGATGATTACGGCTTCCAGACTGTTATGTTTCGCCGCATGGACGATTCGCTGTATGACTTCCTTCTTGCACCGGTTCATGTAATCCGCTAATGAAGGGTCACAGATTTGCCGCTCTTGCAGCAGACGATGGATCGCTTCTTGAATCATTGAAGAAACTTGTGAAGGGTCCGTCTCCGACAGCAGCCGATTTAATCGCTCGAATGAAGCTGTTGAAATCTGAAGTTGATGGGCACCGGCTCCCGACAGCATCGAAAAAATCGCATTGTTCAGTACCAACTCAAATATATTAAACAATTCAATTCGGTAATCAAATCTGCACACTCTCCCGAAATTCACCAGCAGCTCACGAAGATCCGCCTGACTGAACATGCGGCAAAAGCGGGTTTCGATCTTTAGATGCTCCAAATACTGCTTCATATAAAAGACTCCCTGAACTCGCATATCATCAATCGCTAAGGGATAGTCGATGCTGGCCATCGTCTGATGAGCATCGAAGACAATTTCATATTTCTTGAAAAATACAGGCAAGGATTCATCTATGGTCATGTTATAAGCGTCCACCGGGACATCCAGCTTATTGCGTCTGACTTCCCGATATAGCTGTTTAGTATCTTCGAAGCACTGACGCACCCGTTCAACTCCTGCTTCGTAAATTTTTTGAAGACTTCCGGTTTTTAAACAGGTGATCGCTTGGTCCGGATGTTCGAAGCTCTGCATATACGCGTCTATTGCATACATGATGGAGGATAGGAGGCTTTCTGCCGTCTCCGCAGCTACCGAGGAGCTTTCTCCTTGCGTATAGCGTGCTATGAGACTCTGCAAAATAATCATTAGGCGGTTTTGTATGCTGTAAACTTCCTGTTGGTTAAGCAGCCCTGAACGCAACCCATCCTCCATAAGGGATATCGTGTACTGGTTCGGCTTAAGGTTCTTCGGCCTAATCCGTACCGGAGTCATGTGCGATGGCAGCCCGTTTGGACCCTTCAAGCTTATTCCTCCTCCTTTGGCAGAAATTCATTGTGCTGCATTTCTCTTCTGTAATGGTAAGCGTACTCTTCCAGATTGCTCTTCAGCAGCTCCAACGAGCCTCCGCTTTCCTCGTCGAAGAGCTGTCTCATGATTTCCACCAGCCTGGCGTCACCGATCTGATCTTCAGTTTCATTCTTTAGATAATAAAAAATCTCTTGCAGCTCATTTAGAGTCGGGACATAATTCTCATCGTTTATATAGGGCGAGGCTGCAAAACCGTCGATTAACGATCGGATGACCTCGAAGCCCAACTCTACTCGGCCATAACTGTAAAGCAGTTGATTTCTGACATGGATCATTTGTGCGGCTTCCTCCGGCGTCAGCATCAAACCGAACGGCGCGGTCTTCTCATTAAGTTCCAGAATCTCCATTACTGCCTGCTCCTGCGCCGTTTGGTTCAAAGAGTGGAATAAGCGTGATAACCGCATGAAATTTCCCTCCCTTGGTCAGGTGAATAAAAAACTAAAACAAAAAAACTATTGACAAAAAGAAATTATTGTGTTATAATATTTTGATTAAATTATTGAATAATTATTTTATCCTTATTTATTCGTTTTGTCAATTGGATGACCGGGCAACAACTTCAGAGGCCGAGATTATCGATCCGCCACACCTATCTGACGCTTAACGAATTGAATTTTAGTTTTCGTCCGATTTCGTCGGGAAAGAACGTCAATAGGTTTGGAAATAGGCCGGACCGTGAATCCGTTGATCAGATTCCAAGGAATATTCAAACGCGGGACGCTGCCCGCGTTTTTTTACCACATTAGAAAGTTTAAGTTCATTAAAACATTAAAGTGGAACAAACTTTCTAATTGGCATAAAAAGCTTCCTTTAATACCGGGTTATTCATCTTCGAGATGGCTCCGTTAGGAGCTTTTTTTAGTATGCCTAACGAATCGGACATTTTGGGCATAGATTGCGGCCGGGATAGGCATTCGGTACTACGAAATAACCCCCTTTAGCGGCATGTGGGCCAAAATGGGGCTTAAGGGATAGATTCCCATTTCCGGTGATGTGGTACAATAGACGAGGCGGTAATTCGAAGCTTCATCATTCTGCCGAGGGAGACACTAAGGTTATTCTATTAGGAAGCTATTAATCTATCATTCAAGCACGAGGGGAGATTAGATGAAGTCCAGGAAGGAACAAGCCGAAGCGCTGCTTCGTCAGTATAATCAACAGCATTTATTGAATTTCTATCATGATTTGACAGCCGAGGCTCAGGAGAGCCTGCTGGATCAGATTTTTTCTCTCGATTTCGAACAAGTAGCTGCGTTATTCGATCAGAGGACGGATAGCCCGGCGCAGATGGAAAATGAATTAACTCCGATAGAAGCGGGAGTCTGGGATGAATTCAGTGAAGAGAGGAAACAGCAGGAGGAGGAGGCCGGCTGGCAGGCGCTTCGTTCAGGCCGGGTGGCCGCTCTGGTGGTAGCGGGAGGACAGGGAAGCCGCTTGGACCACGACGGGCCTAAGGGAACCTTCAATATTGGCCTTCCTTCCGGAAAATCTTTATTCCAGCTGCAGGCCGAGAGACTACTAAATTTGAGCTCGCAAGCGGGGCGAACTATTCCTTGGTATGTGATGACCAGCCCCGAAAACGATGGGGAAACGACGGAATTTTTCCGGAAAGCGGATTATTTCGGTTATCCCCGGGAAGCGATTTTCTTCTTCGAGCAGAGCGTACTGCCCGCCATAGATGCCGAGGGCAAAATATTGCTGGCTGACAAAGACCGGATCAGTCTGGCCCCGGCCGGCAATGGGGATTGCTTCGCAGCCATCAAGCGTTCCGGCGCATTGGCGGATATGAAAGCACGGGGCGTGGAATGGGTATTTTATTACAATGTCGACAATGCTCTGGTGAAGGTAGCGGACCCGAAATTTATCGGATACACCATCTCCAGCGGGGCTTCTGCAGCCTGCAAAGTCGTTCCGAAATCCCATCCGGAAGAGAAGGTGGGAATCGTCTGCCTCAACCGGGGGCGGCCCGCAGTCATCGAATATTCCGATATGCCGCGCGAGATGATGACGGCACAGAATGAGGAAGGGCGTCTGTTGTATGACCAGGCCAACATTTCGATGCATCTGTTCCGCCTCGATTTCGTTGAGAAGGGCGCTGATTCTCCGCTGCCATATCATGCGGCTCATAAGAAGATAGCCGCTATCGATGTGCAAGGAAATCCGCTCAAGCCTTCCGAGCCTAATGCGTATAAGTTCGAGCGGTTCATCTTTGACCTGTTTCCGCTGGCAGATAAACTGGCGGTGCTGCAGGTTAACCGCAGCGAGGAATTCGCACCGGTCAAGAACAAGGAAGGGGAAGACAGTCCGGAGACAGCGAGGAAGCTTGTCCTGGAGCTGCACCGCAAATGGCTTCTGGAAGCCGGGGCAGCAGAGGAGCGGCTGGAGGGCCGGACCGTGGAAATCTCTCCGCTTATATCCTATGCCGGTGAAGGGCTTCATTCGAGGATTTCCGAACTGCTGGAGCAAGAACAGAGCATCTAGCTGGATAGTCAAGCAAATCCTTGTCAAAGCATGACTCCTTGGACCGGAAATCGGGCCAAGGAGTTTTTTGGGGTTGGGGGCAGGGCAGAATAGAAGACCTGCCTGACGAAAGTACTGCCGCCCAGCTAATCTTCATTGGCCGAGGGATAGATTCCGATACTTCTTCAGCTCTTCATCCTTCCCAAGACATGAGTGACAACATCCTCGTAACCGATGACTTCCGCAGCGGCCTGCCCTCGTTCTTTAATTTCCACCAAGCCTTCGCCGGCTTGTTTGCCGACTATGATCCTTATAGGAATACCGATCAGATCGGAGTCTTTGAATTTGACCCCGGGCCGCTCCTCCCGGTCATCCATCAACACTTCCATGCCCTCTGCCTGCAGACGATAGTATAGCTTTTCCGCAAGACCTCGCTGTACCGGATCTTGAACGGAAACCGGAATCAAATGCACATGGAAAGGGGCGATCGCCATCGGCCACAGGATTCCGCCATCATCATGATTCTGCTCGATGACCGCGGACAGAATGCGTGAGACGCCAATTCCATAGCAGCCCATGATTACCGGGTTCTCCCGGCCTGCGGCATTCAAGAAGCCGGCCCCTAGAGCCGCGCTGTATTTGGTCCCCAGTTTGAAAACATGGCCGACTTCGATCCCGCGATAAAATTTGAAAGTCCCTTCGCAATGCGGGCAAGAATCTCCCTCCGTTACATTACGGTAATCGCCTATATGCTCCAAGGGGAAATCCCGCCCGGGAACGACATAGCGAAGATGATAATTCGGTTCATTTGCGCCTGCGACTCCGGATTCAATAATAGCGGCTTCCTGATCGATCCATAGGGGCAGGCTCAAGCCGACCGGTCCGGCAAATCCTGTCGGGGCCCCCGTATGTTGACGGACTATTTCCTCATTTGCCAGCTCGATATGATTCGCTCGGAGAGCATTCTTAAGCTTGGTTTCGTTCACTTCATGGTCGCCTCGCACAATCACGGCGACAGGGCGGCCGTCCGCCATGTAAATGAGCGTCTTCAGAATATGCCCGGCCTCGATGTCCAACGAAGCTGTCAGCTGATCGATGGTGCGGACCCCCGGTGTATGAATCTTCTCGGGCTTGGGGACAGTCCTTGCTTCCGCAGGTGACGCTCCATGCCTCGTATAGGCCGTCTCCAGATTGGCGGAATAGCTGCAATTCGCGCAGACTGCGACCGTATCCTCGCCAATGTCGGCCAGAGCCATAAATTCATGGGTTTCGCCTTCTCCGCCGATAGTCCCGGCATCGGCTTCCACCACCCGGTAGGTGAGCCCGCAGCGGTCAAAGATGCGGGTATAGGCATAGTATACGTTCCGATACGTTTCGTCCAAGCTTTCCCAATCCGCGTCGAATGAATAAGCATCCTTCATCATAAATTCCCGGCCTCTCAGCAGGCCGTATCGCGGCCGGCGTTCGTCCCGGAATTTAGTCTGGATTTGATACAGGATCATCGGCAGCTTGCGATAAGAATTGACTTCATCCCGGATTAATGAAGTAATCACTTCCTCATGAGTCGGGCCGAGTGCAAATTCACGATTATGGCGGTCGTATAGCCGCACAAGCTCGGGACCGTACAGAGAGTAGCGCCCCGATTGCTGCCATAGCTCCGCAGGCTGCATTGCCGGCATCAGCATTTCCTGCGCGCCTATTCGATCCATTTCTTCCCGGATGATGGAGGAGACTTTCCTCAGCACTCGCCATCCTAACGGCAAGTAAGTGTAGATGCCGGCGGCCAGCGGCCGGATCAATCCCGCCCGAAGCATAAGCTGATGGCTCACGACATCCGCCTCTGACGGCGCATCACGCAAGGTGGGAATCAGAAGCTTGCTTTGAAGCATAAATATAACCTCCCAAGAAACAAATTTGGATTGGAAGCCAATAAGAAGGACGCAAAAAAGCGCATCCGTCAGGGACGAATGCGCCGTGGTACCACCCTTATTTAACCGTTAATTGTAATTAACGGTCCTTCTGCCTGATAACGGATAGGTTCCGGTAACGGTTGCTGATTCCCCGTTACAGCTCGCAAGGCGGGGAGATTCCTTCGAATCGGGAAACCTTCCAGCCGCGGATTTCCTCTCTGAACCATCGAATCGTGGAATCCCATGTCCTGGGTCATGGCTTTTCCTGCAATAATGATTTTATATAGAATACTATCAGAATCTTCAAGGTTCAAGTGTTAAGTTCCGGGGCTCCCCGCAAAGTATCCGGAATACACTTCGAAGGTTACGCGTCACTTTGTGGGGTATTTTACAGGGCTCCCCGCAAAGTATCCGGAATACACTTCGAAGGTTACGCGTCACTTTGTGGGGTATTTTACAGGGCTCCCCGCAAAGTATCCGGAATACACTTCGAAGGTTACGCGTCACTTTGTGGGGTATTTTACACCAGATGGCAGGCGACATGGTGGCCGGGGGCCACTTCCCGGTACTTCGGGACCTCGGATTTGCACTGATCCACCGCCATGGGACAGCGGGTATGAAACTTGCAGCCCGATGGCGGGTTGGCCGGGCTCGGGATATCGCCCTTCAGCACAATCCTTTCTCTCCGCATGACAGGGTCGGGAATAGGAACCGCCGACAGGAGAGCCTTCGTATACGGATGGAGAGGGTTGCGGAAGAGCTCCTCTCTGGATGCCTGCTCGACCATCGAACCCAGGTACATGACAGCAACATGGGTACACAGATGCTCTACGACACTAAGATCGTGTGAGATAAACAGATATGTGAGACCTTTCGTTTCTTGCAGATCGCTAAGCAGATTAATGATTTGGGCCTGGATAGAAACGTCCAGAGCCGACACCGGTTCATCCGCGACGATGAATTCGGGATTCAGGATCAGCGCCCGCGCTATTCCGATCCGCTGTCTCTGTCCGCCGGAAAACTCATGCGGGAAACGATCGATATGATATGGCGCAAGCCCGCAAATATTCAGTACCTCCAGCACCTGCTCCCGAGCCTCTTTCCGGTCTGCGATTCCGTGGTCGATCAGTGCTTCACCAATGGCTTCGCCAATTTTCATCCGCGGGTTCAAAGAGCTGTAGGGGTCCTGAAACACCAACTGCATCCTCGGGCGCAGCTTCCTCAGCTCTTTCTTCGGGAGCCCATGAATGTCCGTCCCCTGAAACAGCACCTGTCCCTCTGTTTTATCATTCAGGCGGAGGATGGTGCGGCCAACCGTGCTTTTGCCGCAGCCGGACTCACCGACCAGGCCTAGGGTTTCCCCCTTCTTCAGGGTGAAGGAAACGTCGTCTACCGCTTTGACGTGCCCCACCGTTTTTTGCAAAATCCCGCCGCGGATCGGAAAATATTTTTTTAACCGTTGAACCTCCAACAATAGCTCACCCATGGGCAGCCCCTCCCTCGTAAAGCCAACAGGCTACTTTATGCTCCTTGTTTTCGACCAGTAGATCAGGTTGGGCCTCTTTGCAAACCGGCATGCAGCGATCGCAGCGATCGCTGAAATAGCAGTTATTTCCCAGCGAGATCGGGTTAGGCACCTGTCCGGGGATGGAATAGAGCCGCTTTTGCTTCTTGTACAGAATAGGCTTCGCTTTAAGCAGCCCCTGGGTATAAGGATGCTTGGGGTTGTGAAAAAGCTCGACAACCGGCGCTTCCTCGATCACTTTGCCGGCGTACATAACGACGACATAATCGGCCATTTCAGCGACCACCCCAAGGTCATGGGTAATCAGCATAAGAGAGGTATTCAACTGCTCCTTGATTTTTCTCATTAAATCAAGAATTTGGGCCTGGATTGTCACATCCAGCGCAGTCGTCGGCTCGTCTGCGATCAGCAGCTTGGGATCACAGCTTAGCGCAATGGCGATCATGATTCTCTGCCTCATACCGCCGCTTAACTCATGGGGGTATGAGTTCATGATTTGCTCCGCGCGCGGAATGCCGACCAAACGGATCATGTCTATCGCTTTTTCGCGGGCCTCTTTCTTGGAGAGCAGCTTATGCTCTATCAGCGGTTCCATGATTTGCTCTCCGATCTTGAGGACCGGGTTCAAGGATGACATGGGCTCCTGGAAGATCATAGCGATCTCGTTGCCGCGTATGGCCCGCATTTCATGCTCCTTCAGCTTGAGCAAATCCTGGCCCCGGAACAGGATTTCGCCGCTTTCGATTTTCCCGGGGGGAGAGGCGATAAGCCTCATTAAAGACATGGCGGTGACGCTTTTGCCGCAGCCGGATTCACCGACGACACATAACGTTTCCCCTTCTTTTATTTTAAAGCTGACATCATTGACCGCTTGGACGACGCCGGCCTCGGTGTTGAAGGATGTTTTTAAATTGCGAAACTCCACCAAATTTTCTGCCATATTCGTTTCTCCTATCTTTTCATTTTAGGGTCTAAGGCGTCTCGTAATCCGTCCCCGATCAGATTGATGGAGATGACGGTGACAAAGATGCAGATTCCGGGTGGAATCCATAGCCAAGGCCGTAATTGAAAATCGACGAGATTGTTGGCCACCTGGATCATATTTCCCCATGACGGTGTAGGGGGAATGACACCAATTCCAAGATAGCTCAAGGCGGACTCGGCCAGAATGGCCGAAGCTACCGTCAACGTAGCCGATACGATGATAATCGGAACGGTGTTGGGCAGCAGATGGCGGAAAATTTTACGATGATCTCTTAATCCGAGCACCTCGGCAGCCTGCATGAATTCCTGCTCCCTGAGGCTTAAGACCTGACTTCGGACCAAGCGGGACAGGGTGGCCCAGCCTAACATACCGAGAATGAACATGACGACATAGATTCGCGCTCCGGCCGGAATTTTCAAATCGGATAGAACGGCCCCCAACAAAATAAGCAAGGGCAGGTTGGGGACGGAATAAATAATATCGGCCAATCTCATTATGATAGAATCCGCCCAGCCACGGTAATAACCGGCAATGGCACCCAACACACTGCCGATCAGGACCGAAATGAACATGGCCGCAATGCCGACGGTCAGCGAAATCCGCCCGGCCAGCATCGTGCGTGTCAGCACATCTCTGCCCAACTTGTCAGTTCCCAGCCAATGAGTGGAGTTAGGAGCTTTGTTGCCGTTAGCTACACTGACCTTCTCCATCAGGTGGGAGGAGATGAGGGGGCCGACGAAACAGAATACAACCATGAAGGCGAGCACGGTCAGTCCGATCATCGCCATCCGGTTTTTGCGCAATCTCCGAAGTGCAAGCCTCCAGGGAGAAGAAGGGTGGGATCGTTTGGCAACGCTTACTTGAGTATTTGTTGAAGGTACCGGTTTCATGTCCATCTCCTCCTATTTCAGACGTATTCTGGGATCGGCCGTTCCGTATAACAGATCTGCCAGGAAGTTGCCCAGAACGGTCAGCAGCGCCAGAAACATTGTAAAACCCATCAGAAACGGGTAGTCCCTCAACCCCACTGCTTCCAGATTGATCCGGCCGATTCCGGGCCAGTTATAGATTTTCTCCAGGATGATGGCTCCGGCAAATAAACCGGGAAGCTCCAGACCGAACAAAGTAATGGCGGGAAGCAAGGCGTTCCTCAAGGCATGCTTGTAGATGACCATCTTCTCTTTCAGTCCCTTTGCCCTTGCGGTGCGGATATAGTCCTGCCTGATAACCTCCAGCATACTGGTTCTGATGTACCGGGTCAGTGATCCGGCGTGAATCATCGTAAGCACCATAACGGGAAGGAACATATGCTTGGCCAGATCCCAGAGCCGGGCGAATCCGCTCAAATCGCTTCCGGTTGTGTACATTCCGCCGACAGGGAAAATATTAAAGTCAACGGCAAATAATTTGATCAGCAAGAGACCGATAAAAAAGGAAGGAAGCGACATGGCGGCAAACACAAAAAAAGTGGCGCCCGCATCGAACAGGGAATATTGCCTTGTTGCGGAGAAAATGCCGACAAAAACGGCAATCATCCAATACAGAACGAGAGCGACGACAGCCAGCAGGAAGGAGTTCCACATATAATCATTCAAAACTTTCGTCACCGGCTGTTTGTACATCAGAGAATCGCCGAATTCGCCTTTCAGAACATTGCCTATCCATGTGAAATAGCGTTCCATCAGAGGCTTGTCTAAGCCGTAGATTTCCCTGAGCTCTTGAGCTCTTTCCGCAGTCAAATTCGGGTTGGAATTGGCATCTACGAAATCGCCCGGGGCGAGGGTGAGGACGAAAAAGATAAGAAGAGAGATTCCGATCAAGGTAGGAATCATGTTAAACAATCTGCGAATGACATACTGCTTCATTCCGTTCCTCCTCGTAGTTAGTCCATATGCCCAGCCCGAAGGCTGAGCATATGGACTTTCGGGTAATGTGTTGCATACTTACTACAGCAAATCAAACCCTTTTTATTAATTGATGGACACTTGATAAAGGCTGTACGGAAATCTCTTGAACGAAGACACATCCCAGCCCTGCGCCCGGGCATTGATCGGCAAGATGTCTGTACGCTGATACAAGTAAATATAAGGCAGATCTTCATTCAGCTCTTTATACAGCTCGTGATAAATTGGCTTCCGCTTCTCGATATCCAGTTCCAGGAGCCCTTTAGCCAGCAATTCATCGACCTTCGGATTGGAATATCCGATTTCATTCTGAGAGCCGTTCGTTCCGAACACGTTCGTGGAATCCGGGTCCGGTGTCAGTTGCCATGCCAGGAAGAACATGTCGAAATCGCCTTTCTTCTGCTTCTCCTTCACCGCGTTGAAATCCAGCATATCCGGCTCAAACGCGATTCCCAATTCTTTATAGTTCTCTTGGGCAACCGGGATGATAACATCATTGACCGGGTTGGGGGTGGTTGCCAGGAAATGGATTTTGAATTTCACTCCATCCTTCTCTCGAATGCCGTCGGCTCCGACCTTCCAACCGGCTTCATCCAGCAATTGAGCGGCCTTCTCCAGATTGAATTCATATTTATTAACGTCATCGGTATATGCCCAGGATACATTGGATTGCGGAACATTAATGACCTTAGCATTGCCCTGGTAAACCGCTTCCACAATTTCCTCCCGGTTCAAGCCATAGGTCAGCGCCTGCCGAACCCGCTTATCCTTGAATTTCGGATCATTATGATTGAACCCGATGTAACCGTATCCGTTCGTCGGGAACAGGTTAATATCCAGGAATCCCAATGATTTAAGCAGCTCGACATTGTCCTTGCTGACGGTCACTTGAGTTTCGGAATCCGTCTCGCCGGCTTGCAGCGACTGGATATTCGTATCACTCGAGGTTACCTTGTAAATCAGCTTGGGAATTTTCGGCTTTCCTTTAAAATAATTCTCATTCGCGACGAAGCGAACCTCTTGCCCGGGAACGTAAGCTTCCATAATATAAGGGCCGGAGCCCAGCGGCTTCTGGTGAAGCTCCTTCATATAGTCCAGACTGCCCTGCTTATAATCTTTACCGTAATAATGCTTGGGAATGATCACATCCCCTATATTGGCCAGAGTGGATGCGCTTACTTCTGTAGTCGTAATTTCAATCGTATGCTCATCGATGACCTTGATGCCTTCGACTTCGGAGGCGGTTCCTTCCTTGTATTCTTTACCTCCCTTGATCTTGGCCTTCATAATGTCGGAAGGGCCGTCATAGGACTTGTCGTGCAAGACCGTCAAGGTAAAGGCGACATCCTCTGCGGTTAACGGCGTCCCGTCGGTAAACTTCACGTCATCCCGCAAATGAAAGGTGTAAACCAGCTTGTCGTCGGAAACTTCCCATTTCTTGGCGACGCTGGGCTCGTATGTGCCGTCTTTCTTGACTTGAATCAAGGAATCGAAAATCGCAGAGTTAACATAATTGTCGTAAGTGGTTTCGCCGTATATTCCGTTAAACAAACCTTTGAAGTCTTGCATCCCGATAATGAGCGTGTCTGTTCTGCTTTGTGCCGCAGCAGGGCTCTTGGATTTGTCGGACGCAGGGATGAAACTGTCACTGGCTTTACTCTGTTCAGGAGTTGGAGCGGCAGAGGGCGCCGTGGATGGGGCGGTGCTCGCGCTCGGCTGTGGACTTGAGGTATCTGGCGGCGGATCGGCTGATTTTGTGCTGCAGGCTGAGAGAACTAAGGTGCCAGATAAGAGCAAGCTAAGTACAACATTTAATTTTTTTGACATGTTGCAACCTCCCTTAAATGGTTAAATTTAACACACTATCACTAAACTATCAGAATATTCTTGAAAAGTTTGTCGAATTATGTAGTAAGAAAGAAATATTTTTTTGCGCATATGGATAAAAAGAAAAATTTTATTACTTTAAAGCGTAGACCCTTCAAAGCGGTTTAGTACTATTTTGCTGCAGTTATTTTGCTCTGTATGGCAAAGTGAAGTTTGTCGAGATATGGTAAAATAAGGTGAGCAATACGGATCGGGAACAAGCTTCAAAATCTATTAATTTATTAATTAAAGGGAGGGACTCCTATGAAAATAGCAGTGACAGGAGGAACCGGCTTTATCGGAGGGCATTTGGTGAAGCATTTAATTAATCAGGGTCATGAAGTCCTGGTCATTTCCCGTTCCGCCGAAAGCAAGGTTTCTGGCGCGGCTGTGGTGTCTTGGGATGAAATAGAAAGGGAGCCCGCAAGGCTGGAAGGAGTGGATGCCATCGTCAATCTGGCCGGGGAAACGATCAATCAGAGATGGACCCGGCCGGCCAAAGAGAGAATTATTCAATCGCGGCTGAAGGCAGCTTCCCGGATAGACGATGCGGTATCCCGTCTGGAGCGGAAGCCCGAAGTCATAGTGAACGGATCAGGGATGTCGATCTACGGCACCTCGGAGGAAGACTCTTTCGATGAGCAAAGTCCTGCCCGATTAACGGATTTTCTGGCAGCCGTGGTCGAACGGTGGGAAGAAGCGGCGGAAGCCATTCAAGTTCCGCGTTTAATCAAGCTGCGTGTAGGATTGGTGCTGGGTGCGGATGGCGGAGCCTTCCCTCTGATGAAGCTGCCCTATCAACTCAAAGTAGGGGGGCGCCTGGGCAGCGGCAGGCAGTGGATGTCCTGGATCCATATTGAAGATATGGTGCGGCTGATTGATTATTGCATCCGGAATTCGCAACTTTCGGGCCCGGTGAATGCAACGGCCCCTCATCCGGTAACTAACGATGATTTCGGACGGACTTTAGGGCGCGTTATGAAGAGGGGCCACTATTTTCCGGTTCCGTCCTTCGTATTCAAGCTGCTCCTGGGAGAACTGTCCGTTTTGCTGCTGGAAGGGCAGAGAGTCCTCCCGCGGCGGGCGATGGAGTGCGGGTTTAAATTCAAGTATCCTAATTTGCAGGAAGCTTTGGAGAATCTGACCGCCAAGAAACGGAGGGAATGAGCTTACGAATTCTTCTAGCAAGCAGGCTGCGGGAAGCGTTAGAGGATGTACAGGTTATACGGGATGAAATGTGATCGGCATGGGTGGAATCATCCGGTTACAATTATCATCCTAAATTTCGAAAGTACCGTTCATTGAAAACATAAAAAAGTGCCCAAATCTTTGGTAGAATGGTGTTTGTCGAGAA
>NZ_VEGP01000007.1 GCF_007679495.1 Paenibacillus sp. 32O-W | reverse complement strand
TATTTCCAGATCCTGTAGGGCTAAAAGCGGATACCGTCTAAAGACGGTGGAGTTGAACCTCGCTTTTGGAAGTTAAAAGGACTTTTCATGCTCTGCCACAAAAGCGTGAACATGGATCAAGAAATAGAATCTTATTGCTAATGTGGTAAAATAGAAGCGTTATTAGATGAAAATCAGCTGTAGGAGGAATACATATGATGGACAACCTGCTGCCGGAAGTAGCGGCTGCACGAAAATCGGAATACGGAATCGACCCTATTTTCTTAAACCGGTGGTCTACCCGTGCATTTTCCAGCCAGGCGGTGAAGGATGAAGATTTATACGGGGTGCTGGAGGCAGCCCACTGGGCCCCTTCGGGAAGCAATGAACAGCCATGGAGGTTTATTATAGCCAAAACACCGGAACAGCGTGAAACGTTCCTTCAGTTTATCAGCCCGTTTAACCAAGAATGGTGCAAGGAAGCCCCGGTGCTTCTGCTGCTGCTTTCCAGAAAAGTCAATGAAGCCGGCAAAGCCAGCCCATCTCATGCATTGGATGCCGGAACGGCATGGGGCTATCTGGCGCTGGAAGCCACCCGGAGAGGTCTCTCCACTCATGCAATGGGAGGCTTCGACCGGGCTGCCGCCCAATCCGCTCTGCAAGTACCGGAAGAGTACGAGCCCCAGATTGTCATTGCCTTAGGCTATCGTGGCGACGAAAACCAGTTATCGGAAAGAAACCGGTCCCGGGAAATTCCAAATACGCGGAAGCCGTTGTCGGAAATCGTTTTTGAAGGCCGGTTTCCACAGCCATAAACTTGGCGTAATTCGCCCATATCTTTAAACAGCTCAAAGCGGGCATTGCATTCATCATACATTAGAAGGTAGATGAGGCATGCCCGCAACAAATACTATGTAACTCGACATGATTACATATTTTCATAACATGTCCAGATTTGGATTACACACCGAACGCCTGCTCGTTAGCCCCGTCAGCCGAACGAAGCGCTCCTCCTTCGTGAAGGGATATTCGCGCTCCCAAACGTTGGAATAGGCCGATCATATCTTCGTTCCCGCGCTCAATATGCTCCACTCCGGCGATCGTTGTTTTCCCTTCCGCAACTAGTCCGGCCATGATGAGAGACGTCCCTGCCCTTACATCGCTGGCATGAACGAAATTGCCCTGCAGAGGAGCCCCGCCCTGAATAAAGGCGCTGCCCTTCTTCAGTTCAATGTGCGCCCCCATTCTTCTTAACTGAGGCACATGATTGAACCTTTCCGGAAAAATTTTATCCGTTATGATGCTTCTGCCCGTGGCTAGAAGCAACAACGCTGTCAGCGGCTGCTGCAGGTCTGTCGCGAAGGACGGATACATTCCGGTCCGAATCCGGGTCGGTCTTAACCGAACATCTCCATATGCGGTAATGGACTTTTCCTTCGTTTCGATAATCAGTCCGATCTCTTTCAATTTAGCTAGGCAAGAAGCCAAATGTTCAGGAATGACGTCATCCACCGTCACAACCCCTTTGGTCATCCCTGCTGCCATCAGGAAAGCACCGGCAAGCAAACGGTCTGGAATAACCGCATAAGTACAGCCATTTAACCGTTTAACCCCTTCAATGCGAATGGTGTCCGTACCGGCGCCCCTTATCTTCGCCCCCATCTGGTTAAGCAGGTTTGCCGTATCTACCACTTCCGGATCCCGGGCGGCGTTATGCAGCATGGTAGTCCCTTCCGCCAGAACAGCGGCCAGCAGCGCGTTGATAGTGGCTCCGCAGGTAATCGTATCGAAGAAAATCGTATTGCCGGTCAGCTTATCCGCTTCCACCACGTAATAGGAATCATACAGGTGAACCTTGGCCCCCAGAGCACTCATTACTTTATGATGCTGATCAATAGGCCTTGATACGAAGTTGTCCCCGCCGGGGTACCCTATTTTAACTTTTCCCGTTCTCGCCAATAAAGCCCCTACAAAATAATAGGAGGAACGAAAAGCGGATGTTTTCTCCAGGCTTAAATCCGTTGATTGAAGACCGGAAGAGTCGACAACAACCTCTCCTGTTTCGGTCCTGTGAATGGAGATACCAATTTCCTGCGCAATTCCTTCAATTACACGGATGTCCAATATGTTAGGGATTCCTTGCAGGATTACCGGTCCTTCAGCCATGCAAGCGGCAGCAAGCAGCGCCAAGGAACTATTCTTCGATCCCGGAATCTTAACACTTCCTGATAGCGGTCCGGAAGGCTCCACCTCAATCCATCTCATCCGGATTCCCCCTTCTCTCGTTCATCTTTAGAAGTCAGATCATTATAGAACTTCTACTTCCATTCAGGAACCATCCCAAATTGGAATAGCCCGGTTTTACTTAGCTTAAATTTCTGTATGGTTGAAATTTTCGGACAAATTGCAGTTTTCTATACTGCAGAGCCAAGCTCATTTTCCTTGTTTCTGTTTCATTCAAATGTAAGGCTCTCTATTATTATGGACAAAACTCAAATAAAATCAACTTGCTATCTATAGGTTATCCTAATTTCAGGAGAGCAAAACCAAATAAATCGAATCATCCAAAGGCGTATAATTATAACCTTCGTGAGGAACTTTAAATTTCAGGGAGATTTCCCCAAAAAAATTTTTTTCGGAGGTTATTTATGATGGCCAAACCGGATGATCGTTCCGATAATGTCAAAAAGCTGCAGAGAAACGTGCAAAACACGATTGAAAACTTGGAAGAAGCTGAAGAATACGTAAATGAATTCGCCGGTGAAATCTCGTCACGGGAACTAAACAACATTGAGCAAAAAAATGAGAACCGCCGCGAAAGCATTGACGCCTTCCGTGAAGAAATCAAGGACGAAGCGGAAGATCAGGGAAAAGCGTGATTCTGCTTCAAAGCATCGGGAGCAGGCCGGTTACGCGCAAACATGCTGTTCCGGGATGGCCCGGAAACAGCGTTTCCTTGCCGGCTGTCCCTTTATAATTCCCCGCCTGACAGGCAGATTCCTGCCAAGCAAACCCCATTTTCTAAAATCTGTGCTACACTTCCTCACCGGAATGGCTGAGTCTAGGAATTTCAATACTCCACAAATCCTCCGCCAAATAGGTCCGTCTAAAAATTTCCCGCGCTTCGGCTTCCAACTGCTCGGCATCATCCTGATATCTCTGACTGATATGGGTTAAGACGAGAGTGCGCACTCCCGAATCTCTGGCGATTTCCGCCGCCTGCCTGGAAGTGGCGTGATAATATTTATGGGCCAGGTCTTCAAGTTCCCCTGAAAAGGTGGCTTCATGCACTAATAAATCTGCCCTCGCGGCCAATTTCTTGGCAGCGGCACAGTAACGGGTATCCCCCAAAATAGCAATCGTTCGGCCGCGCTGGCCGGGACCGATAAAGTCCTGTCCGTTAATAACGGTACCATCGTCAAGCCTCACGGATTGCCCCTTTTTTAAACAGCCGTATAAAGGGCCCGGAGGAACTCCTAATTTCCTCAGCTTATCCGCATCCAAGCTGCCGATCCGGTCCTTCTCCTCAATCCGGAAGCCGTAAGAATCAATCCGGTGCTCTAATTTATGAACGGAGACTTTGTATTCTCCTTCCGCAAAGAGCGCGCCTTCCTCTCCGATCTCAACAATTTCACAATCATAAGGGAGCCGGGCATCGCTTATATTTAATACAGCAGATATATATGATTTTATTCCCGGCGGTCCGTACACAACCAGAGGGGACTCCCCACCCTGATAACCCCGGCTGGTCAGCAGCCCGGGAATTCCATAAATATGGTCTCCATGTAAATGAGTAATGAACAGCCTATTTATTTTACCCATTTTTAACGGAGATTTCAATAATTGATGTTGAGTGCCTTCGCCGCAATCAAACAACCATATGCCCTCGTTCTCTTCCGTCAAGTCTAATGCTATGGCACTAACATTCCTCCGTCTGGACGGCATTCCCGCTCCCGTACCGAGAAAAACTATACGCATATCGGCTTCCCTCCTATCTTCCGTCATAACAGCAGCGGCACAGTGTTGCCTCTAGCTTATATTCAATAAGGTTGAGCGGCTCTTTTATAATGATGACTACAGTCATATTTTTTGCGGTGAACATACTTAGTTTAGGCTAAAACATGCCATCGTAATCAACTTTTCTGCATCTGAAGGGAGCATTATATATTATGTATATAAAGAAAAGGGTGCGAACGATTCGGCTATCCGCACCCTATTTTCAAAAATTATGACAAGCATTCGAAACATGCGGTTTCCCGTACTCTACTCTATCATGCCAAACTAAGAGGATATCCATAAGGAGCATTCCCGCACGATTTCCGGCAATTACACCTTGTCGACGTTAAAATACTGGGCTTGGGGATGGGCAAAGACCATGGCCGATACCGAGGCCTCAGGATCCATCATGAAGCCTTCCGTCAACTGAACACCGATATCTTCCGGCTGCATCAGTTCGAATAACGGCTGCTGATCCTCCAGATTCGGGCAGGCCGGATATCCGAACGAAACACGGATTCCCTGATACCTTGCCCCCAGGCGCTGCTTCATAGTCATTTCCGGAGAATCCGGGAATCCCCATACATCCCGCATGATATGGTGAATACGCTCCGCGAACGCCTCAGCTACCTCAAGCGCAGTGGCTTGCAGTGCATGTGAGCGTAAGTAATCTCCCTTGTCCTTCCATTCATTCGATAGCTCCCTTACCCCATGTCCTGCTGTAACAACGAGGAAGCCAACATAATCCATAACTCCGCTATCCACCGATTTCAAGAAGTCGGAGAGACACAGATGCGGTTCTACTATTTGGCGAGGGAAGCTGAAGGTTTTCAATATCTTGGAATGATCCTTCGGATCATAGATGATAATATCATTGCCATCCGATTGAGCCGGGAAAAACCGGTACATTCCGTGTGCCTTAAGGATTCCTTGCGTGTTGATCTCGTGGAAAATTCCATCCACCACTTCCTTAAGCTGAAGCGCCTTCGGGTCATTTTTTTGCAAGAGCTTGTCGACCCCGCCGCGCAATCCGAGATGCTTGCCTAACAGCATTTCGAGATTCACATATGGAAGGAGATGGGTAATCGGATAATCGCGCAAGATGTGCCGATCCAAATCCGGCGGAATGTAAACGGGAGCATCCGGATTGATGGAGGCGCTTCTGGCCCTGGACGGGGCAGGCAGCTCCTTATCCTTCTTGCCCGATTCCTGAACGACAGATTCCTTCGCTTCTCTTAGCTGCTCGATCAACAGCTTCTTCTGCTCCGGATCGCTTAATTTATTGGCGAGATCGAGCCCCTCCATCGCGTCCTTAGCGTACAGAACCATGCCGTCATATTCGGGAGCTATTCTCGTCTTGGTAAATTTCCGCGTTAATGCGGCGCCTCCGACCAGAATCGGAACGTCTATTCCGGCCGCTTTGAGATCCTGTGCCGTCACAACCATCTGCTGGGCCGATTTGACGAGCAATCCGGAGAGACCGATGGCATCCGGTTTTTCTTTTTGGAAGGCCTCGATTAACTGCTCCGGAGGGACTTTAATCCCCAGGTTGATAATTTGATAACCGTTATTGGACAAAATAATTTCTACCAAATTCTTCCCGATATCATGTACATCGCCTTTGACCGTCGCCAGCAATATTTTGCCTTTGACTGCCGTTTCCTTCTTCTCCATGAACTGTTCCAGGAAAGCGACGGACGCCTTCATGACTTCAGCACTCTGCAGCACTTCCGCCACTATGAGCTCGTTATTGTTAAACAGCCGGCCGACTTCCTCCATACCGGCCATCAATGGACCATTAATGATATCCAACGGTGAATACTTGTTCAGAGCTTCCTCCAGGTCGGGAATGAGCCCTTCCTTCGTCCCTTCCACTACATAGGAAGCCAATCTTTCCTCAAGCGTAAGGTTGGACACTTTTTCTTTCTTGTCTACCTTTTTCTCACGGAAGAAAGCGACGAACTCCGCCAGTGTTTCATCACTGGTATCGAAGATCAGGTTTTCCGCCAGACGCCGTTCCTCATCAGGGATAGACGGGTACCGCTCCAGCTTCTCGGTGTTGACAATCGCATAATCCAGTCCGGCCTTGGTACAGTGATACAGATATACGGAGTTTAGCACTTCACGGCCGGCAGGAGGCAGCCCGAAGCTGACGTTACTGATGCCGAGAATAGTCTTACATTCCGGCAGCTGTTCTTTAATTAACCGGATTCCGTCGATCGTTGCCTTGGCGGAACCGATGTATTGCGGATCACCCGACCCTACCGGGAAGACGTTCGGGTCAAAAATGATATCCTCCGGGCGAAGCTGATAATCGTTAACCAGCAAATCATAGGACCGCTTGGCCACTCTCAGCTTATCCTCCGCCCAGACCGCCATTCCTTTCTCATCGATCAGACCGACGACAACCGCCGCGCCGTAACGATGAATCAGCGGTACGACATGATTAAACCGTTCCAATCCGTCCTCGAGGTTAATCGAGTTAATCAGCGCTTTACCCTGGCAATGCTTCAAACCGACTTCAATGACGTTGTGATCCGTCGAATCAAGCATGATCGGCACCTTGATTTTCTTGACGACGTGCTGCATAAATTCAGCCATCACCAACGGCTCGTTCAGTTCGGTATCCTGGAGATTAATATCTACGATATGTGCTCCGTTCTTCACCTGCTGACGGGCTATTTCCGATGCTTCCTCGTATTTCCCTTCGAAGATCAGCCGCTTGAACTTGCGTGAGCCAATAACGTTGGTTCTCTCACCGACCATGATCGGACGGTTGCTCTCCTCGATATATACCGTTTCAATCCCCGATACCGCCGGCGGGTGATTGCCTGCAGCGGTTCTGGGTGAATACTCTTTAAGCAGATCAGCCATGGCCCGGATATGATCCGGTGTCGTTCCACAGCAGCCCCCGGCGATATTTAGCCAGCCCTGCTCGGCAAATCCGGCCATTTTCCTGGCAAGCGATTCGGGAGATTCATGATAATGCCCATTCTCATCAGGCAGACCGGCATTAGGGTAACAGCTGATCGCTGTCTTGGCCACATCCGATAAGGAACGGATATGATCCCGCATGAACTCCGGACCGGTTGCACAGTTAAGCCCGACGGAGATCGGGTTCAGATGCTCCAGCGATACGTAGAACGATTCAATCGACTGTCCGGCCAAAGTAGTGCCCATCGGCTCTATCGTGCCCGAGATCATAATCGGAAGCTTCACTCCCAATTCCTCGAACGCCCGGCGAATACCGATGCTGCCCGCTTTGACATTGAGCGTATCCTGGGAAGTTTCCAGCAAGAGTGCATCGACTCCCGCCTCGATCAAAGCCCGGGCCTGCTCATAATAGCTGTCCGCCAGCTCTTCGAAGGTAACTCCGCCCGTAACCGATAAAGTTTTGGTCGTAGGTCCCAGAGCGCCCGCAACATAACGGGGCCACTCAGGGGTAGAAAATTTGTTAGCTGCGTCTACGGCAAGCTTGGCTGCCGCTTTGTTAATTTCAGTCGCGCGGTCTTGAAGATTATATTCCGCTAACACGACACTAGTCGCTCCGAAAGTGTTCGTCTCTATAATATCAGCGCCCGCCGCCAGATATGCTTCATGAATGCGGGAGATGACATCCGGACGGGTCAACACAAGCATTTCATTGCAGCCGTCCAAATCCTCCCCGCCGAAATCTTCTGCACTTAACGGCTCCTGCTGGATCATAGTCCCCATGGCTCCGTCCAGGATAAGAATTTTTTTAGCCATTTGCTCTTGAATAGTAGGTTTTTGCAATCGATCTCTTCCTCCCCAGCGTCCAAAAGATGACAGTCATCATTTAACGAATATTTTAACTTTAAGTGTACCAAAATTTTCGGTTTTAGCAAAGAGGCTAATTCCAAGTAATTATATCAGCTTTATAAGAAATATTTCTCGCAAATCATCGACATCTACTTCTTGTTCATTTATAATACAAAATATACAGCAGTATTTATATTGGTTAATTGGAGGGTTTTCCTATGGCAGAAATTAGAATAAGAAATACCGGCGAACGGATTAGCGGCGAAGAGAAGGTCAAAGCATTTCTGGAAAACCAAGGTGTTCTCTATGAGCATTGGGATGCGGGCAAGCTTCCGGAAAACCTGCGTAATAAATTCGTATTGAGCGACGAAGAGAAGAAGGAAATCTTGAACGTGTTCGATTCGGAAATTCGGGACTTGGCTTCCAGACGCGGTTATTTGACCTGGGATGTGATCGCTTTATCCGATGCTACTCCGAATCTGGATGAATTGCTTAAGAAATTCGAGCAGGTTCATACCCATACCGAGGACGAAGTCCGGGCCATTGCCGCGGGCAACGGGATCTTCATTATTAAAGGCAGCGAGGATGTCGGTTATTTTGACGTAGAGCTGACAGCGGGCGACGTTATTTCGGTCCCGGAAGAGAAGCCTCACTTCTTTACCCTGATGGAAGACCGGCAAATTGTAGCCGTACGCCTGTTTATTGAAACCGAAGGCTGGATCGCTCATCCGTTCGAGGACCCCGAGTTCAAGAAGTAAGACGTTCCTTTCTTGAAAGAACAAACCACACTTTCCAATGAGAGAGTGTGGTTTTATTTTTGTTCAGCCTGTTATAGCGTATCGATAATTCCCTGAAGCTCCCTTAAGCTGCGAATCTCATAGCAGGGAACAATATCGTCGGTTCTGGACAGTTCATGGCGATTGATCCAGGCACACTTCATTCCTACCGTGTTGGCTCCGAGAATATCCGTCGTCAGCTTGTCACCGACCATCAGACCTTCGCTTGGCCCAATGCCCAGCAGATCCATGGCGTGATGGAAAATACCCGCATCGGGCTTGCCTTTCCCAAAGTCGCCGGAGATGACGATATGGTCGAAGTATGCGGCAAGCTCCGGCACACCGTCAAGTTTTTCCCGTTGTAAATCAGGCGAACCGTTCGTAAGAAGCAGCAAGGAATAATGTTGTTGAAGAGAAGCCAACACTTCGAAGGTTTCTTCATATACATAGGATCTCGAACGGCGTTCCGCTGGAAATCGCTCGGCCAATTCGGCGCCCAATGCTTCATCATCCACACCGGCTGCCTTCAGCCCGGCGGTCCAGGCATCTTTACGATATCGGGGAGCGATCGCATTCAACATGCGAAACTCCTCCTGTCGCCCTTCGGCAAAATTACCCCACAATCCTTCAAAAGGGTTAATTCCTATCATTTTGGTAAACGGATAGGTTTCATAAGACTCATACAAGGAACGGGCTTCCTCGCGCACGCATCGTTCCAGTTCCTTGTGCTCCAACTGCGGATAAACTTCCGCCGCTCTCTTGCAGGTTGCCTCGAAAGCTTCCTGAACACTGCGTTCATCCCAAAGCAACGTATCATCCAAGTCAAATAAAACGGCTTTAATGGCCATGCCCCTCTTCCTTTCAAACCATCGGCATCTTGATATAGATATGGCAATATAGTCATACTGAACACTAATAAGCTACTGCTTTTGCTGTGATTGAGCTTCCGTCTGGGTTGAATCCGTCCAGCGAATTCCATTCTTCTGGGCGAATGGCTTCAATTCTTCTTTCACCGCGTTCAAATCCATACGATGCATAAATTTGGAGTAGACCCATCTCATTCTTTTGGACTTGAACTGAATAATGACATAACCGGGCATAAAAGTGATTTCACTCACTTCCTCCGCGGGAACGGTCTTGTCCCCGCCAAACCGCCGGGAGGTTAATTCGGTCTTGCCAATCCCCAGCATCGGACGCCGTAGAAAGAAGATCATCAGCCCCAGCAGGAAATAACTGATGGCGATAAACCAATATGAAGCGTCTCCTTGATAATAGTCATAGAATAGAATTGTAAACATGATGGAAAAACCTATCAAGAAAAACGGCAGCATCCAGTTTCTTCCCAGAAATCTGCGAAAGGTCGCGGATTGGCTGTAAAGAACGGATGGTTTCCCCTGCTTGCGCCTGAGCCGATCTGTCTGTTTTCTATTTTTCTCCACCATTCTCTCCCATTTGCGGGACATGGCTGTTCCCCCTTGAAGCATTCGCTAGTTTTGTTCGTCTTCTACATATTTTATGCTGTCCAGCTGAACTTTTAAAGACTTTTTAAAAGCATCTATATATTTGCGGCGGAGCTGATTCCGCTCGATCTCTTCCGCATCCGTCAGCCCTTCGGCTTTGGCTTTTCTAGCAAGCTCATTAATGCGCTGAATCGTTTCCTCCATAGTCATCTTTATCCTTGCCTCCTATCTGCATCTGTCCATTCATATATCTGATCGCCAGTCTATAGGCGATTACCAGCTCACTCCACCATTCGAATGTTGATCTTTTACTGCTACAGCTCTGTTTTTATCCCGGGCTGCAGACATTTTTACACTGTTTCTACTTTGCCATTCCACCGGTTAAATGTCAAGATGACCAGACCCTATCGCGGCCCGGTCTAACAATGTACAAATCTGACATTTAATCACCTTAGGATCTATATATAAACGGATGCCCCTCAAAGTTCGGTTCCGTTTCAAAGATACTAGAACCGCCTTGATCAAACAGTTCTTTTCTTTGAAACAGCCCGAAATTATCTGCAATCCATACATCCTTACGAATAGAACGTACGTTCGAAATTTCTGTCTGAGGCTTCTGAGCGTGCGCTGACAAACCGGGGAAACGGGCTCAGCTCATTCGCTCCTCCCAAGTGCACTTGCGGAAAAAAGACGTTTCTTTCCGGGTAAAGCGTGCTTTCACTCACGATTAATAATATTAAATATTCATATCATTAATATAATGCCCACAATATATAATAATTCGTCTTACCTACTCTTATATAGATACTACTCTGGATCTCTCGCATTATGGAAGAAAGAGAATTTGACCTTCGTGCAGAACGGAACTCTGCAATTGGTTAACTTTCTTGATCTTGTTTATATAGGAGCGTGTACTCTCTCCCTCGGGAGCATGCTTACTCGCAATAGACCATAAAGTGTCCCCGGGGGCGACGTCAATCTCCTTCCTGACCGCTACAGAACCTGTTCTGGCATCCCCCGCATAAGCATGGAAAATAAAAGAGTAAGAGGCGGAGATAACTCCAAATACTAGAACCGTTAACAGCATAATGCGCAAAATCGTCTTGTTTGCAATTACCGGGCGTTCCGGAAGGATGGTTGCTTTCATCGTCAATACCCCCAAACATTTGTTCTATTCACAGAATACAACGAACAAATGTTTGTGTCAATCCCTTTTGCGAAAAAAATTCGAACCCATGTTTGTACGAACTCCGGTTCTATGGTATACTTTATTTAATTATTTCCAATTGGAGTGATCATTGTGACCAAATTGTCGAACCGTCAACAGGCGATATTGGAATTCATTAAGAACGAAGTACGTGATAAAGGCTACCCTCCTTCCGTGCGGGAAATAGGCGAAGCGGTAGGCTTGGCTTCCAGCTCCACCGTTCACGGCCATCTTGAGAGATTGGAGAAGAAGGGGTTGATCCGCAGAGACCCGACCAAACCCAGAGCGATAGAAATTCTTGATGGCGACGGAACAGGGGGAATCCTTCCCATGTCCGTAACCAGAGTGCCTCTGATCGGTAAAGTAACGGCCGGAACACCGATTACCGCAACGGAGAATATCGAGGATTACTTCCCTCTTCCCAGCCATTACGTAGGCGACCACAATGTATTCATGCTGAACGTTATTGGCGAGAGTATGATCGAAGCCGGAATCCATGACGGCGATTATGTCATTGTCAGACAGCAGCCCACCGCCGATAATGGAGATATCGTAGTTGCCATGACGGAAGATGATGAAGCCACGGTCAAGACATTCTATAAGGAGAAGGATCACATTCGTCTGCAGCCGGAGAATTCTAGCATGGAGCCCCTTCGTCTGAAGAACGTTACCATCCTCGGCCGAGTGATCGGAATTTTTCGCGATATTCATTAATCCTGCAGCACCTCGGCCCCGCAATAGAAATAACCTCCTGACAAGAACGGATCCGTTCGTCATGGAGGTTATTTTTACGGCCGCCTCATGCGGAAGTACGGCCGCTATTTATTTCATCGAACACACGCTTCCACAGATTTCGCCTGGAGCCTGCAAGTCAGGCCAAGGCGCCGTATAACAAGTTTAGTACAAAGACATGTACTGATCTCTCTCCCAAGAGTGCACCTGGGTCCGGTAGATATTCCACTCGATTTCCTTCAATTCGTAGAAATGAGTCAGAGCATGCTCGCCCAGCGCCTCCCGCATGACATCGTTCGCCACTAATTCCTGGAGCGCTTCACGAAGATCCGCCGGCAGGCTTGGAATGCCTTCGTCTTCCCGTTCCTCATCGGACATGACATAGATGTTGCGGTCGGTCGGAGGCGGCAGCTGCATCTTCTTGCGTATGCCGTCCAGGCCCGCCTTCAGCATGACTGCCAAGGCGAGATAAGGGTTGGCTGCGGGATCGGGATTCCGCACCTCCACTCTCGTGCTCAGACCGCGGGAAGCCGGAATTCGGATCATCGGGCTGCGATTGCTTGCCGACCAAGCGACATAACACGGAGCCTCATAACCAGGCACAAGACGCTTGTAGGAGTTGACGGTCGGATTGGTGATCGCGGCCATCGAACGGGCATGACGCAATATTCCGGCCATATATTGTCTGGCTACCTGGCTCAAGCCCAGCTTGTCCGATTCATCATAGAAGGCATTGGTACCGCCGGTAAACAAGGATTGATGGCAGTGCATTCCGGAGCCGTTCACCCCGAACAGCGGCTTCGGCATGAATGTGGCGTGCAGGCCATGCTGACGGGCAATCGTTTTGACCACCAGCTTGAAGGTTTGGATCTGGTCGGCCGCCTTAACGGCATCCGCATATTTAAAATCGATTTCATGCTGGCCGGGAGCGACTTCATGATGGGAAGCCTCGATTTCGAAGCCCATCTCCTCCAGCGTCAGCACAATTTCCCGGCGGCAGTTCTCGCCGAGATCGGTCGGCGCCAGGTCGAAGTAGCCGCCCTGATCGTTCAGCTCCATCGTCGGGTAGCCCTTCTCATCTGTGCGGAACAGGAAGAATTCCGGCTCCGGCCCTACATTCATCGAGGTATAGCCCATGGCCTCCGCGTCTTGAAGCGCTCGTTTCAGTATCCCGCGCGGATCCCCGGGAAAAGGTTGTCCGTCTGGCAAATAGACATCGCAAATCAAACGGGCCACCCGATCCTCGGCCACCCAGGGAAAAATAACCCACGTGCTCAAATCGGGATACAAGTACATATCCGACTCTTCGATCCGTACATATCCTTCGATGGAGGACCCGTCGAACATCATTTTATTATCCAGTGCTTTGGGTAATTGGCTCAGGGGAATTTCCACGTTCTTGATCGTACCCAGCAAATCCGTAAACTGCAGTCGGATAAAACGAACGTTCTCCTCCTTGGCAATCTTCAAGATGTCTTCCTTCGTATAGCTCATCCTATGTCCTCCTCAACTAGGCTGGAAAGCGGTCTATATCATCTTTTGAAATAAGTGGAAATATCTCCTTGATTGAGAGAAACCTGATCCAGGCGGTTCCCGCCGTTCAGCTGCTGCTTAAGCAAACGATGCAATTGCGGATCAGTCGGCTCCTGCCGCTTGAGCGCTGACGGCTCGCGACCCATCCTTTCTCCGTCGGCCGCCTGATGAATCATCCGCTTGATCCCGGCAATGTTGATGCCTTTTTCCAGATGCTTCTTAATTTCCAGTAAACGTTCGACGTCATTGAACGAAAACAGCCTCTGATTGCTGTCTGTCCGAACCGGCTTCACCAGCTCGTGCTGCTCATAATACCGGATCTGCCTGGCGGACAAATCCGTGAGCTGCATAACTATCCTCATCGGAAACAGAGCCATGTTTCTGCGGATTGCGTCGCTCATCAGCCATCACTCCCATGAGTGGTAATCTCCATACTGATTGTAACTTTCCGGCTCTCGCCGCGTCAATGCCTCCACAGAGTGAAATAATAGGCCAAGAACTGCTCTTTTAATAACAGCTTTATCCCAATCAGTAAGTGGCTCCATATTAATGCTCTAATGAACTTAATCTTTCTAATGCAGCTACAGAGCCAGCAGCCCCCGCTGCCACAGATGCTCCAGCGCTTTGACGGCGCCGAGCTTCGCATGCGAATAGGTAAGCCCTCCTTGCATATACGCAATGTAAGGCTCGCGAATAGGCGCGTCCGCCGACAGCTCCAGGCTTCCCCCTTGGATGAAGGTACCGGCGGCCATGATGACCGCATGCTCATAGCCCGGCATTTCCGAAGGCTCCGGCACCACATAGGCATCCACCGCCGCAGCCTGCTGAATTCCTTGTACGAAAGCAACGAGATGATCCGGCCCGGTGAAGCGAATCGCCTGAATGAGATCGGTTCTCGCCTCATTCCAGCGAGGGCTTGTCTCAAAACCGAGCTGCTCATACAGGCAAGCGGCGAAGATGCTCCCCTTGACAGCCTGTCCGACAAAGTGGGGAGCCAGGAAGAGCCCCTGATAAATACTTCTGGTCGTATCCAGCATGGCTCCGACTTCCCCGCCGATTCCCGGGGCTGTCAAACGATAGGCTGCCTGCTCCACGTACTGCCGCTTGCCTACGATATAACCGCCGGTCGGAGCTATGCCCCCGCCCGGATTTTTGATAAGCGAACCGGCCATTAAATCGGCTCCCGCCTCTGTCGGCTCGAGCGTCTCGGTAAATTCTCCGTAGCAGTTGTCGACAAACACGATGACATCGGGCCGAAGCTGCTTGACAAAGTCCGCCATTTCCCGGATTTGCGCAATTGTGAAGGAAGGCCTCCAATCATAGCCCCGGGATCGCTGGATGCCGACCACCTTCGTCTCGGGCGTCAGCTTCCGCCGGATCTCCTCCCAATCGGGGCTGCCGTCCTCCCGCAGATCTACCTCGTCATAGCGGATTCCCCAATCCCGGAGCGAGCCGGTACCGTCTCCAGGACTTCCGATCACCTTATGCAGCGTGTCATACGGGGTGCCCGAAATGTAGAGGAGCTGATCTCCCGGCCGCAGCACACCGAACAAAGCGGTAGAAATCGTATGAGTTCCAGAGGCAAAATGAGGCCGGACCAATCCCGCCTCCGCCCCGAACACCTCGGCATAAACACTGTCCAGCACCTCCCGTCCGCGATCGTTATACCCGTAGCCTGTCGAGGATGCGAAATGATAATCACTGACCTGGTGCTTCTGAAAAGCACGGATGACCTTCCATTGATTATGGTCGATCACTCGGTCTACTTCCTGCAGCCGGCCTTGAATTTCCCGTTCGACCCTTTCGATATATGGGCTTAAAGCTTCATTCACTTGCATGATTTTCTCTCTCCCTTGTTCTGTCTGCACATAATCAATATTTAAGGCACGATCCACCGGCTCGCCGGGACCGACCAGCGCAGTAAGGTCTCAGACCTCGTATTCCTTCAGCGCATGGCCATGAACCTCATATTCCGGGCGGCCGATCTGAACCGTCAGCCTTATCTCTTCCCCATCGGTTTGCGAAGAGGTCACTTCTCCGATCCTGTAAGCCTGCGCCAACAGATCGCCGCGATGTGCGGGAATGCGGTACTCCAGGCTGACCCCGCCTATTTTATCCTGAATCCGCTCCTTGAGTTTGTCCAAATCTTCCGCGCGATAAGCCGACAGACGCATGAAGTCGCCAGGCCCCGTTAACAGATCCCGTTCTTCCGGCGAACACAGATCGACTTTATTAAACAGCGTAAGCTGCTCCTTGCCCTGCGCCCCCAGTTCCGCCAGCACTTGCTGGACGACCTCCATCTGCTCCTCCCTCATCGTCGAAGCACTGTCGACCACGTGCAGAATGAGATCGGCTTCCAGCACTTCTTCCAGCGTAGCCCGGAAGGCGGCCACCAGATCGTGGGGCAAGTTCTGAATAAACCCGACCGTATCCGTCAGCACGATTTCCTTCCCGGCCGGAAGCTTCAACAAGCGGGAGGTCGGATCCAGCGTGGCGAAGAGCTGGTTCTCCACCAATACATCGGCATGCGTCAACTGCTTAAGCAGCGTCGACTTGCCGGCATTCGTATATCCGACCAGCGCGGCCTGGTACACTCCGGTTTTTCTCCGCCTCGCCCGATGAAGCGTGCGGTGGCGGATCACTTCGGCAAGCTGCCGCTTTAAATCGCGGATCCGGCTGCGGATGTGCCTGCGGTCGGTTTCCAGCTTGCTCTCCCCGGGCCCTCTCGTTCCGATCCCTCCTCCGAGACGGGACAGATTCTTGCCATGACCGGACAAGCGCGGAAGCAAGTAAGTTAATTGCGCAAGCTCCACCTGGAGAATTCCTTCGCGCGTCCGGGCTCTCCGGGCAAAAATATCAAGGATGAGCTGAGTCCGGTCGATGATTTTCAAATCCAGCGCTTCCTCCAGATTCCGCACCTGGACACCCGATAGCTCCTGGTCGAACAGGACCATATTAGCGTTCAGCGCCTCCGATAGCTCCCGAAGCTCGCTCACCTTTCCTTTCCCGATGAACCACTTCGAATCGGCAGCCTCGCGGCTTTGAACGACGGTATCGAGAACAGAGACCCCGGCCGTCTCGGCCAATCGGATCAGCTCCTCCATGGAATAGCCCGCTTGGCGGGCCCGGCTCTTCCTCTCCTCCTGCGTAAGCAGGCTGACGAGAATGGCACGCTCCTCCGCTGCGGCGATCACATCATGAGTGGTCGGCTTCATACAACGTCTCCTTCAAAAGTTATTATTTCAGGCCCGGTCCAGCCGCAAGTCTTCCGGACGCAAGGTCATCAGCTCCTGCCGCGACGGATGCTGCTTGTTAAGCTGCAGCAGACGGACCGCTTGATGCCGCATAGCCTTTTCGATCAGATTCCGCACCAGCCTGGCATTGCTGAATGTCCCGAAGCTGTTCTCGATTTCCCGTGTCAAATACTGCCTCAGCTTCCATTCCGCTTGCGGATGGAAGGAATACTCCCGTTCCTTCATCATCCAATGAGCAATCTGCATCAACTGCTCCACCGTATAGTCGGGAAAATCCACCTGAATCGGAAACCGCGACGGCAACCCCGGATTGGTCCGCATAAATTCATCCATTTCATCCGGGTATCCCGCCAAAATAAGAACGAACTGGTTCTTATAGTCTTCCATCGCTTTGACTATGGATTAGGTTTTGATAAGTGCATTCGCTCATCGCCATTATAAGCTCAATCCTGCCATCCTCATGAAGCACCGCTTGGTCGATTAACAATCCGATGAATGCACGTTTGTCGGCCATGCTCAATGAAGAGGACGAAAGCAAATCTTTCAGTTGTCGCACATATTTTATCACACGGTCCGCATAATTAAAATTTTCGCAGGCGTGTTGAAGCATTTCATCAATGAATTGCATATCCTTCCGCAAAATCTTCAATTGTTCGTCCAGGCTCTCCAGCTTCGTCTGAAGCTCTTCCTTCGTCCGAATGATGCCGTAAGCATACAAATCTACATATTTGCTTCTCGCCCCGGCTCTATCCGTGATCGTGCGCTGGAGCTCCGCTTTGCGAAGCTGCAGCTCCTGCAGCTTGTGGTGGCTGGACAATCCTTCGATATATTTAATGACGTAGGGCTCGGGTTTTGCAAGAAGAACCGAGAGCCGCTGCCAGACGATCGCATCCACCCGGTCGACCCGCCAATTCCTCCCCCGGCATACCGGTCGGGCGGGGTCCGCCGCTCCTACCTTATATCCCTTCTTTGTCTTACCGGTGCAGGTATAGTACTTGACTCGGCCTCCGGCTGTCTTCGTCGTCACGCCCGACGTCACCGCGGCTCCGCATCTTCCGCACCGGGCCAGCCCTCTCAGCAGATAGTCCTCGGAAGGCCGTCCGCCCGTCTTCCTCCAGCTCTTAAGCCTGTGCTGGATTTGCTCGTACGTCGCTCTCTCAATGTAGGCCGGAATCGGGATGGCTATCCACTCCTCTCGGCTTTTGCGGACCGACCGCGGCTTGCCCTGCTGCTGGACAACTTCAGTTTTGCCGTAATAATAAGTTCCCGTATAGGATTCGTTCTTCAAAATTCGGCTGACGGTCGCCTGATACCATACAGAGCCGTTCGGAGCCGCAATCCCTCTGGAGGACAGTTCTCTCGCTATCCTCGAACATGAATAGCCTTTATTCAGAACCATATCGACCATCATCATATAGATACGTCTTTCTTCCGGATTTTCCACGATCCTGTCTTCTTCCGTATCGAAGGAATAACCGTATAACCGGCGCATCCCGACTGCCTCGCCCTTCAGTGCTTTTGTTCTTCGCCCACGCTTCGTGTTGGCCAAAATTTTGGCTTTGTTATACTGCGCGATGCTTCCCTGTACATTGAACATCAGCATGGATTCGGGGTTATTTTTATCCAGATCGAATTCGACAAATTCAATGTCGCAGCCCAAATCCCATATTTTGGACGACAGCTCGATTTGCAAATGCAGATACCGGCTCATTCGGTCCGGATGCAGAAAGATCGCTTTAGAGCCGATTCCCCGCTCCAGCAAATACAGCAAATAATTAATCAGGGGACGGTCCGGATTGTCACCATGTTCCCCCGCTTCTACCAGGATCATTAACTGCTCGCGGCTATAGTGATGCTTGCTCTCGGCATACCGGACACACCTCTCGATTTGCGACTCCAGAGAATAGCCATATTTGGCCTGGTCATCTGTAGATACCCTTACATAAACAAGAGCCTTGATCTGTTCGATCAAGGCATTCAATTGTTCCGTATGGAGTTGGTAAGCTTCCCGGATAATGATCATCGGCACCACCTTGCGGGTCTGCAAGTGAAAAGAATCCTATTGCAGAATGCAAGCCCTATCCTCCCGAAAGAGCTTGCTTCGCGCCAAAGCCCGGATAACCGGAACGCTGTTAACTCATGGTTAATGCTGTTTCCGCTTACCGCTATTTCCGTTCCCCCTCCTTCTGACCGGACTTACATAATGGAAGAGATGATAGCTCTAGAAAATAATCCCGGCCCCGTCTTTCCGTCCGGGTCTCCTCCGGGTCCGGATACTTGCTCAGGACACCGGCCACCCAGGCAGCCAGCTCCCGAGCGAGCTGTTCCTCAGACTTCCACGCAGAAGTATTGCCGCTTCGGAATACTAAATCAGCGGATAATTCCTTCTTCATTAATCTTCCGGTCATCCTCCCCTTTCTGCTCCATGATAATACGTATTCCGTTCGAGAATTGTCCGATTCGTTCTAATTCATATTCCCCGTCTATTCGGCAGGAACGGCCCAAGAACCTCGGAAACTCAACCGATCCGTCCGTTCTAAGCCTCTTCGTTGTCCCCGCCCCTCTGAAAACGGCGGCGAACCAACGCCAATACGAGAAGAAGGAATGGAAGCAGGACGCCAAACAAAAAAGTAATAACCGGCAGTGTATGTCGGCTCCATTCCATCAAATGGGCGGAATTGGTAAACAGGTCAACCGACAATGCCCACGCGACCAATGCTAACGGAATGATATAAATCGAATTCTGACGAACCCCTGTCAGCTTCCCCAACGCCTGCAGAGAGGCATAAAAATAGATCAGCAGCTTGATAAACAGCGAGATCATCCAAATAGTGGGGATCGATGCTTCAATCCGAGTAAAAAAGTCCCCTATATTCACCCTTTGCGCCAAGACATAACCGGGAAAAGTGTAGGTCGCTGCTGCTTTGGCCCCTAATACGGAGATGGCCACCGTACATATAAGCCAGAGAACCAAACCTCCCCACAGAGTTCCCCATATAAAATTTCTGGCTGCCTTGCGGCGATTCTTCACATGGATTGGATAAATCGTGAGAAAGAAAAATAACGGAAAGGTAGAGAAGCTATTATAGGAAATCGCTCCCCGTAACAAGGATGATAATGGTGTGGTTAGGGCCGGCTTGAATTGATTCGCATCCATCTCGGGAATGAGGGCTGCAGTCAGCAGTACGAACAAAAAAATAAAGACCAGAATGTAAATCTCGCTGGCCCGGGCGATAGTAGCCAACCCCAAACGCAGGGCATAAACAGCCGTGATGACAAACAATCCGTTCAAATAAAAGATCGGAGTATCCGGAAAGATCTGATTACCGAGAAAAAAGCCTACATAGTACACCAAGCTGATCACACAAACGAAGTAGGCAAACAGAAAGGTTAACGCAATGGCCAGCCTGCCCGCCCATTTGCCCATCAAGATTTCCATCAAATCATACAATGTCTTATCCGGATAGAAGCTGGCCAAACGAAGGTACAAACCAACGACAAGCAAGTTGATGATAATCCCGATCCCCAGTGCCAACCATGAATCCTGCTGCGCTTCTTCAGCCAATTGCGAAGGAACGAACAGGATCGAGCTGCCGATCGTAAACAGAGTAACCAGCAGGCAGAACTGGCGGGTGGTTATCTCAGAACGGTTCATGCAATCATTCCTTTGCCCTTCAATTCTGTCATCCCCCGAACCATTCCACAAGCGGACTCACAGCTATCATGATCCATTCCATCAAGTTGGGAAACGGAAGCTGCAAGCTCTTAATGATTCCGATAGCTATCGCCGCCAACAGGGCAATGCTAAACAAGCGAAGCTCTCTGTAGAGCTTCTTACGTCTTAATCCGGGAACCTCCAGCCATACTCCCAGGGCGCCGGCCAATACGATCACCACGGCATACTCCAATGTTTCTCCCTCGCTTCCGGCACACTGTCAAATACAGGACTAACTTCGCGCCATGCCATATAACGACAGTCTGCTATCCTGGCCGGATGGTCCATGGATTGATTGTCGGGCGGCGCTTAATCTGATAATTCATTATTGACATAATTAAAACGGGATAATCATGGGGCAGGCACTTCCGGGCCGGATGCGGGAGGGTGCCGATTCACCGGCTTCCCTTATATTAAGAACATGTTATTCACGAATCACCCATGTTTAGGTCGTTTGCGATATGCCAATAATGTAAGCAAAACTCGCTTAATTGAGGTAGGCCCATGAGATTAAATCTTGTCCTTCAGGACAATCTGAACTTGCTTAGAGAGGCTTTTGGAAACAGCGACGACCTGATATTCCGGGAGCTTACCCTCGGTCCGCCCCCGGGCATCCGGGCAGCCTTCATATACATAGACGGAATGGCCGACCGGACCTCCGTCTATCGCCTAATAGAGTCACTTGCATCTCAGGCCGCTCACGACCAGTGGAGAGATTCCTCCGAGGCGGTCAGGCTTATGCGAATTACAGTAGGAGATTATCGCAGCTTGACCGATTGGGAGACCGTTCATCATGCTATCCTCTGTGGCGAGACGGTTATCTTGATCGATCAGCAAGCTCAGGCCTTTTCTGTAGATACGGTCGGTTTCGAACACCGGAATATAACGGAGCCTACCTCACAAACCGTGGTGCGGGGGCCGCAAGAAGGATTTACCGAGGCTCTGCAGACGAACATTACGTTGATTCGCCGCAAAATTAGAGACCCGAACTTATGGTTGGAAATGAACCCGGTAGGGCGCATAACGAAGACCAAAGTGGCGATCATGTACTTGAACGGTCTGGTCAATGAGACGACATTGGAAGAGGTTCGTACACGCCTGCAGCAAATTGATATAGATGGTATCTTGGAAAGCAACTATGTAGAAGAGTTTATCCAGGATAAAACCTTTACCGTCTTCCCGACGATTATCAATTCGGAACGGCCCGATGTCGTGGCGGCCTCTCTGCTAGAAGGACGGATTGCTATCCTCGTTGACGGTACGCCTTTCGTGCTGTTGGTGCCAGCTTTGTTCACCCAGTTCCTTCAGTCGGCAGAGGATTATTATCACCGTTCGGATTTCGGTCTGCTGCGGCTGATTCGATATGCTGCTTTTTTCATTTCCTTGTTCGGTCCCTCTATTTATATCGCCGTCACCACCTTTCACCAGGAGATGCTGCCGACGGACTTGCTGATCAGCCTGGCTGCCCAGAGAGAGGCCATTCCGTTCCCGGCCTTTATTGAGGCGTTGATCATGGAAATCACCTTCGAGCTGCTGCGTGAGGCAAGTATACGAATGCCCAGAGCGATAGGCACGGCCATTTCCATTGTCGGAGCTCTCGTATTGGGACAAGCAGCGGTTGAGGCGGGCCTGGTTTCTCCCGCGATGGTTATCGTCGTATCCATCACCGCCATTGCCGGCTTTATCTTTCCAAGCTTCGATATAGGAATTTCGGCGCGTATTCTGCGCTTCGGGTTCATGGGGCTTGCAGCTTCCTTTGGGTTCTATGGAATTTTTCTTGGAACGATTGCTCTCGTTCTTCACTTGTGTCACCTGCAATCGTTCGGCGTTCCGTATATGACCCCGTTCGCTCCTTTTCGCGTTTCCGACCAGAAGGACAATGTCATCCGCATGCCTTGGTGGAAGATGTATACCCGGCCGGATATTATAGTTAAGCAGAATACCGTCCGCACCAGAGATAGCGGACAGAGCGGCGGCGGGCGCTCCGGAACCGGAAGCGAAGCTCTTACACAGAAGCAGAAGGACGAACAATGATGAGAATTCAATGCAAAAAAAGCTCCTAACGGGACCTATAAAATCCCCAAGGGAAAGCCACACGTCGCATCTGGGTCCGTAAATCCGGTGGACGACCATTATTAAAAATGCGGGTTCCGGGAAGGAAGCTTGGATGGTTCAAGAAGCCCCCCGCCCCCTGATATCCTGAGGTTAAACTTCCGATGACCGTACAGAAGGAGATGCCTTATGCAAACATCGTTGATAGGGTCATTCCTGGTTTCTATAGCGGGCACCCTGCTGGCCTTCCTGCTTGTTATAGGCATGGTGGTCATCTTCTTCAAACCGATTACACAACGGCTGTTCGCTATGTTCATGAAAAAACTGATGTCTGAACGATATCCGGTTAATATTTGGGAGATGGTTACCGCCTTAACCCGCACAAATCCGATCAAGGTGATGGAGAACAGCCTCCGGGCGGCTTCCGGCGCCATTATTGAGAGGCCATTCGGCAGTCCACGCAAGCATCTGAGCTTCGACGGGCTGATTTTTACACCGGCTCAGTTAGCCGTACTCCCTGTCCACGAGGATGAGAATGTGGACCTTGAGGTGACCATCGGTCCGAAGGCCAAGAAGCCCATGACGCTGCAAATTCCTATTATGGCCGGAGCCATGGGGTATGGAATAGGAGTGAGCGAGAAGGTCAAAATCGCAATGGCCCGAGGAACAGCCGCCGTCGGAACGGCGACCAACACGGGGGAAGGCGGTTTTCTGCCCGAGGAACGAAATCTTGCCAAATTTCTCATCTTGCAGTACAACTCCGGCCACTGGTCGAAGCAGCCTTCCATTCTCAATCAAGCGGATGCTATAGAAATTCATATCGGCCAGGGAGCTACCGCAACAGCCGCGAGCATTATTCCGCCTGAATTTATGCCCGGCAAAGCGCGTCAGGTCATGAACGTGAAGGACGGAGAAATCGTCGTTATTCCTTCCCGTCACCAGGAAATTAACCAGCCGGACGACCTGATCCCTTTGGTTGAAAGGCTGCGTTCGGTGACCGGCGGAGTGCCTATAGGCGTGAAGCTCTGCGCCAGTGCGAAGCTGGAGGCGGATCTGGAGGTAGCTATCCGGGCGAACGTAGATTTCATCAGCTTAGACGGAAGCCAGGCCGGAACGAAAGGCGGTCCGCCGATTCTCGAGGATGATTTCGGCCTCCCCACCCTCTTTGCCTTATGCCGTGCCGTCCGTTATTTGAATCAACGCGGAGTCAAGGATCAAATCAGTCTGTTGGTCGGCGGCGGGTTTTCCAATCCGGGGGAATGCCTGAAGGCTCTTGCGCTGGGAGCAGACGGAGTATACATGGGCACCGCCCTGCTGTGGGCCATGACGCACGAGCAAGTGACCAAAGCGATTCCGTGGGAGCCGCCTACGCAGCTTACCTTTTATCCGGGGGAGATGGCCGAGCAGTTCGATGAAAATCTGGCCGCCCGTCATTTGGAGAACTTCTTCACTTCCTTCGTCGAGGAAATGAAGCTGGGCATCCGCGCCCTCGGGAAAACCAGTCTGCAGCAGGTGCAGGCAGAAGATCTGGCCTCGTTGGACGAATGGACAAGCAAGGTGACCGGCATTCCCTTGGCCACGCAAGCTTACGACCCGCTCGGAGGTCCAGACCCGATGGAGCCTGCAGGGGACACCCAGGCAGTGCCGCAGAAGCCGACTTCTCCGACCTACCCGCAGAAAGGGAAAAACTGGTTTGACTATTTCAAGAAAAAATAATGAACGAGGGGGAACGCCGCATGAGCCATAGCCATTTCCCTCCGGCACAAGACGAGGACGCCTGGATCATGAAACAGAGCTGGCAGCATGTGCTGTTCCTTCACTGGCCGGTTCCGGTTTCCTCTATAAGAGAGAGGGTCCCCCGGCCTTTAACGATAGATACGTTCAAAGGGCAGGCCTGGCTTGGGGTTGTCGCCTTCCGCATGACGGGAATTCGGTTAAGGGGCTGCCCCGTTCCTTACCCCTTCTCTTTCCCGGAAGTGAATGTACGTACCTATGTCTCCCACCAACAGGGGCCGGGAGTGTATTTCATTACTCTGGACGCCTCCGATCCCATTGTGCTGAACATCGCCAAATGGTGGTACAAGCTTCCATACTACCGGGCCAAAATGCAGCTTAAGCACAAAGACGGATTTTTGAAGCTTTCAAGCCGGAGAGTGACATCGGAGTCCCCTTCTTTTGCGGCCCATTACCGTCCTTTGTCCGCGCCTTATCAAGCGGAGAAAGGCACTTTGGAGCACTGGCTGACGGAACGATACCGGTTTTATTGCATTGCGAAGCCGTACGTGAAAATCTACTGCGGTCAAGTCTTCCACCCTCCTTGGCCGCTGCAATCCGTTGAATTGGCCCAATTGGCGAACACATTGACGGATGCCTTGGGAATCCACAAACCGGACGAGCCTGTATTATTGCACTATTCCAGAGGGGTGAACGCCCGTTTTTCCGCTTTGCACACATACCCGGCAGTGTTCGTTTAAATTGATCGCCCCGAGTTAATAATGTTACTTATAACCAATGACAGAAGAATGGTGAGCCTAATGAAACGCCGCTTGAGTGTTGCACTTGTATGGGTACTCCTTACAATCCTTCTGACCAGCTGCTGGAGCCGCAGGGAACTGAACGACCTGGCGATTCAGGTCGCCGTGGGCATTGACAAGGCAGGAGAATTATACAAATTGACGGCACAGGTCGTCGAACCGTCCGAAGTGGCGAAAAAAGGGGCGGGAGGCGTTCGCTCTCCCGTCACTACTTATTCGGCCACAGGCAAGACTCTGATGGAGACTTATCGGAAAATGACGTTGACATCCCCGCGGCGATTGTACGGGGCTCACCTTCGCATGATTATTCTGAGCGACGAAATTGCCAAGGAAGGGCTTAATAAAGTAATGGATGTTTTCTCCAGAGATCATGAATTCCGAACGGATTTCTATATTGTCGTAGCCAAAAACACCAAGGCGGAAAATATGCTTAAAATCGTTACCCCCTTGGAGAAAATACCGGCGAACCGGCTGCTGTCTTCATTGGAAACCGCGCAGAGATACTGGGCCCCTGCTGTTGGAATTGCCATGCACGACCTGATCAACGACCTGATTAGCGATGGACGCGAGCCAGTCTTAACGGCGTTGGAATTGATAGGAGATCAGCGAATAGGCGAAACCCAGCAAAATGTTAAGGAGATCACTCCGGAAGCCGTCCTCCGGTACGCCGGTCTCGCCATTTTTAAGGATGACAGGCTCATCGGCTGGTTTGATCAGGATAACAGCAAGGGGGTAACCTACCTTCGCAAAAAAGTAAAAAGCACTGTGGCCATCATACCTTGTCCGGAGGGGCAGGGAGAGATAACGATTGAAGTCGGTAGGGCCGACAGCAAAATGATAACGAAGCTTAAGGACGGGCAGCCGGAGGCACAAGTAAAGATTAACATTGAAGGCAGCATCGCCGAGGCTAGCTGTTCCATCGATCTGACCAAGAGAGTCGTTCTCCATCAATTGGAACAGTTATATAAGGAAAGTTTGGAGAAGAAAATCCTGACCTCCATTCGTGCCGGACAAAAACTAGGCTCGGATGTGTTCGGCTTCGGAGAAGAGGTTCACCGTTCCAACCCGGCCTACTGGAAAAAAAATAAAAAAGACTGGAATAAAGCCTTCAGGAAAATGCCGATTCAAGTCGATGCGAAAATCAAATTGAGGCATTCCGGAACGATCGGGAACCCGTTTATGAAGACAGCTAAGGAGTAGGTTTGGATGTGGAAGAGTATTGGAATTATTCTGATCGGAGTTCTAATCGCGATCAAGGAAATACCTTATCTGAGAAAGCATCGACTGGCGAGAGAAGAAATTTTCTTCTGGCTTCTGCTCCTTATGGCCACAGGTTTGACGGCCGCTTATGTCATGAAAGTAAATATTCCTAATCCGCTGGATTGGATTATTGTCCTATATAGACCAATTAGCGAAGCATTGAAGCCTTGGCTGATAGAATAGAGGTGGGTCAGATACAGATGAGCGATAAATACACGGTCCGGCAATTTGCCATCATGGTCGCTCTGTTTTCCATTGGCACCGCCATTCTTATCGTCCCTTCCAGTATGGCTGAACTCGCCAGACAGGATGCCTGGATCGCCGCTGTGATTGGCACAGGATTAGGGCTGTGTCTATCCTGGCTGTATACGGTCGTGGGCAAACGGAACCAAGGCTTAACGCTGATGGAAATGAACGACAAAGCCTTCGGCTCTTTGGCAGGGAAGATCATTTCCCTGACCTTTGTTTTTTTCACCTTCGTTACCACAGCCGAGCTGGTTTATTTCATGGGACAGTTTATTACGATTCAGATTCTGCCCGGAACTCCCATGTGGGCCGTCAATATTACATGTATATTGCTTGTGCTATACAGCGTTCGACTGGGCTTGGTAACTATTGCACGTTCCGCTGACATCTTGTTTCTGTTCGTGGTGTTTTTCTTCTTTATCCTGTTGGTAGCCCTTTCCCCTCAAATCCATTTCGATAATCTGGGGCCGGTTATGGCCGAAGGACCGAAACCGGTTATAAGAGCATCTGTTTTTTATATGAGTATTTTCTCCTTGACTCCCGTCGTGTTCCTGATGTTCTATCCATCCGGTGTGAACAAGCCGGACAAAGCAAACCGCGCTTTCGTCATTGGGGCTGCTATTGGCGGAGCCGTGCTTATCCTTATGATCTTTCTGGCCATAGCCGTACTAGGGGCACAAATGACCGAAATGCAAGTGTATCCCAGCTACTCTTTGGCCAAGATGATTAACGTGGGGGATTTTTTCCAGAGGGTCGAGGTCATTGTGGCCACCCTTTGGTTTGTTACTATTTATTATAAAATGACCATTCTGTTCTATGTCTCTGCTACGGGTCTCACCCATATTTTCAAGCTGAAAGATTATCGTCCGCTTACTTTGCCCTTAGGAATGATCCTGACGATTCTGTCTCTGATCGTTCACCCGGATTACGATCATAGTGATTACTACAATAAACAAATATGGCTCCCCTACGGAGGCACCTACGGCATTATACTGCCATTGGTTCTGCTCGCGGTCACTTCCTTCAGGAGGAATGCGAAAAATAAGGGGCAGCAGTAAGTCCGGGAGACGGTTTTACCATTTTAAAATATTCTTGCCCCTTCGCTAATATAATGTATAAGCGAGGTGGTAAGCTTAATGACGGAAAGTGCTGAAGTAATCACTAAGGAGGTCCGGATTAAGAAAAATCCCGGGCAGATCAACATCGTTCTTAACAAGAGAGAACCGGAAGAAAATCAAGACCGCAAAATACTCGAAATTGATCCATGCAAAGAAGTTCTGGATGAGCTTCATCAAATGATCGGTTTAGATAAGGTCAAAAAATTGGTTTATGAAATTTACGCCTTCCTCAAAATCAATCAGCTGCGGGAAAATGCCGGGCTCAAGACAAACAAGCAGGTATACCATATGATTTTTAACGGCAATCCCGGTACTGGAAAGACAACGGTAGCTCGGATACTGGCTAAATTATTCCAGAAAATGGAGGTCTTGTCCAAGGGCCATCTGGTGGAGGCGGATCGGGCGGATCTTGTCGGGGAATATATTGGCCACACCGCCCAGAAAACCCGCGAATTGGTCAAAAAATCGCTTGGAGGAGTTCTCTTTATTGACGAAGCCTATTCTCTCTCCCGAGGAGGAGAGAAGGATTTCGGCAAAGAAGCCATCGATACCCTTGTCAAAATGATGGAAGATCACCGTAATGATTTCATCCTGATCCTGGCCGGCTACCCGCTGGAAATGGAAACTTTCATCTCCCTGAATCCCGGCTTACCTTCTCGCTTCCCCGTACATATTGATTTTCCCGACTATACAATCGAAGAATTAATGGACATCGCACGTCAGATGGCGAAAGAACGGGATTATGAGTTGTCCGAAGCATCGGAGCAGAAGCTGAAAGCGGACTTGGTCCAAGAGAAAGAACAAAATCTTGTCAATTTCTCCAATGCCCGCTATGTCCGAAATGTCATTGAGCAATCAATCAGAAACCAGGCCGTACGATTAATGCAATTTTACTCTCCGCAGATCAATCGGTTATCCAAAAAGGAGCTGCGGACCCTACGAGCCGAGGATATTCTCATCCAAGAGCAGGGATACTGACCGAATAATTACCTGCAGATCATCACATATTATAAATGCGGTTCGATGGAAAATATTGTGGGATCATGATGGAAGGAGGGCTTTGTTTTGTATTCACGCAAAACTTTTGAAGAAATCGAACAAAGAGAGACGGAGGTATGGGCTTGCACCAATCAGGATTGCAATGGATGGATGAGACAGGATTTCTCCTTCGTGGACACTCCGGCTTGTCCCTTATGCCATAATTCTATGGAAAAAGAGGCCCGAATGCTTCCGGTTGTAGAAAATCTTACTCATCGAATGGTAAGTACTTAATGACACGATGCCTGCCGGCCTCAATCGATGATCCGTTCACGGCTCTCCCAAACTTTCTCTACATGCGCTAATTGCTTTAAATAGCTAAAACGCATCTATAAGGTACAAGGAAGCCGTATTCATAAATGCCCTTTTGGCAGCAGATTTTTCGAGAACCAGGGTCGTCCTAACTTTAAAGCGAAAATCAATGAAATTCATGCTTCAGCCTCCTCCCTGCCGCAAGAAACCAGGTTCCTCTCAAGGGGAGGATTTTTTACGCCCATTTTCCGCCCAATCAATACCCGCATAAAAACCTAATCCATCGCTTTAACGAGGGTATCGATGGCTTCCTTGCCGAAGTCCTTGTCGCCTCCCCGGGCCAGGCTGTAAGCCTCATCGATAAACAATGCCCCGCCCATCGCTTTCTTGATCAGTTCCTTCGTCTTCAATGCGGTATGCCCTATATATTCGCCGACCAGCTCCGCACGATCCACCTCGATCAGATGACCTTTGGACAGCACCCCCAGCTCATGCAGCAGCTTGGCGACGATTCGGGCGACGGTGGTCTTTCCCGTTCCCGGATTTCCTTTGAAGACCATGTGATAGACATGAGCGTCATAGTGGAGACCCGCCTCGGCCCGGTACTGCTTGATCAGCAGCAGAGCGTAGATTTCATAAATAAGCTCCTTCACATTCTCCAGTCCGATCATTCGGTCCAGCTCTTTCAGAATCGCGGAAAATTGCCGGGTCGGAGCTCTGTCGATCTTGGACAAGGGCGGCGCTTCGGCGGCAGCGGCAGTCCCTTCAGGTGAATTCAATACAATGCTGATACGCCGCGAAGGATCTTCCGGATTTCGGTGGATGGTTGCCGTATATCGACCGCTCATATCGGATCACCTCGTATATTTTTTGTGTAAGCAGTATACGCAGGAGCCCAGAAAAGGGTTCCCGACAAGCCCTAAAGACGCCAAGGAAAATGTGGATGGCCGCGTTGGGAGAGTCTGCAACTGGTACGGTTGACGACCCGGTGATTTTTATTTCATGCGGCTAAACCAATTGGAAAGAACTGGCGACCTCAGGTGCCCTTATTATTTGCAGCATATCTCGTCTTCGGATTTTACTCAAATAAAAATTCAGTCAAAAACACATTGCATATTTATTCATTAAAATGTATTTTTATTAAAATCATGGAAATATCGAGGTGCAGACGGGAGGAGCTTATAGTGGAGAAAGACCGGGCGTTCATAGCCTTTATTGAACAATTGGCCGCCAATACCTGGCCTTCTATCGTTCAGCAAGCTTATGGGGGCTGGAAGCTAAGAGCGGCCGAAGGAGTTACCCGGCGGGCCAACAGCGTATGGACTTGCGGGGATCTGCCGGAAGGAAATTGGCGGGAAGAGGTCAATGCTTTTTACAGCCGCCGCGGGCTGCCGGTTTGTTACCAAATCAGTCCGGCCTCTCCGCCGGAGTTGGACAGACTGCTGGAGCTTGAAGGGTATCGCAAAGAAATGGTTACGACCGTAATGATCTCGAGTATTGAAAAAGTCAGGGCTTGTCTAAACCCCCCCGAGGACGATTACATCATCCTCCATTCCGGCCCTTCCGGGGAATGGATAGATGACTTTATCGCTTTCGAGCAATTCCCGGTAACGCGAAAGCCGGTCTACGAAAAAATGTTTGCCGCTATCGGGCCTAGGCATACCTTTCTCACTTTGAAAAATGCCCGAGAGGAGACGATCGGGGTAGGAACGGCCATCGTCGAAAGAGGCTGGGCGGGATATACCAACGTCGTTATCGCTCCTCCATTCCGCAGGCAGGGTGCCGGCCGCCGCCTGGTCCGCGCGCTGGCCGACTGGAGCGGCCAGAACGGGGCCTCGAATCTTTATCTGCAAGTCTCCGCAGATAATGAGCCGGCTATCGCCCTCTATACCCGTTCCGGTTACCGTCCCTTATATCAATATCATTATCGGATTGGAGGAGGATAAACGAAAAGCTCCAGGTTGTCCAATTGTCCAGCATAATGCTTCTCCGTGATACATGACAGCGTCTGACGAACGTGCATCTGTTCCCCCGCGGTCCAAATTCAAGGAGCAGAGGAAAGGCCCAGCCACATCATCCATTTGTCCAAGGTCCATTTCCCGTAAGCCAGCGTCTCCCTCGTCTTGTGCCAAGTAATATTCATCACTTCCGAATCGACCGTATACACTCTCGGGTTCTCGAAATGGAGGAATCGGGCCATATCGAGAGCCCGGGCGCCATGATAATGATGAGTAACAATGATGGCCGTCGTCCATTGATTGGCTTTCATAATATTCTGGCTGAAGGACAAATTTTGCAGCGTATTTCTGGCCTCATCTTCCTTGAACAGATCGGATTCGGGGATGCCGCGCTCCAGCAAATACCTCTTCATCCCTTCCGCCTCGGTCACGGTCGAGCCATGTGTACCCAGTCCCCCGGAAAGAATAATTTTATCTACTATGCCTTGCTCGTACAGTTCAACGGCCCCTTCCAGTCTTTCCCGAAGGCCCGGACTGGGGACGCCATTCCAGAGGGCGGCTCCAAGAACGATCGCGACATCTGCCGGCTCCGAATTCTGACTGTGCTGAACCGAGTAAATTTTCCACTGCACATACCCAACCCATAGGACTAGCAAGCCTGCCAATATCCCGGCGGTTTTCAACCAGAATAAGGCCTTGGCTTTTCTTCTTTTCATTCGGTTCCCCCTCAGCTCCCGCGAACACAATCAATATTGCAAAAACTGCTCCACTTCGCCGAACAAACGATCCGCTTCCTCCCCAAAGCAAAGCAAATGCCGGGAATTCGGCAAAATCAGCAGTTCCTTGGGTGCGGATATTTTCTCGTAAATATACTTTGCACTGTAAGGATGTACAATATGGTCCTCCGCCCCTTGGACAATCAGCGTCGGTACGGACACTTGCTCGAATTCCGGCCTGATCTCCTTGACCAGCTTCATAAATTCCACCACAGCGCGCACAGGCGTCCCGGCCTTGCCCGGCGTATCCTTCGTTCTGCTTCCAGCCAGCCTTCCGGCAATATCCCGGATCATCCTTCCCGGGCTGATATAAATGACCGGCGTTCCCAGTAAGGCCAGTCTGCGAACCGGAAGCCGGTTAGCCACATAAGTAGCCAGCAGTCCGCCCATGGAGAATCCGACCAGATCGATCGGACCGCAGCGTTCAACCAGCTCCTCGGCTTCGGTTAAGGCTTTGGCTATCCAGTCGGCCCGGGTATAGCGCTTGAGTTCACGTAATTTCCCTCCGTGGCCGGGAAGCTCCGGAACCGTGCATAGCACTCCCCGCTTCCGCAAATAGTCCGCTAAAGGACCTAATTCATACGGTCCTCCGGTAAAACCGTGGATTAGCATACAAGCTCGCGTGGACACTGGCTATCTACCTCCCAAGGTCACCTCATGAGTGCCGTTTCCGAGAAGAACTCTAAATGCTGCCCCGCACACTTTAAGACTTACTTGCCATTAAACGTACTGCTGCATTAATCCTAGAAGTAAAAATTTGCAAACGAAGCCCTGTAAATCCCCCACAAGCACGTGAGCTGTCGCGCCCTGTAAATTCCCCACGTGACGCGTAGCCTTTGAAGCTTATTCAGGGTACTTTGCCGGATCCCTGTAAATTCCCCACAAAGTGACGCATAGCCTTCGAAGCGTATTCCGGGTACTTTGCGGGGAGCCCCCTGGAATTAAAAGATTTAAAGCCTGCAATTCTGCACGAATTTTAGGTCGTTTTACTCCGTATACGCGGCAAAGCCTGAAAAAATACATCTTCTTTTCCCGTTCCAGGGGTAATCGAGTGATTTGATGCCGAAATAAATGTATTTTCGCAGGCTTTTCTCCATAAGTATCCGAATCGCTTCGAAATGGAGTATTATCGCTGTTATCGCAGCAATTCTTGATCCATTAACGGCGTTGCCTTTCCTCTACTCCCGGTCGTTCTTTATATAAAGTGAAACTTATCCTTTCTATATTTAAAAAATAGCAGAGACAGACTCTGCTAAGAAGGAGGCCGCTTCAACAGCAGCCTCTATGTCCAAGGCCGGTTTATTGTCCGGCTTCATGAATCGTCACTTTGTTGATCGTCACGGTCTCCGTCGGAAGGCTCGGCGTGCGATCATTCCCCTTCGGGTTCATCTTAACCGGTGTAGCCGCAATTTCCTGCACGGTATCCATACCTTCAATCACTTTGCCGAAGATAGAATAATCCGGCTGCAAATTCAGGTTGTAGCTATCTTCACCCGTGCATATAAAAAACTGGCTTCCGTTGCGGTCCTTCCCGGACTTCGCCATAGCGACTATTCCAGGCTCGTAGGTATACCCCGAGTCCAGTTCGTCCTTAATGTAATACCCGGGCGTTCCGGTCCCCGTACCCGTCGGATCGCCGGTCTGAATCATGAAGGTCTCAATGATTCGATGGAAAGTGACTCCATCGTAATATCCCTCCTTCGCCAGAAAGACAAAATTATTGACCGTATTGGGCGCTTCTTTCGCAAATAACTCAATTGTAAACGTGCCTTTGCTCGTTTCGAATTCGGCTTGATAGGTTTGTTCCGGATCGATAGTCATAGCCGGAGGCTGTGACCATTTCTTGGCTTGTCCCGGCGAGGCGGATGGAGCCTGTGTCGTTGCCGGCTGCCCGTTCTGGCTGCCTTGCCCGGCTTCCCCGCCCGATTTGCCGCCGCACCCTGCCAACAGTGCTGCGGCTAGTGAACAGACTAACGCTGCTTTAAATCCTTTACTGTATGGAATCAATGATGAACACCTCAGTTGGAAAAATATAACCCATTATAGCATATTGAAGAAATCACTCTCAAATCTTGCGATTGCTTTAACGAAAGAGATTCGATAGTAAACATTGAGCAGAATGACCTTCCCCCAGTACATCATTTGTTCAACCAGATAACGATGAAAGAAAAAGAGCGAGAGTTAGCGGACAATTGCCCACTCCTCTCGCCCTTTTTGGGCGATATATGAACTTTTCACCGGTTAAGCCTGTTTCTCCATATGAATGAACTAATTGTTGAGACAACCCCACCGGATCATGGAGCCGCTGTCTCTCCGCCTTCTTCCTGACCCCGATTGTTCTCAATGGGATCAATGATCTCCGGCGTTCCCCCCGGATTCATTGTCGAATTGGAGGAGGATTGATGACGATCCGGGTTATCGGGCTCCCGACCCGGGCTTGGAGTCGGGGTCGGATCGGGCCGATTTGATGAATCCGGGTCCTGAGACGGGCTCGGATTCGGATCAGGTGTTTCCCCCGGCTCTCGATCTTTGTCTTTGTCTTTATCTTTATCCCTGCCGTTATCTTTATCCTTGTCTTTATCCCCATGATCCGGATTGTCGGGCGGTATCGGTGTCTCATCGGGAGAAGAATCATCTTCTCCGTTCTCACCCGGTATAGCTACCTCCACAACATTCGATTGTTCCCCAGTCGTATCTTTCTCCGGATCATAAGCGACGACATAGTATTGATAGGTTTCTCCCGGGAAGGCTGAAATGTCGTTCGCCTCCGCCGTCTTAACCTCCAGCAGGAAGCTGAAGTCCCCTTCATTGGAGCCTTTCCGGTAAATCTTGTAATTGACATTTCCGGTTACCGCTTGCCAGGAAAGCTTGACCTTCCGGCTTTCCTTATCGTAATGCGCGTTGAAATTCGTCACCGTCTCCGGTTTTTCCTCATCGGCCGGCGGCTCCTCCTCCACCTTCGTACCCGGGAACGGTTTGACCGGCTCCTTGGCCAATGCCTTGGACATCACTTCCTTGAACAAGGCGGCCGCTTGACCGCTCTTGATCGTGATGTAGTGGTCTTTGTCCGCTTTGTCGAAGCCCATCCATACAGCTGCGGTCCATTCCGGAGTATAACCGGCAAACCATATATCCTTGTCGCGTTTGTCCACGAACGGATGCTGGGTCGAGCCTGTTTTACCGGCGACCGGGCGGTTCATCGCGGCGCTGGCACCCGTTCCTCCCGGCTCCACGACCTTCTGCATCAGTGCCGTCATGGATCGGGCCGTAGATTCTTTCATCACCCGTTTGCCCTTCGTATTTTTAAAGGCATGAATTTCTTTGCCGTTTCTATCCTTGATGCTGACGATGGCATGAGCCTCATGCATTATTCCATCATTGGCAAAAGCGCTGTACGCCTGCGCCATCTCTAACGGCGAAACCCCGTAAGTCATTCCCCCGAGAGCGATAGCGAGGTTCCTGTCATTTTCATCAAAAGTAATTCCAAGCCCCTCTGCGAAATTCATCGCATACTTCAGGCCTACTTCATTCAACAGCCATACGGCAGGCATGTTCCAGGAATACTTCATCGCATCGAACATCGTGACTTCTCCGCGATACTGACCGCTCAGGTTGCTGGGCGAATATCCGTTGAAAGACATTTTCTCATCCTTCAGCATCGAATAAGGCGTAAATTTGCCGGATTCGATCGCCGGAGCAAAGCTGATGATAGGCTTGAAGGATGAGCCCGGCTGCTGCTTGACCAATGCACGGTTCCAGCCCTTCCGCTCATAGTCCCGTCCGCCAATCATCGAGACAATTCCGCCCGTCTTATGGTCAATAATGACCATACTTCCCTGCATAGCCATTGTCTGCTTGTCTGTCTTCTTCTGGAACATTTTATCGTTCTTGAAGGTTTCCTCCAGAATTCTCTGGGCATTGGAATTCAGTGTCGTCTCGATTCTGTAGCCGCCAAGAAGCAGCTCCTCTTCCTCGATATCGTATAGCTTGCTTGCTTCCTGAACCACATAATCAATATAGGAAGGAAATTGATTGCTCGTCTGGATGTCCGTCGACATGGCGGGATCGTAGTCCACCGCCTTCGCCTGATTCATCTCTTCCTCTGTGATCAGCCCCTGCTGATGCATCAGCGTGAGGACAACCCCGCGCCGCTCTTTCGATTTCTCCGGATTATTAAGAGGAGAGTAGGTCGTCGGCGCTTTGGGCAGTGCCGCCAGCGTAGCGATCTGCCACAGCTCCAATTCGTTCAGGTCGGAAATGCCGAAATAGCGTTTGGAGGCCATCTTGATCCCCCAGGCGCCGCTCCCGAAGAAAATTCGGTTCAGATACATTTCCAGTATTTCATCCTTCGTAAACTCTTCCTCCAGAGCGATGGCGATGGAAACCTCGGTCGCCTTCCGGAACACCGTCTTGTCCGCACTGAGGAACAGGTTTTTGGCCAGCTGCTGGGTAATCGTACTGCCGCCCTCCACGACTTTGCGGGCAATGACGTCCTTGACCAATGCCCGGCCGATCGCCCATAGATCGATACCTGTATGCTCTTCAAATCTTCTATCCTCGGTCGCGATGAAAGCTTTACGCAAGAGCGGCGGAATATCATCGAGAGCTACCAGCTCCCGGTTTTCCAGATAAAGCTTGGCCACCTCGTTGCCTTGAGAATCCAGAACAACGGAGCCTTCCGTAAGCTGCAGCTTATTAGCCTGCTCATCCAGTATATTTTTCCCCATGTAAATAATGATCAAATATCCGGCCAAGGCGACGACAACGGCCAGAGCGGCGGTGACCAAACTCAATGCCGCCATTTTCCTCCATGTAAAGACACGTTTCTTCGGTTTCGCTTTGGCTTTCTTCTTGGATGTCAAGTTTCTCTCCCCCTTGTCTCCTCCCTGGAAGTTATCTTTCTTCTATCTCTTGTCCTTGATCTCGCTTCCGGTGAATGATGGATGGCTTCTCGTCAAGTTTGCATAAACGATCAGCAATTGTCTGTTAAACATCCAACGGTTGAATCCTTTCGTCATGCCAGGCCAAAGCCTGCGCAGATCCGTCCCCAACCGGATTTTCAATCTTTATTCACCGGCAGCACGCAAGCTCAACCTTCCCTTCCTAATGTATAAACGAATATAAACGATTAAAAGTTTCATAGCAAGCCAAAACCCACGGCACCTCTTGTCAAACATTAACCTGCAAAAGGCCAATCGAACCTTTCCGACTATCGTTTTTAGGAACAATCCGTAGAGAAAAACATGCACAGACCGTTAATAATCCATCCGGAAAAGCCGCCAGAAAAAGAACAACCCTTCACCTGAATCAGGTGCAAGGGTTTTCTTCGTTTACCAATATTTACACAATCGTTTACTTATCTGATTCTATCTCCGGAGCAAACGATACCGCTCGCATTGGCGTGAACGTTGATATCGCATGCTTGTATACCATCTGCTGTCTGCCTTCGCTATCGATGATGATCGTAAAATTGTCGAAGGCTTTAATAAGCCCGCGAATCTGGAACCCGTTCGTCAGGTAAACCGTTACGGGCACACTTTCTTTACGCAACGAATTAAGAAAATTGTCCTGAATATTAATTGTTTTGTTCATCCATTGGTCCTCCTTCAAATAGTTGGAACAGACAGCCATCTAAACTTTATGGAAGAATTAGCTACGTTACGAAGTGTATTCCGTATGGGGCGTTAACTTTCCTGCTATTATATCATTAATTGTCCGCAAATGTTTAGAAAAATTTGAATGGTCTGTCACATCGACCCAACAGATGTCCTTCATTCGTCTAAACCAGGAAAGCTGGCGCTTGGCAAAACGCCTTGTGTTCCGTTTAAGCAGCGTAATTGCGTCTTCCCAAGACATCTCGTTGCGTAAATAAGCGGCGATTTCCTTATAGCCAAGTCCTTGCATGGAAACAAGGTGCTCCCCATATCCGAGACGAAGAAGCTCACGCACTTCTTCGACGAGTCCTTCCTCGACCATCTGATCGATACGGTCTTCAATACGTTTATATAGTAATTCCCGGTCCATTGTCAAGCCTATGATGCAAAGATTATAAGGAGATTCCCTGCGCTGCCCGGCCAGATGCTCCGACAACGGAATTCCTGTCAAGTGGGCGACCTCCAGAGCCCGGATGACCCTGCGGTGATCGTTCGGGTGAAGCCGCTCCGCGGTTGCCGGATCGATCTGGCGAAGCCTGTCATGAAGAGCCTGCTCCCCATGCTGCTCCAGATAAGCCCGCTGTTCCTCACGGAATGGTTCGTCGGAGCCGGCATCGCTAAAATGAAAATCATAGCACAGCGATTCAATATACAGTCCGGTGCCCCCGACAATGAAAGGCAGCTTGCCCCGGGCGCCGATTTGCTCGATAAGCCGCCGGGCCCGTTCCTGAAATTCGGCTACGGAAAAAGGATGATCCGGATCGTGAATATCGATCATATGATGGGGAACCCGGGCTCTTTCCTCCTTCGTCGCCTTGGCCGTGCCGATATCCATGCCCCGGTATACCTGCATCGAATCTCCGGAAATGATTTCGCAATGAAGCGATTCGGCTATATCCAGGCTGAGCCTTGTCTTGCCGACGGCCGTCGGCCCTACGAGAACAAGCAGTTTAGGTTGGTCAGATTCACGTGTCATCCTGAGATCACCCCGTAAGCGATTTTCGAGCTGGAACGAACGACCTCTCCGAAGCCAAGCCGTTCGAATTCCCGGCTTCCCCGCAGCTCCTTAAGAACAACCGCTCTCCGCGCAACCCGCTTGGCCTCCTCAATGGCGGAAGGCTGCAGGGAGGCGGAATTCGCCACCTCTCGAAGCGGGGACAGGTGGCTGGTCTCCTGCACCGGCTCCCGGAACATCGGATCGAAGTACACGATATCGAAGCTCTTGTCCGCAAGCTGCTTTAAATATTCCGCATGGTCCCGGTGAACCACCTGCACCCGGCGCATCGCTTCGTTCAGCTGGGGAATTTCGGAAATATAGGTCTTAAGCCCTTCCTTCAGCAAAACGGCCAGAGCCCCCTCGCTCTCCAGCGCGGTCACATGCCCGCTGCTTCCGACCGCATGAGAAAATACAATGGCATCCGAGGCCAAACCGGCGGTACAGTCCAGCACCGAATCTCCTTCCCGGACACCGGCGGCTGCGAGCAGCGAGTCGGACTCCCCGCGCACGATTCGCTTGATTCTTACCAGCGCCATGCTGGGATGAAAAAATAAAGGCGGCTGCGAGCCGCAATAATAATTCAGCTCTTGCTCGGAGACGGACCAAATCCGTTCCTCTCCATATTTATCGGCAAGCTGCTTGAGAGATTGGCGTTCCCGGGGCACCCAGGTCCAGCCGTTCTCGGCAGCAATCCTTCGGGATCGCGCTATCGCGCCATCCGTAGGGTTATATGTAGTCGTTACAATCATGCCATCACCCGGTCATTTCTATGCTCGTCTGCAAGAAAACATCTTCCCTTGCCCCAAGAGTATACTCTATTTTGCCCCAAAAGTATAATCCGGCTCCCCTATGCTGCGGAAGCCGGAATCATCTGTTGAGCTACATTACTCTTTTAAACATTTTTTCCAGTTCATATGTGGAGAAGCTGACGACAATCGGCCGCCCGTGCGGACACGTATATGGAATCCGGCAGGAAGCGAGCCGTTCCAGCAATGCCTCGATTTCCGCCAGGCTCAGTCGCTGGTTCGCTTTAATGGACGCTTTGCAGGAGCAAAGCGTAGAGGAAGCTTCCCGCAGCTTGGCCACGTCAATCTGTTTCTTCTCCGCCAATATCCATTCGGCCATTTCTTCTATAATGTCCTTCTCTTCCCCTTCCGGAAACCAATGGGGATAGGCGCGGACGATGAAGCTGTTCCCGCCGAAGCTCTCCAGATAGACGCCGACCTGTTCGAAATAGTCCAGCCGCTCCTTAAGCCGTTCCGCTTCCGCAGAGGTGAATTCCAGGGTTAGCGGAACGAGCAGCTCCTGGCTGGCCTCCTGAGGCTGGCCGAATTTATCATAATAGTATTCGTAATTAATCCGCTCATGGGCGGCATGCTGGTCGATCATGTACAAGCCATCCTCGTTCTGGGCGAGGATATACGTGCCATGCAGCTGGCCGATCGGCTCGAGCCGCGGGAACGCGGGCATCCCGCCGCCTGCCTCCGCCTGCGCGAGCACGCCTGCGGCCGCCTCCGCCGCCGCACGCGCCTGCGCGCCTGCGCCGCCGCCGAAGCCGCCCTCGCGGCCGGCCGTCCCTGTACGGGAACGATTCCCGTACGGGGACGCTGCCGGCCCCTGCGGGGCGGCCGACCGCGCCTGCGGCCCGCGGCCCGACGCTGCGCCGGCGGCTGAGCGCCACGCGTCGTTCGCGTGGCTGGGCCGCTCCGGCGCAGGCGCGGTCGCGTCGGCGCCGGCAGCGGCGGGCGGCTCGGCTGCGCAGGCGCGCGGCGATGCGCCGGGCGGCGCGCCGTCACCGGCGGCGGCCGCTGCGAGCAGAGCGTCGTCCGGGCCTATATGTGGCCCGGTGGGACGCTGCTCGCTGGCGGGCGCTTCGCCGGCCGGGCGCGCCGTAGGCGCATCCGCCGCGGCAGGCGGCGCAGCCTGCGGCGGCGGGGGCAGCGGCTGTTCGCCAGGCGCTGCGGCAGGCTCGCTGCCGTACCACGCCAGCTGCTCGTGCACCACAGGCTGGCGCTTCACCGGCTTGGAGCCGCTTGGTATCAGCACCTCCTGCCGCAGGGCCGAGCGCACCGCCTCCTCCAGCAGCTGCATCAGCTCCGCTTCCTTGCTGAACCGGACCTCGAGCTTCGAAGGATGAACGTTGACATCGATCAGGCTCGGGTCCATCTTCAGATGGACAGCGGCCAGCGGATACCGGTTAATGGGCAGCAACGTATGGTAGCCCTTCAAAATAGCCTGAACGAGTCCATAATTGCGAATATACCTTCCATTAATCAACGAAGAGATTCCGAGTCGGTTCGCCCGCGTCCATTCCGGCAGCGAAATGAACCCGGTCAGCGTATAATCCAATGTCTCCCCGGAGACGGGAACCATTTTCTTGGCTGCCGCACTTCCATAGACGGCTGCGATAACCTGCAGCAGATCTCCGTTGCCCAGTGTCCTCAACAGCGAGTTGCCGTTATGCTTAAGGGAGAAAGCTATTTCGGGGTGTGCGAGCGCCAGCCTGTACATGAAATCCGACACGTGGCCTAATTCGGTCTGGATCGTTTTCATGTACTTAAGCCGGGCCGGCGTATTGTAAAACAGTTCCTTCACCAAAATATCCGTGCCTCTATTGGCCGCTGCCTCCTCCTCTGTAACGACCGTTCCGCCTTCCACCACTATCCGCCGGCCGAGTCCTGATTCATTGTCGGAGGTCAGGCATTCCACCTTGGCTACGGCAGCGATACTTGGCAGGGCTTCCCCTCTGAAGCCGAGCGTACGGATGTGAAATAAATCTTTGCCGCTCGAGATTTTGCTGGTCGCATGGCGGAAGAAAGCGGTCCGGCAATCCTCCGCCGCCATCCCCGACCCGTTATCCGTCACCCGGATCAACTGAATGCCGCCTTCCTCCAGACTGACGTCCACCCGGGTGCTTCCGGCGTCTATCGAATTTTCGACCAGCTCTTTCACGACCGAGGATGGCCGTTCCACCACTTCACCTGCTGCAATCTGGTTAGCGATATGCTCGTCCAACAGTCGGATAATTCCCATCCGGACCGCCTCCTTTCCTCATTTTCCAAGCGTATCGTTTAATGCAAATTTTATAATTGCCACATAATAGCGGCCCGATCCGGCCGATTGGGACTTCATTTCTGATCGGATAGCTTGTGCATTAAGATATCGTAAGAGTCAACTGCCCGGCTTCGTCGGACCAATCGAATTTGCCGTACGATTGCTTGAAGGCATTCAGTTCAATATACGTCATGTCTTCTTTCATCTTCATTTCCGCTCCGAGCGGGAATTGAACCGCATGGCCATCTAGCGTCATTTCAACCATTTGCCGGTCGGCCTTCCATTCGATGGTGCCGCCGGCCAGAGAAGCAAGAATGCGGGAATGAACGAACGTACGGCCTTCTTCGCGAAGAACAGGCACGCTCCCGGCAAATTCCACTCCGTTAATCCGTACCGCCTGTCCCTCCGACTGGCTTACCTGCAAATTGTCTGCACCGGCCGTACGAAGTGCGGTTAACAATTGAGGAAGATCTCCCTCTGCGTGAACGTCCGGCGTAATTCCGACTCCGTTCACTTTATCCGATTTCGGAGTCAAGTACTCTTCTATCGTCAGCTTCAGGACACTGCCATCGGATAGCTCATAAGAAGCCTGTACGCTACCTTTGCCGAATGTCTTCGTACCTACAATGGTTGCCTTGCCGTGATCCCTCAATGCTCCGGACAACAATTCCGATGCGCTGGCGCTGTTCTCGTTGACCAGAAGAACGACCGGATAGCTCACTTCAGAACCACCGTCAACCTTGATCTCAGCCTTCTTCCCGCTGCGATCCTGGGTTTGCACGATGACCCCTTCCTTCACAAAATGCTTGGCTATCTCAACCGAAGCATCCAACAGCCCTCCGGGATTATCCCGAAGATCTATGACCAAGCCGCGGATGGACTCGTTTTTCCACTGCTCCATAATCTTGGAGAACTCCGCTGCCGACTCCGTGGAAAACATGGTCAGTTCAATATAACCGATGCCTCCTTGCAGCAGTTTGCCCGTTGCCACAGGCACCGTTACCTTTTTCACCGTCGCCTTGATTTGCAGCGTTTCCTCGCCCCGGCCAACGGAAAGCTCCACTTCCGCATTTTCCTCTTTCGGAATAAGGGCAACCATTTCATCCAGAGTCATTTGCTCCGTCACCGGCTGGCCCGCGACAGACAGTACCCGGTCACCTGCCATCAAGCCGGCTGCCTCCCCGGGGGAACCGGGAATCACCCGTTCAATGGCGATTCCTTCAGGAATCTTCGTCACTACGATCCCCAATCCGGTATACTGTTGGTCTATTGTGTTCTGGAAAGCTTCCCATTCCTCAACCGTCATAAAACTGGTATAAGGATCATCGACTGCTTGCAGCATGCCCTTGATAGAAGCTTCCGACAGCGTCTCAGTATCCACACCGCTCACATGAAGATTCTTCAACAGCTCATAAACTTCAAGTACACGATACTCCAGGTCATCCACATATAGTGCTTCGTTTGCCTCTTCCGCATAAGCCGGCAGCGCAAGCGTCAATGCCATAATGACGGCGAGCATAAGCGATTTCCAGAGATAAGTCCTGTTCTTCAATCTGATTCCTCCTCCATTGGATTGCAGCTTTCGGGTATAAATTAACAATCGTTCTTGAGTTCATATAGAAAATTCATCGCCTGAAGAGGAGTCATATTGATCAAATCGGCATTTTTCAACCGTTCCATCACCTGCTCCGCCTTGCCTGACGATTTACCGTCTGAAGCGGCGTTATACCGGGCTGCTTCTCGTTCCCGGGATTTCGAGCCCGAGGCTCCCGGTTTTGCTTCGGATAGGGAAGCTTCCGGCGGGAAGAAGCTCAACTGGACCGCCGCTGCCGCCGCTTCCTCCTCGGCATGCTGTACGGCGGCTCTGGCCTCGAAGGCGTTAAGCAGCGTGTAGGATCTCTGGATGATCGATTCCGGGAGGCCGGCAATTTGTGCGCAATAAATTCCGTAGCTCGTGCTCGCAGCCCCGGGGATCAGCTTGCGCAGGAAGGTAACCTGCTGCCCGCTTTCTTTAACCGCCATACAGAAATTACGCAGGTGCGGCAGGCTCTCGTCCAAATGTGCCAACTCATGAAAATGAGTCGAAACAAGCGTCTTACACCCAACCTGGTCATGCAGGTATTCGATCACCGCCTGGGCTATCGCCATTCCTTCCCCCGTGGATGTCCCGCGGCCCAACTCGTCGATGATGACCAGGCTGCGATCCGTCGCTTTCTCGGTCATCACCTGAATGTCCATCATTTCGACCATAAAGGTGCTCTGCCCGCCGATCAGATCGTCGGCCGCCCCGATCCTCGTAAAAATCCGGTCAACCAGCGGAATGTCCGCACTCTCCGCCGGGACGAAGCTGCCGATTTGCGCCATGATCGACAGAATGGCCACCTGCCGCATATAAGTGCTTTTACCGGCCATGTTCGGACCGGTAATAAGCATGATCCGACCTTCGTTCATCTGCAGCTCCGTATCGTTCGCGACAAAGGCATGTTCCTCCAGCACCGCCTCGACAACCGGATGTCTCCCCGCCTTGATGGACATATCACCGCTCTCTGCCAGGACCGGACGGCAGAACCGCCGTTCGGCGCCTACCGTTGCCAGAGACTGCAGAACGTCGATGGTGGCGATGATCCCGGCCAGCTTCTGCAGCCTGTCCATCTGTCCGGCGATTCGCCCGCGAAGCTGCTGGAACAAGTCGTATTCAATAACTACAATCTTCTCCTGGGCTTCCAGAATGAGTGCTTCCTTCTCCTTCAGCTCGGGCGTAATGAACCGCTCGGCATTCGCCAGCGTTTGCTTGCGCTCGTAGGTGCCCTCGGGGATCGAATGCAGATTGGAACGGGTTACTTCTATGTAATATCCAAATACTTTGTTATATCCGACCTTCAGCGATTTAATTCCGGTCTTCTCCCGTTCCCTGCTCTCCAGTTCGGCAATCCATTGCTTTCCGTTGCGGTCGGCTTCGCGGAGCTGGTCGAGATATTCGTGATAGCCGTCACGGATCAGTCCCCCGTCTCTTACGGATACCGGCGGTTCGTCAACGATCGCTTCCTCGATCCATGCGCGGATGTCCTGGCAATCGTCCATTCCTTCAACGAGCTTATGTAGTGTGGAAGAACCCGATTGGACGCATACTTCCCGCAGCGCCGGAACTTGCCTGAGCGAATGCTGCAGCGCCACCAGGTCTCTGCCGTTCGCGTTGCCGTAGGAGATCCGGCCGACCAACCGCTCCAGATCGTAGACCTCCTTCAGAGCCGAGCGGAGATCATCGCGGACGATGACCTGATTATGTAAGCATTCCACGGCTTCTAGCCTTTCCTCGATGGGCCCGCGCGTTATCAGCGGCTTCTCTATCCATCGGCGCAGCATCCTCGCCCCCATGGAGGTCACGGTTTGGTCCAGAAGCCATAGCAGGGAGCCCTTTTTCGAACGTTCGCGAACGGTTTCGACCAATTCCAGGTTGCGTCTGGTGAAGGGGTCCATTACCATGAATTGATTCGTCTCATAACGCCGGATGGAAGTAATATGAGCGAGCGCTCTCTTCTGCGTTTCACTCAAATACGCCATAAGGACCGAAACGACCTTCTGCTCGGCTTGTCCAAGCGTGCCCCACTCTTGCTCTCCAAAGAAGGAGCCGGCTTCCGGATCCTCCGCCTCTCTGACCGTATACAGCGGAGCTTTGGCCTGACCTTGCAAGGCTGTTCTAACCCTGTTCAGCAGCGCCTCCTCCCCGATCACCTCCGAGGGAGAATAGACGGACAGCTCGTCCAGAAGCGATTCCTCCGCCTCCACCTCTGTCACATACAGCTCCCCGGTAGATAGGTCGCAGGCCGCGAAAGCGAAGCTTCCTTCCACAGAAGCAAGACAGGCCACATAGTTGTTGGTGCCTTCCGGCAGCTGCTTGCCTTCCATGACCGTTCCCGGAGTAACGATCCTGACAACTTCCCGGCGGACAATTCCCTTGGCCTCCTGCGGATTCTCCACTTGCTCGCAGATCGCCACTTTATAGCCCTTATCTATTAATCTGGAAATATAGTTATCGGCCGAATGATAGGGAACGCCGCACATCGGAATCCGCTCTTCCGCCCCGCCCTCCCGACCGGTCAACGTCAGCTCTAGCTCCCGTGAAGCAATGATCGCATCCTCGAAAAACATCTCATAGAAGTCGCCAAGCCGGAAAAATAGCAAAGCGTCCTTCGCCTCGGCTTTGACGGACAAATATTGCTGTATCATCGGTGTATACTTAGTCATTTCAAACCCCCATAACAGAAACAGCGTATAAATTTCATTATAACATGAATGGTTGGAGGCCCGCCTGATTTTTTGACATCTCATTTCCATTTCTTTAGAGGTCCGCCAGGACAAGCTTGGATTGAACCAGGTATACATCCAGCCGACCGTTAGCAGCGACGTCTGCGGATCGGATCCTCCAAACGTTTGCTGGCTCTATTAAACAGTTTCTTTTTTCACGGTCACGCTGTTTCGAAAACTCGCTGCAAATCACCGACATGACTTAGGGCATCCGTTCAGAGAGCGACGGCACCTTCATTAATATAATGTAAGTGGGAGAATCGACGAGTTCCATCAGGGTCCGTGGAGTCAAAAACCTGCGAAAGTACATCTTTTGGAATGTTTGCCGAGCTGTCTCGGGGAAAGCCTGCAAAGATACATCTTTTTGGCTTGTTGAAGCGGCGGTTTGGTTATTTCGAACGAGAATTCCTGTATTTTCGCAGGCTTTTCTTCCCGATATCTAGATTCGCTACATAATTGATGTACTTTCGCAGGAATTTATGTTCGCCGAGGAATGAAGTGCCGATAATCACTGACGTTGCTGATTATTCGGGATATAGTCATGCATATTTTCGCGAACCTTCTCCACAACTGTACCGGTGATGTCCCAAAAGACAAGCAAAGTGCATGACTTTTGGCGAAAATCCGGCAAATCCCGAAAAAGACGTGCAAAACTGCATGTCCATTCCTGGAAAAATATGGGATATCAACAAAATGGATAAATTTACGCAACATTTGCATGTCTTTGGCTGATCTCAAGTTAAATATTACAAAAGACCTGCCGTTTTGTTTTTGCAGGCCTTTTCTTCATCACCTTTTTTGAAGCTCGCAAAAAATTATGCCAAAACGCACGTTCGAAAAGCTTGTGCATCCTTTGGCAGAAATGCGTAAATGTGAAGCCTGTTGGTCCAGACCGCTCCTGGCCGATGGCGCAACTCGGGCTAGGGATATTTGCCCAAACTGATCAGAGCCTCTCCAAAGTTTTCCGGCCTGCCGGAAGGTTCAATTCCGAAGCGGCGGGGAGTTTCCAAGCACTGCGAAAATCACCCGCCGGCAGAACCTTCCAGCCAAATACGATTTGCTTCAATGCGTCCAGCTCTTTCCTGTAGGTGGAATAAGCGGGCAATCGTTCGAGCTCTCCCCATAGTTCGCGGACCACCGGGCGCAAATACGTTTTGTTGCCTTCGTAAAATGCCTGCTGCACCTCGAACCGTGTCAGCGGCTCCTGCTTTAGCTCGCCATAGTGATCGATGATGCAGCGGGTCAGGCACAATACCCCTGCGCTCAGACGGGGGGAACCGAGCCAACTCGCCAACGAGCGGTATTCGAATCCGCCATGGGCTTTGCGGCGAATATCTCCCAGATAGCCATAGCGGGGCCGGCGATATCGATCACGCTCTTCCTCCGTCAGCAGCATCGGGAGGGCCAAATAATTATCGAGCATCCGGACCAATCGGGAATGAAGCCAGATTCCGCTAATATGAATATGGCCGCCGAGCGGAATCCCGCGCACGGGCATGCCTCCCGCTACCCAGGCAAGATCGCGGTCCGTAATCAACCGGGTCGCCTGCAGAAGACTTCTCCGCAGATGGCGGACCAATTGCCTCGGATCGGAGGCGGGTTCCGGACGCAGCTCCACCAGCGGCATGAACGTTCGCTGTCCGCGCACAATCACGTTATCGCAGCCGACTGCCCCTTCCTTGTCCATAAAACGGGAGGCGGGAGTAATTTTCCCTTCCCGATTCTGCAGCACGAATTCCGGGTCCGCCCCGAGCATTGCTGCAGGTGCCCCTCCCGCCTGCTTCCTGACATCCGCGGCAAATTGACGGATCGCCTCGACAAGCCTTCGGACCCAGCCGCCCATCAGCTTCGGATTGGGCTCCACATCAACAATGACGGTCCGGCTGTCCGCCGTTACCGCCGTTCGTACCAGTGCAAAGTCCAGGCCCAAAGCATAAACCGCTTTTAAAGAATCCTTAACCGCTCTGCGCACAGGGTGGCTCCAGTTCTCCTCCCCCAGCTCACGGAAAGCCGGACGGATGGCGGAGGCCGAACGAGCCAGCAGAGGTTGAGCGGCCTTCTTCTCGTAGACGGTCAACACTTCCAGATGAAAGACGGGGATCATATACTCATGTGTATACATAGGAAAGCCGCTTCGTTCCGCCCTCGTTTGAAGTATTCCCGGCTTTAATCCGTGAAGCTTCAGTATCTCTTCCCTCTCCGGCCGGTTACCGGCCCGCAGCACAGGTTTCAGCCGATTGAGCGTCAGCACTCCTTCCGGCTCCTCCACCTTCGTCCCCCACCGAATGACCGCTTCTACCGGAAAGTCTTCCGGCAGCCTATCTCCGTGCGGCAGGTCCAACTGCTTCAGAAGAGGCTCCAGTTCTCTCTCCCGGCCATGCAGCACAAAAATCCCCATAACCGCCCCTCCTTGCCGGCACCAACCCTGATGCCGAAGAAAACCTCCATTGATGCATACTCGGAGATGTCGTCGAATCCTTCTTTAGAGGTAGCTTTTTATGCCAATAAGAGTCTGATTTTACGAATTATTTATGCTGTAAATAAATAAGACCCTTATGTGGTAAAAAAGAGGGCTCCCGCCCTCAGCATAATAAAGCCTGTTACATATAATGGTTAATAAGTCAGGTGTAGTCCTCGTCGATCAGTTCAGGATCCAGATCTTCATAATCGCCGAGATCCTCGCCATCAAAGTCATAGGATTTATCATGGAAATCCGGGCATCCGTTCGGATTCACAAGGACGCATACTTTCGTTTCCGCCACCATTTCGATCATAAACTCCCGCTCTACCCTAATAATGACACAGCTACCGTCTGCCGATACGCTCGCCTCGACGCAGTTCGGTTCCTGTGTCGCAGTAGCAGATACTTCTGCCGTGGAAGCCCTATGTTTTTTGTCAATGTAAGATAGCGGGATGACATCGACATACGAAACCGTTTCTTTGGCTACGTCCGTCTTCGTATTCCGATCATACGAATACCAGATGTTAATATCATAAGTACCTATTACTTCTACTCCGTCGCTCGCTTTGGCCGCTTCGTACTGATGATTGATAATCCACGCGCCTAGGATGCTGGTTGGAGCATGAGACGGAGTTACGGTATGGCTCACCTGACTGAATTTACGTCCTTTGCCGCAAACTGCTTTTGTTATGATCTCTCTAAACTGCAGATCTTTATCTGTAATCGACATCGTTTCAACCTCCTCCATACAATCATTCTTTTAAATTGTATGCAGGACATTCGTCTAGGGTGACAAAAATTTTTGAGAATCCGAGAAACCACGCCAAACTTGTTCATTCCTGATTTTTCTAGGATTTTTGGCTGCTGCCCTTGCCTTGTCGGACAACCCTCGGCTTTCTTCCTTCTTTTTGTCTTCTATTCTTAAACCGGATGTCGACGGAGGGAAGGAATCCCCCCTGCAGCGTGGGATTCCCCTCCGGGCCGCCGGTTCCCGACGAAGTCCGCCTGCTGAAGCAAATCTTTAATTCTTCCTTGCAAGCCTTCCTTCCAAGTAGGCTACCGCTTGATACATCAAGGTCGCTACGATCGCGATAATAAACAGACTGCCGATAACCAGAGAGAAGTTGAACACTTGGAAACCGTAGATGATCAAATAGCCCAGTCCTTGTTTCGACACAAGAAATTCCCCGACAATCACCCCGATCCAAGCCAGACCGACATTCACCTTCAGAGTGGAAACAATCGTCGGAAAGGAAGCCGGCAGAATCACCTTGCGAAACACCTGGGTCCGCTGCCCCCCGAAGATCCGGATCACCTTCACATAGTTCGAATCCACCTCGTTGAAGCTCGAGTAGATGACCAGTGTCGTTACTATGACCGTTATAGCCAATGTCATGGCGATGATGGACAGGACATTGGGACCCAGACCGACAATAAAAAGAGGTCCGAGCGCTACCTTGGGCATACTGTTCAGGACGACGATGTAGGGATCGAGAACCTTTTGCAAAAAAGGCGACCACCAGATCAAGATCGCTATAGCCGTACCCACAAGCGTACCTAGAATGAAGCCGACCAGTGTCTCCAGCACCGTCACCCCGATATGCGGAAGCAGACTGCCGTCCAGCAGCTTGGAATACAACAGCTCGATGATTTTGCTGGGGTAGCTGAACAGCAATACATCTATCCATTTATTCCTTCCCGCCATTTCCCATAGGATCAACCCGCCCGCAAGGATCGCCAGCTGGGACAACCATACCAGCCACTTCATTCTTCTGCGCTGCGCCAAATATTGTCCGAAGATCGATTCTGTCAAAGCTGTCCGCCTAGATGACTTGTTACCGGTTAGCATCATTGACACCACTCTTTCTTTCTTGAGTCTCCAGCTCCCTCCAAATTTGATTGAAGATCGGGTGAAATTCAGCCGCCTCCCTGGCCTTGAAAGGCGTCTCATGCCTTATCGGCTCCGGAATGATAATCTCCTTGCGCAATATGCCGGGGTTGCGGCCCATAACCAGTACGCGGTCACTCATCGCCACCGCTTCGGAAATATCGTGGGTGACTAGCAGGGCTGTTTTGCCTCTGGCCTTCAGGGTAGCGGACAGCAAATCCTCCAGCTCCAGCTTGGTCTGATAATCAAGCGCCGAGAAAGGTTCATCCAGAAGCAAAATATCCGGTTCGGTCACAAGAGTCCGCACCAAAGCCACACGCTGCCGCATCCCTCCGGACAATTGAGAAGGATACTGATCCTTCGTATCGGCCAGCCCCAGCTCATTTAACAGATGAAGGGCATACTCCCGGTTAGCCTTCGTAAGCTGACCGGTCAGTTCCAACCCGACCAAAACATTCTGGTAAATAGTCCTCCAGGGAAACAAATAATCCTGCTGAAGCATATAGCCGACCTTGCCTGACGGGCTCTCTACCGTTTCTCCAAAAATCTGCACCGTCCCGGATGTTGGACGGATCAGCCCGGCGATTATCGAAAGCAGGGTTGTTTTTCCGCAGCCGCTTGGACCGACCAGACCGACAAACTCACCTGGTTCCAGCGACAGGTTGATCTCTTCGATGGCGAGGGAGGCGCCTCTTTCGGTTACGTATACCTGAGTAATCTCATTCAGACGAACTGCGGCTTCCATTCCGATTCCCCCTTTGCCCGTAAATATAGATTTACTTCACCACTCTTGTTCAAATCTCTCAGGAATTGTTACTCCTTCTGTTTGGCCTGTTCCGCATACTTGTTATTAACCAGTGCAGCCGGTTCAATTCTTTCCTTCAGCTCTCCGGCTTCCTCCATGACATCAAGCAGATTATTCCACTCCTCGTCATCGATGATAGGATCGCTTGCATAGCTTCCTTGCTCTTTATAACGCTGAACTACGCGGATTATAATGTCCTTCTCCGTATCCTGGAAGAAAGGAGCGATGGATTCGGCTATGGCCTCTACCGGCTGGCTGTCGACCCATTTCTGCGCGCGTTGGACCGCGTTAGTGAATTTTTGAATAATCTCTTCGTTCTTGTCGATATAGCTTTTCTTGGCCATAAAAACGGTATAAGGCAAACGTCCGCTCTCCACTCCGAACGATGCTATGACCGAGCCTTTGCCTTCCTTCTCAAACACGGATGCCTGCGGCTCGAACAGCTGGACATAATCTCCCGTGCCCGAAGCGAAGGCTGTCGGGATGTTGGCGAATTCGACGTTTTGCAGCAGGTTCAAGTCTTTATGCGGATCGATTCCGTGCTTCTTCAATGTAAATTCACCCGCCATCTGCGGCATTCCGCCTTTGCGCTGACCAAGGAAAGTGCTCCCTTTAAGCTGCTCCCATTTGAAGTCCGGCATCTCCTTGCGGGCTACCAGAAACGTCCCATCCGTTTGCGTCAGCTGGGCGAAATTCATGACCGGATCATCACTACCCTGCTGATGGACATAAATGGAGGTTTCCGAACCGACCAGCGCAATGTCGATCCCTCCGGAAAGCAGCGTGGTCATCGTTTTATCTCCGCCGAAGGTAGTCGTCAGCTCCACCTCCAGCCCCTCCTCTTTAAAAAAACCTTCTGATAGGGCTACATACTGGGGAGCGTAAAAAATCGAACGGGTTACTTCTCCCAGTCGGATTTTCGTTGCTCCTCCGTTTTGCGAGCACGCGGGCAGTATAAGCCCGAGCGCCAGCATCAGCACAAGGAACGCTTGCCATCCCCGTTTACTCATGAACATCATTCTCCTCCCCGCTAGTGATTGTTCCCTGTATCATATGCAGAAGCCCAGCAAGTGGTTTAACCTCAGCCGACTTTTTCCCTATTTCCTGCTGTATACCTGGGAAAAAAGAATGAACCCGAATGCTCTATCCGGATTCATCATCTGAGCGTTATCCCTTCCAATCAAGGAGTGAATAACCAATCATCACAACACTTCTTCTGGAGTGTCGCGATAACCTTCCTTCATGACCCGGCAGTTAGCCACATTCAATTCTATTTCAGCATGCGCCGGTCACTGATTCGTTGTTTGAAGCTTCGTCACTTTTCTTCGGAACGGAATGGACGCCTTAGGCAGGAATCCATTTTCATCCGTCTGACCGACTCCTTGAATCCTACATACGAGAAAAAGCGCCCCGGCATAAGGGCGCTTCAAATTCATGCGATCCACCTGCTCACAGCTTGTAGATCGGTTTATATTTCTCTTCCAAATACCGGACTAGGTAATCCGGATTCAGTTCCTCGCCTGTCACCTGAAGCACAATCTCTCCGGGGTCCAGCAGCTTGCCGTACTGATAAATCTGCTCGGTCAGCCATTCCTTGATCGGCAGCAGGTCCCCTTTCGCTATTTTGTCTTCCATATCGGGCATCTGACCCAGCAGAGTATGGCGGAATTGGGCCGCATACATATTTCCTAACGCATAGGACGGGAAGTAGCCGAACATTCCTCCGGCCCAGTGAACGTCCTGCAGTACGCCTTCCCCGTCATTCGCCGGGACAACCCCTAAATAGTCCCTATATTTCTCATTCCAGAATTCGGGCAGATCCGCAACGCTCACCGTTTCTTCAAACAGTGCTTTCTCGATTTCATAGCGGATCATGATATGTAAATTGTAAGTGACCTCATCCGATTCCGTACGGATCAAGGATGGCTTGGATTCGTTGATAGCCCGGTAGAAGTCGGAAAGCGGCACGCCATCCAGAAGTCCGCTGAATGTCTGCTGTAGCTCACCGTAGTACCGCTGCCAGAATGAATAGCTTCGGCCGACCATGTTTTCCCAGAAGCGGGATTGAGACTCGTGAATGCCCATCGAAGTGCCGGAGCACAGATTGGTACCCATCAAGTCTTTGGTTATATTTTGTTCATACAGAGCGTGACCGCCTTCATGAATCGTGCCGAACAGTGCCGTCGCCAGATCATCCAGCACAAACTTCGTCGTGATCCGAACATCTCCGGGATTAAGTCCGATAGCAAACGGATGCACCGTCTCATCCAGACGTCCGGCCTCCAGATCATAGCCCATCTCCCGCAGGATGAACAGGTTGAACTGCCGCTGCTTCTCCTTATCGAAGGTTTGCTTAAGGAAGGATGTGTCCGGCTGATGGGGAGACTGCTGTATTGCGGCTACCAGCGGCACTACCCGCTCTCTTAAGGCTCCGAACAGCTGATCCAGCTTAGCCATGGTCATGCCCGGCTCGTACATGTCCAGCAGAGTATCATATTTGTTAGTTTCATAGCCCAAGAACTCGATAAATTCGAGATTTGTGGCCACTATTTTTTCAAGATAGGGACGGAATTTGGCAAAATCAGAGGTTTCCTTCGCCTCCTCCCAGACAGACTCGGCCTGTGAAGTAAGGACGACGTACTGCTGGTATAGATCGGGCGGAATTTTTTTGCTCCGGTCATACTCTTTCTTTGCCACAGCGATCATTTTTTTCTGAGTCCGGTTCAGCCGTTCTTCATGGTCGGGCCGGGACAGCTCTTCCAGGATGGCTCCCATCTCGTCGGATGTCGATAATCTGAACAATTCCCCCGACAACTGTCCGATCACTTGCGATCGGCCTTCGACTGCTTTCTTGGGGGCGCCTGTCCGCAAATCCCAGTGCATTAATCCAACGGCTTCTCCATAAGCGATCATTTTTTTGATCAGTTTTTGAAAATCATTCAAACGCTGTTCAAAGGCGCTCATTCCGACAACTCCTTCCCATTATATGGTACACTTTGATATTACTTTTTCTTCGTTTTATAATCAACATGTAGATTAATTACATAGGAGCGCCGATAAGAACAAGGAGTGATGATGATGCATATAGAGGTGGGACCGGCTGCGCAAAGCGAAATTTTACAACGGTTCGGCAGAGAAGGCTATGCCCTGAAGCTCGTCTACGATTCGGAGGGATGCGGATGCGCTGTGAGCGGGGTTCCGCAAATTTGGGTGGTGGATCCGATGGAGCCTTCGGAGGAATCTCCTGCGGCCGCATATTCTCCAATCTCTATCCTTTACGAGAAGAGACAGGAGGTTTTTTTCGAGGATAATCTGAGGCTGGATTATAATACCGAGAAGAAAGTGTTCCAGCTCAAGAGTAATCAGCAAATCTACAACGCCTCGATGACCTTGCTGGACAAAAGAAATACCACTTCGTCCGTTTCCAGAACGCAATAGATTGTTATAATCCCAAGAACGGCAAGCTTGGAGCCGGGCGTGAATGGCTGCAGCGCTAAGAACCGGATGTGCCTTCCCCTTGGAAAACCGTTTATAGTCCGAGGCCTGCTTGCCAAGTAATAAAACCTTTTTTCTAACTATAATGAAACGGTTGCTCTGGACGTCCGTATTTAGTATTGTATAAATAGATTTTACAAACTTCAGGAGGGGAACTATGAAAAAGTTCATGCTAGTATTTATGGCCTGCTTCTTATTATTTGCCACGGCAGCTCCGGCCATCGTCGATGCCAAGCCGAGAGGCGGAAGCTACAAGTCTAATACCGGCAGTTTCAAACAGCAGCAGAACACACCGTCCAAGAGCCAGGATAGCGTCAACAAGGATTCTGCTACCAACCGTTCTACGAATAGCACCGGTACGGCCGCCAATGCCAACCGCGGATTCTTCAGCGGAGGCAGCTTTATGAAAGGGCTAATGATCGGCGGACTCGCAGGTATGCTGTTCGGAGGCTTGTTCGGCGGAATGGGCTTCATGGGAGAAATTCTTGGTCTGCTGGTTAATCTTGCTGCATTGTTCATCGTCATTTTTGTCGTATTTGCGATCGTTCGGGCAATCTTCAACGCCATGGACCGCCGCAAGAAGCAGCAAATGCACAACGATCCCTACAAGAGGTAAGATAGATGATACTGAACGAACAAGAACTTATTAACGCTATCTGCCTTCACATTGCGGAGCGCAAGCAAATTCAGCCTACTCAGGTGCAGGTGCAGCTCATGTGGGATGAGGAGCTGGGCTTCTCCGCCGAAGTGACGGCAGAGGGACGCAACCAATATTTGATCGAAGCGAACATGAAGGAAGCGATCGAGAGGTACATGCTTACCCAGTACGACCGCCGCGTTTTCCGCAGCGAGATTGAACTGGATGTCGAAGACGAAATGTTCGCGATTATTCGCGAGGAATAATCAATCCACTCATACTACCACGGCTGCCTATAACGGGTTATTGCGTTATATAGGCAGCTTTTTTACGTGCTAATCATTATTTTGCGACTCCTGCCCTGCCCTTGCTTATTAAGTGGCTAATTAGCAAAAAAAACCGCTTGCACAATGAAGTGCCGAGCGGTTTTTGTTGCAGAATTAACGGGTGTCGGTTCCCAGGCAGTGCCAATCTGTTCAGGAAGGCTGCAAGTTCCCCGATTCCGCAAGTATTCGTAATGATATTTTAGTACTATCTAGGTTGAACCCATTTGCGGCAGCTATGCCTCTTTGCCAACATTCAACAGCCGGTATACGATGGCGGCCATCACCGCACCGATGAGAGGGGCCACAATAAATACCCATAATTCTGCCAGAGCTTCCCCGCCCAATAGAATGGCCGGACCGAAGCTTCTTGCCGGATTGACGGACGTGCCGGTAAGGCCTATGCCCAGAATGTGAACGAGCACCAGCGATAACCCGATAACCAGCCCTGCTACATGACTATTCGCAGAATCGGAGGTGACACCCAATATGACGTAAATGAAGATGAAAGTCAATACGATCTCCACGATGAACGCCATGCCCGCGGTGATTCCGATTCCGTACCCTTCACCGAATCCGTTCTGTCCCAGACCAGTTACGGGCAGACCCGTTGAATGAATAATAGCGTACAGCAGCACCGAACCCGCTACGGCCCCGGCTGTCTGAGCTATCACATAACCTATGAATTCCTTTCCCGACATCTTGCGACGGATGAGCATTGCCAGCGAAACCGCCGGATTTATATGGCATCCGGAGATGGGGCCGATCACATAAGCCATCGCAACGATGGACAATCCGAACGCGAAGGCGATTCCCAGATAGCCTAACTCGCCCCCGGCTGTTGCCGCACTTCCGCAGCCTATCAGCACCAGCACCAACGTACCGATGAATTCGGCCGCATATTTTTTCCATGAGGGATACATTTCTTTCCTCCTTCCCTTGTATACTTGAACCTGAAATAGAATACAAGGTCAAACTAAACAAAAAATGAACAGCTGTTTAATCACAGGTGTCTGCCGCCATATTTTGTTTCCTGCATACCTCTTCGAAAAATAGACGTTACCTGAATTAAATATCAGGAGCAAATGAAATAACACCTCCCACCGATCACGTCGAAGAGAGGTGCTTATCACTTTAACCCGGCCAGATCCTGGGATGATTCCGAGCCGGAAACTTTCCCATGCGTTAAACATTAAATCCGTATGGTAGAGGGGATTAAGTTTCCTTCGATCATCGTCCACTGCACGTCGAAGCTGTCGTTGAGCAATACTAGATCGGCCTGGCAGCCGGCAGCGATTCTTCCCTTATGCCGACAGCCTAATATATTCGCAGGCGTCGTCGATGCCATCTGAACCGCATCGGTTATGGAAATTCCGAGCTCGACCGTCAATTGCAATGCTTTATTCATTGTAATCGTGCTCGAGGCTAACGTTCCGTCCTGTAAACGGGCAATCCCGCCGGCTACTTCGACTTGATGCCCTCCGAAAGTATAAATTCCGTCTCCCAAACCCATGGCTTGAAGAGCATCCGTAATCAAAACCATGTTATCGGCGCCCTTCACACGATGCATCAATCGAACGATGGCCGGATGGAGATGGACATTATCCACTATAGCTTGCAGGCTCACATGCTCCTCCTCAAAGGCGGCTGCGACAAGTCCGGGATCCCGGTGATGAATGGGCCGCATGCCGTTGAAGCAATGAGTCACGTGACTGGCCCCACGGGCGAAGGCAAGCTTCGCCTCTTCATAGGTAGCATCGGAGTGGGCGGCCGCCACAATGGTCCCTTGTTCCCGCAAGTAAGAGATCATTTCCATTCCGCCGGGTAATTCGGGAGCAATCGTCACCATTTTAATCCAACCGTCCGCTTCCCGGTAAATTCTCCTCATCTCTTCGATATCGGGATGCCGGAGGAATTTTTCATTCTGCATTCCTTTCCGTTTCTCGTTTAAATAGGGGCCTTCCAAATGAATACCCGCGATCGCGGCTCCTTCCTCATGACCGATGACCCGCTTCACACTTTGAATCATCCCCAGCAAATCTTCTATCGTCGAGCTTACGGAAGTGGCCAGAAATGAAGTGCATCCGCTTGATGCACAGGCAAGGGAAACTTCCTGGACACTTTGTGCCGTACCATCCATCATATCAAAACCGTTGGCTCCATGAATATGTACATCAATCATTCCGGGAATGAGCAGCATTCCTTGACCATCGATAAGCTCGTAATTTTGTACCTGCCCCGAAGATAGACGCCGGGTGTCGATTTTTTCTATTAATCCGTCACAAATCCAAACATTAGCCGGCCATAGCACCTCATTCCCGCATACGGCCCTTACATCATAGATAATTTTGCGGTTCAAGCGCATCTCCTCCTTCTCGTTTGCTGATAAATAGAGCGTAGCATACCCCGGGGCAAAAAGAAAAACCCAAAATTGTCGGGTCATCAATGTTACTGTTTTCGAATCCGAGCCACCGTCCTCTATCGAAAAGAAGGGACATTTCCCCACTACAACCGGAAATGCCCCTGTCACAATCTTACTATCCGTTCACATATTTTTTAACGTCTGAGCAATGCAACATATCATCGAATGTCTATTTTACACGACGATTGTTACTCGATTATTTGTGTTCTAACATCCGAAGCAGCATCACCGTTGCTTCCGCGCGGGTAGCCGTTTCGTTCGGCATGAAACGGTTTTCGCCACGGCCATCGACAATGCCCAGCTCGCGAATCGCCTCGACCGCACCTCTTGCCCATTCCGGTATCGTCTCGTTATCGGCAAATCCGGTTGACACATCAGCGTTAAGCTGCAGTTTAAGCGCCCGGGCGATCATCGCCGCCATCTCTGCACGACTGATGCGGTTGTTCGGCCGGAAACTGCCATCATCGTATCCTTCAATAATTCCTGACTCTACCGCCTGTGCAACGGCTTGTTTTGCCCATTCACCGATTTGTTCGTTGTCGGTGAACGTAAGCGCGGCATCTTCACCTTTCAGTTTCAATGCGCCAGCCAGCATCACTGTAAACTCGGCTCGAGTGACCGGATGGTCCGGTTTGAACGTTCCGTCGGGATAACCGCAGACGATGCCTTTAGCCGCGGCATGCTTGATGAAGCCTTCCGCCCAATGTCCAGCGATGTCCGTAAATTTAATGACCGGTTCGGTTGGCTTTGGCGTTTCGCGGTAAATGGTCAACGTATATTTCTTCTTCGTCCCGTTCATCGCTTGTACCGTCAGCACAACCGTATTATTACCTTCCTCCAAATCGATTCGGATGCTGTCCGTAAAGACATTATCCTCCAGCATCACTTTCGCCCCGAAGTGCTCCTGTTTCGCCACAATCTCGACCCGTTTGGCTTCTGTCCGTGCTGTATAATCTGTCGTTTCCGAAGCAAACGATGGGTCCAGCTTCAGCTTCTGATCATTGGCCCATACTTGCAGATCTGCCAGATCAGCGTTGCCGGATAAGATGGGGCCGACAACAATGCCCGAATGGCCGGAAACGCCTCCTGCCGCCCTTGGCGTCGACGTTGCTTTGTTGGAGAAGTCGCTGACGCCTTCTGCATAGATAGCTTTAACGGCAAACGAATAGGCCATTTCGTTCGTCAATCCCGTGACGATGAAGGAATTCGCTGTAACATTCGATTGGGTGAGCTTCCAGTTCGCCGGATCGACAGGTGCGGATGTGCCTTCCACTTGATAAACCGCGTAAGTCACGCTACCTGTTCCCGTGACAGCTTCCCACTTTAAGGTAACAGAACGATCACCCGCCGAAGCGGTCAGATTCGCTGGTGCAGGTAGCGGCGTAATCTTATAATACTCCTCCATTACCTCGCTGTCGAGCATGCCTTCCTTCACCGCAATCGCTTTGATCGTCATCTCCGATGTCACTTCGATAGGCGCGGTATACTCGACGCTGCTGCGGGTCGGATCGCTTCCATCCGTCGTGTAATAGATCGTCGCTCCATCGGTCGCCGTGCTCAATGTTACCTTCGTGCCTGATGGAACCGTACTGCCTGCAGGACTTGCAATTGGCTTCGCAACTTGCTCTGGGGGCAGGATGGTATAATGCTCCTCCATTACCTCGCTGTCCAGCATGCCTTCCTTCACCGCAATCGCTTTGATCGTCGTCTCAGATGTCATTTCGATAGGCGCGGTATACTCGACGCTGCTGCGGGTCGGATCGCTTCCATCCGTCGTGTAATAGATCGTCGCTCCATCGGTCGCCGTGCTCAATGTTACCTTGGTTCCCAGCGAGACTTCACCGCCGACTGGACTAGCAACCGGCTTGACGACTTGCTCGGGCGGCTCCGGTTCTTTTGTCAGAGTGACCGTATATGTTTTACTTTGTTTCATGTACGGGGATACTTCCACTTTAATGACCGTTTGCTCGTCGGTTACTGGTATATTGACTCCTTCTGCCGGATCAGACTGTCGCTCGCCATTCACATACACATCGGCATATTCCGCGTTTTCCAGTGTCGCAAGCACGTTCACCGATGTAACATGATTGTCAATTAAAACCGTGTATTCCTGCTGTGCAGTATCAAATGGAAGCTCTACTTCTTCCCCGCTCTGATCTCTTAGTTCCATCGTTACGAGGTCGCTTCTTGGAATATCGAGTTGACCGGAGGCATTATGGCCCCAGCCGACAATTGTTCCGTCTGCTTGCAAGGCTAGCGTGTGATAATTACCTGCCGAAATCGCTACAACGTCACGCAAATTAGAAGGAACTTCGAGTTGGTTAAATGTGTTATCTCCCCAGGCGACCACCGAGCCGTCCGACTTTAAAGCGACGGAATGCATGAGGCCTGCACTGACGGCCACAACATTTTGTAAATTTTCGGGCACATCTAGCTGGTTATTTTTATCAGATCCCCAGGCGACCACGGTACCGTCCGTTTGTAGCGCCAAGGAATGATAACCTCCTGCGCTAATTGCTTTTACATCCTGCAAATCACCTGGTATATCCAACAGGTTATCGATATTATCCCCCCAAATCGCCACTTTTCCATCTGCCTTTAGCGCTAGGGAGTGATTCTGTCCTGCGCTAACGGCGATCGCATCTTCCAGATCGTCTGGTACTTCGAGCCGTTTATCTTCCTCATTCCCATAAATCCTACCCCAATCAAAGACTTTACCGTTTGACGTAAGCGCTAACGCGTGATATAAATTAGTGCTAATTGAAACTGTCCGCCCTTGCACTTCATCTGGAATGTCTAAATACCTATTGTCTCCCTAGCCGACAATCGAACCATCGGCTTGTAACGCCAGGGAATAAGAAAACTCCGTGCCAATCGCTTGCACAGCTTGTAAATCTGCAGGGATATCAAGCCGCTTATCGAGATTGAGTCCCCAACCGAACACCTTGCCATCGGATGTTAAAGCGAGAGAATGAGCTGCCCCCGCAGCCAGTTTTTTTGCTTTCACGGGCGCAGCGATACGTGCCGGCGCATCGATCTGTCTCGATCCGTTATCCCCCCAAGCAACGATCGTTCCATCCGCTTTTCGGGCGAGGGAATATTCATATCCCGCTTCAATCTCAATCACACCGTTTTTCGCAGCTTCGGGTACAACCGTTTGTCCGTAGTCATCCCACGAACCGTTGGAAATGCCCCAGGCAATGACCGAACCATCAGATTTCAAGGCAAGAGAATGCGCTCTCCCTGCCGCAATGGCGATGACACCACTTTCCGCCTCTTTCGGCACAGACGATTGTCCATAATCGTTGCTCCCCCAAGCAACCACCTTGCCCGAAGCAGTTAACGCCAAAGAATGATGCTTTCCTGTGCTAATGGCCACTGCATGACCTTGCACTTCATTGGGGATATCCAACACTCCAGATTGGTACGGGTCTCCTCCCCATGCAACCACTTCACCAGCTGAAGTTAATGCTAAGGAATGCCTATACCCCGCCGCTATGGCTACAACGCCACGTTCCGCTTCTTCCGGCACATCCGATACACCATAAGAATTGTTGCCCCAGGCAATGACTTTCCCCGACGATGTGAGGGCTAACGAATGGAAGGCGCTGTTACCTGATGCAATCGCTACGATATCGCTTTTCGCCTCCTCGGGTACATCAGCTTCGCCAAATCTTCCCCCTCCCCAGGCAATGACCTTGCCGTCAGATGTAAGAGCCAGGGAGTGATCCTGTCCTGCGCTCACCTGGACAATATTGGACTGCGCTTCAATAGGTACCGTAGTTCTGCCACTTTGATTCGATCCCCAAGCGAGCACTTCCCCATCCGATGTTAAGGCTAAGGAATGGTACCGCCCTCCCGCGATTTGCTGGCCCCCGCCCCAACGATCACTCAGGGCTGGATGAAAGCTCCCTTGAGCGGATACATTGTCAAAAGGTACCGCGATCAGAAACGACTGTATGAGCAGCAAAGAGATGCATAACCTCGCCAAGCCGCTCCTCCTATTGCATTTGTATGATTGTTTCATGCTTTTTCCACGTGGATTCATCTCTTACAACCCCTCCTCTCTTTGAGCTCTTAACGGCTTCATCCAGAAGATTATACAAACTTCCCTCCCGGTTGTGATCAACCCCTCTTGTCATAAAACGATCCGGGGTGGAGCAAGGGGGGTGGAGATAATCCCCGCAAAAAAAAGAAGGAACGGATCAGAACAGCTTGAGTGTTCTGGCACGTTCCAAAGCTTGCAAACGGCTATTGACCTGCAGTTTGCCATAGATATTGTTAATATGAGTTTTAACGGTCGATAACGAAACGTTTAATTCATTCGCAATTTCCTTGTTTGACATCCCGGTCTGCATAAGCCGAAGAACACTTTGTTCTTTGGAGGTTATAGAAGGCATGTATCCCTCGTTGGAAACCGACCTCCCTCCTTCGATTGGAGAGATGAGCCGCAGCAGTCGTTTCACGTGAGGTAAAGGAACTTTTCTTCCGGGACGGTGATGTTGATTTTGACGCAAATGTATAAATCGACTCAATAATTGCCCGATCGGTACCCCTTCATCAACAAAGGTGCGTATGTACCCTTCGGGCCAAGCCAAGGCGAGCGCCTCTTCCAACGCATCCATGCTCTGTACATGCTTGCCCTGCAAAGAAAGCAACCGGCTTTTATGAATGAGCAAACGGATCTTGTCGCTTTGCCGTCCTGCCTGGCTCGCGATGAGGATGAGCCGTTCCGTTAAAGCCACTGCTTCCTCTGTCTTCCCCTGCTCTGCCAACAGGGTGGCCAGCAAGTCATATTCCCCGATCATCGATAACGGAATTTCATCCCCGGAGCGAAGATCGCTCATTCGCAGCCATTGCCTCACCGGCTTCTCTTTCCCTTGCATCCTGCCCTGCATTGCCCGGAACCATATGATTTTCCTGGACAAATGGGGCTTGACCTTCGGAGCCGTATGTTCCGTCAACTCCTGAAGTATAGAGCTTGCAATTTCCCAGTTGCCTTGCACCGCAGCAATGCGGGCAAGCCACAGCGAGGCTGTCGCAGCAAGGCTGGGGTTGTCATTGGATCTTCCGATATCGTATGCCCGCTGCATATACGTCCTGGCTTCATCCAGGCGATTCCTTTCGTACTGCAGCTTTCCGAAATCTATACTCAGGTGAGCGACAAAATATACATTTTGTGTTTTGGACCAAATGGACAATAAAGGTGTCAGCACCTGATCGGCCAATCGAAGACTGTCTTCCGACACATAGATGTCCCAAACGGGATGGTAACCGTCCGAATCGTTGCCAAAGCCGATGAATAAATCACCTTGAGGGTGTCTCTCAACAAATTCCTTGGAGAATTGAACGGCATATTCGAAATCCCGATCCAAAAACGTGCGGAATGCAGCCAGAAAAGCCAGGCCGGCTTGCAGCGTCTCGGATTCGTCGGCATGAAGGGAGCCTGCGTCCTCTTCCAGCTTGCGGATCGCCCGCCAATACCCGTCCGTGGCTGCCTCGGTATGCCCGGCTAAATACTGGGAAGCGAGTTTAGTCAACAGCATCATCGGCTTGGCAAACAACAACGAATCGGGAATATCGCTTAGCCACTTGCAGAGCATCGTCCATTCGTTCATCATCAACTCCGGCGCCATCGCTTCCAATATAACAAGCGCATCTTCATAACTCGCTGCCGTCAAATAATGCTCTACCGCCTCATGAGGATATCCGTTTTCCTCTAACCATCTTCCTGCCGCGATATGAAGCGTCTCCCATAACTGCGGTTCTTTTATTTTCAACTGCCCTGTCAAAAAATGCTGAAACAAATGATGATACCTATACCAATTCCTCTGCTCGTCCAAAGACACAATAAACAGGCTCTCCTGCTCCAACCAATGCAGCCATGCGGCACTTTCGGTCATTCTGGTAACCGCCTTGCAAAGTTCGCCGCTCATCCGCTGCAAGATTGACGTCTGAAGCAGAAATTGCTGCAGCGCTTCAGGCTGCCGGGACAACACTTCTTCGAAGAAATAATCCGAAATGTCACGCTCCGTTCCCGTCATCTTCCGGATAATCGCGGCTGGATCGAAATTGTCGTTCAATGACAAGACAGCCAGCCGCATGGCGGCTACCCACCCTTCCGTTCGTTCCTGAACGGCTGCCGTTTCTACGCTGGACAATTCCACCCCGGAGCATTTTGTGAAAAATTCGCTCGTCTCTTCCGGATCGAAACGCAGATCACTCGCTTCTAATTGATTTAGCCCATCTCCCACCCGGATTCTGGAAAGGGAAAGCGATGGTGAAATTCGGCTTGCGATATAGAGATGAACGTGAGAAGGAAGTCGTTCCAGCAGGTAGATGATTCCCTTCAGCAGCGTTGGTTCTTCGATTTGGTGAAAGTCATCCCACACAAGTACTATCGTCTGCGATAAGCGATGCAGCCCGTTAACGAGTGCGGCAATCAGCGAGTAACCGGATGCGTCTTCCGCAGCATGACGAAGCACAGCCTGTTCGTCGAAGGCCGGGTAAGCTTGTTTCAACGCCGCAATCGTATGTGCCCAGAAGCGCAATCGATCATTATCTCCCATATCCAGCGATACCCAGGCGACGGGGCTTTCCAACACTTCCGCCCACTCGCTGAGCAGTGTGGTTTTGCCGTATCCTGCAGGGGCTGTGACCAACGTGAGTGCGCGATTCAGTCCTTCTTTTAAACGATGGATGAGACGAGGACGCGTAATAAGCGCAGTTCGTGGCCGGGGAATATGCAATTTGGTAGCAATGATCATTACATGACCACTTCCTTTTTGGCAATCATCCATGAGGATGAACATTTTCTCTATTTTACCAAATAAGGTCATATTCTGCCTGGGATGATCTTGCAAAACCGCCGTTTCTTCAAATCCGGCCTCGCTTCCGGACTGCTTATCCGGCTTTCGCCTTCGCCAGCAAATACAAAAAATACGGGGCACCGATGACCGCAACGACAATACCTGTCGGAATATCCGCCGGCTGGAAGATCCAGCGTCCGATCGTATCGGCCAAGATCATCAGCAAGCTTCCGGTCAAAGCCGAAGCCGGCAGCAGCAGCTCGTGCTTCGGGCCGACTAGCCGGCGGGCCAAATGCGGACCGATCAGGCCGACAAATCCGATCCCGCCGCTCACTGCCACAGAGGAACCGGCCAAGCCTACTGCTGCGGCAAGCAACTGAAGCCGTTCTTTGTCCACCGGGGCGCCAAGTCCGGTCGCCGCCTGCTCACCAAGGTTCAATACGTTCATGACCCGGGCTTTGCTAAAAACAAATGGGAGAAGCGCAGCTATCCATGGCAGCAGGGCGAGGACAAATGTCCAGTTCGTTCCCCAGATGCTGCCGGCCAGCCAAGTGGCCACAAACTGATACCTGGCGGGATCGAGACGAAGCGTCAGCACGATCATGGCCGCGCTAATCCCCGCAGCTACCGCGATTCCGGTAAGCACTAGCCTGGTCGGCGAGACGCCTTCATGCCGTTGGTGAGCAAGCGTGTAAATCAGCAAGGCCGTCAACCCGGCCCCGACCAAGGCTAGAACCGGCAGCAGGAATACCGGGGCCGCTGTCGTTGCCGGAAAGAAATAAATGAACAGCATGACCATGAGTCCGGCCCCGGCATTGATCCCCAAAATCCCCGGATCTGCCAGCGCATTGCGGGAGACGCCCTGCAGGATGCAGCCCGACACGGCCAATCCTGCACCGACCAGAATGGACAGGACAATGCGAGGCAGCCGGAAATCGAACAATACGAGCGACTGCTTCTCCGTGCCCAAGCCTGCCAGCGTCTTGAGTACATCCCATGGAGACAGGCGAATATAGCCGGTATTCATGCTAATGACGAAAGAAACGATAATTAGCACAGCCAGAACGACCATGACGGTTATCCCCCGGGCCGTTCTAGTTCGGGCGGAGGGTACGGCTTGCCCCGTTTTCATGAGAGCTCCCTCCTCTGTTTACGTGCCAGATATAGAAAGAACGGCACTCCGATCAAGCTGATCAGCGCCCCTATTGGAGTTTCATACGGAAGGTTGATGATTCTGGCCCCCAGATCGGCGAACACGACAAGCAAGCTGCCAAGCACTGCAGAACAAGGAATAATCCAACGATAATCCACTCCAACCAGAAACCGCGTCAAATGCGGGATAATCAGGCCGACGAAGCTGACGGCGCCGACTACCGAAACAGCGGAACCGGCCAGAATGAGAACGATGATTGTTCCCGCAAGCTTGACGAGCCCCGTCCGTTGTCCGAGACCGGTAGCGACCTCTTCCCCAAGGCTTAACATGGTAACGGATCGGGAGAGCATGATCGCCGCGAGCATTGCTCCCGCAACCCAGGGAAACATGATTTTCAGTTGAAACCAGTTCGTGCCCGCCACGCCGCCTGCATACCAGAATGCCAAATCCTGCCCGATGCGGAAATAGAGGGCGATACCTTCGCTTAGCGCTGCGAGAAGCGTACTGACTGCCGCTCCGGCCAATACAAGACGTACAGGCGTCAATCCCCCTTTGGCCAGCGAGCCGATACCGAACACAAGCCCTGCTCCCACACCGGCGCCGAGGAATGAATATAAGATTAGAACCATAAACGGCAGCCCGGGAAAAATGGCTAAACATATCGCCAGAACGAAGCCGGCCCCGGCGTTGAGTCCGAGTATTCCGGAATCTGCCATTGGATTGCGGGTCATGCCTTGCATCAGTGCGCCCGCTACCGCAAAGCTCGCACCCACCATTGCTCCGCCAAGCACACGCGGCAGACGAAGCTCTTGAATGATTTGATGCTGGGTGATATCCGGATGAAACCAGACTATAGCTTCCCATACAGTGCCAAGCCCTATATCGGCAGCACCAAAGGAAACAGAGATCGCAATCCCGAGCAATAATGCTACGGTTCCTCCCAACATAATTAAGATCGCAGCGAGCGGCCTTACCCGCAATTTCGCCGTTTCTACACCTGATTCATTCTTGTTCGCTCTTTCTGTCCATTCCGGCATACCCGTTCTCCTCATTCTTATAAATCGATGTGTCCAAGTTACACTGGAAGCTGCCGATTAACCGGGGAAGATTTTGCAGCTTCCGTGACACGCTCCTATGAAACCATCCAAATAATTCCGCAGTATATATAAAGAAAGATGTACACCGGCAAAGATTAGCTGAATTGTTATTACATATTCGGAAGGAGAGTAACCGCCTATGGAAGCTCTGTCAAAAGCGATTAAATACGTACTCCGCGGTATTGTCTTTGCTGTTTATTTTCCATTCTACCTGTTGATTCGCCTGATTAGCGCTGTTATAGACGTTCTTTCTCCTTCCATAGAATGGCTGTTCAACAAAATCATCATCCCGTTCGTGCTGGCACTCATCAAGTATATTATCGTGCCTGTGTTTGAGGCTGCCTCAGGTCCGCTTGAATGGCTATGGAAGCACGCCATTAAACCGACTCTAATATTTTTGTGGAAGTATGTCCTGTACCCTGTCATGTATTACGGCATATATCGTACGCTATTTATATTATGGAACCATGGTTTACGCTGGTTCTGGCGGGAAGTTCTGCTTCCGGTGCTGCGCTATAGCGGCATTGCAGTAGCATGGCTGTTTCGCGTGCTTGGGCGGTTATGGATGCACATCATATATTATCCGTTGAGATGGGGGTGGAGACATGTAGTGTCTCCGGCGATCCATTGGATGACGCGTGAAATTATAAAACCATTGCTGCAATGGTTCCGCAATCTGTTTGATGCGAAGTGACCGTATCGAATAAGGAACGGTCACCTGGATCGGTTTGGACCGGCTCCCACAGGCCGACACTTATGCTCCGCCCAGTGTAAATTTTAGTAATCTGCTTAGGGCCGCAGGCAGTACGCTAACATGGTTTTCATCAGCGAATTTCACCATTTCCGAATGAAATCCGCAGGCAGCAAGAGGCTCTAGGCTCTCCGCCAGTTGTTCCGCATCCTTGACCATGTAGTCCAGTTCATCGGCTCCTATCGTTATCAACAGGCGCGGGTAGATACGAGCTTCGGCCAGCGTCGTCTCGAACTTTATTTTCTCCTGCAGAATCGCCCGGTTGTTCCACCAAATCGAGGGGCTGCCGGCAATATAATGCTGGAACAATTGCGGGCGGCTGAATAAGGCATGGAGAACTAACAATCCCCCGAGCGAATGTCCAAAAATCGCTTGCCGCTCGCGATCAACCGGATATTGTCCGAAAATCTTCGGCATTAATTCCGCTTCCATAAAGTCGAGGAAAGCATCCGCCCCTCCAAGATCGGGCCATTCCCACCCGTTCGGCCGTTCCGGCAAGTGTTCCGCTTGAGCCGGCGTCGTAAAGTCATAATAGCGCCTGTTCCGGTCAAACGGCTCTCTGGACGGGTAGCAGATCCCGACGATCATGGCCGGATCAAAACCATGAGGTTTACGGGTTTGCAAACGAGCCGCTTCAACCAAGGTTCCGAATACCGCGTCTCCGTCCAGAGCATAAATTACAGGATAACCACGCTCGGGAGGATCTTCACCGGGTACTGCAATCAGAATCCTGTATTCCAATTGTTTATGGCTGGAGCAGAGAACTTGTTCAACACATCCGGGCATGCAGTATTTTTCTGTTCTGTCCATGTTCATGGCGACAACACCCTTACAACATCCTCTACGACTTTCTCATATGCAATCAGGCCGCTTCCAAGCCAGTATTCATCGTTTACTTCGTACACATGGCCTCGCTGAACGGCTGGAACGCTCTTCCAGATGCTGCTTTCCGTCATCTCCTTCATCCGTTCCGTCCCTTGTCCATAAGCATTGATGACGAAAATATAATCCGCATCCAATTCCGGAAGAATTTCCAACGAGAAATTCAAGCTGTTCTCGTTCTCCGTCAGCTTGGTCATGTCAATGCCCAAATGCCGATTAATGACATACCCGCAAAAGTAATTCCCGCCCATCAAACTCACGCCTCTATTGGCAAACCGGATGATCGCCACCTTCTTGTCTGCTGCGTTCTTCTCGATAGCCGCTTTGGCGTCCTCGACTTTCCGGCGATAATTGTCCAGTGCTTGCTTGGCCTCATCGGTCTTGCCTAACAGTTCTCCCAATATTTCGAGTGATTTCTCGACATCACCCGCTGCGTTGCTGAACACATAGGTTGGCGCGATCTTGGAATAATTCTCATAAACGCCGTTATCCGCATAATTCGCCGTATGCAGAATGATCAGGTCGGGGTTATACGACAGCAGCACCTCCGAGGACGGCAGCCCGCCTGAAAAATCAAGCTTTGGAATGTCCTGCAGTTCGTTCTGCAAATAACGATGACCCTGGTTTCCGTTCGACCATTGCGCAACAGGTTTAACGCCAAGGCTTAGCAACGCATCTTCCATATATGGAGCAAACACTCTGACGGGCGGTTTCGGCAGAATCACCTCATGTCCTAATTCATCGGTAAATACCCGTTCTGCGGAAACGGCAGCTTCGGGATTCTTTGCCGCAACCGTTGGATTCGCTTTTGAACCGCTCATATCCGTTTGATTGGAACCGCATGCGGCTAGCAGACTCATGCTCAGCAGCACACTGATTCCAAATCGTCCCCTTGTCGAACGAATTTTGTACAGCATTCATAAATCTCCTCTCAATGATAATCATTCTCAATATGGGAGATTATATATGATGCTCATCGAAGTCTCCATGGACTTTCGCCACATCCGTTTTGGATTTTTGCCAGTGAAGAAAAGCAAAATCTCATCCAACATCCGGTCGATAGCCGTTGCCGAATATTCAAACCACGGATCGGAAGGAATGGTATAAACATGTCCGCGATTCACCGCCTTAAGCTTGCACCATGCTTCGTTATGCTGAAGCGACAGCCAATAAGCCCGTGATACAGGTTCGGGACAGACTGCGACCAGAATACGATCCGGATCAAGCCGGTCCAGTTGTTCGATCGTTAATTCTGTATTATATAAAGCTTCCGCTGGATAAGCAGGCGTCACCTTCAAATCGTAATACAATAAATCATGGATTCCCTGATTGCAATATATGTACAGGACTTCGCCGCAAAGACGCAGCACTACAAATGAATCCGTATCGAGAACGGGGGCAAGCTGTTTTCGCGCGAATTGCACTTTTTGCTCATAGCTTTGAATCCAGGCCTTGCATTGCTCCTCCCTCCCAAGAAACAACGCAATCTGATGAAGCTGCTCCCGCCAATTCAGCGGTGGACAGGGAAGGAAAAGCGCCGGAGCCGTATCTTCAAGCTTCCGTCGTACATGTTCCGATAGATGCACATCCCCGACAATGGCATCAGGCCGCGACCTGACCCATTGACGCCAATCAGCTTCCCGGAGGCCGTCATATTCCAGACATACTTCAATTTGTGAACGATAAGCATAGTAGTAATAAGGCGTCCACTTCGAATTTAAGGGAGCCGACACCGGAATGATCTTCAAAGCAAGTAATTGTCCGATAACCGACGGGGAGCATGCAGCAACCCGTATCTTTCGTTTCTTGACAAATTCGGACGGGGAAATCCCCACTTCTTTCTTAAACTTCCGGCTAAAGTAGAATTCATCGCTGTAACCTACCTTATGGGCGATCTCACGCATCCGATATTCCGATTCGAGCAAATATCGTTTGGCCCGATTGATTCTCAGGTCCGTCAAGTAATCCATGGCACTTTGGCCAAAGGTCTTTTTGAATGCATACACAAAATATTTTGGACTCAGATTGGCCATATGAGCCAATTGCGCAATGGACAGAGGCTCATGATAATGATTCTCCATATACTCTCGAATCTGCTGCAAGTTCATCCCGGAGGGTCGATCTGACGATGTGACAGAGCTGCGGTCATCTGCACCCATGAAATTTATTCCCCCTTTAGACCAGTACTAGGCGGAAGTATTCATCATTATTCCGAACAGTAGTTAATTCTCTAGACTCCATAATCTTAATTGATAACGATTATCATTGTCAATTGAGATTGGCCGGATCGATGAGCAAACGGGGACAATGCCGCTGCACTAGATAACGGACCAGTCATATAGTGATTCAAAAGCAAAAGCCACAGATCACAGCGTGAAAATAACGCTGCGTCCATGGCTTTTATTACGAAACATAAATTAGCATAAATCGTGGCGCGGCAGAATTTGTCATGGAATGCCCTATCCTCATCCAAAGTCAATATCATGGAAGTCAGGCCGGATGCCATCGAATTCTGAGCTCGCGCGGGAAATCATATTTTACCGCCTCGGCGGCAAAACTACGGCTCCATTCGCCTTGCCGTCAATGCCGAGAATTTCGATTTCATCAAGGAAGACCCAGACGTTGACCGGGAATTCGACCTTGACGTAGCGTGCGTACACTTTATCGGCTCCCGCTTTCCCCGGCACATTGCCGGACCAAAATCCGTTCGTCCAATCGTTGTTCTCGATTTGCCGGTAAACCCCGTTTTGGCTGACATGGGGGAATCGGTCCCCGAACCGGTCGATGTTGTTTAACGTCTTGGCGACGGCGTCTTCAATCGCTTTTTTCCACACCATAACAAGCTCCCTTCGCTTTCTTACATTGCTTTCTACCCATTTTAGCGAAATAAGGAGAGCGGTGCGGGTTCAAATTTTAGCTGAAGTGTGCAATATTTTTACCCTATTTCAAAAACGCCTATTTTATCGAAACCAAATCAAATCCTATCCGTAGAAGTATTCCAGGGGAAAAAGTGCTTACATAATACGGCCCCGGAAACGAGGATTTTTACTTATGAGTTCCAAACGAATTGTGATCGTCTGTACGATGGCTGCCGCCATCGCCATTGGCATCGTATGGAATGAGGAGAAAAGCGCTGCAGCATGCGTCGATAAATATAAAATTCTAAGCAAAATCTCCGGCGGCGACGGAACACAGCAAGACGCCGCCGTTCGAGATCCTTTGCTTCATGCGCTTGGCGCTGCGTCGGATGAGGAAGTCTACTATTCGTTATATGATGGCAAATCACTGGCTGACATCGCCGCCGCTAACAATGCCGATGTACAGAACGTCATCGATCTGCAAATCGCCGAATTGACCGAACAACTGGACGCACGTCTAGCAAACGGCAGCCTGTCTCGGGAAGCGTATCTGGCCCATAAATCGGAAGTGGCGGATATTATCGAGCGCAGCGTTTACGGCGGGAACTTATGAAATAAACTTTGAACAACGTAAAGATGTCATTATTTCGTTAGGTATGTATTTTTGATAAAGGGGGACTTCTTACCGGGGTACCCTGAACAAAGTCATTCAGGAGATGGAGGAAATGGGAGGGCAGGGACCAGCCAATGGCTTGACCTGCCAAACCCGCCTACAATTATTTTCGCAGCAAATGTTTACAAAGTGTTAGGAGCCGTGAGAACGGCAAGAAAGCTTGGGTTAACCATTCCTGGAGATATAAGCATTGTTGGTTAACTAACTGAGAACTTCTCATCCTTGAAACGCAATCGTTCGCATCCCTTTTACTCCCGGCTTTGTTCGGAAGAGGCTGCCCGCTAGCGGATACTCCTCCAGCTCTTGCTCGGACATGCCTACTCGTGCCGAAGTTATATACAACTCATCCAAATTAGGGCCGCCAAAGGTACAGGAGGTGACCAAAGGAACCGGAAGCTCAATCTGTCCAAGCTGCCTGCCGCTTCCGGGGTCCCATCTGGACACCCGGGCTCCGCCCCAATGAGCTATCCAAAGCATTCCTTCCTCGTCAATCGTCATACCGTCCGGCAAGCCCTGATCTTGTTCCAAGCGGATGACCACCCGTCTGCTGCTGATTGCTCCTGTCGCCGCCTCATAGTCAAAGGCAGCCACCTCCCTCGTTGGCGTATCAATGTAATAGAAAGTGCCCCCGTCCGGACTCCAGGCCAAGCCGTTGGAGCAGGATACGGATTCCACCATCCGCGATACATTCCAGTCTTCGTCGAGGCGATACAAGGCTCCCTGGAAGCTCTCCCCGGTTAACGACATCGTTCCGGCCCAGAATCTGCCCGCCGGATCACATTTCCCGTCGTTAAAGCGGTTGCCCGGCAGATGCTGTTCGGGATCATGAATGGCCGTCAGCTTTCCACTATCCGGATCGTAGGTATGGAACCCATGCTGAAGCGCCAGCAGCAGGCCGCCCGCCTGGCGAGGAACGAGTGCGCCGATCATCTGATTCAATGCGGTCTTATGTATCGTCTCCCTATGCGGGTCGTATTCGTAAATCGTTTGCCCGATAATATCCACCATATACAGCACTTCCCGCTGTCCATCCCATGTCGGCCCTTCCCCCAGAACCGCTTGAATACCAGCTATCGTTTCTATCACTGTCCGTCACCTCGTTAGTTTGTAGGGGTCTTCTGAACTTGAATTTGTATTTTCTAAAGGGCCACACCGATTCAGCCGGAATACCGTTATCCTTTAACGGCGCCTACCGCAATTCCTTTGACGAAAAACCTCTGAAAAGCAAGGAAAAACAGCAGCATAGGGATAAAAGTGACCGTCGCCCCGGCCATTGCCAGCCCCAAATTAATGCTCTGCGTCCCATAAGCCAGCTTCGATACCGCAAGCGGCAGGGTGAACATTTCCCTCTTGTCCGTGACGACCAGCTGCCATAAATACTCGTTCCATACCGCCACGAACGAGAAAATCCCCAGTGCGCCGATCGCCGGCTTAATTATTGGCAGCACTATGCTGATAAACGTTCGGATTTCCCCCGCTCCATCGATCCGGGCCGCTTCCAGAAGCTCGTTGGGCACGGACTGCATAAACTGCTTAACCAGAAATACCCCGAACGGATAAGCGATAAACGGTACGATCAGACCGGCATAAGTGTTGATCCATTTCAAGTCGGCGATTAGCAGGTAGAGCGGAATCAACAGAACCTGATGCGGCAGCATCATCGTGATCAGCATCAGCCAAAACAACTGCTTCTTCCCGGGAAACTGCTTCTTGCCAAAAGCATACCCCGCCGTCGTACTGGTAAGAATAGCCCCGATCGACGCACAGCCGGCAACAAAAATGCTGTTGAACAACCAGCGGAAGGCCGGATTATTTGTAAACAATTGATTATAGTTGGCCAGCGTCGGTGACTTCGGGAACCATTCCGGAGGTATCTTCATCGTGTCTGACAAAATTTTAAAAGAGCCGGTCAGCATCCAATACAGCGGCATTAGGGAAAATAGGGCGAGAACAATCACGACCGCCAACCCCAATATACTCCAGCCTTTTTCTGGCGCACTCATTTTGCGGTAATTCATCTTAACGGGCCCTCCTTTTCCATCAGCGGTCTTATCAGAAGTCAAAACTCCGTGTCCTGTCCGAGCAAGCGGAAGTTAAACCAGGCCAGGAAGCTGACAATGACCAGCATAACCACACCAAGCGCGGAGGCGTAACCGAAATTAAAAAAATCGAATGCCGTCTGATAAATGCGGTAAACAATCGTCTGCGTCCCGTTGGCCGGCCCCCCGTTGGTAAGGAGCATGATAACGACAAATACCTGGAAAACGGCTATCGTCTGCGTCACCATAACAAACAGCGTTGTCGGCTTTAATAGAGGAAGCGTAATCCGGAAAAACCGCTGACGGCTGTTTGCCCCATCTATCATTGCCGCTTCCTGCAAATCTTGGGGGATTCCCCCTAAGGCAGCCAGAAACAGAATGATAGGCTGGCCAAGCACCAGGGTAATAACAACTATAATAATCGAAACGAGCGCTTTGCCGGGGGTTCCCAGCCATGCAACCGGCTCCAGTCCTATCAGACCGATTAAATAGTTAAAAAGCCCGTAAGTGGGATTATAAATCCAAAGCCAAACCATGGAGAGGACTACTCCGCTCGCTACAACTGGCATGTAGAAAGACATCCGGAAGAAGGTCTGGACATGTTTGTTTAACGGATGAACCACTACGGCTACCAGGATAGAAATAACGACTACGGCCGGAACAACGCCCAGTGTAATAAGCAGCGTATTGACTAACGCTTTCCAGAAGGCGTCGTCATGATAGAGGGCAACATAATGCTGCAGTCCAACGAATTTCCTTGTGTTCAGCTTAACGTCATATAAGCTGAAGCCTACTCCTTGAATCAAAGGCAACAATGTAAAGATGACAAAAAAGAAGTAAGCCGGAAGGAGAAAAAAATATGCCCATCTAGCCTGTATGATTCTTCTGATCAACCTTAATGCCCTCCTTCCTATTCTATCCCCTAAGCACTCGAAACCTTAAGACAGGGGTAAGGAATGCCCTTCACCCAGGCATTCCACACTTTTCCCCATGTTATTTCGCCAGTATTTTATTGACTGCCCGCTCATAATCCTCCAGCGCTTGAGCAGGTGTTTTCTGCTTTAATAGAACCGCTTGAATTTCCGGCTGCAATAGAACGCGGAATTCCGCATATTTCGGATGAGTCACGCCCATATCCTCCAGCCCTCGTTCTTCAATGATTTTCTGCAGCACCCTATAGTTCGCGTCATCCTTCATAGGGACTCCGGCCGATTTCTTCACCGGGAATTGTCCAGCGCTCTTCGCATATACCTGCTGATGCTCCGTATTGTTCAGGTATAACAGGAATTCGATAACCCATTTCAATTTATACTCGTCATCTTGCTTGAATACAGCGAATCCGGTAGGTCCTACAGGAACCCCATTGCTGACTCCTTCGTCATTAGGCTGGTGGACCATGACCAGATCGTGCTCCCCGTTCGTCTTGCCTTCTTCTTTGGCGGCATTCAGCCTCGCCCAGACGGCCAAAGTATCGCTAACCGAGCCCAACTGCCCCTGCCACATCAGCGTATCTATTTCCCCGGCTTGAGTCGTAACGGCACTCGGCTGCAGCTTGCCTTCATCGTTCAGCTTGACCAGATATTCCAGCGCCTTGACAGCTTCCGGGCTGTTTAACGCTGTCTTGCTGTAATCGCCGTCCTTGAACAGCTTGGCTCCGAAGCCCCAGAGAAGGTTCAGGATGCCTTGGTCGCCCTGAGGAACCGCAATCTGTACGGCATAAGGGAAGACTTTATTCTTCTCGGCAATCGCTTGGATCGCCTCATCGAACTGCTCTATCGTCCAGTAAGGGTTTTCAGGTGTCGGCAGGAGATTCTCCTTGCCCTTCTTCGACCATAATTCCTTGTTGACGACAAGGCCTGCCGCCCACGCATAGGCTGGGAGCGCATGAAGGTGCCCATCGATGGTATACAAATCCAGGTAATCCTGAATATAATCATCCAGCTCCTCCTTAGGCAGCAAGTCTTCTAAATTCTCCAGCACCCCTTCATAGGCGTATTGTGCAGTTCTTCCAAGGTAATCACGTAAAATATCCGGAGGTGTTCCGCCAGCAATAGCTACAGGCACTTTCTTTGGAAGATCATCCCATGTAAGCGTTTGAATATCGATGGTTACGTGAGGGTGAAGATCCATAAATTTTTGCGCTTGAATCTTCTCGTAGTCGCCGTAATTTTTAGTCTCATCTTCCATTCCCTCAATTAATTGGAAACGCGGGTCAATCCAATAAGTGATTGTGACCGGCTTTTCTTTGGAGTCCCCATCTCCCCCGGCATTCCCCTCTGATCCGGTGCCCTTTCCCTGCTGACCGGAGCAAGCCGTGGCCATTAATAAGATCGCGAGCAGTCCGCTCATAATCGGTAGGCGAAACCTTCTCATCCATCTCCCCCCAAAAGTCATAATAATTAATGTATAGAAACAGGCGAACCTGCAGCTATAAAAGGAACACCGGGCCGATCCGTTGTTGGAGGACTAAAGATGCCATTGTCGTTCGTATCACAATGAGAGACATAGTCTCTTTTATTACTTATATTCTATTATAGACCCTAATTAGTGTCAAGCACGGAATGAAATCGCCTTCATGCCGCATCCGGGTCGGTAAGGAAGTCGTAAAGACGAGCAAAAGTGCATTAAAATCCGCCCCTTTCCCCAAAAAAGAGCGAAGGACGCTCAAATGTGCAGGTCTTTTTGACAAAATGGGGCCATTCCGCAAAAATCGCTCCAAAGACCTGCATTATCGTTTTAGAATTAGGCATTTCGCGATTTTTTCCAAAAAAGACCTGCACTATCGCTCTAGAATTAGGCATCGTGCGTCTTTTTCCAAAAAAGACCTGCTGTATTGATTGTCTTTTACATAATCCGGTGGATGACCTGAATAAGCTCTTAAAGCTTATACTTTCTTATATTTAGAAAAAAAGCCGGGTTCCTTGTGGGAACTCCGGCTTGTTGTTCATATCCTTGTGGTGCTGCAATTCCTATCTTGCTCCAAAATACCCCAGCCTGCGGGACAATTGTGCGGCGAGGCCCTTAATTTTGATCCCGATTTCATGGATCTGCTCATACGAGACGTTATAGCCGCTGACGCTGATTGCCGCAATGACATCGCCTCCACGGTCACATACCGGTGCGGATGCGCATCTCACACCCACTACCGCTTCCTCGTTATCAATCGCATAACCGTTCTGTCTTACCCTCTCCAGCTCTTCCAAGTACTCCTCTACCGATCCGATCGTAGTGCTTGTCAGCTTCTCGAAGCTGCAGTTTTCCAACAGCTTCCTGGTCTTTTCCTCCGGCAGCCAGGCAGTCAAGGATTTGCCCAAGGCGGTATTATAGATCTGCTTCCTTTGTCCGACGGCTCCAAATAAATACTTGAAGTGATCCGGTTCCACGTTCACCATATACAGCACGGAGTCTCTGTCAAGGATGGCCAGGTGCGCAGTCATGCCTATTTCCTCGACCACCTGCATTAGTATCTGCTTGCCCTCATCTACCAGGGAAGTGGAGCCTGTAAATACGGAGCCGAGCTCAAATGCCTTCGGGCCTACCATATATTTGTCGGTATCCCGAACCTGTTCCAAATAACCATGTGCCTGCAGGGTCAGCATTAAACGGTGAACGACGCTCTTGTGCAGCCCGAGCCGCTTGGCGATTTCCGTTACCCCCATAGGGCGCCTTTCCTCTATAAAGCTTTGCAGAATTGTCAACGACCTGTCCACGGACTGGATCAGGAAATAGGGGGAATCTTTCGATTTGATGGATGAGTCACTCATGACAAGTCACCTGCTCCCGCTGTATTTAAAGATAAGTTCAGTAAGGCCCCAGTGTAGTGTAAGCTGTGCAATATACAATAGCTTCATGACATACAATAAAAATCCGCAGAAACGGTTAATAAAAGTATACACAAACCAAAGAAAAAAAGAAATACGCTGTCTCGTTTCTTCGACAGTGGCGAGTTTTATATGTTAGCGGGGCGCCCACAAATGGGGGGTGATGACTGCATCATCTATATTTGCAAAACGGTTCAAGATCTCTTCCCTAAGCTCTTCAGGCAATGGCGGTCCGGCCATCAGCCGCAGGTTCTCCCTAATCTGCCCCTCTGTCTCCGCACCAATAATGAGGCTGTCTGCGCTGCCGCAATCCCTGACGAAGGAAACCGCCATCTGGGGCAGCGGAAACCTGTACTTCCCGGCCAGGTCGTGAAGCTCCATCAACGGCGACTTTGCCTTGGCCATCGTTTTCCCAAGCTCATTCGGCTGCATAAGGATAAGACCCTGCAGGAAAACACTGCGCACAAACACCAGCTTTCCCCTCTCCTTCAGTTTCCGCAGCCAGCCATTGCGCAAGGGGCGGTGGTCAAGCAAATTCATAGGCAGCTGGACCGCTTCATAAAGATCGTTAAGCAAACGGCTGCCGATCAGCGAATACTCTTCCTCGGTGTTATATGCAACGGAAATGCCGGCACGCTCGATTAAGCCTTCCTTACGCAGGGATCGCAAGCCGGCCTCAATAGCGTCCCCGTGCTCCTTCAAAACATCGGTATTATGCAGCATTAACAGCGGAATGGAGGACACACCCAGCAGTTTCAAGGAATCGATGGCCTCCTTACGCATGTTCTGCTCCAGCTTATCGGGATCAATCCTCCCGCCGACTCCCGTCTTCAGCTTGGTAATAATGAAGGGACTCTTGCCTCGGCTGAACCGGCCAAGCAGCGCTTCCGCGCGGCCGTACCCCGCAGCAGTATCGAATGAAGTTATGCCCTCGCTCCAGGCCAGCTCCAGAAGCCGCAGCCCCTGTTCCTCCGTAAGCATGCCTTCCCGGTTGTTAATGCCATATGGAATCCCCAATTGCACCGTACCCAAAGTAAGCTTCGATATCTTCCGTTCAGCAGTTGGTCTCATCATTATGCTCCCCTCTACGCTTCACTCAACAACCGTCGAGCTAGAAATTCGCTGTCTTTTTGCCACACAAAATGCAGGGCCATTGTCTTCCTAAATATTTAGGGGGGCAATGGCCCTGTCTGACTAGAGGACGATTAGAGGCAGCCTATTCATGGTTTATATAAAAGCCGGCCTAACGGGGAACTCCTCTTCCCCTGCCCCATAGTTGTATAACTACGAATCTTTACAAGGAGTGTTAGTATTCTTCATAGAGCCTCAATTCGTTCAGCTGAGGCCAGCCCTCGGATCTTGTTATTTCCACCTTAACGTACTTGGCCGCTTGAACAGTGTCGAAATGATGGATTTCCATACTGTCGCTGTTGTGCCTTGCCCCGGTGTAGGAAATGACCGGTGTCCATGTCGTACCGTCTACGGATAGAGATACGATAGCGTCCTCCGCATACTCTCTGGGCTTCAAATTGACCCCGATGGCACTAAGCTCCCTCACAGTATCCAATTCAACGGTATAGTATGCCGGTGGCGGTGTAGGTGAATTTCGCGTGGCGGAATCCCAATAATCCAGACTGCCGTCCAGCGGTCCGGTAATGCCCACCCTGCCCGATGTATAAGTCATATCGGTATCAATTTGAATTTGGCCGTTATTGTATAGCGACAGCAGATCGATCTGGGATAACGCAGGCTCACCGTACAAAGCTATTTCGCTCAGAACCGCTTGCCCGGACGCTTTCGTAATTCTTACCCTAACTTCCTTGGCCAGAAGCCCCGGATCATATTCATGGATATCAAGAATCCCCTGCTCATGAACAACGTCGGTGTAAGAAAACAAGGAATGCCATTGACCCTGCGCATCTTTATATTCGACAACCGCGCTCTCCGGTCTTCCGGCTTGCGGTTTCAAGTTGATCCCGATAGCGTTAAGTTTGTAAGTTTTCGGTAAAATAAGAGTGTAGTAATAGGATTCCGGCGGCATGGGGACGCTTCCCCAGGCAGCATAATTCAAGCTAGCCACCCCATCAATGGCTCCTGTTGGTTTGACATTCACGCGGCTAGGAGTACCCGGATCCTCATAAGTCATATTGGTATCAATCTGCAGGCTTCCGCTATTATACATGGCAAGCAGCTCCATACGGTCGGTACGTTTCTCAACCGTTACATCCTCCGGGTTAAAATACTTTCCGCCTATGAAGCCCTTGGTGGAATGAGCATCGTAGAAGACAATAAAGATCCGCCCATCGGAAAGCTCAACCGCACTCGGATAAGCCATGTCCGTAGAGCCGGGGCTTTTATAAATTAGAGCATCCTCCCAGTCCTCCCAATCGGTTCCGGGCTCCATTACCCGCCCTACTACAGCTCTTCCGCTGCTGAAGTCAAATTTGCGGTCTCCCCACGTATGAAGCACAGTACCATTACTGAGCACAAGCAGATCCGAGCAGTGGGCGTACATCGTGGTTCTGACCGCGGCACTCCAAGTGTGCCCGTTATCAAAAGACTCCGATTCCCAGGCAATCCCATTGTCGCTGTCTGAATAAGTTCGGTGCATGCTTATCAGGTGCCCGCCGCCCAAATCGGCAATAACCGGTTCAACAAACCCGATAGCTGGAAACAGATTCGGCTGAGGCAAGGGTACCGGCTCGGCCATCGTCGCTTCCAACGACGGATTCCAGGTCAAGCCACCGTCCGAGCTGCGAACAACTACCGATCGGCTAACCCCTTGATCGGAGGTGTAAGAGCCATAGATAGGCAGCAGGAGCTCTCCGGTATCCAATTCAACCATTTTGGAAGAAACTGCGGCGTTTATCAGATTCGTTTGCACCTTGGTCGGCGCGCTCCAGGTCAAGCCCTCATCCGTGCTTCGGGATACGTATACTTGATTGACTCCGTTATCAGGTTTGAACCAGTTCAGAAGCAGCGTTCCGTCAGACAACAGGGTAATGGAAGGATCGCGATCATCTTCAGGCGTATCCATGATGATCCGCGGTTGAGACCAGGTCAGTCCTTCATCCGTGCTCTCTACCATAGCAATTCTGCCATTCGTGCCTTGATGAGCGGTTGCACTGTAGTAGACTACAACAAGCTTGCCGGACGGCAATTGCTCCATAGAAGGAAAATAGGTATTGTAACCATCAGCCGTCTTTGCCGCTACAATCACATCCGGCTCTGACGGATTTGGTACGGCTGCCAATGCGGCCAAGGGAATCATCAACATTAGCAAGATCATCAGCATGATCATCGGTAATTTTCTCATATGAGCATCCTCCGAATTAGATTTGGCATTCCTTGACACCATAGCGTAGGGCTTCCATTCAGCAGGTTCCGATGACTCCGCTCCGAAATCGCTTCTATTTATCCGTTAATGAATCAAGTTCATTTATTCCCTGTCGGCTCGTCCCCACCCCCCTTCGAAAGACAAGCTGTCCGGTGACAGATGCAAGTAGTGCATGTGAACATAAGTAAAGCAAATGCATTATTCTCTAAAATGAGGGCGCTGGTGAATAACAAATACGGAGTTACTTGCTATCCCAAAATTGCGAATGGACACCTAACAACGAAATCGAGACGCTACCAGGCGGTCCAACCGCCATCCACTACGATGTTGGATCCGGTTACAAAGCTGGAGGCGCCGGATGCCAAGTAGAGTACGGCTCCTACGATTTCATGCGCCTGTCCTACTCGGCCAAGCATCGTCTTGCTGTTCAGACGGGTCAGAAAAGCTTCATCCTGCTGGGTGTTGGGATTCGGGAACGGCCCTGGGGTAACACTATTCACGCGGATGCCCTTCGCAGCCAGATGAGCCGCACAATAACGGGTAAACTGGATGACGGCCGCTTTGCCGGCTCCGTAATTGGCAGGGTTGTTCGCCCCGCTGGTTCCGTAGATGGACGGGTCGGGCGAAACCATTCCATACATGGAAGCGATATTGACGATGCTTCCGCCCCCCGCAGCCTCCAAATGCGGCACAGCTTCACGGGTACAGCGGAAGCAGGTACCCACCGCCCCGTCCAATCCGTACGCCCAATCCTCGTCGGACATCTGCTCCACGGTGCCCAGCGGCCCGTAGCCGGCCCCGTAAGTGGCGCAGTTGATCAAGACATCGATGCGGCCGAACGTTTCCCTAGCTTCGTTGAACAGGCGGCGAATCGATTCGGTATCAGAGACATCACAAACCGCACTGACGATTCTCTCTCCCGTATGCTCTGCGGGCTGCAAATCAGCCGATACAACCGCAGCGCCAAAATCAGACATGGCGCGAACGATTTCTCGACCTAAATAACCGCTTCCTCCGGTTACGACAACGGTTCTGTTTTCCATGGAAAACAAGCAACTGTACATTCTTCGAGCCTCCTCGATTATCAAATCCATGCCGGTCGTTACCTTACCGGGCTGAGCTTATGCAATCCAAACCCGCTATTTGGCGGTGTAGCCGCCGTCTACGGGAAGGTTGACCCCGGTGATATAAGCCGAAGCATCCGATGCCAAAAAAACGATGCTGCCCATCAGATCGCTTTCCCCCGCCATCCTCCCGAGGAAGGTCCGTCTGCTGTAGCTTTCAATAAAAGCCGGAGGCGTACGCTCGGAGGCCATTCCTCCCGGGCTAATGCAGTTGCAGCGCACCCCGCTCTTTCCATAATAGCTGGCCGTAAAGCGGGTAAAATTAATCATGCCGCCTTTATGAAAGAAGTAGTCGGGAACAAAGCCATGGAATTCGACATCGCGGTATATTTCGGCGTCAGGCCCCACCATGCCTTGGATAGAACCTACATTAATAATAGATCCCCCTCCCTGTCGGGCCATCACATCACCAAAAGCGCGGGTCATTGCAAATAATCCCGCTGCGTTAACCTCCATGCTCTTGGTGAACGTCTCCAAGGGGTCCTGCCAAGAGCCCATCGTACGCAGCACCGCATTGTTGACGAGGATATCGATGCGTCCGTATACGTCCAGCAGCGTGTCCCTTAGGGCCAGAATAGACGGCTCCTCGGCCTGGTCCAGCTGGCGGGCGGTAACCTGCACCCCTCTAGCGGCGAAGTCTGCCTCGATCTCGGCGAGCTTGTCGCCATTGCGGGAAGTCACCTGGGTAATCGCCCCCGCCTGAGCGAGCGCGGAGGCGATTTGCCGCCCATACAAACCGCTGCCTCCGCTTACAACAGCTACTTTACCCTCGAGTGAAAAAGATGACATAACGTTCATGTTGTTCCCTCCTTCGAGCTTTCCGAGTAAATGCTGTCCGCCGGTCTTCCGCAAGAGGACAACAGCCGCTTCATAATGGCATTGTAATACTGGCTTAAAGCGACTACATCCGCCCCAATACTGATGAACCTGTAACCAAGCCCGATCAGCTCCTCGCGGTTGTCCACGGTCCCTACGGTGCCTGCGAACTTCCCGTATTTGTTGGCAAGATCGGCTATCCGCTTCCGCGTTTCCAACAGCAGGGGATGATCCATCCGGCCGGGAGCCCCGATCGATTGGCTGAAATCGCCCGGACCGAAAAAGATCATATTAACCCCGGGCAAAGCAACGATCTGCTCCAGCTCATCCAACGGCTCCACATCTTCAATCTGCAGAATCAAAAAGCGTTCTTCATTCGCCTGCTTGATGTAATCGTTAAAGTCCACGTTGCAGTATGCTCCATCCGAGTTGCCCCCGTCGACCGGCCTCATGCCAAGCGGATGGAATTTCGTGCTGCGGACCACCCGCTGCGCGTCCTCCAGGCTCATAATATGCGGCACCATAATGCCGGCCGCGTCCATTTCCAGCGGGCGGATATAGTCGCTGTAGCTTCCGCGTGCAACTCGGACAATCGTATCCGCATCGTAAGCCTTGGCGGCCAAAATTTGCTTTTCTACCGCAGACCAGTCATTGGGCACATGCTCCATATCGGTCCAGATACAATCAAAGCCCGACATAGCGGCTATTTCCGCCGAACGGGAATCGGCCAGATTAAGTTTGGTGCAATAAGCTACTTCTCCTGCATGCAGCTTTCTCAGTACTCTACTAGGCCGCATTGCGTACTTTCTTACGGACATAGCGGTTCCTCCTGATTATTGAGTTGTTATGGCTGGCAGCAAAGTATTAACTGAGGGGCCTAGAACTCCAGCTAAACGGTAAGCTGATCCGTCACAGGCTAACGTTCGACGGATCGTCAACGGCAAACAGGCGGTTGATCTGTCAACGGCTGCCCGGCCGACAACCTGATTCCCTGACAGAATTAAGCAGTTCTATCATTCTAACCCAGCAAGGGAAGGTGCTATATCCTTCACCGCAATTTCCGCTCCCTGCTGTTCGCGGCTTCGGATTCCCGCTATGACAAGCTTCATCAATTCAGCTGTCTCCGCAAACGGAAAGGGCCTTTCGCCTGTGCGCAAATAATCGATAAAAGCTTGAAGCTGGGCTTTGAACGAATAGAAAGTATCTTGAAAGGAAACATACGCATGCCCCGATGTACCGCACAGAAGCACGGGGCCGAAAGCTCCATACATATCGGCTGTAACGGAAATCACTATATCCGCCCCGCACCGGTGCTTAAGATGCACGATGTTCCTGTCCTCGGTGCCCGTATTCCGCACCGTCAAGAAACCCGGCCCCACAATAGGATAAATTCCTTCCAGCGCATGGATACCGTACCGTTCCCAAGACTTGGCCATAGCCACCGTTACATAGCGCAGCTGCCCTAAATTTGCCGTTGACAGCCGATAAGGCATATATTCCTTGCTGTACCTCATACTGCTGGAGGACAGGATTGCCCTACCCTCTCTCGCCCATTGGGCAAATATCGCTAAATCGCTTTCATTATCCACCAGCGGCTTATCCACGAACACGGGAAGACCTGCCTCCACGAAAGGCCGGCACCGCTCCACATGCTCTCCCCCTATGTCGGTTGCTATAATGACCGCATCCACCTGGCCAATAACCTGCTCCGGATAGCTTGCAATATGGGGAATTAAGGACGCCTCCGCAACAAGCCGGGCATCTTCCGGCGAATCCGTCCAAATATGAGTCACCTTAGCTCCCTTGATGCGCAAATTCTCCTTAGGCTCTTTAGCCAAATACTCCGGAATGCCGGGATAAGGACAGTTCTGCATAGCCCTCTCATTGTATCCATTGAAGATGGCGCTCCAGGAATAAGGATGCCCGTTGCCATCAACCATGCCGATCATCGCCAAACGAATAACTTCCCTCTTTACCAAAGCGTTGGTCATATTCAATCCCCCACTCTTAGTTCTCTGAAAAGTCTTGACTCGTTCGCTCTTATTTAATGGAATTCTGAAAAGGAGAATCTTGTTCGTCTCATATATAGAGACGCTATACCTATATAGGACTTTAACTCATTATATAATAGTTAGGAACAGACGTAAATGAGAAAAGCCGATTTTATCGAAACCAAATCGGATGCTTATTTAGCCCATAAATCGGAAGTGGCGAAAATTATCGCTCGCAACGTGTATGGCGGGAACTTGCCTGCGGAATCGGTTTAATGATCGAAGAAGGAAAATAAAAGAGCGAGGTTCGTGGTCGGGTACCCACAAACACTCGCTTTTTTTTGCATCGCCGTTAAGGCAAGCGAAAGCCGCCCGCCGCCAGAGTCGATTTTGACATGCAGAGAAGAATTCCTCGGCCATATACCCCTCAGCCGTTCGCGCTTCCGCGAAAGCCGGTAATTTTTACTGAATTATCGGTACGGCCGCTTTCTCTCTCGCTAAAGAGGATCATCCGAATGTTCTGCATAGGCTGGAGTAAACGATGCACTTTACTTTAGTCCTGGATATGCTGTACTACAAGATCCATTTGGGATCGTTATCCAACTTTGTGTAACCGTACATGATCTTTGAATTTCACGGCAGCTTATCCCAAAGATCTTAATACTCAACTTTCAGGTTTAATGCGATCTCGCACCGAAAGTCGAGCTATAATTTCAACCGGGAAAGATCAAGCTCCATCTCTACTAGATCCAAGCCCGGGGCAAAACCATCCGGGCAAACCCGCTTTGCGACGAACCCGAAACGTTCGAAAAAGCCGCGGCTGTACTGCGACGTTTCAATGGTTACTCTGGTAAATTTCGGCTCCGCCGCGATCCTCTTCAATCGCTCGACGAGAAGCCGCCTGCCCAGCCCGCATCGATGAAGATCCCGGCGGACCATCCCCCAACAGAGAGCGGCAACGGTCCCGTCTTCTCCTATAGCGCCATAACCGCCACTGGCGACAATCTTCCCGTTCTCATCCTCCATGACCAAATACGGCCACTTCAAATCATCCAGATCAGAAACAAAATCTTTAAGCTCCTCGGGCGCAAAATATTTCGGTACATTGCTCTCAAACAAAGCCATACATGCTTCCCGATCTTCCTGACGGTATGGACGTACATGGTATGGTCCGCCGTGACTCGAGTGGTTCATCTCTTCCTCTCCGCTTCTTTTCATTATGCATAATGCGTTTGTTCCTCTGGCTACTATTATACATGCATGGATGTTTGCAACCAATCGTCTGGAGAGTATTGTTGCCTATGTGTTATTTCCTATAGTTGGGCTGCTCTTTCCCGCCCTATGCGAGCGGGACGATAGATCAATCCTCGATCTCCCAAGCAGGATTCCAGACGATTTCCCATAAATGGCCATCGGGGTCCTGGAAGTGTCCCGAGTACCCGCCCCAGAAAGCGTCATGCGCGGGATCCGTAATGACAGCCCCTGCATTCCGGGCTTGTTCCATAATTCTGTCCACTTCTTCCTTGCTGCCTACATTATGGCCGATGGTCATTTCCGTCGGGCTCGGCGATCCCAGAGGGACCTTCGCCTCATGGGCGAGATCACGGCGGTTCCAGATGGCCAGTTTGACACCGGCCTGCAAGTCGAAAAAGGCGACCGCCCCGTGTTCAAACTCTTTGCCTATGATCCCTTGGGTCGGCAGGCCCAGTCCATCCCGATAGAATTTTAATGATCTTTCCAAATCGTCCACGCCTAATGTGAGTACGGAAATTCGAGGCTTCATTATTCTCCTCCTGTGTCGATGTTTAATCTTTTCAGCAAATCATCGCATATTTAGGTCCATAATCATTGTACAAAACGGACAATCGATTTAAATACTTGGCCTGGAGCTAATCCGTAGTAATGTTTAAACTTGTTAATTACGGTCGGGATCGGCTCCCCTTCTCACGCGATGGCTTGGACGAGCTTATCCAGCGATTGATTCATGCCGGCAACGGCATTGTCTGACATGGGCCCAAGCACTGTCCAGCCGTATTCAAACGTGCGGGTAATGACAAGGGCTTGCTGACTCTCTTTTGGATTCATTCGGGTTTCTCCTTTTCAATTTGGTTATTTGCATGTTTCTTCATTTCTTCTTTTAATACTGCATCCAAGGTATCCAGTCTTCGGCTCCAGCGCTGTCTCATCCGCTTAGACCATTCCTCGAATTGGACCATTGCTTTAGTGTTGATTCGATAGATGCGCTGCTGTGCCCGCTTTTCCACCTCTACCAAATTCGCCCCGCGAAGAATTTTCAGATGTTGGGAAATCGCCTGCGGGCTGACTTTGAATTGATCGTAAATCTCGGATGCAGATAACCCGTCATGATCAGCGAGCATCTCCAGAATCCTGCGCCGGGTCGGGTCGGCAAGTGCAGAAAATATATCGACAGGCATCGTTAGTCGTTTTCCTCCCTTCCGGTTATTTCTGACTTCATATTAAATCTTTTCCTTAATAAAGTAAATACTTAAATAAAATAAACAACAACATTTCTACGGCCAAACCGTCAATGCTGATACAGACGCGAAATTTGAAGCACTTGGCAGCGGAATTCATCAATAAACTCCGGCGGTGCCAGCACCCTTACATGAATCCCAAAGCTCAAAAGATGCTGTACGGCCTTCTCCCTCGAATAATAATAGGCCTTTATCAGCAAGGTTCCATCGGGATTCTCCGCAATATCGGCGGCTTCGAACTCTTCCCTGACCCTAGCCTTCGCCGCGGGGTTAAAGCATAGCATTACATCCACGCCATCCGGCGGCTTTATGTTGCGGTCCTTATCTATATCCTCAATGGTCAAGTTGCGGCGGACGAACCTTTCAGATAAGAGCTTCAAATTGTTCATGCGGGATAAACGAAAGACCCTGAGGGCCGAACGGATACGACAGAACCCCCATAAATACCAAGCGCTCCGCTTCAGGTACAATCCCATGGGCTCAACCGTTCGGGACGTCTCTGCTCCCCTACTATCCATGTAGTCAAATTTCACTGTATGCATCTCCCGGACAGCAAGCTGAAGAGACCGTATCTTCTCCTTGACATCCGCATTCGAAGAGTGCCGGAAATCGAGGCTGAATGAGGCAGAGGTTGTGAAATCCTCCGGGATCAAAGCCCCGATTCTTTCAAGCAGCTCGGTCAGCTCGGAGTTATCCGTTGCCGATTGAATGCCTCGCAACGAAGTATAGATCGCAACTAAATGTTCCAGCGTCAATACTTGTTTATCTATCCGGTAGCCCGGCATAATTTCATACCCTCCGTCCGGACCGGGATAGGAAGCAACAGGAATTCCAGCCTGATTAATCGCGTCGATATCCCGGTAGACAGTCCTTAAGGATACCTCGAACCTGTCCGCCAACTCGGCGGCAGTCACTCTTTTATTACTGAGCAGACACATTGTAATAGCAAGTAATCGATCCAGCTTCAAGCCAAATCCCCCCCTATCCCGATTATATCGGCAACAGACCAAAAGCACGAGCGGCCCCCCAGCCTTCCGCAACGCTCCAGACTCCCGGCGCGCGGTGTTTGGCGTCGCATGACGGTGGTCAACCACTTAGCCATCATCCCAGCAACGGCTGACACCCAAGTGTACTTCATCCATCTTGAGCATTCTTCATTTTCCTATATACATACCTGTTAACGATCCCTGAGCGTCAGATAGCTGCCTTGGCGTTCCTGCAAAAATAACCTGTCCGCCTTTATGACCGCCTTCCGGTCCAAGGTCGATCACCCAGTCCGCCTGTCTGATGATATCCAGGTTGTGTTCAATAACAATGACAAGTCGGTTTAGAATGGTCAACAAATGATCCACATCCGATAGATGAAGTCCCGTTGTCGGCTCGTCCATGACATAGATTTTTCCTTTCCTGTGCAATTCGCCCGCCAGCTTAATACGCTGGCATTCCCCTCCGGACAGCGTGCTTAACGGTTGGCCGAGTGTCAAATAATGCAAACCAACATCATCTATAGCCTGCAGCTGGCGTCGTATCTCTTCTTTATCAAAAAATTCAAGCGCCTCTCACGGTTCAAGGTGAGATAATCCAGCCCTATGTCGATCAGATGCTGCAGCCGCTCCGACAAAGCGGATACGAGCGGGGCCGCGATCGGATCTTTGATACGGTTTATCACTTTATGAAGCTCGCTTATCTCCATCGCAGAGCATTCCGCTATGTTAAGTCCGTTGATGGTGCAGCTTAAAGACGCCTGATTAAGACGGGCGCCCTTGCACTCCGGACACGCGACAAGGGTAATGAAGCGGTTCACCTTGCTTCGGGTACTCTCGGACAATTCGCTGCTGTCTCTTTGAATATACAGACGGTTGAATTTGTGGACGACTCCTTCATAATCAGACTGGATCGGTCCTCCCTTGGACGGAAGCTTTATTTTTTTGCCTTTGCCGTACAGCAGCAGCTCCCGCTCCTGCTCCGTATAGTCCGCAAGCTTCTTGTCATTATCGAATAAACCTGACAAGGTATATGTTTTTAAATACCACGACCCTACGGAAAACACGGGAAATAATATCGCTCCTTCATTTAATGACTTCGATGGATCAAAGAGTTTGCGAACATCGAGCTCCACCTTTTTGCCGAGGCCTTGACATCCCGGACACATGCCTGCCGGATCGTTAAAGGAGAAGACGTGGGAGTACCCGACGAATGGCTTGCCTACGCGCGAGTAAAGCAGGCGGAGCATCGAATAAATATCGGTAATAGTGCCCAATGTCGAACGAGAGTTGCCCCCCAGACGTCTCTGATCAATAACGATGGCGGTGGACAGATTTTCTATCGAATCCATATCAGGCCGGCTGTGTTTAGGCAGACGATTTCGGATAAACGCCGTGAATGTTTCATTTAACAGCCGCTGTGCTTCCGCACTTATCGTATCGAAAACGATCGATGATTTACCCGATCCCGACACTCCGGTAAAAACCGTTATTTTCCGTTTGGGGATTCGAAGCGATACATTTTTCAAGTTATTTTCCCTGGCTCCCCGTATGACAATGTACTCCTGCTGTGACATGGAACTCCCCCATTCGCTTTTTATCTAAAAGTATAAACCTACGACCCTGACATCCGTTTGTCAGGAATTTGCGGGACAAATTTTATTTTTGCAAAAATTATGCCCGTCCTTTGATGCCCATAAATAAAAGCCCCCTTACAATCACATGGAGAGAAGCTTCTCAATGAGAATGTCCAGGAGGCTTATAGCCGACCTGCCTATGATATTGTTTTAACCCTTGCCTGTCATCCAAGCTCTGGACCGAACATCGGTGATGACAGCAGGGCCGCCGCTATGAAAACAATCTGCAGCACAATACGGAAAGACAGCTTTGGCACAGGCTTGCCGCCGATCGTCAATTTTTCCCGGGCGGCATATACGTTGGCGGGAAACATGGCAAGAAGCAGCACGGTCAAGCACACAGATGCAGCAAACGAGAAAGCCGGCAGCAGCAGGCCGATAGCCCCTGCAATTTCCAGACAACCGGTCACGGTCACAATCCATTCTCTTTTTGGAAAAAAAGGCGGGACCATCCGTATCAGATCAGGACGCCTCTTGCCCCAATGGGCGGAGGCGGCAAGCAGCAGCATGACCACTACAGCCGCCCGCAGGGAAGAATGCCAACCGTCGAAATAAGGCCAGCCAAGCAAGCCGATGCCCCGAAAGAGCACAAAGGATGAAAGCAGAGCGATAAACGGAGCCATTGTTATCCCTCCCCGGATTTAGAAGCTTTTTGCAATCATCAGATAAAGAATAACAACCGGCAGCAGAGTGGCGATGGTGCCGAAGACAGCCCACCAACGGGAAGCTCGGGCGTACTCCTCCGTGATGTACCCGCGATCCACACATGCGGCGCTATAACGGATCATGGCCCGCTGCAGGGGAAGGAGCACCGCCAGCCAGACTACGCCGGTAACCGCAAACAAGATCAACGACGCCATTAGCCAATTAAATCCCTGAGCGAGCATTTCCGTCTGAACAGCCATAACAATCCCCGATAGAATGATCAGGACGAGTCCCGGCAGAGTGAACACAAAATCGGCAAGCATGACGTTTTTGACCGCAGAGTGAATGACGACCGGATTTTTGTGCAGGTCCGCGCGAATTTCCAGAACGCCGCCGTAACGATATTTCCGACAAATAATACGACACCGGCCAAATGCAGTAACAGCCATAAATGCATAGCGCATTTTCCTTTCTATGAAGCTATTATTTTTTCAACAGATGGGCCATGAACGCCGATAAATCCCCGGCAGCGAATGAAACGGGGAGCGCTGGCAGCGAAGCCCGAACGCGCAGACCGAAAGCGAGCAGAACGAACAATTCCGCCGTCTTGTCCGGATCGACCGACTCCTGTATCACACCGTGCTGTTGGCCGATCATAATCCATTGTTTGGACAGATGCACCGATCTCTCATAGAAGCTCCGGAGCACTTCCGCGACGGCGGGTTCATCCTCCCTGCCCAGCAAATACACGAGAACCTTATTGGTTACCTCCTCTGCATCCTCCAAGCCGGCCAGATTGTTCGAGATGATTTGCATCGGTCCGTCGAACGTTCTTCCGCCCTTCTCAACTTCGCTCATAAAATGTTCGTGGATCTCCTCCAGCCGTTCCTGCAGCACCCAGGCAAAAATTTCATCCTTGCTCTTCACATAATGGAAGATGGCCCCCTTGGACAACTGCGATTGATCCATAATATCCTTCATCGTTATAGCGTGGCAGCTTTTCTCCCTAAGCAATTGTTTTGTCGCATCCAGTAATTGCCGGATGGTTTGTTTCCTGCGATCCTCATTCTTCATAATCATTCCTCCAGACATTTTACATACTCTAATTATAAAAACCGACCGTCGGTTTGTAAATAGGTATGGCAAATATTTTTCAACAAAATAGCCCATGGGCAAAATAAGGTCTCTCATGTCCGCAACATTTGTCCAATATGCCGGGCGGGCTTATTTTTTGCTTGCATATCATTTTTTATTTTGCTATGATGACTGACGAACGTTCGTTAATTGAGGTGATAAGGTTGAAAAGCAATGAAATTAAAGAGGCTGCGTTAAAATATTTCACCATTCATGGCTATGAAGGAGCCTCCCTTTCTCAGATCGCCGAAGAAGTCGGCATGAAGAAGCAATCCATTTACGCCCATTTTAAAGGAAAGGATGATCTTTTTCTGCAAGTTTTGCGTGATGCGAAAGAGACGGAGCTGTCTTCCAAGCTTGAATATTTTCGTAATATGGATTCCCGCCATCCTGAACAGAATTTATATGGTTTTCTGCAGCTGGTCATAGATCTTTTCCAAAAAAATGAGCAGTTAACGTTTTGGCTGCGGATGTCCTTCTTCCCGCCGGCTCATCTGGCTCAAGCTATCGAGAAGGAAGTGATTGATCTCGAGGAGAAGGTACAGGCGGTACTGGAGAGCAAATTCCGGGATTGGATCGATGCCGATGCCATTGTCGGAGAGGCAGCGAAAACACCGACCCTCGCCTTCTTGGGAGTCGTCGATTCCATAATGATTGAGTTAGTATACGGCAATGATAAGAGAAGGCTGAAAGAAAAGCTGGAAGCCTCCTGGACGGTATTCTGGAGAGGAATTTCGCATCATTGATACTTAGAGAAAGAAAGTGTTGATCCATGAAAAAAACAATAAAAGAACAAAAAATGGTATTAGTCATACTTCTGAGCAATATATTCATAGCATTTCTGGGCATCGGCCTCGTCATCCCCGTCATGCCGTCTTTTATGAATATCATGCATTTGTCGGGAAAGACGATGGGCTATCTTGTAGCGATCTTCGCGGTGGCACAGCTTCTGACATCTCCGTTCGCAGGACGATGGGTTGACCGTTATGGCAGGAAGAAAATCATCACCATCGGCCTGCTCCTTTTCAGCGTTTCGGAACTTATCTTCGGTTTGGCTACGGAGGTATTGTGGCTTTACCTGTCCAGGATTTTGGGAGGAATCAGCGCCGCCTTTATTATGCCCGGGGTTACTGCATACGTGGCAGACATTACGTCTCTCGAGGAGAGACCCAAAGCGATGGGTTACGTTTCCGCGGCGATCAGCACCGGCTTTATTATAGGGCCGGGCGTCGGTGGCTTTATCGCCGAATATGGCGTTCGCATGCCTTTCTTCTTTGCGGCGGCGATTGCCTTCATAGCCTGTATCTCATCTATTTTTATCCTAAAGGAGCAGCTTACCAAGGAACAGCTTAAGGAAATCTCTGCGGCTGCAAAGCATACTAGCTTTATTACAGATTTAAGAAAATCGCTTAATCCGCTTTACATTATTGCCTTTATCATCGTGTTTGTTCTTGCTTTCGGATTATCGGCCTATGAAACGGTTTTTAGCCTCTTTTCCGATCATAAATTCGGCTTTACGCCCAAGGACATAGCCACCATTATTACGATAAGCTCCATCTTCGGCGTTGTTGTGCAAATCTTCATGTTTGGAAAAATGGTCGATATTCTCGGTGAGAAGAAGCTGATCCAATTATGTTTGATTTCTGGCGCCATAATGGCGGTCGTATCTACCGTAATCTCGAACTTTTGGGTCGTGCTGGCCGTAACCTGCTTCATCTTCCTCGCCTTTGACCTGCTTCGTCCGGCATTGACAACCTCCCTATCCAGGTCTGCCGGCAAAGAGCAAGGATTTGTGGCGGGAATGAACTCCACCTATACGAGCCTGGGTAATATCGTCGGGCCTGCGGTCGCTGGAATATTATTTGACTTAAACATCCATTATCCTTATCTTTTCGCTGCTGTCATTATGGCCATCGGACTCGGGATTACAATGATGTGGAAGGAGAATCCGATGGGAGAAAGCTTGCAGGAATAATCGGAAGAGCCTTGGGCGCCGAAGGAACCAACCCGGTTCCTTCGGCGCTTTTCCGCTTTTGCGAAGGCCCGGACCCTGTTTGACTACACCGGAAAGCAGCGCCCTCACGGAGGCTTCATCGGCTATTTATAAGTCTGGTCTTGACCGAAATGTTAAAAAGGGGTAAAAAGAAGGGAGTGAAGAAAGATTTCCCAGAAAAAGGAGCATGTAGGAGAAGAATGAAGGTCGCCCACATTCTCGGTTTGCTTCATATCGAACCGGTTGGGCATTTTCAGGTCTTACGCACAAGGTACAAGGTACCCTGTGACGAACAGACGGCCTTTCTGACCCTCATGACAATCTATGAACCTTAATTTATTGAAAGAAACGACGACCGGCAACGGGCAGCGGCCGGTTACGATCATTGCTATTGTTACCGCACTCTGTCTGCTCGGAGATTCCATGCTGTACATCGTACTGCCTATTTACTGGAAAGAAGCCGGCCTCAGTGCATTATGGGAGGTCGGCGTTCTCCTGTCGGTGAACCGTTTTATCCGCCTGCCATCGACGCCGCTAATCGGTCTGCTTTACAGAAAAATGCCTCTACGCATCGGACTATTCCTTGCCGTGCTGCTGGCTGCTGCAACGACAGTCGGTTACGGACTTTTCGATGGATTTGCCATATGGCTCATTCTCCGAGGCCTGTGGGGGATAGCCTGGTCTTTCCTGCGTATGGGCGGCTATTTAACCGTTATCCGTTACTCCGACGATTCGAATCGGGGGCGATTGATGGGACGCTTTAACGGAATATCCCGGCTCGGAAGCCTCGTTGGCATGCTGGCCGGCGGCATTCTCGTTCCATTGTGCGGCATGGATGCCGTCTCCATCGTATTCGGCTTGTTCATGCTGGCAGGTCTTCCCTATGTCGCCCTCTACATTACCGGCGGTAAAGCAAATGATACCGAAGCTTCGCAGATGCAGAAGGAAGACCGGAGCATAAGCAGAAGGATTTGGACCAAGCCAGTTATCATAATCATCGCTACCGGCCTGCTGCTTTATCTTATCCAGACAGTCATGGTCGCCACTTTAAGTCTGTTGATCGAAACCAACTATACTCAGCCAATGATGCTGATCGGCATAGTCATGACGAGCACGATGCTGGCAGGCATACTCCAGGCGGCCCGCTGGGCGTGGGAGCCGTTCCTCGCCGCCTGGGTCGGCAGGCGCTCGGACGGCCCGAAGGGTCGGCTGCCCCTCTTCTGCCTGGCGCTGGTCGTCTCGGCGGCCGGATACGCCTTGGTGCCTTGGAACCTTCCGCTGTACGCTTGGTGCGCGATTATCTTGTTCATCATGGCGGCCAGCACAGCCGTCTCCACTTTATTGGACGCCTTGGCGTCGGATGTCGCCCGGCTCTCTTCCGTCGTAGCGGTCATGACCGCTTACTCGGTGGCTACCGATCTAGGCTCCGCGCTGGGCCCGATGTTGACATACTTGTTGGTCGGCCTGCCTAACGGAATGTTGTATCTTTATCTGGGAAGCGCGATCGTTCTTCTCCTTATCGCCTTATGGCACCGGCCATCCGCGAAGCCGACCACGGACGCTGTCCGGCAAGACCGGGGCGTCCAGCCCTGAAGCGCGGCTAACGGCCTCGATTGGACTATGCCGTTTCTATTGAATACCGTACCTTGAATCTGCTTGATCGGTTAAGAGCGGCCCGCAAACCGTGGGTTGCTTTTACCATTTTCTGGTATCACCACATTCCCCTGCTGCTTCAGACAACCTGCTGTCCGGCACAAGCAATGCCGATCTCAACTAACCACCCTGCGTACAGCCGGATTAACTTCCAAATGAAATTAAACCGGCTTTCTGTCTCCGGGGATACCCGTCACCATCTCTTTGTACGCCATCGTCTGAACAAGAAGGAATGGCTCGCTATTCTATGCACGATCCCACGCCGCCGGCAGGAGAGATCATCCGGATTTACGGAATACGTCGGGACATCGGCGAAGACATCGCAAAGACGAGCAAAAATACATTAAAATCGGTGCCTTTTTCCAATAAAAAGGCGAAAGACGCGCAAATGTGCAGGTCTTTTTCACAAAATGGGACCCTTTTGCTAAAAAACGCTCCAAAGACGTGCATTATTGCTCTAGAATCAGGTACTTCCGACACTTTCTCCGAAAAGACGTGCATTATTGCTTAGAATTAGGCACTATGGGGCTTAGAAATTAGCTTTGCGGGTTCGGGCTGTCGCTGCCTGCATCCAGCAATGCGGCATTGATGCCGTTCAGGAAAGCTACTGCGCTGGCCTTGATGATATCCGTGTCCATGGCGCGTCCAGAGTAGATTTTGCCTTGATACTCGATACGGATATTGACCCGGCCGACCGCTTCTTTGCCCCGGGACAGGCTGTTTATTTTGTAATCCTTCAATTGGACCTCCAGCCCCGTCAATGTTTTCAGCACACTGTACAAGGCATCGATCGGACCATCGCCAACCGCGCTGCCTTTGAACGTCTCGGAGCCCTTCTTCAATTTGGCCGTAGCGGTAGGATACAGATCGTTCGTTACTACTTGAAAGGATTCCAGTTCGTACAGATGACCGCTGTTTTCATTCAAGGTGCGGTGACTGGTCACCAGGTAAAACACATCGTGGTCGTAAACTTCTTTCTTGGCATCGGCCAAAGTAAGAAATTTCGCGAACAGCGCTTCGAAATCTTCGGCATCGCCCGGATCGAAGCCCATCTTCTCAACTGCGTTCTTGAAGGCATGCCTTCCGGAACGGGCCGTCAGGATCAGCTCCATGCTTTCCGCCCCGACCTCCTCGGGCGACATGATTTCATAGACCTGACGGTCCTTCAGCAGTCCGTCCTGATGTATGCCGGAAGAATGGGCAAAAGCGTTCTCGCCGGTAATCGCTTTGTTCACCTGCACATCAAGTCCCGTCAAATGGGTCAGCAATCTGGAAGTTCTGAGCAGCTCTGTCGTCTGGATCCGGGTGGAGCAGTGATAATAGTTTTCCCTCACTTTGAGCCCCATCACAACCTCTTCCAGCGATGTATTGCCAGCCCGTTCTCCCAAACCGTTGATGGTGCACTCGACTTTATCGGCTCCGTTATGGATCGCACTGAGCGTATTGGCCGTCGCCAGCCCCAGGTCGTTATGGCAGTGAACGCTAAGGATTACGTTTTCGTTCAAATTTTTTAAACGCTCGTTAATGCGCCGGATCAGATCGCCGAATTCCTCCGGAACAGCATAGCCTACCGTATCGGGCACGTTGATGATGGTGGCCCCCGCTTTGACTACGGCCTCGATCGTTCGCCACAAATATTCGAAATCCGATCGCGACGCGTCTTCCGTGGAGTACTGCACTTCAGGAAGCAAAGTTTTGGCGTACTTGACCGCATCGACTCCCATCTGCATGACAGCTTCCTTGGAACGGTTAAATTTCTTGTCGACATGGATGTTGGAGGTGCCCAGCACGATATGAATGAACGGATTTTGCGCAAGCTTGATGCTCTCATGTACGGCATCGATATCGCTCTTAACCGCCCGCGCAAGAGCGGTAATCGATACGGAATCTCCTACGGTGCGGACAATTTCCCGGACCGCGTTGAAATCTCCCGCGGAAGAAGCCGGGAATCCCGCTTCGATGATATCTACATTAAGCCGCTTCAATTGCTGAGCGAACTCGACTTTTTGATTGACGTTCAGCTTGGCGCCCGGCACTTGTTCGCCGTCACGCAATGTGGTATCCAGCACGATGATGTTTCGGTTCATCTCTGTTTCCTCCCTAAACCTTTTTGGATATCTATATGTCAAGCGGGGTTGATTAAACCCGGACTTTAATCAACAAAAAAACCCCGTCTCTACGTATAGAGACGAGGTTAACCCGCGGTACCACTCTAATTCATTTCATGCGAAATGATCTCTTTCGATGGCCATCACCATCTATCCCTGTAACGGGGGAATTCCGTCATACCCTACATTATCGGGCAGCTGTTCATAGACGAGTTCAAAGTGATCGACGCTGCCGTTTCACACCAACCAACGGCTCTCTGGAAGGTCATTTCACTCCTACTAATTCTAATCACAACATTTGGAGTATTAATTTATTGGCTATTATAGGGTATTGGAATTTTTTTGTCAAACCTAAATTTATAACCTGAATTTATAACCTAAATTCATACAACCATTTCACTCATAACCTTCCGGCACCTCTTGCTTCGGGACGGAAGGACGGAAGGAAGGCGTTTCCCTCCGCGGCAAGGATGAGCCTCCCCTTGGATCACCACTGGACTTGCACATGTCCCGAAGCGCTGCGCAGCGCCTTCTCCATTTCGGCCTTGATCCGCTTCAGCCCTTCATGACTGCCGGCTTCGGCCCGGAGCACCAGGATAGGCTGTGTGTTTGAACTCCGCACCAGCCCCCAGCCATCGGGGAACAATACCCGGATTCCATCGACCTCTACCGTTTCATGAAGACCGCGGAAATACTGTTTCACTTTATTTATGATTTTAGATTTTTCATTCTCTTCGCACGGAATTCTCGTTTCCGGAGTCGAGCAATACCGCGGGACGTCGGCATAGAGCCCGGAGAGAGGCTTGCCGGATTGACTCACTATTCGTAACAAGCGTCCCGCAGCATACAGAGCGTCATCGAATCCATAGTATTCATCCCGGAAGAACAAGTGCCCCGACATTTCTCCGGTAAAAGGCGTGTCGAGCTTCCGCATCGACGCTTTTATATGCGAGTGTCCGGTGCGGTGGAAGATCGGTTGGCCGCCCAGTTTCTCAATTTCTTCAACCAGGGCTTGCGAGCACTTCACCTCCACCAGCGCCTGGCAGCCGGGATATTTCGGCAATATTTCCCTCCAGAACAAGATCATTAATTGATCTCCCCATAAAATGTTTCCTTGTTCATCCACGACGCCAAGCCTGTCCCCGTCGCCGTCGAACGCGATGCCAAGATCGGCCCGCTCTTCCTTGACCTTCGCGATCAGATCGGCCAAATTGGCCGGATCCACGGGGTCCGGATGATGATGGGGAAAGTCCGGATTCGACTGGCAGTACAGCTCTACCACTTCACAGCCCCAGTTGCGGAGTGCCTTCGGCGCGAATGGCGATGCCGTACCGTTGCCGCAATCGACAACGACTTTCAGCTTTCGCGGGCCAAGCTTGATTTTATCCCTCAACATGGACAAATAAGGCACCTCGATGTCCTCGCGTTGAAGCAAACCATTCTTCCAGCGGTGCTTCTGGGGCAGCTCTTCTTTATCCGCTATCATTCGCATCGCCTGCCGCAGTTCCTGAATGGCCTCCCCATATATAGTCGAGTAGTTCATCGCTATCTTAAAGCCGTTGTCGTCCCCTGGGTTATGGCTGGCCGTAATCATTATTCCGCTCGGGCACTTGAAGTGTTCCAAAGCATAGTAGAACATCGGCGTTGTCACTTCTCCAATATCGATCACCCGGCAATCGGATTGATGCAGGCCGCTGATGAGCGCCCGGTGAAAATCGGGAGAAGATTTGCGGTTGTCATGACCGACCACTACCTTGTCGGCTCCCGCCAGCTTCGCTTTATTGCCGAACGCAGCACCGAGCAAATAGCTGAAATCAGCACTGATTTGCTCACCGGCTTTGCCGCGAATGTCATATTCCCTGAACACCTGCTTCGGGATTTCAAGATATCGCTCCTGCGTAGTTTGCATGTACCTTCACCTCATCTCCGGAATGGGTTAATTTCATCATGATCGCTTCTGTCAACAAAAAAGATATGATCGCTTCCGCTCCCTGGTTATAATTCACTCCCCGTTCACCAATCCCGTCGTAGCAGCCCCCTGTCTTCGGGTCCACCATAGCCGTGCGGGCGTCATTTTCCCCGTGAAACCAGGCCCGGCATTTCATGGCAGCATCGTAATATTTGGAGCGCCCCACGATCTCATAAGCTTTGGCCGCCGCCAGGCCAAGCTTCATGACATCGATCGGCTGCTGATCCCATTTCGCCCTCCCCTCGCGGGTACACCATCCCCGGTTCCCTATCGGGCGGATTTGTCCCCGTTCATTCGTCATAAGACGAATTAAGAAGTCCAGACTTTCGACCGCAACGTCAAGCCATTGCCGGTTCGGAGTAACCTCATATGCGCACAGCAGGCCCCATGGCAGCAGCCCGTTGCTATAGGTCGCCGCGGGCTCATACCAATGCCAATCCTCCCTTGCATGCCGCCGGTAATGGCTCACAAGTTTATTCGCCAGAGCTGCGACTTCGCTCTCGTAATCGACAGGATAACGATGCTTGGCCAGCAGACTGAATGATGCCAGCGCATACGCACAGCCGCGGGGAGAGTTCATACCGGCTATGTATTTCCGCGCTTGCCTCAGCATCGTCTCCGCAGCAATGAACCGGTTCGTATCCGGCAGGCGAACCATAAGCCGTGCGCAGGCCCACAGGCAGCGGCTTAGACAATCCTCTGACGGAGATTCGGCCTCTCGCGAGCGATCGTAAGCGAAATTATTGTGGAAATGGCCGTCTTCCGTCTGAGCCCACAGCATAAAGGACAAATACTTGTCGATGAGCGCATATATTCTTCCCGACTCTCTCTCGCTGACGATGTCCAGCCACTCCAGACAAACCCAAAGCGCTCTGGCCTGGTCATCGGTGCTGTATCCTTCTTGTCTCCGGGGAACGATACCGCAAGCATGCTCCATAATTCCGGTATCATCTGTTAACCGGAAGAGATGCTTAAGCGCGTCAACGGACGTACTCAAGAGCCCTCACCTCGGAAAACAGCTCGGCATGGCGCCTGCCGACTTCCGGCCAATGCATATTTTGACCAATGAAACCGATCTTCCGGCTCCATTTCTCCAGCTCTGCATCGTCCGCCAGAAGCTCGGTTATTTTGTTAATCCAGGCGTCCGAATCCCCGGGATCCAGCAGAAGCTCCGGATAATCTGCCAGCAAATCGGTCGCATAAGAATAGGGAGACGAGACAACCGGTCTGCCCAGCCCGACCGCATAAGCCAATGTACCGCTCGTAATTTGCTGCAGTCCCGGATAAGGCGTGACATAGATATCACAAGCCGTCAGATGCTTAACCAATTCGGGCTCATCCATATAGCGATCGATCATGATGACGTGCTGCTCGAGCCCGAGCTCCTCTATCCGCCCCCGTAACTGCTCCCGGTACCGTTCACCCTCCTGCCGCTTTACCTCCGGATGGGTTTGCCCGACAATGGCATACAGCGCTTGGGGAACCCTCTTCACGATCTCCGGCAGAATTTCTATGATCCATTCCAGCCCTTTGCCCCGGCTCAGCAATCCGAAGGTCATCAGTACCTTGCGGTCGCTCCAGTTCAATGTGCTGCGCCACTCCTGCCTTAATTCCGGATTCGGCTCGGGTGTGCCGTGCGGGATGAATACGATCTTGCTGCGGGGCACCCCGAACGCTTCATGTAAATAATCAATGGCTTTACGGTTCATGACCACGATTTTATCGCTTCGCTCCGCAATTTCCTTCTGTATCGAATCATAAGGCGGGCGGGGATGCTCGAACACCGTATGGAAGGTGGTCACCAGCGGCTTCTCCAGTTGCCTCACGAAATTCAATACATAAGCCCCGGCCTCTCCTCCGAATATGCCAAATTCATGCTGCAGCGAGACGACGTCAATGCCGGAACGGTTTATTCTTCTCGCCATTTTTGCGTAGTCTTCCAGCCGGTCGCGGCGCAGCGGCCACAAGATCGCATCCTCATGCCATTCGCCGGCAGGCTGGACGGGAACGACAACCGGGTCCCGATCCTGTCTCCCTTTCGCTTCGTTAACTGCCTGTCTTAAATGAAAGGTAAAGGTGGCCAAACCGCATTTTTGCGGCACATAAGTACTGACATAGGCGACTCGGGTCAAGACTGCAGCACCTCCATTCGGCTCATGACGGCTTCATGCAAAATATGCTCCGATCCGATTTCCAGATCATACCCGAATATGCAGTTGTTCAGGACGACTTCGTTATGGGTCAGGCAGCGGTGCCACATGATCGTTTCCGCGCAGCGAACATTTCTTCCGATGATGCAGTCATCTCCAATGACACTGAACGGCCCGATTATCGCTCGCTCCCCAATGTTTACGCGGTCGCCGATCAACACAGGCGGAATCAATAGAACGCTGGACGGAATGCTGCAGCTGCTTCCAATCCAGATGCCGTTTCCTCTCTGCTCCCCCGGAAGCGGCAGCGTATATACCCGATTTAACAAATCCCAGTGAATTTGCCGATAGCGCTCTTTCGTCCCCATATCCATCCAGTAGCCGTCCACCACTTTGCCGTAAACGCCCAACTGCTTTTCAATAAGTAAAGGGAACGTTTCCCGTTCAATGGACACTTCCCGGTTTGACGGAATATGCTGCAGCGCCTTTTTGTCCATGACATAAATTCCCGCATTGATCCTGCAGGAAGGCGCTTCTTCCCGTGCCGGTTTTTCCACAAAACGGACAATGCGGCCGTCACCGTCCTGTTCAACGACGCCATAAGAGGTCGGATCGTCTACTTCGGTTAATCCGATCGTTACGGCCCCGCCGTGCCGTTTATGGTACGACAGCAGCGATTGCAAATCTATGTCATGGACAATATCCGCATTGATCACTAAAAACGTGTCGTGCAGCAGAGGCTCTGCGTTTTTGATCGCTCCGGCCGTGCCCAACGGCGATGACTCCGCCGCATATTGAATGGTGACGCCCCATTTCTCCCCTGTGCCAAAATAGTCTTGGATAACCTCCGAATAATGCTTGACGGCCATAACAATCTCCCGGATGTTTTGTTCCCGCAAATGAATGACCAGACGCTCCAGCCATGGGCTGTTGCCCACCAGAGCCATCGGTTTAGGCAAGCTTTCCGTTAACGGTCTCAGCCGAGTACCCAGTCCTCCCGCTAGCAGAAGTGCATTCATCTGTGAACCACCCTCCTGAAAAATAAAAAAGAAGTTTTGAAAAGCCAGGGATCCTCACGCCATAGGGCCAAAAAAACTCCGTAATACGCGGTCCCTTGAAAGCAACAACGTATTGCGCAATTTGATTGTGAACAGGTTGCAGATAACGTGCCTTTGCAGCTTGTTCAGAAAAAATCAATGGTTTTTTAAAAGCTTCTTCCTATTTTCAGATATGAAATTGTTCTAATGCTGCCGGCTTCGCTGATTACGAAGCATTCCGGAGCCGCGTTCTCGGCCATAACCCGGCGGATTTTTTCAGACCTCGGATAATGGTTCTACGCAATCTCCTCATTGTTATTTTCTCTCCTTTCACTTTTGGCGTTTTAGCACTCAATTTAGTGGAGTGCTAACAATTTTATATTAATATATCCGCCCGCTGCTTTCAAGACCTGATCCACTTTTGCTAAAAGCATGATGAGCTGTGGGAACAATCTGTAGCGGCCACTCATCATTTTGTAAGTTTCAACGATATACAGGATATGAAGATAGAAATTCCTTCGTATTTTCCTCATCTCGATGTACGGCTATGGTACGCCGAAAGCTCTTTAATAGGATTTTCAGCCACAAACGGATATCACTTGGAGATGTTGTTTCTGGATCCCGGCCAAATCGGCAAAGGATACGGAAAACAAATCATCCGGTCATTAATTCATGATTATGGCGTGACGTCCGTTGATGTAAACAAGCAAAACGAGAATGCCGTCATGTTCTACTTGAAAAGCGGCTTTTCGATGGTCAGCGAGGATGCGACGGACAGTGCAGGCCGTCCTTATCCGATATTGCATTTGCAATATAGCGGGAAGCAGAAGTAAGTCTTCTGCTTTTTTTACTTGTCGGGGGTCCAAGCAACAAAGAGGCTCCGAAGGCCGTTCACAGCACGACCGTTACTCCCCGGCCCTGCTTAAACTCGCGGAATAACGGTAATCGAGACTTCGGGACTTAACTGCCGAGTACACCATCCAATTTGTCAGCCCAATCACCCTCCATGTTCAACGGATTGAAATAGATTCGTCATTTTTTTGATAAAAAGAATGGCCTATGATTTACAAGCCAATGTTATGATGAAAATAATCCTATGACGCAATCCATTCCATTACATCATGCAGGAGGTGACCAAGATGCGGAAGCCCGATCGTCTCAGCAGCCAACCTCTGTATCAACAAATTGCGGATGACATCGAACGGAGAATTTCATACGGGGAATTTCCGCCGGGCAGCCTGCTACCGTCCGAACGAAAACTGGCCGAACAATTGGGAGTGAATCGAAGCACGGTCATTCTTGCGTATGCGGAGCTTCGCTCGTTAGGGATCATCGAAAGCCGTACGGGAAGCGGAACCCGGGTCAGCAAGTATAAATGGGGAGCCATGCCGAAGCATACCCCCAACTGGCACCGGTACGTTGAAGGCGGCAGCTTCCTGCCTAATCTGCCTTTTTTGCGCCGAATTCGGGAAGCATTGCAGAAAGACAAAGCGCTGATTGATTTTGCCAGCGGCGAACTGGGTGCGGACCTCTCTCCCGTGAAAGAGATCAATACTCTTCTTGACGAGAATCACTATACGGGATATCTCGGATATGACAATCCGCAAGGATTTGTTCCGCTTAGGGAAACAGTTGTCTCGTATTTAAAACAATATCGGGGCATTCAAACGACGGAATCGTCGATCCTCATCACATCCGGCTCCCAGCAATCCTTGTATTTAATTACCCAGTGTTTGCTGACCCCCGGAGATGCGGTCGCCATTGAAGATCCTTCTTACTGCTACTCGCTGCCCATGTTTCAATCGGCAGGCTTGCGATTGTTCCGTCTCCCCGTTGACTCTAAAGGAATCCGTCCTGAGGACGTCCGCTCTTTATACAAAAAACACCGCATCAAGATGGTATTCATCAATCCGAATTATCAGAATCCGACAGGCGTCGTCCTTGATGCCAAACGCCGGACGGAACTGCTGGATCTGGCCAGCGAGCTGGGCCTCCCGATTGTGGAGGATGATCCCTTCAGCCTGACGTCTTACGACGGAACGCCGCCGACACCGCTGAAATCGATGGATTCCATCGGCTCGGTCCTCTACATCGGCTCTTTCTCCAAAATGGCCGCATCCGGGCTGCGGGTGGGCTGGATGGTCGCTCCTCATTCCGTGGTCGAGCGGCTTGCCGATGCCAGACAGCAGATGGATTTCGGGCTTAGCGTTGTCCCCCAGCAGGTTGCTGCCCAGTTCTTGAAGTCCAAGTATATCCGGCCGCATTTGGAACGTTTGCGAACGAATCTGCTTTATAAGCGGGATTTATTGATAGAAGCGCTTCAGAAAGAACTGCCGGACCTGGTCCGCTTCTCGATTCCGCAGGGAGGCTTGCATCTGTGGTGCAGAATTATCCCCGAGGTGAACGATAGCAAGCTGTTGGAGGAGGCTATCCGCCATGGAGTCATCTTTGTGCCCGGCAGCGTCTACGGTTCGGATTCGGGCTATGTGCGATTCACATTTGCTAGACCGAAGCCGGATGAAATCGTTCCGGGCATTTCCAAATTCGCCTCAGCACTTCGGACCATTCTTGGTTAATCCGGTAAAAAAGCCCCTAAAGGAGCCATTTCGAAATCGACCTATAAAGGGATCAAGAATCCGTTTGCAGATTCTTGATCCCTTGTATCACTCAAGCGGATTCCTTGCCCGTCAGCCAATTACTCCTCAAGATACCGGGAGATTTCGATTAAATTTTGATCCGGGTCCCGAACATATACGGACACAATCGGGCCGAGCGCCCCGGTCCTTCTGACAGGTCCCTCCTCAATCTCCACATCATTATTTCCAAGATGATTTATAAGCTGCCCCATAGTCATCCCATCGAAAATAAAACACAGATCTGCCGATCCGGGCACAGGATGTTTCGCTTTCGGTTCAAATTCTTTGCCGGCCTCATGCAAATTGATTTTTTGCTGGCCGAATCGCAGTGCTTTTCTTCCTGAACCGAACGTTTCTTCCTCCATCCCGAGAATACGCGTATAAAACCGGATGGTCTTTTCCATATCGGTTACGGTCAGAACAAGGTGATCGAGTCTTTGGATCATCCTTTCGCCCCTCCTTGTTATGCCATTCTATATCAAAGCAGAGCAGGCTTGCCTTCAAAACAACCACTCCACTCCCAAAATAAAGATATCTTACATTCATTCAAGGCGAGCCAAATTAACTCGCTATTACTTTCCCCACAACCAGTTCTTTTCTCGGCATGGCCTGCATATCTCCGGCCGTAACGTGAGCAACTACATAGTAGATGCCGTCTTCCGGGAACATCGTTTTGATTCGATAAGTTCCATCTTGCCAATGCTTCGCGGTGACCGTCTCATGTTTTGCTTGATCCTTCTTCCAAATTTCAAACTTGACTTCCTGGGCATCTGTCACCTTTTCCGCGCCCTGAGTAACAGATGCGTCAATAAGAATGGCCCGTCCCGGCTGCAGAGTGTCCTGAACCGTCTTTATTTCGACCTGAAGCGGCCCGGAATCTTCGGCAATATCGCTATTTGTGCAGGCTGCGGTGAATAAGATAAACATAAGACCAATCAGCAGCAAACTAGTTTTTTTCATAAACGATCCCTCCAAATTTTTATTATTAAAATGAACTACCGGCGGTGTCCAAGATCAGGATGAGCAAGACGAAGTTCCGGGAAGCCAACCAATACCGGCCAAAGGCGGTAACGAGATTCAATTGAAGGATTCGCGGCTTGGTCAATTGAATCCAATCTTTGATCATCACCTCCTTCCTCCTGTCAGAAGCCGATAAACTTGCGGAAGACCGGCTCATGTTGCCACCATATTAAACATCATGATCCACATGGAGCCGATAACGATAAGAAGTAAAATGAACAGACCAAGAATCAGGGTCACCAGGTTGTAACGAGGCTTTTTTTCCTCCCGCAGATGCATGAAATAAATCAGTTGAACGACGAACTGCAGCACGGCTGCCGTCATCAGAACGATTGTGTTCGCCATCCCCTCCAGCCAGCCGTATACGGCGACTGCAACGGGAATGATCGTCAAAATAATGGAGAAACCTGTATCCCCCAAATATAGAAATCCTGGACCAGGAAGCCAACCGGCGGAGTGCTTTGGGGGTCTTCATTTCTTTCTCATCTCCTATCGAATTGCGGGTATATCATCACGCCTTACTTTAAGGGTGAATGTGATATCTGTCACCAACCGATACCGAAGTCAATGAACCGACCATGTTCAATAAAATGAAACAAAATAGGCAATATTTACCCATTGACGAATCTCCTTTCCATAAAAAAAGCACCCAACGGAGCCATATAAACTTTCTGTGGAAAAGAAAATGCCCCCCATAGAAAATGAAGAGCTCAACCTTAGTGCATTGCCGAACAAGATAACGGCAGGCAAGATGGATTTATGGGCACCGGACTGGTCCAAAGACAAGGAATTGGATGGTTACTAAACCTGGAAGAAGATTTACATTTGAAATGAATGGACTAGTCGAGGAATATTAATACTGCGAGGAGATTGCTTATGTCTGAAAATATGAAAGTGACAGCAAGGAAGACAATACAAAATATCCGCCCTTATACTCCGGGAAAGCCGATTTGGGAGCTTCAGATCGAGCTTGGCTTATTGCAAGTCATTAAATTGGCGTCTAACGAAAACCCATTGGGACCTTCTCCTAAAGCATTGGAAGCCGTACAACGCTCTTTAGCGGACATTCACCGTTATCCGGATGCAGGTGCGTTGAAATTGAAGCAGGTAATTGCCTCCAAACTGGACATGAAACCGGAGCAGCTCATCCTTACAAACGGCGGGGATGAACTGATTACACTCATCTCCGAGACATTCCTGGAGCCCGGCGATGAAATCATCGTACTCTCTCCGTCATTCAGCGAGTATGAATTCGGGGCGCATCTTATGGGGGCGAGCGTCATTTTCGTACCGCTCGGAGAACAATACTCTTTCGATTTGGATGCGATTATAGAAGCGGTGACAGAACGAACCAAAATGATTTGTCTCTGTTCTCCCAACAACCCTACCGGCACCTATCTGCCGAAATCGGTCCTGCATCACCTAATACAGACAACAAAAAAACACGACCCAAGATCGTGTCTCATTTTAAACCAATGTATTCATGTCTGTAGTTCTTACAATTTCCTGTTTTTTATCGTTAACGATCAATTGAAATACATCCGGCCGGCTGTAATGACCGGCAACATCAAAATCATACCGGCTTTGGGTAACCCGGGTAAGATCCAGATCGGCCACCAGAATGCCTTCCTGGTTATAGAGCGGCTCGACGACATATTCGCCAAGCGGTCCTATGATGGCGCTTCCTCCTCTGCATAGAATATCCTCGTCTTCCCTAATATCTTCATAGCAAGCCAAATCGGCAGGATAAGAGGCCTTGGTTGCAAACTGATTGCAGGAAATGACATAGCAGCGGCCTTCACAGGCGATATGCCGCATCGTCGCTTGCCACGTATCCCGGGCATCCGCCGTCGGAGCAACATAAATGTCTATGCCTTGTACATACATGGCCATTCGGGCAAGCGGCATGTAATTTTCCCAGCAGATCAAACCGCCGATTCTTCCCGCGGGAGTATCGATAACCGTAAGCGTACTGCCGTCCCCTTGTCCCCACAAGAGTCGTTCGGAACCGGTCGGAACAAGCTTGCGGTGTTTCCCCATTAGACGCCCGTCCGGCCCGATGTATACCATTGAGTTATATAGCGTTCCGGTGCTGAATTCCTGATCCCGCTCCACAACGCCAATGATTAGATAAACTCCCAGCTCCTTGGCCCATTCGCCAATAGTTTCGATTTCGGCACCCGGGATCTCGATTGCGTTCGCCCAATAGCGTCCCCAGTCTGTTCTCCCGCCGTCATTGCGGCTTCCGACTCGCGTACCGAAGCTTAATCCCCGCGGATAACCCGGAAGAAACACCTCCGGAAAAACAATCAATTCGGCCCCTTGGCCGGCCGCCTCTCTCGTCATGGCTGCAATCTTGTCCATGGCCGATTGTTTATCGAACAGGATAGGCGCGGACTGAACAACGGCTGCCTTAATATTACGATTTCTCATCGACCATTCCTCGCAAAGTTAGATTTATTTTGGAGATTTACGATCTTCTCCAATAGACGGTTGAAGCTCTTTTTTGAATGCTATTCATCATCTTCCCATTTTTTGGAGTAGGCCTTCCTCGTGATCCAGAAAGTGATATAGCAGACGATAAAAGTGACTACGGCCGATATAATCCACACACCCGCTGGCACTTCCATTGAAATCCCCCCTAAACTTAGTAGCAGTACTAGAATTCCTAATCATCAGTCTATATATAATTCGGATGTTCTAAATGAACAGTCCCTTTTATCTTACCCCCAGCTCAACTCCAATATAGCAGCTATGAATCCGTTAGTAACCATCCATTTCCATCTATTGTGCGCCAACCACTTCGCGGTTAAAGCGGATTGTTCCTATTGCTATCCAATTGGGTGGTTACTTTTTGCAGGAAATGCATTACATTCATAAAAATGAATATGTTGAACTCAATAATATAGGGGAAATGGAGGGCCAAGAAGGGGACTAACCTGATAAAAGTAGACATGGGAAAATGATTCATAGTTTCAATCGCACATCGATCGGAGGCTTTCCACAATGAAAACAACTCTGTACTTAACCCGTCACGGTCAAACGGAATGGAATTTGCAGAAGAAAATGCAAGGGCATAAAGATTCCCCTCTAACCGAATACGGTATTCAGCAAGCCGGATGGCTAAAGGAACGTTTGGAGAATATCCATTTGGATGCGATCTATTCCAGTACCAGTCCAAGGGCGCTAAACACAGCCCGAATTCTCCTGGGAAACCGCTCATTGGATATTTTGGAGGATGATTCACTTAAGGAAATTAACATGGGGCTGTGGGAAGGCCGACAGATAGAACACATTCAGCAGCAATATCCCCTTCAATATGATCAATTTTTCAATGAGCCGCATGTATACAGGCCCGCAGGTCATGGAGAAACTTATACAGAATTACTGGAAAGAACACTCCCCGTCATCGAAAATATTCTGACAGAGCATAAAGGCGAGCAGGTGCTTATTGTTACTCACCGAATTACTTTGAAAGCGGTCATGAGTCATTTTTTGCATAAAAAGCTTCATGAAATAGCAAGCATGCCCGACATCTATCCTACTGCATTATGTAAGATTACAATGGATGACGGCAGACCGATAGTAGATCTGTACGGGGACATCTCTCATTACCGAGAATAAATGAAAAGGCTGTCTCACCCTTCAGGGCGTTCTGTAGCAAACCTTAATGCGGCTTTTTTACGAAAATAGGATGCAAGTTTCTCCGAAATTTCCGCTATGACAGCGTTGGGCAACCAGGCGAATGTTCAAGGAGTTCAAAGTCGAAAGCTCCCCTGCTAATCGTATCATCCTCTTGGTTGCCCTCCGGCGGAAAATCTAAGGATTACCAGTCGGTCATGACCGTCATGCTGAAACGTCCATTGCCCCCGATTAACTGTATGACTGCTGCAAGGACCCAATACGAGCGTTGACCTTCCCCTCGAAGGCTTGAACCGCCGCGTTGGCAATTTCGATGTCTTGGGCGCTGGTCCCTCCGCTTACGCCAATACCGCCAACAATATGTCCGTTACTGACTAATGGAATGCCTCCTCCCAGGATAACAATTCTGCCAAAGTTCGTGGTATTTATACCAAACGTAGGGCCACCCGGCTGAGCGGTTTGCGCCAAATTTGCCGTCGGCATTTGCATGCTTACACTCGTCCAAGCCTTATTCTTCGAAATTTCGATTCCCGCAATTCGAGCATTATCCATACGCTGAAAAGCAACCAGGTTCCCACCGTCATCCACAATCGCTATATTGCTGGAGAGTCCCATCTGGCGGGATTTTTGTTCGGCGGCTGCCAGTAATCTCTTCGCGGTCTCTAAAGTAAGCTTTACCAAGCTTTTACCCCCCTTCCCCATACTGCTACAACATATGACACTGACCCAGAATCGGTGAATCATGGTTATGCCCGGACCCCGTCGCAGCACAAACAGGCGGGTTTACGTAACCACGCAAACCCGCCTGAATTAATCGCTGTATTTTCAAAAAAATGAAGGGGCCTCTTCGTTGTCCATCGCTCACGCACTGTGAAACATTAATTCCTTCTTCAAAAAATGCTTATCCAGAATTAATGAGGCCATTCCGTAAACCGATGATTTATTACCCAGGGCGGCTCCAACAATTTCTATATCCGCAGTCGGTGAATCCATAATTTCCTTAAGCTTGTCCGTAATATAAGGAAGCACGAAAGGCTTGGCAAACAATAAATTTCCGCCAATGATAATCATCTTCGGATTGATCAGGTAAATTAAATTGCTTAAGCCGATGGACAGATCGTCAAGCAAGCTGGTCAGCATTTCTCTGCAAAATTCATCCCCCTCCATCGCCAGATTATACACTTCGCGGATATTGCATTGATCCAGCACAGAATTGTAGATTTTGGGGGGCAGCGGAAACCCGTTCTGGGCAGCCTCATTGATTTTATTAATGAAGGCCAGCTCCGTTGCGTACAAGCGCAGACAGCCTTTCTTGCCGCATATGCATTTGGGGCCGTATTTATTAATGGACATGTGCCCGATTTCTCCGGCCCCGCCATATTCTCCACGAATCAGTTCGTTATTGACGATGACCGAGGATCCGATCCCCCTGCCCACCGTCACATAGATAAGGTTATTAACATCCTTGGCCGGACCGATCGCACGCTCCCCGAGAATGGCCGCATGCTGTTCCTGCTCCACAACGAGAAACAAGGACGGGAACGCTTTGCGCATCTCTTCCTCAAACGGGTAATCTTCCAATTCCAACAAGTGTCCTCTATATACGACGCCTGCCCGGTCCAATACCGTAGGCATGGAAAACCCGAGGCCGATAATATTTTTGTCGGCATGCTTCTGAAGGAAGCTGTGGACGCAAGCTTTGATCGTTTCGACTAACTCCGCGCCTTTTTCCTTGACCTCTATTTCCTGCTCGTCCACCATCGTCAGATGCAGATCGAACAGGCAGACCTGCAGCGTAATATGAAAAGCTTCCGTGACGACTGCAAGAGTAGCCATATATCCGCCGGCTGCGTTTATGGTGAGCAATGTTGGGCGCCGGCCTCCCGCCTTGGTCGAATTGCCCGTTCCGACCTCGACAATGTAGCCTTCTTTCTCCAAGGCATCCACCACGTTGGAGACGGTGCTTTGACTCAATTTTGTTTTTTTGGCTATATCGATTCGAGATATCGTCTTAAAATGATGTATAGTATTCAAGACCAGCGTTCTGTTTAAAGTTTGCAGAAACCTCTGGTCACCCGCTTTGGCAAATTTGACCATGTGTCCTCCTCTTTATTCGAGGCTTATCCCAAGCCGCTCGACTATTTCTCTGGACGCCAAGCCGTAATTATAGAAAAACAAATCGTTAACCCCCGCTTTGGCATAAGCGTTCAAATAGCCGTCCAGATGTTCCGGGGCCGTGATTTCAGGCTCGATCATTCTGACGCCTGCCGCCAGCTTATGCCGCGGGACGGATTGCAGGGCTCTGTCCACGAACGGTACCGTATCCTCAGCGGAAGACGGATAGCAGGCTACCCATTGATCTATATACCGGTCGAGCCTTCGTGGATTCATGCCATACAGTCCCGGCTCGGCTCCATAGGCCATCCACAGGGTGCTAAGCATCTGCAGAGGCTTCCCGGAGCCGTCAACGATACTGCGGCACTGTGCGAAAACAGCGTCCACCGTGTCTTCCCTCATTTGAATGAATTGCATATATTGAGGGAGAGACGTCGCAGTTACGGGCTCCCGGCTGTTGGCCACCGTTTCCGCCGCATGTGCGATTTCCTGCCGGAACCGGTCCGCATCTATTCCTGCAGCCCGGGCATTGGCCATGCATTGATTACAGAAACAAAGCCCCAGCAGCCGTTCAAGCTCATCCTTGCGGGCAGAGCAGACCAACTCATGATGGTCGCCATGAAGCATACCGGGATAATCGAATGATTCCAGCACAAAGCCGTCTAAATCATAGCCTTCGGCCAAATCCGAAAGGATTGCCTTCACATACTGCTGCGTTTCCTTGTGCGCCGGACATAAGGCATGCCGGTAAGACTCCCCGAACGCATTGCGAACCGTAAATTCAGGGAAGGCCTCTCCGAGATATGAATTGTGGAAGCCTACAACCCATGCGTAAACTTCCATCTGAAGTGCTTTGGCGTGATGACATATCAATGTCAATAAGTCTCCGGGTGCACCCGTTCCTCGCGACGCGCTGCGGTGCTGCTCGAATGCTTCCCCCGTCCGGGGCAGGAGCTGCCCATATTTGGTAGTATTTACATTATAGTATACGGAACTGTAAGGGTGATAGTATATTTTTCTATGCGGATTATGGGGCAGCAAAAACTTTCCGGAATGATAGGCGGCCGTCACCGCAATGCCGGTTACACCCATTTCCTTCAACTTGTTCAGTACAGGCTCGATCCCTTCATCCAGCAAGTCCCATGCATATATGAAAATGGTTCTTTTGTTCAAAACGATTACCTCCGCCATGTTGGATCTATCTTATAAGCCTTCCTTACAGCGTTCGATAAGTTGGGCCGCGAACAAGCCCGCGTCCACTCCCGGAATTTCCACCGCTTTTCCTTGTAAGGTCAGCAAAAATCTGCGGTTAAGCTCGGAGTATCCCCATAAAGACAAATGATCTGCCGGAAACCGCTCCATCGTGCTTCCGCCGGCAGAGAAGCTTTCGAAATGGCCGGTGCCTGCGGAAGCCGCTTCATGACCTTTAAATACCGTTATGGTATTGATGCGGTGCCCGGGATCGGTGGAATAAGAAGCATTTCCGAATTCATGGGCATTGAGCGTCAGCATTTGCCCGGCCTCTGTCATCAGAATCGCCGCAAAAGCGTCATCCTCATATTCCGGGCCCAGCCGGATCCGGGAGGAAACCGCCTTGACCTCTTGAATCTCGCCCGGGATTAGGTAATGGACCAGATCAAATATATGACTTCCCAGACAGACAAAAACGCCGCCTCCCTGCTCAGCGCCCCCTGCCCATCCCTGCATGAACGGGGCCGTAACGAATTGGGCATTCAGAGCATCGACCTTCGATCCGGCCTGGTCAATAAATCGTTTCAATCTCTGCATTCCGGGAGAGTAACGGTGATTAAATCCCATTGCGAAACGGATGCCGCTGCTCGCGACAATGTCCGCTGCCTGTTCCGCATCCGCCAGCCGAAGCCCGATCGGCTTCTCGCAGAAGACGGCTTTGCCATGGCCCGCGGCCATCGCGATATAGGCAACATGCGAATCATGCCGGGTGCAGATATAGACGGCATCGACATCAGAGTCCGCGCAGAGCTCTTCCGCCGAGAGGTAGATTTTTCCTCCGTAAGCTGCAGTCAGCTTGCCGGCCGAAGACTCCGCAAGATCGAAGCCTCCGGCAACCGTTCCTCCATGCCGCAGTATGCATGCGGCATGGATATGGGCAATTTCGCCACAGCCAATAAAGCCGATTTTCTTCATATTAACCCGCCCCCTGTCTCAATATCATCTTGCAATTGAACTCTCAGTCCGGTTTCCAGAGATTTAATGCAGGCTTCGACAACCAATGCATTGCGGTAGGCATCCAGGAGGTCGACGGGTGCCGGTGAAGAACCGGTCAAGCTCTCTATCCAAGCGTGAATCGAACTCTTCAGCGTCTCCGCATAATTGCAGCTTTCGAAGACGGAGGGCGACCAGGTCGTTCTTTCCATCGAATGGTGAGGATAGGTGTGAAGACCTTCCAGCATGTTCGTCACCTCATACCTGGCCTTGTCCGTAGACAGCTCGAAATGCTGGAACGGATGTTGGCTTTCATGGACGCCGCCGACGAACGTATGGGTCATGACTCCGATGCTGCCGTTGCGGAATTCGAGGCTGACGGCCACGTCGGACAGGATTTCGCTGTCAATCCGTTTGCCGACAGCATAGACGCTGCGGATCTCCCCGTTAATATACCTTAAGGTATCAATCATATGGCAGCAGGAATCCGTCACAATAAAGTAAGGATGGGCCAGGTCGGACTGCTTCACCGGGCCCTGCTGCTGCATGGATATGGCGATTAAATGCGGCTTCTCGCCGCTGATTTTATCCTTCAGCTTCCGGTAGCAAGGAGAGTATCTCTGGTTGTAGTTGACGCCCGCAATCGCCTCCGTTGTTCTGGAGAGCGCGAGCAGCCAGGCGATTTCGCCGGAGTTTTTGCCGGCCGGCTTCTCACAGAACAGATGCTTGCCGCGTTGCAGAAGCGCCTTGCAGAAGGAAGCGTGGGTATCCGGCAATGTGCAGATGACCGCCGCATCGTAGCCGGTTCCCTGCCGCTCCAGCTCCTCCAGCGACTGATAATAAGGGACGCCTCCGAGCTTCTGTGCCAATGCTCCCGCCGCTTCTTCCCCCCGGTCGATAATGGCCGCAAGCTCGGTGTCATGATGCTCGTATACCGCGCGGGCGTGATGCTGGCCGGCCCAGCCCGCACCAATGATAATGATCCTCTTCTTCACCCTGAAGTTCCTCCTCTGCAATCTTGCTCGCTCTTAGTGTGCATTACCGTTATGCACTTACAACAGAACAGGCTGGCCGGTCCGAATGCTCTGCTCCATGGCCTTGATTCCGTTGGCCGCATGCAGCATATCCTCCAATGTCATGCACTGCTCCTCTCTTCCCAGACAGCAGTTCAGAAAATGCTCGATTTCCAGGCTTCCCATAGGATCATAACGGATCGGACCCAGCTCGGTTTTCGGATTTTGCATAACATAGGAGAAACGGTCGTGATCGGTCCGGATCACTCCTTTGGTTCCGACAATGTCCAGCATATAGAACGGGAAATCCCAATCCATCGAGGAGACAAGATTTAATTGCACGAGTGCGCCTCCCGACGTTTTGCCCATGGCCTGAACGGTATCCCAGGTGCCGATTTGCCGGAATACATATTGTCCGCCCGCCGCATAAAGCTCCGTCAAATCATCTCCGGTCATCCAGCGGACCGTATCGATAAGATAGACACCGAAGGTGCCGAGAGGACCTCCGCTTCGTGCAGGGTCCCGCTCCCATTCCTGATGAATCATCGCCTCATGATGGATGAACAGCCGCAAATTCGTAGGCCGGCCGATCTCTCCCCGGCGAATCCGATCGGCTATGGAGATGATCGATCCCTCATAACGCAGAGGGTTGCCCGGCAGGACGATGCTTCTTCCGGCTTCCGCCGTCCGCATCAGGGAACGGATTTCATCCGGTTCCAGCGATAACGGCTTGCCGACGAAGACATGGCAGCCATGCCGGAGCGCCATGTCCGCGTATTTCGCATGCTCCCATACCTCACAAGCGACCATGACCGCATCTACGCCAAGCTCAAACAGCTCCTCGGGCTGATGAACCAGACGGCAGCCGATCTCTTCGCAAAACCGGCTTGCCGTCGTTCCCGCACACTCCTCCACATACTCCGGTGATTGGCCCAGATCACAGCAGGCAACCACTTCAACCTCCTTGAGCTTCGCCAAGTGCCGGGTATAGGTGGTTGCGTAGAACCCTTGGGAAAAACCAATCAGTCCGAACCGCAGCTTATGCCCTCGGGTTGTCATCCAACCACCGCCTCAATGTGTGATACTGTAGATCCAGACGATTCATCGGCTCCGGCTGCCGAACTGCGCCGCCGTTCTTCTTCTTCTCCTCTACAATAGAGGCAATAGCTTTAATGATCGTTCTCTCGTCCCCATCGTCAAGAAAGGACAGATCGAATTCCATTTTCCCGTGGTATACGGCGTAATCGTCCATTTTAATGACCGGATCGCCGGTTCCCAGCTTCATGTTGATCTCCCATGCCGGAACCCCGGTCTGTTCTTCATCGATCTCCATGACGACTCTGACGGACGGCGAGAAGCGGGTACGCTTGATCGACCCCGTCAAACCCGGAACTTCGGCCATGGCCGCAATAAAACGCTCGGCAAACGCCTCCTGCTGCCGGATAATCGCCTCTTCGTCCCTGGCCAGCCAATGCTCGATGGCCGAGATCAATCCGAGCACGCCTTCCTTGCCCACCTTCATCGGCCGCCCGATGCCCAACTCCTGCAGGAAACAGGCGTGTACCAGATCCTTGCGCCCGGCGACGAGAGCTGAAGTCGCTCCCCCGAGCCATTTCTGCCCGCTGTGAACGACCAAATCCGCCCCTTTGGCGATGGAATGGCGGAAATCGGTGTCGTAAGCGGCGTCGACAATGACGGGAACACCCTTGGACTTACAGATCTCCACGAATTTATCGAACGGCAGCAGATTGGGAGGAAACACATCCATCATCACATAGACGGCCGCGGCTACATCGGAGGTGAGTGCGGCCTCCAGATGATAGGAGGCACAATCGAGCGCCTCGCCGATTTCCACGGGCTCCGCACCGGTCAGCCTTATCAATTGGTTGGCCGGCGTATCGCCGATTCCGATAACATGGCCTTTCTGAATGACTACTTTATGCTTCGGCCCCCGGATAATCGGCAGCTCCTTGATCTTGCCCATATCGTCTCCGGTCAGCGTGGCGGCGATGCTGATGGCCATCCCGGCGGCCGTACAGCCTGCAGCGACACCGGCTTCGGCGCCGGTCAGCTTAACGATCGCTTCGTTCGCTCTTCTCTGCAGCTCCCACATTTCCACGGACAGCCCGAGCATGTCATAAATATCCTGCCGTATGCCGTCTTTGACCCGCGATGCGCCCAATACGGTTGCCGGCCCCCTGGCATTAATTACTTTTCTTAACCCGAATCGGTCATAGAATGATTGCATAATCCTGCTCCCCTTTCCTTATCGCATAACCGGCAACGCCCTGCCCGCGAATACTCCGGTAACCTTCTCGTCCCACACCGCAATTTCTCCGTTAACCAATACGTGTGAAATACCTGACGGGCCTGTTCTGGCCTGCTGAACTACGGATGTATCCGTGACGGTCTCCGCGTCGAACACTACGAGATCAGCCGCTTTCCCTTCCAAGATAACCCCCCTGTCCTTAAGTCCGAAACGCTCGGCAGGCACCATAGTCATCCGGTTGATCAGCACTTCCAGCGAGAAATTCTTCTCCCTGGCCAGCCTGAGCAGCTTGGGAAAGCTTCCGAATGCCCTAGGATGCGGGTTCTGCCCGAGATAAATCGCATCGCTTCCTACCATATAGTAAGGGCGGGACAGCAGCTCGAACAGGTCGTCCTCAATTTGCTTCACTACAGACTCGTCCTCGGGACGCTCCCCTAAGATCCCCACAGCCAGCTTCTCTTCAAGGAGCAGGTCGCACAGCACCTCGTACACCGTCTGACCGCGCAAGTCCGCCGCTTGCTGGAACGTTAATCCAAGCAATTCATCATTGCGGCCCGAAGGCAGGTAGGAGAAAGTGCCGTCAATATTCGGGAAATCCTTCTGAATGTCCCGCACAATAGCCGGGCGCAGCTTCTTGTCCGCCAGCCTCTCCAGGGTCGATTCGTAGCCCCCTTCCACGGTCCAAGGCGGCAGGTGAATGACGCCTGTGCTGCTTCCGAAGGCATAAGGATACAATTCGAGGCTGACGTCAAGTCCTTTCTGGTAGGCGTCATCGATCGGCCCCATCAGCTCATCCACCTTGCCCGCGTTGTTGGGCCCCGTGCGGAAATGGGAATAGTGGATTTTGCAGCCGGATTGCCATCCGATATCCAGCGCTTCCTGAATCGCATCGAATTTCTCACCTTTGAACACGGTGCGCAAATGAGTGACATAGATGCTGTCCTTCTCCGCAAGGACACGGGACAGCTCAATCAGTTCCTGCGTATCTCCATAGGAGCCCGGGAAATAACTAAGGCCTGTGGAGAAAGCAACGGCTCCCTGATCGATTCCATCAGCCAGCAAGCGCTTGGCCTTCTCCAGATGAGCGCCGGTTAGCGGCACATCTCGGAAGCCGACCGTTTCCAGGCGCAGAACGCCATGAGGAACCTGGTAGGCCGTATTAATGGCCACGGTTCCGTCGAATTTGCTGCGGTATTCCTCTACCGTCGACCAGTCCAGCGGAATATCCGGTGTTCCGTTCAATCCGCCCAAATACTTAAAGTACATTTCCAAATTGTCCTTGGATAACGGAGCGTAGGACAACCCGTCCTGACCGAGGATTTCGGTCGTGACTCCCTGATATAATCCGCAAGCATGCTGCCTGTCCCACAGCAGCATCACGTCCGAATGGACATGTGTATCAATAAAGCCGGGACTGACGACGCGGCCGCTCGCATCGATCGTGTAACGCGCCTCCGCGTCGGGGAAGCTGCCGATTCCGGCGATTTTGCCGTCCTTGATCACAATATCCGCCTTGTAGCGTTCGTTCCCGGTTCCGTCAATAATCATTCCATTTCTAATGCAAACATCAAAGCTCATCAAGATTCCTCCATACCGGGTATACCGGCGACGGCTAGCCCTTCACGCCGCCCATCGTCATACCGCTGATTAAATATTTTTGGAAATAGATAAAGACGATTACAACAGGAGTCGTCACCATGGCCGAAGCGGCCATCAGCTGTCCCCACAGCACTTCGCGGTTTCCTACCATCAGAGAGATGCCGACGGGCAGAGTCCGCATGGTGTCGGAGCTGGTCAGCGTCAATGCAAAGATGAACTCCTGCCACGACAGGATGAAAGAGAACAGGCCTACGGCGGCGATTCCCGGAGCCGCCAGCGGAATCACAACGCGGAAGATCGCGCTTACCGGTGTACAGCCGTCGATAAAGGCGGCTTCCTCCATATCCTTCGGGATTCCGTCGAAGTAGCTTTTCATCATCAATGTGGCGAACGGTATCGCAAACGTACAGTAAGCGATAATAAGGGACAGGTAGCTGTCGATCAGATCCAGCTTGATAAAGATGGCGAAGATCGGAATAATAAGCAGCACCAAGGGAAACATTTGGGAAACCAGCAAGGAATTCAAAAACAGCATTCTGCCCCTGAATTTAAAACGGGAGAGGCCATAAGAAAAGAAGATGGCTATAAATAAAGTGACAATCGTTGTCGAAATGGCGACGATGACACTGTTTTTGAAATACTGCAGAAATCCGGTCTCTTGAAACAGCGTCCGGTAGTTCTCCAGGGTGGGCTCGTTCGGAAACCACTTGGGCACTTCGGCAAAAATTTCAGCGGACGATTTAAACGAAGTGGAAATCATCCATACAAACGGAAACACGAGCAGCACCGTAGCCAATGTCAATAAAACGTAAGTGATGCTCCGTTTGACGAGCAACTTTTTTCTCGCATTCCCCCCCATGTTTTAGTCCTCCTTGTTTTTCTTCAGATAGAAAATGGCGAATACACTCAGCATGAGTACGCCAATAGTAGAAATGGCCGCAGCGTAATTCATTTTAAAGAAATTGAAGGCATTAAGGTACGAGTATACCGGAATGAGCTGCGTCGAATTGGAAGGTCCGCCTTTAGTCATCAGGTAGACCAAGTCAAACTGGTTAAAGGACCAGATGATTGTCAAAGTTACAATTACAAGAGAAACCCCCTTGAGACTGGGGAGCGTGATATACCAGAAACGCTGCCACAAATTAGCTCCGCTAATGTTAGCCGCCTCATACATTTCACGGTCGATCGCTTGCAGTCCGGCAAGCAGAACAACAGCGACGAAAGGGATTCCTTTCCAAACGCTTACAGCCAGTACCGAATAAAGGGCATATGCGGAATCTCCGAGCCAGTCGATGGGCCCCGAGATAATTCCCAATTTCATTAACACATAGTTCAAAATCCCGAATTGGCTGGAATAGATCCATTTCCAGGTGAGACCGGCGGCGATCATGGGCACGATCCAGGGAATAAGGATCAAGCTCCGGAAGATACCCCTCCCGGGAATTTCTTCATTTAACAACAGAGCAACGGCAAGGCCGATCAAATACTGGCCGACAACTACTCCTACCGTCCAAATGACCGTATTCCAGAAGGCTCCCGTAAAAATACTGTCCGAGAACAGCGCTCTGTAATGATCGAGCCCTGCAAAGGTCCGGTCGGAAGCGGTCAGGGAATGCTGGGTGAAAAAGCTGGAGATAATCCCCGAGATCATGGGATATATCAAGATGAGTCCGACAAATATGACGCCCGGTGCTATGAGAAAATACGGTAGCGCCCTCTTCCAAAACAAACTCGCAGTGAGTTTCATAACTAAGTTAACCTCCAGGCTTCCTTAAAGATTAAGCCCGGCAGCATTTACAGCATGCTTGTGCCGCCGGGCTATCGGAATGTCTCCTAAAGAATGATCATTGACCCATTAGCTCTTCCAGTCTCGTGTGCATATCATTGACAAACTGCTCCGGCGTCAGCTGCCCCTGAATAAGCTTTTGGATGGCCGCATTGAAATGCAGCTGCCTAAATTCCTCATACTTGGGCGCTAACGGGCGGTTGCGGCTAATGGACACCTGATCGACAAACGGTTTCATAATCGGATCCTGGGCAAATTCCGTCGTCGCAAAATCCTTCGTCCAGCCGACTACGCTGGTCACTTCGGCAAATTTATCGTAGTAAGTCGGCTTCTCTCCGGTAAAGATAAATTCCAGAAACTTTCCTGCAATTTCCTTATGCTTGCTTTGCTCCGTGATGCTTAACGTGTTCGGATAACCAAGCACGGCTTTCCCGGCCGGTCCCGCAGGGCTTGGGGCGGTCGCCCATTTCCCATCCAGATTAGGATTGGCCTTCAGGCTGCCCGACGCCCACATTCCGTTGAACATCATCGCCGTATTTCCGGAAATAAAGCTGTTCATGGTCGCTTCCCAATCCATACCTGTAACCGTTTTCGGCATCACGTTGTAAGTATTGGACAAATCGTAGATATACTTCGCAACAGCAAGTCCGGATTCGTTGTTAATCGTCGGTCTCCAGAAGTTCCCCTCGCGAACGATAACGTCATTACCGGCCTGCCAGAAGAAAGGAAGCACATAATCATCGGGCTCCCAGCCGGCAGCCGGGAAAGCCAGTCCGTATTGATCGCCCTTGGTGAGCTTCTGTGCATACTCCAGCAGTTCTTCCCAGGTTTCAGGCGGGTTATTGGGATCCAACCCCGCCTCTTCAAACAGGTCGGTGCGGTAGAAGAAGCCCCATACGCTTCCATCCCAAGGGACGCCGTAATACTTGCCGTCTTCCCCCTTCACCGAATCGAATCCGGATTCCAGGAACTGATTGAGCATTTCTTGAGAGACATAATCATTGACGGGAGCGAACGCTCCCAAACGCTGGTACTCGCTGGCCCATTGCCCGTTAAGCATGACCAGGTCCGGAGCTTGTCCGACCGTTAGCTGGCGCTGGAACATGGAGTAAGCTTCCCCCCAGCCGACATTGACGATTTTCACAGTGACTCCGGGATTTTGGCTGCTGAATTCCTTGGCCATTTCATCCAACAGGGTCACCTGCGCGGGGACCGTTCCGCCGATATGCTGAAATACAAGCTCTACCTTCTCTTCCGAGGACGATCCTTCACTGCCGCCGCTCTGGGAGCAGGCACCCAGCAAGGATACGGACATAACGGCGGCCATCGACATTTTCATTACTCGAAAAGGACTTTTCATTAATACGCTCTCCCCTTCATCTCTCAGCTTAAATGCTCTACTAATCTCTGATCCTTACAATCATTTCGATTTCGACAGGGATATTTTTAGGCAGCACATAGGTACCCATTGCGGAACGGGCATGCTTGCCTCTTTCCCCGAAAACATCCACCATCAAGTCCGAGAAGCCGTTCATTACTTGAGGCTGCTGATAGAAATCCTCGCTGCTGGCGACCAGACCGAGCACCTTGACCAAAGCATCGACACGATCCAGACTTCCCAAGTAGTTCTTGAGCTGGGCCAGCAGGATAATCCCGCATTCCCGGGCTGCCTGATAGCCTTCCTCCACCGTCAGATCTTTGCCGAGTTTGCCTGTCCAGATCGGACTGCCGTCATCCTCCCGTTCCGGTCCGTGGCCGGAAGTGTACAGCAGGTTGCCGTGCTGACGGATCGGCACGATGGCTTTTCCCTGCAAATCGATCTTTGGAAGTATCAAACCTAGCTCTTTAATTCTTTCATCTGCCAAACTCATGAATAAGTCCTCCCTTTTGCATAATTAGTTAGTTTATTTGTCGAATAATCTAACAAAATATAGTAATACAGCCAAATGCGGTTCAGGAAATTCCGCTTAATGCATAGGCCGGCTTGCAATCCCCTTGCCGAAGATTCCATTCTTCCCCGTTCCTGCGCTATACCGGCGGAAGTCCTGTCTGCATCTGTCTGGAATACCTGTGCCTTGTTACTTGAAAAACTGAGGCAAATACGGCTTGTTCTCCGCCAAAATCTGATCGAGTACAGCTTTGGCCAATGAAGAGCCTCCTACCAGCGGATGGATGGCAAGCGCTTGTAGAGCACTGCCGTAGTCCCCGTTCACACCGGCTTCTACCGTAAGCTCTTCGTAGGCTTTAACGACCTGGATCAAGCCCCGGATTTCAGCCGGCAGCGGCCCGCCGCTCAGCATCATCGGAGTAGCCCCCTCCGAAGAAATGATGCATCTGACCTCCACCGAAACATCCTCTCCCAGACACGGAATAACCCCATTATTGCGAACGTTGACTACCTGGATATTGCGGGCATTGTTGTATATCGATGTAATAAGGTCAACCGCCGCTTCCGAGTAGTACGCTCCTCCCCGTTGTTCCAGCTGAGCCGGCTTCACCTTTAATTCCGGATCCTTATACAGCTCGAACAGCTCCGCCTCCACCTTCTTGACCGCATCGGCCCTGGTTCCTTTGACCTTCAGCGCTTCCTGCTGCTCCTTGAGCATCTTATCCTTCAAATAATAGTAGCGAAGATAAGAGCAGGGGATCATTCCGAGAGAAGCAAGAAACCCGTCCCCCCATTTATAATCGGGGATATTCTTCACGGACAGGCCGCTGGCGTTGTCAAACATCCGCACGATGTCCTCCGTCCGGTCGACGCCGTTGATCCTGATATTTCGCGTCCAGTTCAAATGATTGATGCCGACCATTTCCATATCGACATTCGCCGGATCGGTCTCCGCCAGCTGGGCAATTTGCATCTTGGTATGGATGGGCAAATTGCATAAGCCGATGGTACGAATGGAGGAATGCTTCAATACCGCTTCCGTAATAATGCCTGCCGGGTTAGTGAAGTTAATCAGGAAAGCTTCGGGTGCAAGCTCTTCCATCTCTTTGCATATGTCCAGGATGACGGGAATCGTTCGGATCGCTTTCGCGAACCCTCCGGCCCCGGTTGTTTCCTGGCCGATGCAGCCGTACTGGAGCGGAATCCGTTCGTCCACCGCCCGGGCATCCAGGCCGCCAACGCGAATTTGCGTCAGTACAAAGCTGGCCCCGGAAATCGCTTCCCGACGATCCAACGTCAGATGCAGCCGGATGGGAACCCCCGCGTTCTCAATCATTCTCCGGGCAAGTTCACCGACGATCTGCAGCTTCTCGCGGCCGGCTTCAATATCCACGAGGTACAGCTCTTGCAGCGGAAATTGCTCATAATTTTTGATAAACCCTTCAATCAACTCGGGGGTATAAGAGGAGCCCCCGCCGATAACGGCCACTTTAAGCGGTTTAGGATTCAACGATAATCTCCCTCCTGTACGAATTTAATCGTTCGGTAATTTGCGGCCCCGCAGGAAGCTGAAGCTGATCCATCCCCATCAATACCGCTCCGAAGACCGGCTCCATTTCCGGGATTTCAATCGTAAAATCAGTATGCTCCTCACGCAGGGTCTCTTCGAGACTTTGCAGCAGGCAGGAGCTCTTGCCCCTCTGGAAAATGCTTCCGATCAACACTATCGGAATGTTGTCCACACCGAAGCTTCCTATTCTTCTCATGACGGAGCGTGCCGCATTGCCCAATTCGTGCCCGACCTCGGACAACAGACGGATCGAGAGAGCATCCCCGTCCTGGACCGCTTCATGAAGAACAATGGTCAATTCGGATGGAACCGTCCTTACCTGCCGGTCCAAATAATCGTTGAGCAGCGCTTCCATGGAAGAATAGCCGAGGTAGGAAGGAACCCTTTCCGTAAGAATAGAAGGGATATCCCGCTGCTCCCACGACCGGACTGCCGCTCTGAAGGTTTCGATTGCCATATGATTGCCCCCGGCATAATCGCCGTACAGATAACCGAATCCCCCTGTTTGCACGACCTGCCCGTCCCTGTTTCTGCCGAATGCGTTCGTTCCGCTTCCGCAGACAAGCACAATGCCCACATTGTCCGGACTACCCGCGCGCAGCCCGGCCATTGTATCACAAGCCAGGTTCCAGCTGGTTACCGGTATTTTCTTAAGTCCGGATTCCAGCCGGATCATATCTGCTTCGCGGTCGGCCCCTGCGAGCGTATATTGGACAAAATCCAGATCCGCATACTGCAAGCCGGCCTGTTCCAGTGCATGCTTCATTGCAGTTGAAATATGGTCCATCGCTCTATCGAGACCTATCTTCTGGTAATTGGCTCCACCGGCCAGACCTTCTCCAAGCAAATTCCCCTCGGCGTCGGTTATTACCGCATAGGTCTTACTCCCACCGCCGTCCACTCCCATAATCAACGCCATCCATCAATCTCCTCAAGACTAAAATTTAAGTATGTAGCCAGTTAGTTTATGCAAAGAATAAACTATAGTGATATCTTAATTTCCCGGCTATCAAATGTCAACGTTTTTTTGCAACCGTCTTCAGAATAATCTTCTTCCTTATCTCCTCCCCCCTTTTTGACTGTTATCCCATTTAATCAGAAAACTGCTTAGGGCCAGCCGAAACTGTCCCGTTAAATCGAACCTATGCAGTTCGAAGCCGAAAGTAATTTCCTTCCTCCTCATATAGATTTTCAAACCAACTAACCCTGGGAACCAGCCGCATACGGTTTAAAAAATTATTTCTTTTACCGCTTTGGCCGTTAGTTATACGTCCTGAACCGGAGTAAGTCTGTCGGCTTCCGGATTACGTGCTTTCTGAGCAATGGGGATAACAGTCCAAGGGACGGTGGAATGGAGATCAAGAGCAAGCGAGAGAGTGAATATCCGAACGTAAATTCGAAAAGTTACGACTCTGGCGTGTAACAACACCATAAACAAAAAGGGGGGCGTCCCCATCCAGGCTTCAGCCTGGTGGACCGCCCCTCAAAGTTGTGTTAATCGCTATCAAGCAGAATACTGTGATTAATCCCAAAGCTTTTCCTTAATCATATTCGGAAAAATTTCAGTGGCATCTCGCGGCAAGACCCGGACATGCTGCAAATAATCCGTGACACGCCGGTCGTCCTCGGCAGGATATTCATACTTCAGATGTTCGGCTACCTCCCGGGCTGTTCTGCGGAACAGATCGCCCGCTGTGAACAGCGCATTCCAAACTTCTTCATAATCTCCACTCGGATAGGTGCGCAATAGCTGCTGCCAGCGGTTCTCCGGGAGATAGTTCTCCAAATATTTGCCGTTCTTGCCGACACTGAGCGAAAAATCGGTTTGAATGCCGACCTGCCACTCCAGCATCTTGAGAAGCATCGGCCGGACATATAGATTAAGATGGTCCAGGGCAAATAGAATCTCTTGTCTCCATAGACCTTTAGCTACATAGGTGGACACCCACCAAAACTCATTGCAGCAATCCGCGAAAAATTCCGCCGATGGCCTTTTCACCCAGTAATCTTCATCCGTCGGAGCGGGAATATCCGGCAAGCAGTTATCCTTATCCAATAACACGAGCAGCAGCTTATCTTCCTTACAGTATTCGTCCTTCTCATCCAACGGAATCAAGGTCAGGTCGATCCGGTTGCCATCCGTAAACAGCATCAAGTAAGAGAAACGCCTGCCCAGGTCCGGAGGAAACATGGCCATCGCCTCAGGAGTCTGCATAATGATTCGTTCTCCGAACCGGTCGACCCAATTGGGGTCTTGCACGAAAGAGTCCATTTCGGTCACAAGAAAACTGATGTCATAATCTTGAAACATATCCTTGGGCACATTCGAATTGGTTCTTGATCCTTCCAGGGTCACCGCTCGAATCCGCTCATCCTTCTCGGCGAATGCGAGGATGTCATCCAGCATTTCTCTCTCACTTCTCATCATCGTTTCACGGCCTCCCTATTTTTGATTGGATTTCCTGCTTACTATAAAGGCAGGCGGTCCGCGAATTCGATTTTCCCGGCCAATAACAAGATGAAGGGGTTACCACTTATCCAGCTTTCCCATGAACGGTACTCCTTTCAAAAAAATGGATCACATTCTAATAGGAAACAGGGGAATTTCCATTTTATGCAAAACAATTTGTTATTACAGTAACATAACCGTAAGGGAAAACACAATTATTCCTTCGGGCCGAACCATCCGGTACCTGTGTCAAACAATTATCCGCCTATCGTTTTCAGTTCGTTCGCCAAATATTGGATGGAGGCGGCCCTTTCTTTTGCATTTTGCCGATCGAATAGAAGCTGTTCCATCCATTCCCAAATATCTTCCAATTTACGCCTTCCCTGATAAAAGAGCAGAACATCGGGATCAACGGTATAATCGCTGTGAACCTGCTTGTAGATGCTTACAAAGTCTTCATAGTAGGGCTTGTCTGTCATAAACATGATATCCGCTTCAACGGGGGCCAATTTCAATCCTTCCCAATCCAGCAACATCAGTTGTTGTCCGGCTTGCATCAGATTCCAATGATGAATATCTGTGTGGCACAGGGCCATCCTTAACGAACGGCATTTCAAACCGGCGGACAGCTTGTCCACAGTGTCCATCAACCCTTTAACCTGCTCAAGATAAGGGTCCGTCACTTCTCTGATTTCGGCAGGAACACGGGAATACTCCCCGCCCAACGTACTCCTCAGCCGCTGCATAAACGGGATGCAGAAATCTTCCTTAATGGCATCGGTGTCCGGCGGTATTTCTTCCCCATATGAATGAAGCTCCGCTATCATTTCCGAAAGCTGGCGAACCTGCTCCCCGGATAAATCTCGGTCTCCTATCGTTTCGCCATCGATATACTCATAGAGCAGATAGATTCCTTCCTCGTCCTCACATTTGTATTCCCCTTGCTTTGTTACGAGCGGCACGGGAAGTTTGCCTTTCAAGCCGCTATTTTGCAGAAGCCAAATGGTGATAGGCACATACTTGTCAATAAGAGCTGTCCACTTGGGGGTGGACGCTCTGCTTTTTTCATACGCCTTCAAAAAGTAGGTGCCACTGTCACCGGACACTTTATAAGCGAGTGCCGCCCAGCCTCCCTGCTGCGGTAAAATTCCCTTGATCTCTAAGCTATAATGCTCCTTCAAAATGGTTTTCAGCTTGTTCATTACATCCTCCTGACCGTTTTGGGAAAGCGGCTTACGTTACTAATACAATAAGTATATTAAAACTCTATCCATCATAGGCAGTAAAAAAAATAAAAGAATACTCTCTCATTCCAATACAGTCCGGAATCTTCGAATGTTATTACTTAACGGGTCCGAAAACCCATCCTCCTTTCCCATACAAGGAAATAGGCGATTGTTTCCTTTATAACGGCACATTTTCCTTGGCGTCCAATCTTCCGGCCGTTCAGACACATATAATACAGAAAAAATAGAAGGGAGGATGTCGTTATGGGATTTGGTGGAGCAGGTAGCTGTGGCGGATTGTTTACATCTACAGGGGTTATTCTTGTTCTTTTCATTCTGCTTGTTATTGTTTCCCGTGCATGGCTTGTGTAGTTTCTAGCGATACTTTACGTTATCGCATGATTAGCAAGCTATAAGGGATTCTGGCCGTCCCTGCGATGAAAGAGAAAGAGCGAGTGTGTCGGTGGAAACAGCACCGCTAACCTCGCTCTTCTTTTTTGACATTCTTATCCCACGCTACGGAAAGGGATGCGGGTATGGATTAAGCTCCTCCGGCGTCAGTTTGTGCTCTGCATAACCCAGCTTCATCGGGACCTCGAAGACCCTATCAAGGCCCGTCAACCGGGCAAACCGGTGTCCGAACGTCATAGGCAGCATTCCCGGAATCAGCACTTTCACACAGCGCAGGCCGTTGCGGAGTGTCTCACCGGACGATTGATCGATAACAATAACATCCAACCGAAGACTGCGAAACGTTCGAAGGACCTGTTTCAAATCTTCCGTTAGATCATCATTCGTCGATGCAGCCTGAAACTCTTCGGCGAATGTACGCAGGGGACGCCGTTCGTCGAGCAAAAACCGGAGTCTTTCCTCCGCCTGAGGCAAGCTGTACAGCAAGGCGTGATCCTCCATGCTCTCCACCAGGAACGAATCCTTGAGCATCGACTCGGCCTCCGGCCTGCGTTCCCTATAGCGGGCTTCGGCCATCGGGATCATGTTCGCCAGCTCGTGTATGGCGCTCTTGGCCGCACGGACGGGGTCGAGATGAGCTCCGGCGGCACAGAGCAGATTTACTCCAGGCTTTTTCCCACCCTTCGCCAATGCCCAGATGCTCGGAATCCCGTTCTCCATCGTTGTATTGTACAAGCATACCTCGTATCCTGTAACCGCCCTTAAGCGATGAATCATTAACAATAGCTCCCGATCCTCCGCTGAGGCGGGATCAAGCCGCGGAACCGGCAGCCTGGTGTACCAGGTCATCAGGAAAGAATCCCTCTCGACAACCTCGAAAATTCCATGCAGGATCGCCTCCTCAAGGCTGCCCCCTATGGCGCAGCCATTGGAGGTTTCATAGACAAATCCCCCGCCATAGCCCAGGCTGTAATAGGCCAATCGTTCGGGAACGAGAATGGGCCGCTCCTGCAGGAACGAATATCCCCACACCCAATCCATCGGAATATCGGGATCGAAAGACTGGAAAGGAAAATCCGGTTGTTCCAACAGTTCTTTAGCATGAAAGCCTACCTTAGCAGGGTCCAGCGCCACCTCCTTAAGGCGGGAATAGCTGTCGGATACGATCGTTCGTTTGCCCCGGGGAGCAAGCCCACAAAATCGTTCCAACCCCTCCAGTATTGCGGCCATTTCGCTATCTGCATAAGAATTCGAATGGCCCCCAACCACCTCATTATACAGTCCTAAAGGTAGATTCATAGCTACCCCGGCGAAGGCGGATGCGAGGTCCGGCCGCTTGCCGTTCATGAGCCCGGTCCGGTTATCCAGATAATCCTTGGCCAGAACCTTCCGCAGGTCGCCCATTGAACGGCAGCGGTAACTGTTGTTGAGCTTCTTGCACGGCTCCAGGGATATGGCCGCCGCCTCCGGTGAATCCTCCGGCAGCTCGCCGCAAACCGGACAGAGCCCGTCCGGCAGAATGTAGTGAACGGTGCTGGTCAAGCTTCTTAAGTTGATTAGATGGACGCGGCCTTCCGAATCCGTTATTTCCCCCCGCAGCAGCCTTGCCGTTTCCAATGAGACGATAAGCGCCATATGACGGAATGCTGCCGGCGGAACTTCCGGGGGGGAAGGAGCGATCGCATCTGGAGAAATTAGTTTCATAAGCGAGTCGTCCGGTTCTTCGCGCCCGCCACCCGCCAAGGATAGCCGGGTCTCCGCACATTGGAAGCAGCCGGGCTTTCCCGGAAGGACCAACGGTCCTATCCTCCCTTCCCCCTCTTCTCTGGATAAGCAGGCCCGTGACCAGGGAAGCCCGCGCGGCCGCAGAATCTTCTCCGCTTCCACATTCAGAGCGGAATCAGACTGATCCTGCACCACCCATACGAGCCCCGCAGCCGGTACGCTTTCGCCGAAATCCGGTCTGTGCACTATGGGGAGCCCGGATAATTGCTTGCATACCGCTTCTGCAAGTTTCCCATTTCCGACAATAACGACAGGATTCAAGGAGCTTCCTCCTCTCCGGGAACTCTTGACATAGGGTCCAATTAATAATCATTATTTAAAGTATGTCGCCGCTCTTAGCTCTATGACGCCATCAGCGAAGGCATGCAATTCGCCATCGGATTCAAAGATAAAAAAAGCTCCTAACGGAGCCATCTCGAAGATGAATAACCCGGTATTAGAGGAAGCTTTTTATGCCAATTAGAAAGTTTGTTCCATGTTAATGCTTTAATGAACTTAAACTTTCTAATGTGGTAAATAAGGAAAGAACGGATGAACGTCTGATTGCACCTTACCGGCCTCGTAAATATTGTCCTGTAATCGAAGCTTTACAGTTCACCAAATACTGCGGCCGTCCCTGAAAGATCACCCTTCCCCCCTCCTGCCCCGCTCCCGGACCCAGGTCTATAATCCAGTCCGCCTGGCTTATAACGTCCAGATTATGCTCGATGACAATGACGGTGCTGCCCTGATCCACTAGCCGGTCGAAGATTCGAATCAGCCGCTGCGTATCGGACATGTGCAGTCCGGTCGTCGGCTCGTCCAACACATAAATTTCTCCATGATTCTCCAGCTCCGCCGCCAGCTTTACCCTCTGAAGCTCGCCGCCCGACAACGTAGTTAAAGGCTGCCCAAGGGTCAAGTAGCCGATTTCTACGTCCTGTAACCGCAGCAGAGCAGGCCTTATTTCCGGTTCCCGGAAAAATTCCACAGCCTCGTCCACCGTCATCTCCAGCACTTCGCTGATCGTACTCCCGCGCAGGGTGAACCCGAGAACCTCCTCTTTAAATCGGCGCCCCTGGCAGGCATCACAAATACTGGTAATCGTATCCATAAAAGCGAGATCGATATTCATCATCCCGGAGCCTTTGCATTCCGGACAGGCCCCTTTCGAATTAAAGCTGAAGAGAGAGGCGTCGGCCCGGTTCTCCCTTGCGAACAAGCTTCGGATGAAATCGAAAATGCCGATAAAAGTGGCCATATTCGAACGGTTGGAGGCCTGAATCGCTCCTTGATCGATGAAAATCGCTTCCGGATAATATTGCGGCAGCACCTGGCGGATAAGAGTGCTCTTCCCCGATCCGGCAACGCCCGTAACTGCGATCATGACCCCTTTCGGGATATCGGCGCTAACGTCCTTCAAATTGTGAAGGAACGCATGTTTGATCGAGAGCCAGCCGGAAGGCTGTCTTGGTTCTTTCTTCAAAGCCGGCCGGCGATTCAGAAATTGTCCGGTCAGCGTCCCGGCCCGGACCAGCCCCTGCAAATCCCCCTCATATACGACTTTGCCGCCTTCGGTCCCGGCCCGAGGCCCCATTTCGATAATATGATCGGCGATTTGAATAACATCCGGGTCATGCTCCACGATCAGCACGGTATTGCCCTTGTCCCGCAACTGCCGCAGCAGGCGGTTGATCCTGCTGACATCGTGAGGATGGAGCCCTATGCTGGGCTCGTCAAAAATATAAGTCAGCTCCGTCAAGCTGCTGCCCAATTGGCGGACCATTTTAATTCGTTGAGATTCGCCGCCGGACAAGGTCGATGTCTCCCGATTCAAGCTTAAATAGCCTAATCCTACGGAGATCAGATGCTCCAGGCGATGGACGATGGCATCGACTACCGTACGGGCCGAAGGCTCCCGGATCGTCCGGACAAAGCCGATCAGATCACTGACCTGCATATGCGTGCAGTCTGCAATCGATTGACCGTTGATTTTGCACTCCAGCACTTTGGCATTCAGCCGAGCCCCCCGGCACAATGGGCATTTCCCCTGGGTCACCACGTAATCAATCGCCTCTTTGTACAGCTTCACATCCCTCGATTCCTTGCTCAGGAAGGAGCGTTCCATCCTCGGAATGATTCCCTCGTATTTGGAAGTAGGAGGCCAGCCCTCCGTCGGATGGGGAGGCTTGAAGCCCGATTTGTACAAGAGCGTGTTCCATTCCTCATCCGTGTAATCCTTCAGCTTTTTATCATTGTCAAACAGCCCTGTGCAAACATACCGCTTCCAACGATATTCTCCCGGCCGGAAGGTAGGGAAGCGGATCGCCCCTTCGTTGAGGGATTTCTGCCGGTCGATCAGCCGGTCTATATTTATCGTCTGCACACTTCCCAATCCCTTGCATTCGGGACACATGCCCTGAGGATTGTTAAATGAAAACATGTCCATAGATCCGACGAAGGGCCGACCGTTTCGGGAATATAACAAGCGCAGCAAGGAGTAGATATCCGTAATCGTTCCAACGGTCGATCTTGCGTTTCCCCCTATCCTCTTCTGATTAATGACCACCGCCACGGAAAGATTGTTCAACGTGTCCGCATCCGGCTGTCCGTAATGGGGGAGGCGATGGCGGATAAAGCTGGAATACGTTTCGTTCAATTGGCGCTGCGACTCCGCTGCAATGGTATCAAAGACAAGGGCCGATTTCCCGGAACCGGATACGCCTGCAAATACTGTGATCTGCTTCTTGGGGATCGTCACACTTATCCCTTTCAAGTTTTTCTCCCTGGCTCCAATAACCTGTATAGGATTTCCCCGAAATTCTTCTCTCATAGCTGTCATTCTCCTTCCTTAACGGAGTTCGCAGGCGGAATCAAGTCATATAACCTGCATAAATTCCGCGTGCAGTCCCCTGCTATTTCAGTTTCAGTCTATCCAATGATTTGGCTTTGACGACCTTTCCTACATAAGATACACTTTAAACATGCCAAATGTTGTCCAGTTTAATCACTGTCTTCGGAAGTGAGGAGAAATTTATGTCGAAAGCCAAGCTGTTATTCGACTTGATTATGTATGCCAACTCGAAGAGAAGCTTTACCGCCCAAGAGATTGCCGATGAATTTCACGTATCCGTCCGGACCGCCCATCGGTACCTGATGGAAATTAGTGAAATGGGGGTTCCTTTGTATACGGAACAGGGGAGAAACGGAGGATACCGTATCCTGCACAACCGGATTCTTCCGCCCGTGTTATTGGATGAGCACGAGGCGCTGGCGATTTTCTTCGCTTTCCAGTCCTTGAGATACTATCCATCCCTGCCCTTTGATACGGATATGGACTCCGCCTCCAGAAAATTGTATTTCAGCCTTCCCGATGACATTAAGAAGAAAATAGACCGCCTGGAATCCGTCCTGTCTTTTTGGAATCCGAAGAGAAGGGCTTCCTCTCCCTTTCTGAAAGAGATTATTGAAGCGGCATTAGACCATCACGTACTCATTATCGAATACCGTTCCAAATCCAACCGTAAAAAGAGAGAAGTCGTGCCCATCGGTTTATATGCTAATGACGGATTCTGGTATATGCCGGCCTGGGACATGGAAAAAGACAAGGTGCGGCTGTTCAGGGCGGACAGAATCCTGTCTTTGGAAAATTCCAAAAGAACCTGCGAGCTGAAAATGAATTTGCCCGATTGGTTAGACGGGTATACGATCCATACACCGGTCCGTCTGTATGTTAAGCTGACCAGAGAAGGGATGAGACAGTGTCAAAGCAAGCCCTGGTTCGAACCGCATATCGTATCTGTGGATGAGGATTCCGGGTATATCGATACGATGATTGATTACAGCGAGGTCGAATTTCTGTCCTCCTATTTCATCCAGCTAGGGACGGAGGCCCAAGTGATCGAACCGCAGGAAATTGTGGAGCTCATCAAAAAGCAGGCTTCCCGCCTGCTCGATCAATATCGCTAGTCCGCAGCCTAACTCGCAAACACGACAAAGAACCCTCGACGCTCATCGCGAGGGTTGCGAATGATTTATCCAGGAGCACTATGAAAATATTATCTTCTACTATGCTTTGGACTGCGGATAAGATTACGGAATAAGCAGCACCCGGCCTGTAACCTGCCTCTGTTCAAAAGCAATATGAGCTTTGGCGGCATCGGCCAGCGGATATGTGCGCCCTACTTTGACCGAAAGACGGCCTTCCCGGATCCAATCTAAAAATTTCGGGAGATACGAATGCCATTCCTTCATAAAATATAGCCCGGAAAAACGGTTGATATAAAGCGAGCCTTTCTCTTGAAGGAGCATGAGATCAAACGGCGGAATGAACCCGCTTGCCTGCCCGAAAATCTCCAGATATCCCCGGGGGGCAAGACTGTCGAGGCTGGCCTCGAAGGTATCCCTGCCCACTGGATCAGGCACCAATCCCCCGGCTTGACGGGATACGCGGCATGGGTTAGCGCATAAGCGAGAAAGCCCTGGGATAATCCTGCCGCGGCATGTTCCAGGTGGAGTTCGTCCGGGACGGGAATGAGCCGCTGAACCGGGGCTATCACATGGGTGGCGTACGTTCCGCTGCCTCCTCCGCAGATGACCCTATCTCCAACCTGAACAGGACTGTCACCAGGGCCCAGCGACTCCACAATCCCCACGCATTGACTCCCTATAGTGGCCGGAAGCTTATATTCCACGGCCCCTTCCTTTTTGTAAAATGCCTGATTCACAAGGTCGCCACGGCGATGCTGAACATCCAGGAAGTTAACGCTCGCCGCCTGGACACGCACAAGCGCCTGGCCGAGACCCGGCACCGGCACGGGCAGCTCTTCCAATTGCATAACTTCAGGGCCTCCGTAGGAATGTATACGAATCGCCTTCATTTTCATCATCTCTATCCCTCATCTTCAAAATAGTTTCCGGGAAACAATATTAACAATCCTTTCAACCTTTGTCAGTAATGTTTCCTGGAAACATTGTAATCGATCCATTTCTTGCTATACTTAATATGAGAAAATTTCTATCCTGAAAATAACCCCGAGGGCTGAAATTTGAAAACTAAATGGATTTCATACAGTTAGATTTCTATATTCGGAAGAAATATGGAAACTAACTGGAAAAC
>NZ_VEGP01000079.1 GCF_007679495.1 Paenibacillus sp. 32O-W | reverse complement strand
CACCACCTGAAATATACCGTTAACTCCTTGTCATACTTGGCATCAGGCAAGAATTTCAGGTGCGAAAGTTGAGTTATCAACTGGTTTTGATATTCGGCAATCATGACAACATATTTAATTTCATTAGAATTTATTTCATCAAGACCAAACCAAGTACACTCCATGATAAGCCCCTTTCGCCGATTCTAAACAGGGTAAAATCGTAATCGTCTAAATTATGAACTTTATGTTCAAATACTGCAATTACTACTATAATAGAACGTTTGTTTGCAAAAGACAAATTTCTTATTTCTGACAAGGGATTATCTACAAAGCTTATTCTCCAAGCGCAAGAGTTACAAATAAAGGCCTCGTACAGATTTATTTCATTTTATCCGTATTCTTCCTCCGTCAAATCCATATGGACACTCATGGCGGTTCGGCTACCGTCAGCTGCGGCGAACACTACTTGGGAGGGTCCGATGTATGAGGCATCCCCGGCGGCATAGAGTCCGGGAACCGAGGTTCTTCCCCCCTTATCCGTCTTGATCCCGCCCATATCCGTCCTTTCACAGCCCAATTGCTCAACGAATGGCGCGCTTTGAACAAATTTGGGGGATACGAAGCCGCCGGTTCTCGGAATTTCGGTCCCATCAGCGAATCGAATACGCTCAAGCCGCCCGTTGTGCCCGATGAACGACATAATAGGCTGCTCCATGATCGCGATTCCCCAGGATTGAAGCCGTTGTTTCTGCTCATCCGACAAGGTAGCCTTCCCGTTCGTGCAGACGATCAAATCCTTGCTCCAACTGAGGAGCAGCTTGGCTTTATGAAAGACGTCCGGATATTCGGAAACGACGGCGAGCGGTTGGTCCCGCAGCTCCCAGCCGTCACAATAGGGACAATTGAACAAACTCTTTCCGTATAGCGGATAGAAGCCTTCGATCTCCGGAAAAACTTCTTTCACGCCTGTTGCCAAGATCAGCTTTCGTGCTTGAACACGCTGTCCTGACAAATCGCATATTTCAAATCCGGATTCGATCCTGCCCACCGAGGCCACCTCGATTGGTAAATGTTCGACAGTAGGGTAACGGAGCACCTCCTCATAAGCAATGCGGCGGAATTCGGCCGGAGTTACGCCGTCTCTCGTAATAAAGCCGTGAGACGCATGCGTAACGGCATTCCTGGGCTGATTGTTATCGATCAAAGCCACACTTCTTCTTGCCCTGCCTAGCACTAGGGCCGCATTCAAGCCTGCAGGACCTCCTCCGATAATCGCGCAATCGTAAATCGTCATGAAATTCATCCTTTCTTATTGATTTCGAAGATATTAGAGACTCTTAATGTCTGTAATAAGAACAAGAAAACATGCTTTACCTCAACGAAACACCATCTTTCCTAAAAATATAAAAAGCTCACCTTAATCCTTTCAACTGCTTCTGGGCCAGATCGGCTAATTTTGTTTCTCTAAGATGCGACTCCATCTTCTCTTCGGCTTCCTTCATGACCGCTTGTATCAAGCACTCGTCGCTGTGGACGAAACCACATTCAAACATGGAGGCGGTGCCCTCAATAGCGTGGATAATATCCAGAAAAGTAATGTCGTCTTTGTTGCGGGATAACCGGTAGCCGCCATTAGCGCCGGAAATCGATTCGATCATCCCCGCTTTTACGAGTCTCGTCAATATTTTGGATAGATAGGTCGGTGAAACGCCTTGGGACTCCGCCAGTTGCTGAACCCCTACCGGCTTGACCGGAGAAGCGGCAACGAGCATGAGCATGGTGTGCAGGGCGTAATTCGTCGCTTTTGTAAATTTCATGGAAGCACCTCACCTCATCACAGACTTATTGGGTCTATAATATCCTTGAATTTGCCGTTGTGTCAAGCTGTCTTCTTTTTTTGTAATATATCACGAATCGCTTCAACCTGCAGCTAAGCAACCATAACCATACCTATTCGTATGTTTAGTTAATGATTCATTATTTCCAGCATTTACAAAGGTCAAATTTGCTCGGTCATCCTCACTTTTTGCAGGATTTTTACAGCACTATATTGAAATTAATACTACTGTTTAATAGTCGGATGTTGGATGGCTGGATTGGCGGAGCATCGGCGGCCACCCGCCCCGAGTGTTAATCGTTCTCAGGAAGCGATACGGTTTCGCTTTTCACTGAAATTACTTATTCTAAGACAAAGGGCGGCGGATTGATATGATTAATATCCATACATTATTGTTAAACGCCTTTATTGTCCTTATTTCCATATTTCTTTATCAAGTCTTATGTCTGGATAGAGAAAAAGAAAAATACAAATCGTTCATAAGCCTGCTCCTGTTTTCCGCGACCAATCTTCTATGTATGACCTTCCCTATCCACATTTATTCGGGATTTTTCTTTGATTTGCGGTTCATTCCGGTCATCTTGTGCTTTTTCTACAGCGGGTATCGCAATCTGGTTATTATTACGGCAGTGCATCTGCTTTACCGGTATCTCTTAGGAGGCGGCGGATTCTATGCTTCTATCGAGGTAGCCTGTATTCTTATGCTTGGCTTGATGATTGCGGGGCCTTTTCGCGACTCTTTTTCCATACGCAAGAAAATGGCAATAGCTACTTTCTTTACGCTGTTCTATTCCATAATCGTCAGCATCTCCTCTATGGCCACCTTGGGACAATCAGAAATCTATGTACGGTTTTTCCTTGAGTACATCGCCATTAACCTGATTACTATATGGATGTCTGTCTACTTACTTGAAAATCTGATAGAGAAATCCCGTCTGAAAAAAGAGATTCGGCAAGCAGAGAAGCTGTCCTTATTCGGCAATCTTACCGCCTCCATTGCACATGAGATCCGAAACCCTCTGACGGTAGTGAACGGTTTCCTGCAGCTATTGATCGAAAATCGGGGGACGGAACAGCAAAACCGGGAGTATCAGCAGCTGATGAAACAGGAACTCGAAAGAGCTCTATCGATCATTACCCAGTATTTGTCCATTGCGAAGCCTGACCCCGATATCACCGAACCGCTTGAACTGGGGAAAGTCATCGCGCAAGTCACGAGGACCATGTCTCCCTATGCCAACCTTAACAAGGTTGAAATTCACAGCTTGATCCCGCCTGGTCTTCATTTGGTGGCCGACCTGGCCAAAATAAAGCAATGTTTTATCAATATTATGAAAAACGGAATTGAAGCCATGGAGGACGGCGGCGTTCTCCAGATTAACGCTGAGAAGAGGAAGAACGAACTCGTCATAGATATTACTGATCAAGGGGTCGGAATGACTCAGGAGGAAATAGACAGACTGGGTATGCCGTTCTATTCCACGAAGGAGAAGGGAACCGGTCTTGGAACGATGTACAGCTACAGCATTCTTAGAGGAATGGGAGGAAGAGTGGAAGTGAAAAGCAAGAAAGGAGCGGGAACGAGGGTGACTCTAATCATCCCTGTCCCGCAAGAGTCTCCTGTTGAATGATATATCTTGAGCAGTTGTCTGTACGAAGGTTTCCCATTGCCCCCATTCCTTTAATTATCTATACTGGTAATATCATACTGTTGACCGTACCTCTATCTGGGGTTATCCGTATCTGCTTGTAGGCGTAACATTTCCCGGCTTTCAAAAGAATGGGGAGGTGCCTAATGAGTTGGAGTAACTTTAAGTCCAAACTGCTGCTGCAGTACATTTGGTCCTATCTCTTAATCTTTCTTATTCCTCTAATTATACTTACCTTCTTCATCTACCATAATGCCGTCCAAAATTTACGCGCCGAGATCGAGCATTCTTTTGTCAACCAGTTGAACCAGGTCAAGCACAACATCGATGCGCGTATGACCGAGCTTCGGGATATTGCAACCCGGATGGCTTACGATGAACGACTGACTCCATATATGGTCAGCCATCCTTATTATTCCCGCGACGCCATTCTAACCCTCGAGAAGTATAAAGCGAACAGCTCGATCCTGGAAGAAATCTTCTTGTATTTCCGCAAAGATAACGTTATCTACTCATCCCGCGGCCTGACGAATCTTGATGTGCTGTTCGATCAATCCTATTCATTCAAGGACTGGAGCAAGGAAGAGATCATCGACGATCTGAATAATGTCGCTTACCCGGTAGTACGCCCGGCGGGTTCAGTAAACACCAACGTGCATCTTGAAAAATCATTGCTGGCTTATCTGGTTCCGATCATGCCGAACCATTCTTATCCACATGGCACAGTCCTGTATTTAATGGAGGAATCCCGGCTTACGGGACTGATGGACTCCATCCTTAATGATTTTAAAGGGAATAGCTACATATTTGACCAGGACGGCCGAGTGCTTGCCCGAAATAACCACGGTGCTCCCATACCAACGGAAGAACTGCACGTCCTCCCGGAATTGAGCCCGGGCACCCACAGCTTGAAGCTGAACAACCAATCGCACTCTGTTGTGGCCGTCAAGTCGAGCTTCAATGACTGGACCTACGTGACCGCTATACCGAGCGACCAATTTTTCAGTCATGTTTTCCATATCCAGACCTTCTTTTTGCTTGCCTTTGCCATCGTTGTCTTGGTCGGGACATTCGCAGCCGTTATCCTCGCCAAGAGGCAGTATCACCCTATTCACGATTTGCTGGAATTTGCCAAGCTGAAGGCGGACTCCACCGCCCCCGCTCTGACGAAATCCCCCAATGAACTGGATTGGATTCGCCAGATGCTGCATAACTACAGTACCCGTGTCGATCTTCAGGAGCCCTATGCCAGGAACCAGTTTTTGCTTATGCTGTTGACGCACGGGTTGCCTGAGGAACAGCAAGCGGGGCAGCTCTTGAAGATGTTCGGCGTGCAATTGGTTGGTGACCGTTACTTCGTCATTTCCATGGCTTGGGACGAATATCCCGGCTTATCGGAGCCATTCCAGGATCGCCAGAACATTATCCATCTGCTGACGGAAGTGAGTATTCCCGAATATAAAACGCTGGTTTATGGCGTTGAGCTGCCGCAGTCCGATCAAATTGCACTCATTATCTGCATGGCTGGAACAACAGATCACGGCCATTCGCCGAATCGGCGGATCGAGCGGATCGTGGAAGCCTTACGTGCTATCGTGATGGAGAACTCGCATCTGATTCCGTCCTTCGGGATCGGCAAGTGCTATTCGAGCCCCGGGATGCTGAACCAATCCTATATTGAAGCCTCCTCGGCGCTGGAATACCGCATGGCCAGCGGCAAGGGCAGCACGACTTACTTCGAGAAGCTCTCCGATACTCCGCATTCAACCTACTGGATTCCGAAGGATGCGCTGCTCAAGCTGGTCCAAAGCTTGAGGCACGGCAACGAAACCGTCGCGATACAAATGATCCGTACAATCTTTGCCAACATCAAGTCGCAGAAGCTGTCATTAGCTTTTTTGCGCTGCATTTGCTTCGATCTCCTGAACACCCTCCTCAAGACGGCGTCGGAGCTGGGAATGGCCGAATTTGTCCGGGATATCCCGAACATGACCTCCTTCGAATCACTGGAGGAACTGGAAAATAAGCTGGGAATGTTCGCCGCGCAAATTTGCAAGCAGGTCGAAAAGAACACGGAAACCAAACAGCACTCGATCATGGATGAGATCATCGCTCAGGTCGATGAGGAGTACACCGACTACCAGCTCAGCCTGGATAAGCTCGCGCAGAAACATTCTATCTCGTCCTCTTACTTGAGTCGCGCCTTCAAAGAGCGGACGGGATGCAATTTCTCGCAATACGTTTGGCAGCGCAGAATGGAAGAAGTGAAACGGCTGCTGCTGACGACCGGCGATCCGCTGAAGGATATTATCGCCCGGGTCGGCTATCTGGACGCGCCTAATTTCATTCGCAAATTCAAGAAGGTGACCGGATATACACCAGGGCAGTATCGAAAGTTGCATACGGCACGTGAAAAGACATTGCTATATGCAGATGATGAATAGCCGAATCTTAATGCTTTATTTCGAATCCCAACGGTCATAGGCGGCCTGGTAGATTTCCACAACCCGATCCGCTCCCATTTTCTTCAATTGATCGCTATACTTATCCCAGTTGCTGAGCGGCTCTTGGCCCGTAACGAACTTCGCTTCCATCTGTTTCACATAAGTATCGAGATCCGAGCGCAATCTGGATGTTTCCTGCTGCTCCTCCTGTGTCTGGTATACTTTTGGATAAGGGACTTTGGCGTACGGCACCAGCTTCTCCAAGGTTTCTTTATCCAGCCAATCATCGAATTCGCCTCTCAGTCCTTGGCTCACCTTGGCATCCGCTACTCCCGGCGTCACAATGCCGTAGTCGGGAGTCAGCGTTGCCCTGTAGTCTTCCCGGTCGCCACCGCCAGGAACGGGCAGCCATTCTTTGATCTGCTTCTCTTTGTCCTTATACTTCCATAGGATTCCTTCCGGACCTTGGCCGAACAACGTCGCCCCTTCATAAGTATACAGGTAATCGATCCAGCGCATGGTCGCTTCCGGGGACGGATTGCTGCTCGTAATCGCGAACGCACCCGTTGACAGGCCGGGATGCTTGCCGTAAACCGGGGCATCGACCATGTCGCTCTTCACAGGCAGCATCATCGGATCGTCCGTGCCCGGCTCCCCGCCTAACGTGAAGTATGGATGATAGTCGGAGAACAGCGCCACTTGATTGTTTTTCCCTTTGGCTTTCTTCTGATCGTCCGTTTGGGAGAAGGTTTCCTTATCCAGCAGGCCTTCGTTCCACAGCCGGTTCAGAAAGGTCAGATAGCCCTTATATCCTTCTTCCATCGGAGTATAATGAACTTTACCGTCTTTATCGGCATAGATCACTTCGCCGTAGATTCCCCAGAAGCCCAGCATGAACATCCGAATATCATCCAGCTTGACGGACACGAGCGGAATTTCGTCCTGCTTGCCGTTGCCGTTCGGATCTTCTTCCTTAACCCTTTTCAGATAGGTGTACAGCTCTTCCGTAGTCTCCGGCAGTTTATCCATGTTGAGCGCTTTCAGAAATTTGCCGTTATACCACATAGGGCCCCGATACCAGACAGCGGACAGGTCGATGCGCGGCAGGGAGTATATATGCCCATCCGGCGTCGTAATCGATTTGCGAATGTCCGGGTGTTTATCCAGCACCTTCTTAATGTTCGGTGCGTACTGGTCGATCAATTCCTCCAGCGGCACAAGAAGCCCCTGTCCCCCATAGTTGACTTCCTCGGCCGACGTAATCTGTGCCGCATAGAAAATATCCGGCAAATCTCCGCTGGCGAAGACCAGGTTCTTCTTCGTATCGAAGCTGTCCAGCGGGGCATTGCGGAACTGCAGCTTGATGCCCGTCAGCTTCTCCATTTCCTGGAATACGACCATATCCTGCCAGTTCTGAATTCCGACATCGGGTCCCATCATCGTTAAGGAGAGCGGTTCGTTCACGATCGGGAATCCTTCTTTATTAACATGGCTTCCCGAGACCGGATCCTTATGCTCCGGGTTGTCTGCTCCCTGCTTGTCGGGTGAACTGCAACCCGCCAACACTGTCATGAGCATTGTCGCAGCCAGCGCAGCCGCCCGCATGTTGATAAGCTGTTGCATGCTTGCTTCCTCCCTTATTCTGTTCATGATTTGAAAAGCATCCGACACCAAAGCAATTGTGTGAAGAATGGGGTTCCAGATCAAGGAATCAGCCTTTGACCGAACCGATCATAACCCCTTGTACAAAGTACCTCTGCACAAATGGATAGACGACGATAACCGGCAGCGACGATACAATAATTACTGCATATTTCACGAGCGCGGCTACTTCCGCCTTGTTGTTCATAGCCGCTGCGACCGATGAATCGATCGCCGCTCCTTTGGTCATGGCGGACATCTCCTGCAGAACGAGAATCTGGCGCAAAATCATTTGCAGTGGGTATTTCGTTTCTTCGTTCAAATAAATGAGCGCTCCAAAATAGCTGTTCCAATGCCCGACCCCATAGAACAAAGCCATAACGGCAATGATTGGCGTCGACAGCGGCAGGACGACCTTGACGAACAGTCTGAGATTGGTGCAGCCGTCGATGTGAGCGGCCTCCTGCAATTCCTTCGGAATCGTTGATTGGAAGAAGGTGCGGGCGACGATGATATTCCATACGGACGCAGCTCCCGGCAGGATGAGCGCCCACATGGTGTTGACGAGCCCCAAATTTTTGACAAGCAGGTATCCGGGTACCAGACCGCCGCCGAAAAACATGGTAAACAAAAACATCCCCATGAAGAAGTTTCGTCCGATAAAATCTTTACGGCTCAATGCATAGGCCGCGGGCAGCGTGACAAACAAATTGACTGCCGTCCCCACCAGCGTATAGATGATTGTATTTTTGTAGCCGGACCATATTTTGGCGTTCTCGAATACCCTCATATAGCCTTCGAACGTTATTCCCTTAGGAAATAACCACATCACCCCCGAATTGACCAGCTTCGGATCGCTGATCGATGCGCTGATAATATACAGAATCGGGTACGCCACAATGATGAAGGCCAATACAAGATATATATAGTTGAAGACGATGAAAATTTTATCCGCTTTCGTTTCTTTCACGGCGGCTGCCATACAGCACCCCCTCCTTTACCACAAGCTGGTTTCGTTGGTGCGGCGCGCAATTTGATTGACAGTAACGAGCAATATGGCATTAACTACCGAATTAAATAAGCCTACTGCCGTGGAGAAGCTGTATTGGGCATCCAACAGACCGGACCGATAAACGAAAGTGGAAATAACATCTGAGGCTTCCATGTTAAGGGGGTTCTGAAGGAGTAATATCTTTTCAAAACCAACGCCCAGAATACTGCCCATGTTCAGGATGAGCAATATCGTAATGGTAGGAATGATGGCCGGAATATTGATGTTCCAAATTCTCTGCCAACGGCTTGCGCCATCCATAATGGCCGCCTCATAAAGCTGTGGATCTACCCCGGACAGGGCAGCCAGATAGATAACCGTTCCCCATCCTGTACTCTGCCAGACGCCGGACAGGACGTACACCGTCTTGAACCAGGCCTGATCGGTCAGGAATGCCGGCGCATCGATTCCTAGAAAATTCAACATATGAATAATGATTCCCGTCGTTGGCGATAAGAACGTGATAATAATGCCGGCCATCACGACCACGGAAATAAAATGAGGCGCATAGGTAACGGTTTGCACAGCTCTTTTGAAAAAAACATTCTTGGCTTCATTAAAGGATAACGCCAGAATGATGGGAAGCGGAAAGCCAACCGCTAATTCGTACAGGCTGATACTGAGCGTATTCCACAGCAGATCCCAGAAATAGTAGGAGTTGAAAAATCGTTCGAAATGATCGAATCCTACCCAAGGGCTTCCCAAAATTCCCTTCGTGGGAATAAAGTTTTTGAAAGCGATCTGTATTCCATACATAGGGACATAGTGAAAGATCAGGAAGTAAAAGAACGCTGGGGCAATAAACAAATAGAGCTCCCAGTTTTTGAGCAGCTTTCTCCGGAACGACTTTCTCTTGCTTAACTTGTCGTCGACCTTGACGGGTTCCAAATTCACGGCAAGAGTGTTCCGTCCGTTGTCTCGCATCGGATCCTCCCTCCTTGGCAAGTGTTCCAGTACATGTCGTTATGCATAACGCCGCGCCCTTTAGGATAGCGCTTTCATTCAAGATTGTAGACAATTTCTATGAAGAACGTAAATATGTCGATTATGTATTGTCAGTGTTATCGGATAAATTCGCGTGGGGGCCGGATTTGACGCTACCGCTCTCCCCCTTCTGCCCGCCGCAAATACCGTAAAATTGGTCATAATTGATGTGGGGATACCAAGTCAAAATCTACATATGTTTCGTTTCGGAAAAGGCCTTATATGGGGTTGGGATCAAATGAAGACATGTAGCGCAGCAACAACGCGCACCGGGAGAGGCGCGCGTTGTGAAAGACCGGTGATTTGGGAAGCGGTTGTTAATCATTTGCGATTGACTCGTTCCCTCTTATCCTTGTTGGGACAGCTCAGCTTTGTGTAATCCTCTTTGTTTGTTTAGAACGAGTCATTCGAAAGGGGCGATTCTATGCCCGCACCTTATAAATTCTCTCCGCAGCGTTTCATAAATCGCATAATAACGACGGTCAGAATAATGGAAAAGACAAACAAAGCAATAATTAAAATAAAAGCTAACGGCGGAATGATAAACATAACGATGGCCAAAATAGCGGCCACCTGCAGCAGCAGGTATTGCGTCCACCTCTTCTCCGCCTCTTCGTAGATCTGTGTCTTCCCCTGGTGGTTGGCCATCTCCTTAATCCCCATGAACAAATGATGGACAAGGATCAGACCCAGTATTAACGAAACGATTCCGATAAGTAGGCCTAATAGGTTGAAATGAACTCCACCGTCCGTATTAGGCTGTTCATAGATGCTGAAAATAGATACGACAATCATGACGAGATTCAGGGTTCCCGCCTTTTTGAAATAGGGGCTGTGTCCGGCCAATGTGCTGAATCCTACGGCAAACAAAATATAACCGATGATATCCGGCAAAATATCAAAGCCTTGGACTCTAAAATCAATCATGATGAACAGAAAACCCCAGAATAGCTTGTCAAAGCCCGCTTTTACCATTCCCTAACCTCTCTTCTCTTCCGCCATAGACGATATCCGTTGACGATTTCTAATGGTACGGTCTCCATTATATAGCAAAACACTGACAGAAAGTCAGTGTTTTTTACCACATTAGAAAGTTTAAGTTCATTAAAGCATTAAAATGGAACAACTTTCTAATTGGCATAAAAAGCTTCCTTTAAAACCGGGTTATTCGTCTTCGAAGAGGCTCCGTTAGGAGCTTTTTTTAAAATATAAGTATAAGTTTTTATCTATACCTGTTCTTATATTTCATCGGTAAACGCGCCCGTCCTAAGGACGGCGATAGCCGTTTATCCTTGTGACATCCAACCCCAATTTATTAACTCATCTTTCGAAAATGGCCCCTGATGTCATTAACCATTTCTACTCTGCCCGTATACTTGTGCGAATGCCGTTCGTTTGCCGTTCAAGCTCAAGCAGCTCCGATTTCAGATCGATCCCCCCGCGATAGCCGACCAACTTAGCATTCTTTCCGATCACCCGATGACACGGAACGAAGATCGGCAGCGGATTGTTTGCATTCGCGACACCGACGGCACGGACCGCCTTCGGGCGCCGGACAGCGTCGGCCAATTCCGAATAGGACCTGGTTTGTCCATACGGAATTTGGCGCAGCTCATTCCATACCTGCTGCTGGAACGGGGTTCCCCCGGGGTCGAGCGGGCTTTCGAACCGGGTTCGAATCCCGTGAAAATATTCATCCAGCTCCCGGATATAGGAGGCTAGCCGGTCATCGCTGCGCACCATGCGCGCCTTAGGATACCGCTTGAATATTTGCCGCTCCAGTCGAATAAAGGATTCGTTCGGCAGAGTCAAGCTGCAAAGCCCTCGCTCGGACGCGGACAGATAAAATTGTGAGCGGCCCCGGGAATACGGAGCCCAGTAAATGACCTCTTGGTCGCTGTTCATATGGGTCGCCTCTTTTCTACTGCGTTGGCTGCAGCATATTTATGCAACTGGCGATATTCCGAAGGCGAATACCCCATGCTCTCACGGAAAACGGTTGTGAAATGGGAGGCTGTGCGAAAGCCGGTGGCCAGGGCGATGTCGGTGATGTTCAGACCGGGTTCCTTCAGCTTCTCCACCGCGGTTTGGATCCGGATGTTCCGCAAATATTCGGCCGGTGTCATCCCGGTTACCCTCCGAAACGTGCGATGCAAATGCGAGGAGCTTGTATGCAGCACCTCTGCCAGTCTGTCCAGTGTCAAAGGTTTGTCATATTCACTCTCGATAAGCTCGGTTACGCGAATAGCCATCTCTCCATCCGGCCCATACCGGATGGGATAATCCGGCCGGCATCGCTTGCACGCCCGAAAGCCTGACTTGCGGGCTTCCTCGGCAGTGGCAAATATGCGGGTATGCTCCTTCTTCGGGGTTTTGGACCGGCATGAAGGCAGACAATAGATTCTCGTTGATGCGACTCCATAGTAGAATCGGCCGTCGAAAGCGCCGTTGCATTCCACAATGGCCTTCCAATACTCCTCGTTCATACGATGACACCTCCCGATTTTCATTATAGGGTTTCGGCGGGAGAATGTTAATGCTGCGAGAATAAGAGAGCAAAAATCCGAAAGTCGATGAAGCATCGATTAACGAAGAACGAACGGGATTGGCTCAGCTTGCCGGTCAACTTTATAAGGAGGAGAATGTTATCGCTTGCTTCTCTTTCACTCGTAAGCGGCCTCCGACAAATGCCGTGTAAGCTCCCGAGCGTCCTCCAGCTCATCCAAGCTTAATATGATCTCTAAAATATCCGAAGCACGCGGACCTTTCACGATACGGTTAAACTTGTCCAGCAGCTCCTCCTCCGTTACCGGATGGTCCGGCGAACCTTTCGGGCAATCCCCGATTTCGCTGACCTTCTCCCCGTTCTTCAAGGTTACGATAACCTGCGTATATTTTACGTTGTCGGGAACTTCGAACACACGCGAACGTTTCATTTTCTGCATATATGCCCGAATCTCCTCACGGATCGGAACCCGTTGAAAATCGTCCGGATTTAATCCTTGTCCGCTCAGGATCAAGGCTGCGATATATTCGATGCTGAACCTTCCCTCTTCCCCGTTGTCGGGCCGCTGATTAATCAATGCGGCATCGCTGTTATGCGTAAAGATGAACTCTATATCCCTGATCTGCTGGAAGGGAATCGGACCGATTTTCTCCAATGCATCCAGCCCATAGTAGGCTCCCGAGCAGAATGGATACAGCTTGAACCATAACCCGGGCGTCACAATGCGCAACGTATGCCCGTTATCTTGAAGCAGCCACTGGCGGGCATAATTCCATCCTTGGCCGAATACGTTAAAGAAACCAAGCTTCCCATCCAAGCTTGTCTGGTTCGATTGAAAATCGGCATCCGTTAAGAGCAGCGATCTCACTGCCGAGGATGCGGCCAAGCCGGCATGCAGCGGTTTGGTCTCCGTTCCGAAGTGGACGCGCAGCCCGCTGGCCTGAGTCGCGGCTAAACCGAGTACCGAACAAGCCTTCTCCACCGTATACGACTTGAAATAAGCACCGGCAAGAGTGGCCGCCAATACACCGGCGGTACTCGTATTGTGGAAGCCCTTCTCATAATGTTCGCTCGACAAGGCTTGAGCAATCCGGGCCATGGCCTCGACACCGATGATGTAAGCTTCCAACAAACGGCGGCCTGTCATGCCGGCATCACATAACGCCAATAAAGCAGGCAAAATGACAGAGCTGGGATGCCCGCGCACTTCGATATGAACATCGTCGTAGTCCAAAGCGTGTCCCATAAAGCCGTTGATAAGTGCAGATTGGGAAGGAGAAACCTTCATCGGATGAAACAGCACGGGCGCGAGCGGATGCCCTCCTTCCAGTCTGGCCATCCGTATGAGCTTGGTCACCCCCGTATCCTCCTTGCCGGCGTAAGAGGAGGCGATATAATCCACGAGGCCGTACTTTGCTTTTTCCAAGCCTTCCTCGGAAAAGGGAGTTTCCCACAGCTTTTTTACAAACAAGTATGTGACTGTCTCTTTATCCATCGTTCATGCTCACCTTCACTTTCAATAGATTGAAGCAGAAAAAAAAGAAGCTGCGAAAGTACCAGGTATCTGGCTCCTCCACAGCACTCCTTGGGAAACAATCAACTCGGATTCGAATCAGAACCTAGATGCTTAAGGAATTGCTTGGTCCGTTCCTCCCGGGGGTGATTGAAAAATTCTTTGGACGTCCCTTGCTCCACAATGTTGCCATTTGCTATAAAAATGACATGATCGGACACTTCACGGGCAAAATCCATTTCATGCGTTACGATAATCATTGTTGTTTTCATCTCTGCTATCGACTTTATGACCTGCAGCACCTCCGAGACCAGCTCGGGGTCCAGGGATGATGTCGGCTCGTCGAACAATATGGCGTGCGGTCTCATGGCAAGGGCGCGGGCGATGCTGACTCGCTGCTGCTGGCCTCCCGAGAGAGTTGCCGGGTAATTGTCTTTCTTGCTTTCCAGCCCGACCTGCTTCAGTAATTCCATGCCGATCTCGTTCGCTTCTTTCTTAGGCATTTTCTTCACAACGATCAAGGATTCCGTAATATTTTGCAGGGCCGTTTTATTTTTGAACAGATTATAGTTCTGGAACACCATCGCTGTTTGCGAACGCAATTGCTGAATTTCCTTGCGTGTGCAGCTTTCCGCATTCAACCGCGCATTTCCGATTTCAATCAAACCGGCATCGGGCTTCTCCAGGAAATTCAGGCAGCGGATCAACGTCGATTTGCCAGACCCGGAAGGGCCGATGATCGAGAGCACCTCCCCGTCCTTCACTTCGAGATCGATCCCGTTCAAGACCACCAAGTCGTTGAAGCTCTTTCTTAAATTCGTGACTTTTATCATAATCATTCACCTTTATGTCTTGTATGGGCGATCCAAAAATTTTTCCAGCCGTTCCTGCAGATAGGAATAGACGACAATCAGTCCCCAATAGATCAAGGCAACCGCCAGGTAAGCTTCAAAGAAGCGGAACGATTCTGCGGCCTGCATTTTGGCCTCGGCGAAAATTTCCACAACGCCCAGGGTAAAAGCGAGGGAGGTTTCTTTAATGAGACTGATAAAAATGTTACCCGTAGCCGGCAGTGCAATACGTGCCGCTTGAGGCAGAATAACCCGGCGGTAAGCCTGCATCTTCGTCATACCGCCAGTCAGGCAGGCTTCCATCTGACCTTTCTCCACTGCCAGGAAGGCCGCGCGGAAAATTTCTGCCAGGAAGGCCGCCTGCTTGAATCCAAAACCGATAATGGCCGCGGTTACGGCATCCATTTTCGAGAAGAACGGGAACAGCTGCGGCAGTCCGTAATAGATCAGAAACAATTGGACAAGCATCGGAATGGCGCGGAAAAATGAAATATAAACGCCGGCCAGCGACCGCAATACTTTGAGCTGACTATTGCGGATTAAGGCCAGAACCAAACCGATGACTACCGCGATAATCATGGAAACAACCGCGATCAACAGTGTAATCGGAATGTACTTGGCTATTTTGGGCAGCAGCTCGAAAATATAGGATGGATCAAAATTCATGTCTTATCACTCACTCGCAATAGAGCAAGACCATTACTTCGCTTTTGTTGTAATATCTTCTCCATAGTATTTTATCGAAAGCTCCTTCAAAGTTCCGTCTTCTCTTAATTTCTTGATCTCTGCGTTGATTTGCTCGATCAAAGCGTTATTCTCATCCTTCTTTACAAAAGGAAATCCAATATCTTCATAATGGAACGGATCGCCGACGAACTTCAAAGGCAGGTTATTTTTCTTGATTTCAGCCAGCAGAGAAGCTTTGGCATTGACATAGCCGTCTACCCGTTTGTTCAGGACATCATTTTGGGCACCGTCACGATTTTCATAGGTACGAACATCGATTTCCCCGTTCACATCAAATTTTTGCAGGTTTTTAACGTTTTGCGAGCCCAAGACGCCGGATACGGTTTTGCCCTTCAGATCATCCAGCGAATTAATGTTGTCGTTGTCTTGATGCGTTACGATCGTAATTCCGGCGAAAGAGTAGGCATCGGTGAAGGCATATTTTTCTTTCCGTTCACTTGTAACCGCGACTGCATTGGCAATGGTATCGATTTTACCGGTTTCCAATTGGCCCAATAATCCGCTGAAATCGGAATTTGTCCATTTAACGGTATAACCGAGATTGTCCGCTATCTTCTCAATGACTTCCACATCAAAGCCGACCAGCTTGTCCCCTTCTTTATAGCTGTTGGGATAGGACTGTCCGGTTGCACCCACGCGAAGGACCTTCTCCCCTCCGCTGTTCCCCGAGCTTCCGGAGTTCGAGCCCGAGCATGCGGTCGCCAGCAAGCTTATTACTAATAATGAAAGCAAAACCGAATAAAATTTTCTCATGTAGGACTTCCCCTTTTTATCGTGTAATTTCAATCATGAAGCTATTAGCTGCCGGAAATGACGGGGCACTCCGGCTTGTTATTTATTTAACCACATTAAACATTAATGCTATTGAATGAAAAAATCATTCCCAGTTAATTTCTGTCTTCCGGATTAACCTTAACAAAATCTTTCTTCATGTATATCGTTATATGACCGCGCCCCAGATCCTTCGATCCTTGAATTTCATAATGGCGCCGCTTATACATCTCAATCAGCCAAGGATGACGGTCTGCCGTGCCCAGTGAGACGGCCGGGGACTTCAATGTATCCCGGATCATCACTTCCTCGCACCAGGTGATCATTTCGCGGCCGACCCCTTTGCGCCCGACATCCGGATCGCTGGCGAACCACCAAAGATGGGGTACGCCGAAAGGACCAGGCGACGGTCCCCACGGCATTCTCGCCGAGATGGTCGAGACAATTTTCCCGTCCTCCTCCATAACGAAACACATATTCTCGCGGATGTTCTTCCTGACCAAATCCAGATCAGCCGTAGCCGCGGCGAAGTTAATGCCAAGCTGGCGAATCGGCTCGTAAGCGCGCAAGGTCAGTTCCAAGAGAGCAGGCGCATCCTCCAGGGTCGCCATTCGGAAATCAGCCATGCTGTTCCTCCTCCTTCAGCCAGCCTGATGCTTCGGCCGCCGCCAGCACCCGATCTACCGTCTGCGGGGCGGAGCCCAGGTAGGTGGAAGGATCGAGGAGCTTCTCCAGTTCTTCCTGGCTGACGACTTCCCGGATTCGAGGATCGTCCAGCAGCACCTCGCGGAACGGAATCCCTTCTTCCACGCTCTTCATACACAGCTCATAGATAACCTCATGGGCGGTCTGCTTGCCCAACGGCTTCGCCAGAGCAAACATCACGCGCTCAGAAAGGAGGAGTCCGCCGAGCTGGTTCAAATTCCGCAGCATGTTCTCCGGCTTCACGACCAGTCCGGCGAGGATAGCCTTGGCGGAAGCCAATTGTGCGGCAAGGTAGATGCAGCTTTCCGGCAGTGCGATCCACTCCCCGCGCCAGGACATCGCATCGCGCTCGTGCTCGACAATCATCGATTCCTGAACAAGAGCAACATTGTAGCGGATCGGCTTGGTGAGGCTGGCGAGCCCTTCCAGCGCCGCCGGATTCCGCTTGTGCGGCATCGTCGATGAGCCGATTTTGCCGGAGGTGAACGGCTCTTCCACCTCATCCAGCTCCGTGCGCATTAAATTGTAAAATTCGTTCGCCATTTTACCTAGGGTGCCGCTGATCATTCCCAACAGACCGGCATACTCGGCCGAGCGGTCCCGCGACGAATGCCAGCAGATATTGGGTGCTTGCAGTCCCAGCCGCTCCATCGTCCGGCGTTCCACTTCCGGTCCCAGCGGGCCGAACGAAGCGTAGGTCCCTACACCGCCTCCCAAAACGCCGGCGAATACCCGGGATTCCGCTTCGCGCAGCCGATCCAGATGACGGATCATCTCATCGAGTACGACTGCGACTTTGAAGCCGAAGGTAGTCGGAAGTCCCTGCATGCCATGAGAGCGCCCGGCAATCGGAGTTATTCTATGCTCTTGGGCCAGTCTGGCCAGCTCGCGGGCTACGGCCCGAACATCGCGCACGATGATTTGATGGGCTTCCTTAAGCTGCAGCATCATCCCCGTATCCACGATATCCTGCGTAGTTGCGCCGTAATGGACCCACTCACCGTGCTCGGGCCCGCAGAGCTTCTGCAGCGCCTTCAGAGTAGGCATTAAGGAATGCTTGACCTTCAGTACTTCCTGCGCAATTTCAGGAATATTCATGAGCTCTGCTTTCGCCTTGGAAGCAATCGTTTGCGCCGCTTCAGCCGGGATAAGCCCAACCTCCGCTTCCGCAAGCGCCAGGGCCGCTTCAACGTCCAGGTGCTTCTGCAGGCGGTTATCGTCAGACCAGACCTCGCGCATTTCCGCGGTGCCGAAATTATTTTGAAGCATGAACATATCGATTACATGTGATGGCATATTAGCTTTCCTCCCAGATGTCAGGTAAATTCTATGAAATCCGTTACAGGCCCGGCACTCCTGGGCCTGTCCGAAGATGATGAAAAGTATTATCAAAGGATTTCGGGGGCTGCCGTTAGATCGGCCCCTTATTTCCCGAATGACGCAGAATAAACAGACGCATGTCTCCTCTGTGAACCGGCAGTCTTGCCGGGCAGTTGCAATTATCCGAGCGATTTCAGCGCGCAAACCGCCGCTTCCGCAAACAATGCCGCACTGATGGAAATCGCTTCTTCTTTTAAAGTGAACCGCGGATGATGCCACTGCTCCGTCCCACCGGTTCCCATCCAAATGAAGCAACCCGGCAGCCGTTCCTGATACAGAGCGAAATCTTCGCCTCCCATCGTAGGTACGGCCTCCACCACGTTAAGCCCTTGTGCTGCCGCCGCTGTATTCATGATTTCGGCCATTTTCGGATCATTGTTTACCGCAGGCAGCATCGAAGTCCAATTCAATTGCGCTTCTGCCCCATATCCGGCCGCGACATTCTCGACCACCCGTTTCATATGGCCTGGAATGCTCTCTCTGGCCTCCGGCTGGAATGTCCTCACGGTCCCTTCCAGAACTCCTCTGTCCGGGATGACGTTCCAGGAGGATCCGGCTTCGAACCGGCATATACTGACAACCGCTGAGTGATGCGGGCTGATATTGCGGCTTATCAACGTTTGCAGCGCCGTAACAATGGCACTGCTCACCACGATCGGGTCGACGGCGGCTTCGGGAATTCCCGCATGGCCTCCTCTGCCCGTGACGTTGATTTCGAAGCGGTCTACAGACGCCATCAGAGGACCCGTTCGTATGCCGACGGTTCCGACGGGCAGCTCCGGTTTGTTATGCATCCCGAAGACGGCGGAGACTCCTTCCAAGGCTCCCGCTTCAATGACAGCACGGGCGCCTACCGCCTGCTCTTCCGCCGGCTGGAACAGAATGCGTACGGTTCCGTGAAGCTCGCCGGCATTAGCCTGAAGCAGCTTCGCCGCTCCAATCATCGATGCTGTATGGAAGTCGTGGCCGCACGCATGCATCCTCCCGGGGATCGTCGAAGCGTACGGCAGACCTGTATCCTCCGTTACAGGCAGTGCATCGATATCGGCGCGAAGCATAATCGTCGGTCCGGGATGCGCCCCCTTCACTTCGGCCAGTACGCCGGTCGGTAAACCAAGGTCTAGCAGATGAATCCCAGCTTCCGTCAGCCAGGACCGAAGCCGTTTAGTTGTCTCGTACTCCTCATTGGAAAGTTCGGGAAATTGATGTAACTCCCTCCGCATCGCTACAAGCTCAGGCTGAAGCCTTTCAGCTTGCTCACGGAAAGAGGATGATAATGTAGTCATTGAGCATATCCCCTTTATTGCTGCTATAATAGAATCTATTGGTAAAGTCATTCATCCTGGTCTTCGGACGATTCGCTGCTTAATCGGAACTAAAAGAACGGGTAACTACAATAAAAATATGATATAGCAGCATGAACGAATATATCATATAGGATTAGTATGAATTAACGTAGATTCTATAGTAGAACCTACTCCTTGTCAATCCAAAATTAATATTTTGTAGATTATTGCTGCAACGGCTATCTTTAACTACATTTATATTAGGCCATCGATTTTTAGTATGGAATAAGCAAGATAATGTGTAGATGCCGATATATTAGAAAGAGAAATAGGAGATTCTCTTGACGGGCTCGAAAAAGGCTGATATATATTCAACAATAACCTCTGTACGAGGGGGCTGAGCCATGGTGGATCAAATTAAACCTAAGTATTTCATAGGCGAGGTTTCGTTCTCGATTCAATACATGCATAGAACGGGCCCCAACCGTATGCCCCGGCCGCATGAGCATCCTTGCTTTGAGCTGTATTACCTATTGAATGGCGAACGAATTTACTTTATAGACGGCAACGTGTACTCCGTTAAGAAGGGAGACATGATGATTATTCATCCGCATGATCTCCATTCCACAGCCAGCTCGGATAAGCTTGAATTCGAACGTGTCCTAATCAATTTTACGCAGGAATTTATTGAGGAAGGAGATTTCCATTTGGCAAAAATATTGCAAAATGGCAAATCGGGACTCCTGCGAATTCCCGAGAAGGAGCAGCCGGAAATTGAAAGCATCCTGTATAAAATGCTGGACGAATGCGAGAAACAGGAAGATCACTACATTTCATACGTACGTTCATTGTTGAACGAGCTGCTCATCCGTTTGCATCGAATTCATTGGCTGCTGCAGCCCGAGGAAGTACAGGTATATGAACACCCGATGCATCATCGGGTGTCGGAAATCGCTCAATATATCAATGAGAATTACTATAAGAAAATTACACTGGAGCAAGTAGCCAAACAATTTTACATAAGCCCTTCCTATCTGAGTCGTATATTCAAACGTTTGACCGGCTTCCACTTTCGCGAGTACATCCAAGTCGTACGCATTCGTGAAGCGCAGAAAAGATTGGTCAACAGCACAGATTCCGTTCAGTTCATTTCGGAGCAAACCGGCTTTGAACATATTGCCCACTTCAACAAAATATTCAAAAAAATGTGCGGAACTACTCCGCTGCGCTACCGCAAGAACAATGTATGATCGGCTTACAAACTTAGCTGCTCCTCAACCGAATAACTAAAACCGATCGAGATAATTGCCGACCCGAAACCAATCCGCATCGACATAACCGCGCCGATCCTTGGATGATTGCGATACGGCAAACAAACCGACTTTAGCGCCTACCCAGTGCCCTTTAACCGCCTGAAACCCGGGCACATCGATCCAATTCGCTTCATTATCATCCTGGCTGTAGGCAAACCTGCAATGCGCCCCTTCATCTACATTTACGGATAGCACGATCTCATCAGAATGCAGCTCCGTACGCCACTTTATTTGTTCTTCATCCGCATTCCCTTCAACATACAGTAGTATAAGACCCGTTCCATCTTGACGGGCTTGAACACCCAGGTACGCAAAATGGTATCCGAATACGATCAGACCTGCCCTCTCGCCCGGCTCTATTGCACGGCAGTCCAGCTTGGCTGACGCATGGAATGAAGGGGCCGGAAACTTCTGCATTAATAAGTTAGGAGATCCATACATATTCTCGGCACTTTCCGGCTGTGGCTGCGCAAACAGCCTCAGATGGCTTGCTCTATCGGTTAAGGAATACCAGTCGCTTTTCGGATTCGCCTGCCACTGCCATTGCAAACCCAATTCCGGTTTATCAAACTCATCGGAATCAGCAGGCACCTCTATCGGGCAGACCTTGCCGACATCAGGCTTTGTATACCGTAATACAGGCTCGCCGATGCCGTCTTCATTCCGGTTCTGTCCCATAAGCGGCCAATCATCGATCCATTCTACAGGCTGCAGATGTACGATTCGTCCATAAGCGCCTTTATCCTGAAAGTGTATAAACCATGATTCACCTGAAGCGAGCTCAACCCAGCCTCCTTGATGGGGCCCGTTAACCGGCGAAGTCCCTTGATGCAGCACAATCTTATCCTCATAAGGTCCATTGACGGCTTTCGAGCGAAGAACCGTCTGCCAGCCGGTCGCAACTCCGCCGGCCGGTGCGAAGATATAGTAATAACCGTTGCGTTTATACATTTTCGGACCTTCCAGCGTTGGATGATGCACCGTACCGTTATAAATAATTTGCCCCTCGCCCAACAGCTTAGTGCCGTCCGGAGACATGGGACACAGCCTCAGTATATGTTTGATTCCGGCGCGGCTTCTGGCATAAGCGTGGACGAGATAGGCTCCGCCATCTTCATCCCAGAAGGGACAAGGATCTATCAGACCTTTGCCTTCCTGAACAAGATGGGGCGGAGTCCATTCACCGGCGGGGTCTGAAGCCGTGCTCATCCAGATGCCGGTGTCAGGATCGCCGTAGAACACCCAAAACTTATGGTCGTGATAACGGATTGCCGGTGCCCATACACCATTGCCGTGCTGTGGTTGGTCATATCCCGGAAGATCCATATGTTTAATGACATGATTGATTAATTTCCAGTTAATTAAATCCTTGGAATGTAGAATCGGAAGACCCGGAATATGCCCGAAGCTGGATGCCGTCATGTAGAAATCTTCACCTACTCTGATCACATCGGGATCGGAATAGTCCGCATGCAGGATTGGATTGATAAAGATTCCGTCTCCCTGGTCTGAAATCCAAGCCTTGCGATGCCCTTGACTTACATGGTTACTCATGCCGGTCACTCCTGTTCTCTAATTGTTGCAGACGCTCAATCTCTAAACTGGCAAGGATGAAGGGGGCAACTCCAATATGGATATCGGACACCCTTTTTTCCCTAATGTAATAGCCATATGAACCATCCCGATCAAGACTTAGTCCCGCGCCATGACAAATATGATGCAAATGAACTCCTTCGCTGTCTTCTTCCACATAACCTTCAATTAGTCCGTTGTAGGCTTGCAGTGCTTTCTGGCGGGCCGGGTTTTCAAGATATTGAAGACGCGATCCTTTAGCTAGAGCGTATATAAACATGCTGGAACCGGAGGTCTCCAGGTAGTTTCCTTCCCGGAAGCCTTGATCCATGACCTGAAACCATAAACCGCTCTGTTCCTCCTGAACACGATAAAGAGCGTTGCACATTCGTTCAAAGATACCGATGATCGTCCCTCTCTTCGGATGATCGATCGGGAAAAACTCCAAGCTATCCACCAAGGCCATCGCATACCATCCCAGCGCGCGGCTCCAGAAGTTCGCGGAGCAGCCCGTTTGCGGATTCGCCCAAACTTGTTCCCTGGCTTCATCCCACCCGTGGTAAAGCAAGCCTGTATACGGATCGCGAGTTTTTTGTTCAACTAATAATAGTTGATGAGCTACCTCGTCGAACAACTCGGGACGCTGGAAAACCTGAGCATATTGCGCCAAGAAGGGAGAGGACATATACAAGCCGTCAAGCCACATCTGGAAGGGATACACTTTTTTGTGCCAGAATCCTCCTTCGGATGTTCTCGGGTGGCCGAGCAATTGGGCAGCGAGCAAATGCGCAGCCTGTTCGTATCGCTGTTCGCCGCTGCGTTCCATAAGCAGGAAAAGATTTTTGCCTTGATTGATTTGATCAAGATTGTATTCTTCAAGCCTGTAACCGGTAATCCTTCCATCCTCCCGGATGAACAAGTCCATATGCCGCTTCATGAAATCGTAGCACTCTTCGTGCATATAGATTTCTCCTGTCCGCGCGATAGCCATTAGCACCATGCCGGGCACATAAGCCCATCTTTTTTTCAGCTCTTCATGCAAACCGTCATCGCCTGCTTGATTAATAATCGTTGCAGTTGTTTTTAGTGACCATGGTTGACTCATTTCCTCACCCCAGTTCAGATGATAAATACATATTTAAACTTCTAAGGGAAATTTTAACATCACGAAAATGCAGCAGCTGACTCTCTACAACCTCCACTTTCTCATTCCCGCTAACGGCATATAACGGCACGGCACTTATTAATACAGTAAATAAAACACCGGCTGGATTCTACGAATATTGATGTCTTTATTCCTCTTATTTTTGTCTCTGTTTGTCCTCTTTCCTTCTTACGTGGAAGCGTTTATCTCTTACGGGACGCTCAAGAAGACTTCCTCCATTTAATGCAGACGACAAAAAATCCTGCACATCAATGCAGGATAATGCAGGATTCGACTTATAAATCAAGGATAAACGGCTATCGCCGTCCTTGGGACAGGCGCGTTTACCGATGAAATATGAGAAAAACTCCTATCGGAGTATTTCATGGATGAGCGACCGCGTTTAAAG
>NZ_VEGP01000078.1 GCF_007679495.1 Paenibacillus sp. 32O-W | reverse complement strand
ATTTCCAGATCCTGTAGGGCTAAAAGCGGATACCGTCTAAAGACGGTGGAGTTGAACCTCGCTTTTGGAAGTTAAAATGGACATCATTGACAGAAAATAGTTTCCATGATAAGTTAACACTGTTAAGTTAACGGTGTTAACCAACATTTTGGGCAGGGAGGAATAAGAATGAGACGCGGAAGGGAACCGCAGGAAGTCCGGAAGGAAATTATGGATGCTGCTCGGCATTTGTTCCTGGACCAAGGATATAACCATGTTTCCATGAGAAATATTGCGGGTCGCATCGGTTATTCTCCAACGACGATATACATTTATTTCAAGAACAAGGAGGAAATCCTGTACTGTCTGTTGGAGGAAGGTTACAGCATATTCTATAACGAGTTAAAGACCGCTTTCGACAATAACTTGGAAGCATCGCTCGAAACCAGGCTCCATACCCTATGTGAGGCTTATATCTGTTTCGGGTTGAACCAGCCGGATTATTACAGACTGATCTTTACGGATAATCTGGAAACCAATGTCACCTGGCTTATAAGAAGCGATCGTTATAACGGTTTCCTGCTTCTGGTTAAGGTGGTCGAGGCTTTGCTGCAGGAGAACTACTTCGCCTCTCCCCTTCCCGATTCGAAGCAGTCTGCTGCGTTAATCAGCCAAACCCTGTGGGCGCATCTGCATGGTTTGACTTCGCTGCTATTATCCTTCCCGCAATTTGATTGGGTGAAGCGAGAGCAGCTGGTCTTCTTCCATATTGATGCCTTCATCCAAGGCTTGAAGACCCGCCCGGTATAGGCTGGTCCGAGAACGATCTGGCCTGGCAAGGAAGTATAACCATGAGTATGGGAAAAAGGAAGTAGACTCTAGTAAAATGAAAAATAGGCGGGAGTGTTGCATTTGAAGAAAAAGTTATGGGGAAGCATGGCTATCCTGACCTTTTTGGTAGCGGGATATGCCGTCGTGCAATATTTTGTCATTGGTGCGGACCGTGCCGGCTTGGTGATCTCCAAATTAATGGCCCAGATTTCTTTAAATTCCTTCTGGTACGCCATGCTGGCTGTGCATATTGCCGCAAGTGCGGTCTCATTGGTAATCGGCCCTTTTACCTTGTCCGCTTCATTCAGAGAAAGGAATTTGCAGCGTCATCGTAATTTGGGGAAACTTTACATGCTGGGGATCTTGTTCGGAGGCGGCTCCGGACTATACCTGGCCTTATATGCATCGGGAGGACTGGCCGGAAAGCTGGGCTTCGGCACCTTATCCGTTCTATGGTTGATTTCCGCGTACCGGGCACTTCATCAGATCAAGCACCGGAAGGTACTCAGCCATCAGAAGTGGATGATAAGAAATTATTCTTTAACTTTCGCAGCGGTCACCTTGAGGATATGGCTGCCTCTATTCGTTTTGATTTTGGGTCCGGAACGTTTCGATCTTAGCTATTCTATTATCTCTTGGCTCGCCTGGGTGCCTAATCTCCTCCTTGCGGAAATCTTTGTTCGGCGGAAGCCGCTTTTACCTGCCCGATCATCATTCCCTAAATAAGCAGACCCATATGAAAAAAAGAAAAACAAGGGCGTCTGGCTGAACAGACGCCCTTTACAAGTATAAGGTTCATGACCGCTTCACTAAGAGCCGTACGAACCGTACACTTCATTATCGGCTTCGGCGGAAGGCCGAAAAATACAAAACAGCCCCTAACGCAATAATGATCGCGAAAGAAAAGAAAAGATTGCTGTATGAATAGGCGGAAGACGCGGTGATTATCGGAATCAGAGGGATCTCAAGCACTCCGTCAGCCAACATTTTCCCGACAAGGGCCATCCCTGCCGCCTCCGACAAGAAGCTGACCAGATTCAGCATTCCCATCCCGACACCGGCCTCCTGTTCGGTCAGCGTCTGTGAAACGCCGGTCGCCAGCGACGTCTTGAGGAACGAAAAGCCGACGTATGCAGCAACCAGCACCGCTGACAGCAGCCAGGGCGCGGCACCCGCTAATATCGACAGCAATAACAGGCTGGATATATACAAGGCCAGGCCGATATAGTAGACCCGGGAATACCCTTTGCGATCGACCAGGGTGCCCCCGTATACACCGAAGAAAACCAGGCTGATGGCCCCCGGGAACATAACCCAGCCTATCGCGCCTGCCGTCATTAGATGCACTTGGCTGAGCATCTGCGGGACCATGAACAATAAACCGGCCATAGTACCAAACAGAGCTATGGCGGACAGCAAGCCCCTCACCCATCTTCCATTTGTCAACATGGAGAGCTCGATAAAGGGTTCTTCAACCCGGCGGATGTGAACGGCGAACCCGCCGTACAGAATCAGGCTGATCACGAGATAAGGCCAGCGGGAATCCGTCAAATACAAAATCAATAAGGCGGTTGCTGCAACAAACAGCACAGCGCCGATGAAGTCCGCTTTCCCCCCGCGGGGCTGCTCCTCGGGCAGTGTTTTAAGAAAGAACGGAATCGAGAGCAGGGTAAACAGCGGGATGATAAACAGAAATGACCAATGAAGCCTTTCCGAAATAAACCCGCCGATGACGGGCCCCATTCCCTCGCTTAAAGCAACCGTCGATCCAACGATTCCGAACATTTTGCCCCGGTCGCGGGATTTGAAATAACGGGTGATCATGATCATAAGCAGCGTCGGAATGGCCGATCCGCCAATTCCTTGAAGGATGCGGGCTGCAATGACCGCAGGATAATAACGGTGCGCGAGAAAACCGAGCAGCGAACCCCCGCCATAAATCAACAATCCGATCATCACCATCTTCTTAAGGCTGTACATATCGGAAAGCTTGCCGTATACGATGGATCCCGTCCCGAAAATAATCATAAAGCTGGTCAGCACCAGACTCACTTCGGAAGGCTTCAGCGCAAGCTCCGCAGCGATGCTTGGCGTCGAAACGACAAAGACGGTTTCATTCAACACAGCGAAAAAAAGCACGAAAATAATCCACGGAACGGTTTTCCTTAAATCAAGCGAGACCGGCTGCAGCGCGTTTGCTTCCTCCGAATCCCGCATACGTCCTTCCAATGTTTGTAAATCCTTCTTCAAAACATGATGCCCCTTCCCTTAAAGTCCGGCGCTTGTGCCCCGGGCTTCCAGATTGCAGGGAATCACGCAGTTTACAGGGCCTCTATGCGTTAATCCCTCTAATTTGTGCCCTATTTCCATTCATTTTCCTCATTATGTAACGCCTCCTAATCTATTATTTTTCCAAGATACTACTTCATTTCTACTTTGACAAGGGAAACAATTGGTCTAACGATTGTTTCCGGCATTTCTCCCTGTATTATTCTCTTTCCTGCACCGTTCCGAATAGAAGAGCTCCGCTAATGCTAATAATAAGCAAAAGTATGGTAAAAGACGGGAGATATATATGAGCTACAGACGGAAATCATTGAAATCCATCCTACGGTTTCGGCGAAGCATACCTCCGGTCATCCATCATTCGGAATTGGAGCCGCTGCCTGACTTCACGCCAAATTTAAACTATAACTTGTTCCATATGAAAGATACGTTCGCGGATTGTTCCGATATTGTCTTTCACTCCTTTCGCATCGGCGGACAAACCGAGGCCGTGCTGATTTATATCGACGGGCTGACCGATACGGAATTGCTGGATCAGCAGGTGCTGACTCCGTTGAAGGAAAGCAGCGTTTGTGATCAGGATATGGAGGACATCCTCCGCCACATTGCCGTCTCTTCGAAGAAAAGTGTCCAATCATTGACCGATGCCGCCGAAGAAATCACAGCAGGCAACTCTGTCTTGATTATCGATCAATTAACCAAGGGACTTTCCTTCGGACTGACAAAATGGGAGAAGCGGTCCATCGAAGAACCAAGTGCGGAATCCGTCGTCAGAGGGCCCCGGGAAGGATTCGTGGAATCGATTCGCGACAATACGGCCATGCTTCGGAGGAAAATTAAATCTCCCCATCTCAAAATGAAGACGTGGAATATCGGTCATTATTCGCAAACCCGGGTCATTGTTGCTTATATGGAAGGGATTGCAGACCCTGTGTTGATCGAAGAAATAGCCAATCGTCTGCAGCGGATCGATATAGACGCTATTCTGGACAGCGAGTACATCGAGGAAATGATTGAAGATCATCCGTATTCTCCCTTTCCCCAGTTTCTCAAGACCGAACGGCCCGACGTAGCCGGCGCCAATTTAATGGAAGGGAGAGTCGTTATTCTGGTAGATGGAACACCTATGTCCCTAGTCGCCCCGGTAACGTTCTTCTCGCTGCTTCAATCTCCCGAAGATTACTATCAGAGATATTGGATTTCGACCGCCATTCGCTGGCTCCGGTATCTGTTTCTTCTCGTCGCATTGCTCGGTCCTTCCTTTTATGTGGCTATTGTTTCGTTCCATCAGGAGATGATCCCGACGACACTTGTACTGACGATGCCACTTCAAGGGCGCAGGTTCCTTTTCCCGCTCTGGTGGAGGCCATTCTGATGGAAATAACCTTCGAAGCCCTGCGCGAAGCGAGTGCCAGATTGCCTAAACAAGTAGGGGCTGCCGTAAGCATCGTCGGCGGTTTGGTCATCGGCCAGGCGGCGATTCAAGCCGGATTAGTGTCTTCGCCTATGGTTATCGTAGTTGCTATTACGGGAATTGCCAGCTTCCTGATCCCGGACTATTCAACGGGGGCGTCTGTCCGATTGCTCCGTTTTCCCATTATCGCCCTGTCCGGTTTTCTCGGGCTGTTCGGGTTGCTGCTGGGAGTTATCCTGCTGTTAATCCACCTGCTCTCCCTGCGCTCCCTGGGTGTTCCCTACCTGGAGCCTCTCGCTCCGTTAAAAACGAAGCAGTTAGGAGACGTTCTTGTCAAATCTCCGATATGGGAGAATCAAGTCCGTCCGCATCTGACAGGAAAGTGGAATAAATATCGGCAAGGAACCGATCAACAGCCCGATCCTTCCACCGGGGATGAGCAAGCATGAAGAAGAATTGGAGAATGCCGATCATCTTCATCCTGCTGGCCTCCATTTTATTGCTGCCCGGCTGCTGGAACCGGACGGAGCTCAATGATTTGGCCATCATTACCGCAACCGCACTGGATTTGACAGAAGATAAGCAGCTTCTGCTGTCGGTCCTGCTCTTTGTTGCCAAAATCTCCTCTGGCGGCGAGCAGGGGGCACAGGGAAGTGAAAATGAAGAGACGATTGTCGTATCAGCCAAGGGGAAAACGATAGCGGAAGCTACGGCGAAGCTGCAGGAGGTGCTGCCTCGTCAGGTATTCTGGGGCCATAATAAAATTTACATATTCAGCCGCAAAGTTGCGAAGGAAGGAATTCTCGACCACATCGATTTCCTGCTCAGGCACCCTGGACCGCGCGAACGCGCCAAGCTTTTCGTAAGTCAAGATGAAGCCAGAGAAATTCTCAAGCTCCCGAGCTCTCTGGAAGGTGACATTTCGGAAGTTCTTAAGGAACTGGCGAAGGAGGAGACGGGTCTGAACGTCACGCTAAAGAATTTCCAGGAGATGCTCACTCATCCGGCGGAAGCCGCCATTCTACCGGTCATTGAAATTTACAATCTGAATGAAAATAAACGAGGTCCGATTTTATACGGCGCTGCTGTTTTCCAAAACGGAGCAATGACCGGAGTGATTGACCGAAAGGCGACCCGGGGAGTGATGTGGCTGAGGGAAGAAATCAAGACAGCGACTGTCAGCATTTCCATGGAGGGGGTTGAGGGATCCGTTGCCTTTTTTCTCAAAAAAAACAGGACAAGGCTGATCCCCCATATCGAAGGGGACAAGTGGAACATTACGGTGAAGATCGATACCGAAGATGATATTGTGCAAAATACAACTCCTCTCAACGTCGTTGGGCCGTCCATGATGGCCAAAAACGCCGAGAAAGATTTATGGCTGTCGGCCATTTGGGGATCGACAAGCGGATTTCTGACCGTTTATTTAGCGTGGAAATTGCATCGGCTGTTTCCGAACCAAACTATTGTCCAGCAGCTGGAGCAGGTTTTCGGGCGCTGGTTCGGCAAGCTTTTGGCAGGCGTATTTCTGTTCTTCATTATGCATGCCAGCGGATTGATTATAAGGGAATATGGGGAGTTCATCGTCGGCACACTCTTAACCCGGACTCCGATCAATGTTATTATGGGGTGCATCGTCTTCGTCAGCGCGTTCGCCGTGCATGGGGGCATCGAATTGCTGGGGCGCTTCTCTACCATTGTTGCCCCTGTTTTTGTGCTTCTCATTTTGGTTTTGTTCTTGATGCTGCTTCCGGATTACCGTGTGGACAATATGCTGCCGGTTATGGAAAACGGTGTAATTCCGTCACTCAAAGGCTCTATTATTTCGCACGCCTGGTTTATGGAATTTTTACTTATTACGTTTCTCTTTCCATATGTCCATGACCAGTCGAAGACTCTGCGCCGGGGGATGCTCGCAGTGCTGGGCATGCTGATCACGATGATCGTTACCGGATTTACCAGCCTGCTGTTATTGGGCAACAATACGGCTACGTTCAATTTCCCTGTATTTATAGCCTCAAGATACATAAGTCTCGCCGATTTCCTCGAGCACGTGGAATCGATTGTCATGGTTCTGTGGATGCTTGGGGGATTTGTACAAATTTCCATGTGGTATTATGCTCTCGTTCTGGGCACCACCCAATGTCTGAAGCTGACTGATTATCGTCCGATCGTCTTTCCGTTCAGCTTTATTTTGATTGCGTTCAGCATTTGGGCGACTCCTAATTTCCAGAAAATGGTGGTTCATTTCTTCACGACCGCTTCCGTCTTTTCGTTCATCATTCTGATCGCACTCCCCCTTCTTCTGTTGCTGGCGGCTTTCATTAGGCGAAGAATGACCGGAGAGGAAGGAAGAATGGAACCCGATCCATAACTACATATAAGTATCCCGATACCATACGCCCAACACGAACAAAATCTGAAACAGGCATAGAAGCGCGAAAAAGCAGCACAGCGGACAGGACGATTAGCCCCAGAGCTTTAATCGTTTTCTTAATGCCTTGATGCATATGAAACTCAGCCCTCCTCCGACCTTGGTCCGGGTTGCATCCCGTCCCTGGTCCAACCTGGGTTCCGACAGAGGACGGTTTTCTTATGCCTGTTCTTTTGACTATAATGGAAATAGTAACATCATTAAGCAGCAAAACCAATAAAGCTCAAGGACAGGTGGATTCATGCTGGAGTGGTTGGAACCCATTTATCAATATCTTGCACAGTTGGACAAGAATCAGATCCAGGAAATGCTGTATCGCTACTCCTCACTCGGACCGCTCCCCGGAATTGCCCTGCCGGCGGCGGAGGCTCTCCTGCCGTTCTTGCCCCTATTCATTATCGTTGCAGGCAATGCATCCGCCTATGGATTGTGGTTAGGCTTCCTGTATTCCTGGATCGGAACGGTGCTCGGGGCTTTCCTAGTCTTTATAGCAGCCCGCCGGTTCGGAGGACGCTTCAGCCGATACGTGTCGAACAAATATCCGAAGGCGGACCGCTTCTTCTCCTGGATTGAACGAAAGGGCTTCACCCCGTTATTTCTGATGTACTGCTTTCCGTTCACTCCCTCTTTCTTCGTCAATCTGGCGGCAGGAATCAGCACCGTCCCCGTAAGGATTTATTTAGCCTCCGTTATGCTCGGCAAAGGCGTGATGGTGTTTATGATCTCCTTCGTAGGGCATGACTGGCAGGGCTTCTTCGCGTATCCTTGGCGGATAGTGTTCGTCATCGCCGGCCTTATAATTCTTTGGTACCTGGGGAAGAGAATCGAAAAACGCTACCAATCCTGAGCCTCCGCTGAGGCGATTGGGGCGAATGGGGCCATTCGCGGCGAAATAAGCGCATTGCTACTTCTATTTCGCCTCGTTTGGGCCTATAAAGCGAAACAAGTGCACTTTTGCTTCTATTCCGCCTCGTCTGAGCCGTTTGAAGCAAAATAAGTGCACTTCTAATACTTCTATTTCGCCCCCACTGGACCTGATCGGGGCCGCGAGCGGTCCCCTTTCTACAGCCCCTTGTCGTCAAAGCTGTCCAGCCAATTTTCGATGTCTCCGATAACGGACTCCACACAGCCGGCTTCAAAAGGTGACACGAGCCCCGCCAACTCCACGATCTCCGTAAAGGACAAGCTTCCGCCCGCTTTGCATATTTTCATATAATCCTGCCAAGCCGATTCCCTGTCTGTATTCATCCGCTGCCAGAACTGAAGAGCGCAAATTTGGGCCAAAGTATAATCGATATAGTAAAAGGGCGCTTGATAAATATGCGACTGTTTCTGCCAGAAGCCGCCGCGCTCCAAATAATCGTTGCCCGAATAGTCGCGATGCGGCAAGTATTTGCGCTCGATGTCCCGCCATGCGCGCTTGCGTTCGTCCGGTGTCGCCTCCGGATTCCCGTACACGAAATGCTGAAATTCATCCACGGCTACGCCATAAGGAATGAAGAGCAAGGCCCCCTCCAGGTGCGCAAATTTATACTTTTCCGTTTCCTCGCGGAAAAACAGCTCCATCCAGGGCCATGTGATAAATTCCATACTCATGGAATGAATTTCGGCCGCTTCAAAGGTTGGAAACCGGTATTCCGGCATGTCCAAATCCCGGCTCTCATACGCCTGGAAGGCATGGCCCGCCTCATGCTTCAGGACGCCGATATCATCCGATGTGCCGTTAAAATTGGCAAAAATAAACGGCATCTTGTAATCGTTCAGGAAGGTACAGTACCCGCCGCTCTGCTTGCCTTTGCGGCTGAGCAGATCCATCAGCCCGCTATCCACCATCCTGGTGAAGAACTCATCGGTCTCCGGCGACAGCTCTGCATACATCCTCGCCCCGTTCTCCAGAATCCAATCCGCATCTCCCTGGGGTGCAGGATTGCCCGACTTGAAGCTGAAATCTTCATCGTAATAACGCAGCCGCTCGACGCCGATCCGCTCGCGCTGTCTCTCCTTAAGCTTCGTCGCGACCGGAATGATATGCTCCAACACTTGATTACGGAAGACGGCTACCATCTCTTCGTTATAATCCGTGCGGAGCATCCGCGCATAACCCAGCTCAATGAAGCCGGCAAACCCAAGCTTCTTCGCAATTTTCGTGCGCACCTGCACCAAATCGTCGAAAATCCGGTCGAGCTCCCGCTCGTTCTCCGCCAGAAATTGATACTTGGCCTCGGAAGCGCGCCGTCTCATATCCCGGTCGGTCGACATGGCGAACGGCGCCAACTGCGCCAGTGTCCGCTCCTCCCCCTCGAACGGAATCTTCGCGGAAGCGATGAGCACTCCATATTCCGTAGCAAGCTTGTTCTCCCGCTGCAAATCTTCAATGACCGAAGGATGGAAGGTCTTAAGCGACAGCTCCGCAATCCGGAACAACTGTTTTCCGTATTTGTGCTCCAGCTCTTCCCTGAATGCCGAGTGGACCAGAGCCCGGTAATAATCAGTCACATGCTCGTCCATAATCGGTCCGACTTCATCCATGTAATCCTGCTCCGCTTTGTAGAAAGCGTCGTCGGTATCGATGGAATGGCGGATGGCCGCGATCTCCTTCAATGTCTCAAACTCGTTGCGAAGCTTGACGATGGCCGTCATCGCCCGGTCCTGCTCTGTGAAGCTCTTCGCAGCATTCATTTCTCCGAGCAGTTCCTTGAAGCGTTGTTCCATCTGCTCTAAATCCGGCCGACGGTAAACCAGCTCGCTGAATTTCATTTCCCTTCATCCTTTCTATAAGAGATTCCTTTAACTATCTTACTGCCCTCGTAAGGTTTTTACAACATTTTCCATACGAAGATCAGGATGAAGAGTCCTGTTTCCGCTCCCGTTTCAATGCCGGTTTGAGATCATCCTGCACACTCTTCCCCCACATCGGAACACCTGTTCTGTAGGCCGCCCGGCCATTGAGATGACCGGCTACCGGAGACGTTATAAAGACGAACACGATTCCTAGAAGCAGCTTGGCACTGACCTGATCGAGGTAAAACATGAAATATAGGAAAGCCCCGGTCAAAATGCACAGCACCCCTAAAGTCGCGCTTTTGGTAGCCGCATGCGATCTCAAATAGACGTCGGGAAGACGGATGAGGCCGAACGTGCTTAACGCACTCAGTAAAGCGCCGAACAAAACCAATAAGACTATAATCAGTTCACCGATCATGCTCATCGTCTCCGCGTTCAATGACAACACCTCTTTCAATGTATCTGGCGAATGCCGTCGTTCCAATAAAGCTGAGGATCCCGATCAACAGAATGGTTTCCAGATAGGCCTGGGTTTTCTGCAGCATGCACAGAACCGCCACCATGGCCAGCAAATTAATGCCTATCGAATCCAAAGCCGCTATCCGATCCGCCATGGAAGGGCCTTTAAGCAGACGATACATACAGCCCAGAGTAGCCAGCGAAATGATGAATAATGATATAAGCAGTATGTTGGAAATCATGTTCGGGTCACCTCCATTATCGCCTTTTCAAACGTCCCTCGGATTTGCTCCGAAAGCAATTCCGCATCCTCGATATCCATGGCATGGATATATAAGGTCCGTTCGTCGCGGGAAACCTCCAGGGTGAGCGTTCCCGGTGTGAGACAAATCAGGCAGGAGAGCAGTGTGATCTCCCACTCCGATTTCAACTCCGTCGAGAAGGCGAAAATTCCCGGACGAATGTCCAGCTTAGGCCGGAGAATCTGGCGGATGACCGAGAAGCTGGATAGGAACAATTCCTTCAGGAACAGAATCAGCAGCTTCACCACCGCCCATACTCTTTGCAAATAAAAAGGTTGCGGCCAGAAGCTCTTGGAAACCGCGATAAACAGCAGCCCGATCAAGTAACCGACGATCAAACCGGCTGCGGACCAGTCATCGTTCAAAAACATCCAGATCAGCGCGACGCAAAGATTCAGCAGTATTTGGATTGCCATCTCATCCTACTCCTTTTAGCACAGCTTCAATATACAGTTCCGGCCTGAACAATCCGTTGCCTGCCTGAGAAACGAACGAGTAGACCCATTCGGAGCCAAGCCCGAGCAGAATCATGAGAATAAACATTCCCGTTGCCGCTCCCGCCATCCCTCTCAGGTTCACGGATGGACGCTCGGGGTTAAGCTTCTCTTCTCCCCAGAAGGCCTGCATGAATACTTTCATCATGGAATAAAGTACGATCAGGCTCGATGCCAAACCGAGAGAGGCGAGCAAGTACATCTGCGCATCCAGACCGCCGCGGACGATCAACACCTTACCGATAAATCCGCTCAGCGGAGGAACTCCGACGAGAGACAGCGCCATGACAAAAAACATCCATCCCATCCACGGATGCCGCTTGATCATCCCTCCCATCTCCTGTAAACGGTGGGTGCCGGCAGCCGCAATGACCATGCCTCCGAGGAAGTACATCAGAGCTTTGGCTATCATATCATGCATCAGATAGAAAACGACTCCGTCGAGAGAATCCCGAGTGGCCGCGGCCAGTCCGAAAGCAATGAATCCGACACTGACGACTACGTTATAGTTCAGAATGCGACGGATATCGTTGTAGGCAACCGCCCCAAACCCGCCCAAGATCATCGTCGCGGCAGCCATCCAACTGATCCACGTATGAGTCGCGCTCGGCTCGTGATAGAAAATGAGAGTAAAGGTACGAATAATCGCGTATAATCCCACTTTGGTCAATAGAGCCCCGAACAAAGCCGTCACAGCGGCCGGCGGTGCGCTGTAGGAGCCGGGCAGCCAGAAGAACAGGAACAAGCCCGCCTTCAGAGAAAAAACGATCAGAAACAGGATAGCAATCACCGTCAGGATGCCCCCCTGCCCCACCTCCGCCACGCGGACAGACAGATGTGCCATGTTTAAAGTCCCGACAGCCGCATACAGGTAAGCGACCGAAGCGACGAATAAAGTGGAGGATATGATATTGATCAGTATATATTTCAGCGTTTCTCTTAGCTGACGCTTCGTTCCACCAAGGACGATCAACGCATAGGAAGCGATCAGCATCACTTCGAAGCACACGAACAGGTTAAATAAGTCCCCCGTCAGGAAAGAGCCAGTCACCCCGGCCAGCAGAAAATAAAAGAACGGATAGAAATAATTTCGTTCCCTCTCCTCGCCAATACTGCCAAAGGCATAGAACAGACAGCCGGCCGCGACGACGGCGGTAATCAGCACCAGCAGAGCGGCGAACATATCCGCGGTGAAAACAATGCCGTAGGGCGGAATCCAACCTCCCATATGCAAAGTTTGAATGCCGTCCGAGCTCACCTGATACACCAGGAAGCAGGCCACGGCCAGATTGAGCAATGCGCTGATTGCGCTGATCCCTCTCTGCACAGCTATCCTTTCTTTGAAAAAGATAAGAAGGACTGCGGTAAACAGCGGAATAAGCAGCGGGTATACCAAGAAGTTATTCATCCTCTGTCCCCCTCAACTCTTCCATATCATCGGTTCCCAACGTCTTGTAGGAACGGTAAGCCAATACAAAAAAGAAGGAAGTCACCCCGAAATTAATGACGATCGATGTCAAAATGAGTGCCTGCGGCAGCGGATCGACAAAATGTTCCGCGCCTTTGCCAAGCAGCGGAGCAGCCCCTGTTTTTAACCCGGCCATCGTCAACAGCAGCAGATGGACGGCATGGGTCAGCAGAGACGTCCCCAGAATGATGCGAAGCAGGCTTCGGGTTAATATCAGGTATACACCGACGGCGAACAGAATGCCGACAGCCAACGATATAATCAGTTCCATGCCTAATTGTCCCTCCCAATCGTGAAGATGATGGTCATGGCAACGCCAACGACGGCCAAATAGACGCCCAAATCAAACAAAACTGCTGTTGCCAGCTCCGTATCTCCCAGAATCGGCAGATTAAAGTGCCCGAATGCATGACTCAGGAAGGGAACGCCCAAAATCAAGGAACCGATCCCAGTCAGCAGCGCCGTCATAAGCCCTATCGCTACCACCTTTTTGAAGTCGATCGGAAAGACCGTCTCGAACCGTTTCACACCAAATGCAATCGATAGCAGGACGAGCGCGGCCGAAGTCGCCAGCGCCCCGATAAAACCGCCTCCCGGATCGTTATGACCCGCGAAGAACAAGTAAACCGCGAACGTCAAAATAATGTAGATAACTACTTTGGACACGGTCTTCAGAATGACATCGTTGCTTTTCGCATAATGAAGCCCCGTCTCCGCGGACTCCTTCGCGCTGCGCGGCTTGAGGCTATCAACGCCGGCCTCCATCCGCAGCTTGATCAATGCGAAGATGCCGAGCGCAGCAATGCCGAGGACGACAATTTCCAGCATGGTATCGAATCCTCTGAAGTCTACGAGGATGACGTTTACGACGTTTTTGCCGCCTGCGAGGTCATAGCTGTGCTTGAGGTAATAGTCCGCAATGGACTCGAACGATTTACCGCTCAAGGCCCCCAGTGCAATCAGCGTTACGATAACGCCGACTCCGGCCGCAATGATGAAATTGGACATTTTGAACCGCAGCGCTGTCTTCTCTTTCCTAAGCTTGGGCAGATGATAGAAGCACAGCAGGAATAAAGTGACCGATACGGTCTCGACGATCATCTGGGTCAGAGCCAAGTCCGGAGCCCGGAACAGCACGAAAAACAAGGTGACCATATAGCCGATCGCGCCAGTGAAAATAATCGCCATCAGACGGGAACGTGCGAACGGAACGGCAATCGTCGCCAAAATGATAACAATAGCCACGACCGTCTCGAACGGCGCCACCGGCGCATAGTTAGCCGAGGTCAGGCTTATGCCCGGCGTACGAATCATCGTTATCGCCAGAATGACGATGAAGAAGGCGAAGATGTAGAGCAAATAATGCCGAATGGAGCCGGTCATATAAGCGCCGGTCAGGCGATTGGAGCCCTGCTCGAGCGAGCGAAGCCCGAAATCGTAGGCGCCGTTAAGCGATAAGCGGCTGGACCGGACACGGTGAAGCTTGCCGGGCTTGCCCAGCCACAGGTACAGGAGCGTTCCGACGCCGACTACGCCAAGAGTCATGAAGATTTCCGCCGTCCAGCCGTGCCAGAAATCGATCGAAACGAGAAACTTGTCCCCCGGCGAGAGCAGGTTCGGCAGAATGGAGGCCATAGCCGGCTCAATCAGCGTATAAGACAACAGATTAGGGAACAAGCCGAACACTACGGCCAGCGATGCCAGGATTACCGGGGGAATCAGCATTCCCGCCGGAGCTTCATGCGGCTTCCTCTCCAGCTTGTCGGATTGCAGCGGGCCCGTGAAGGTCCTGAACAGCAGCAGCATGCTGTACACGAACGTAAAGACGCTCGCCACCCAAGCGACGACCGGAAATAGAGCACCCCAGGTCTGCATATTCAGAATATCCATCTGCAGAATATTCAGCACCGCCGTAAAGAACATTTCCTTGCTCAAAAATCCGTTAAACGGCGGCAAGCCCGCCATGGAGAACGTTCCGATCAGCGCGACGGAGAAAGTAACCGGCATCAGCGACATCAGTCCGCCCAGCTTGCGAATGTCCCGCGTCCCCGTCTCGTGATCGACAATTCCGACCACCATAAACAGGGCCCCTTTGAAGACAGCGTGATTGATCAGATGAAAAATGGCCGCTGTCGTCGCTATGGTGTAGAACAACGATTCGCCGGTACCTGCATAGAAGGCGGAGGCGGAGCCAAGGCCGAGCAAGCTCATGATCAGACCGAGCTGGCTGATCGTCGAGAAGGCCAGCATCGCCTTGAGGTCCGTCTGCCGGAAGGCCCGGAAGGAGCCGTAAATTAATGTGAGCAGCCCGAATCCGGATACGAGCCAGAACCATTCCGGCTGCCCGGCGAAGATGGGACTGAATCTGGCCACCAAATACAGTCCTGCTTTGACCATCGTGGCCGAGTGCAAATAGGCGCTAACCGGAGTCGGAGCTTCCATCGCGTCCGGCAGCCAGATATGGAACGGAAACTGGGCCGATTTCGTGAAAGCACCCAGCAAAATTAGCAGCAAAGCAGGGACAAACAGCGAATGCCCCGCCATCATTTCCGCTTGTCCGATAATTTCCCTGATGCTGAACGTTCCGGTCATGACATAGATCAGAAGGAATCCGGCGAACATCGCCAATCCGCCGAAGATGGTGATCAGCATCGATTTCTGTGCACCGTATCTTGACCTCTCCCTATGGTGCCAGAAGGCGATCAGCAGGAAGGAGGAGATGCTCGTCAGCTCCCAGAAACCGTACAGAACCATCAGGTTGTCGGACAGCACAACCCCTAGCATAGCTCCCATGAACATGAACAAGTAGACATAGAAGTGATGGATCGCTTCTTTGCTCTTGTTCATATAGTAGATAGAATAGAGAACGACCAGCGAGCCTATTCCCGTAATCAGGAGTGCGAATAATAACCCGAGCCCATCCAGATAAACCGTAATGTCGATTCCTAGCGAAGGAATCCATGAAACGGTGGAAGTGACGGTCTCCCCTTCTTTGACCGAAGGAAGCTGCCCCAGGAAGAACGCAAACAGGGCGACCGGTGCCGGCAGGATAAACCATCCCGTATGAATGCGGTGCAGCCGCCTATAAAGCAGGGGCACCAGGATAGCGATAATGAATGGAATCATGATAGCAGCATGCAGCATAGACAATCCAGTTCCTCCTTAACCATTCAATTTGTTTCTTTTTCTCAGTATTGCCTATTTTTGTCCAAAGTAAGTGCTATTTTGCAAGGATGGGACGCAAAAACGGCAAAAAGGAGCCTGCTTGTGCAGACTCCTCCTAGGCATTGCATTTGAAATTATTATTCACGCATTTAAGTATAGCTTCTATTCCGTTTCTTGTCAAAATATTCTTAGGCAAATCATTTTTGGGCAGCGCGATCCGCCATGCTTATTTCCTGCGGCGCCGATTGCTGGTTTTGGCTGGTAAGTAAAGCACATCACGCCATATCTAGTCTACCGCAATCAATGGGCTTCGCGATTGGAGCAGAATTGCCGAATTATTTGCCCTTTCATTTCTTCGACCGGGTAATGATCCGGGTATGTGGACATCATTAACATGGCTCCATGCAGTGTAGATGAAAAATAAAGCGACTTTAATCGCGCATCCTCGACCCCAAGGTTGGCAAACATCTCACACTGCACTTCAAATTGTCTAGCCATCGCCTCATTGAGCATCTGGCTGTACTTGGACAGTACTTCGTCCTCTTCCGGCTGTGTCTGCAAATGCAAATAAAAGCGGTAAATCCGGGGATGCTGCCTGACGCTGTCAAGGGCGCCCTCGACGATATACCCTAGTTGTTCAGACGGAGAAGCTAGGGAGGAGGCAGTCAGCATCACTCTGCCGATTTCGTCGATCCGGTAGTTTACCATCTCCGCAAGCAGTTCTTCCTTCCCCTTATAATAATTGTAAATCAAGCCTTTGGATACGCCCGCCCTCATGGCAACATCATCAATCGAAGCGTTATGGTATCCCCGTTCGATAAATACCTCCATCGCGGATGTGCGAATATTTTCTTTAGCGGCTTGACGTATTCGATCATTTTCTTCCCGGGTGCGCGGCATTATCGTTTCCTTCCTTTACAAATTGTCGTATTTGTTCGGCAAGTTCTTCTGCATGAGTCAATATAAGCATATGATCCGCCCCTTCGATTTCGACAAACCGGATGGAGGGGACTCGCTCGAATTGTTGCTCGATTTTGTAAATGTCCGGCCAATCTACTGTACCGCGGATGAACAACGTTTTTGCTGCAATTTCCTCCAACCTGTCCATTGCCGGTGGCTCAGGCCAGACAACTTCATAGCTTTTCCACTCGGTAAACACTCTCGTCATGTAGTGTACAGTCAGTTCACGAAAGAACTCACGATGAGGTCCTGCCATCGTTACACGATAAATCGGGCCGGCTAAGGAAAGCTCGACCAGCTTGGCAATATCGGGGGCGGCCGCATTCACCGATGCCATCCAATCGGTGAACTCCTGTGAGAAGGTGTATCCCGACAGCGAAGGAGCGATCAACACTAGCTTATCAACCATGTCTGGATAAGATAATGTAAAATCGGTCGCAGCCTGCCCTCCCATCGAATGGCCGACCAGTGTAACCCGATCCAGGCCCGCATGTTCGATCAGCCTGTGCAAATCTTCAACAAGATGGGTCGGAGCTTGTGGAGCAGGCGAGCGCCCGGTTCCTCGGCCATCGAAGGTAATGACCTTGAAGCATTGCGCCAGTGAAGAAGCCATATCCTTCCATACCCTTGAATCGACGCCGGCGGAATGAATCATGACAATCGGCGAGCCTTCTCCCCTTATCTCATAAAAGAGATCCATAGTGATTCCCTCCTTGATTGAAAATATAACCAAATTATATTTTATGACTGGATGGTTAGTCAATATAAAATACCCAGTCATACTTGAAGCCGTATAAAATGTCGTAAGGTGGGGATCACTTTTAGTAAAGGAGTGGTTCTCATGCTGGCTGCCAAAATAAGAATTTGCGCTTTCTTATTTATTGTCATACTGCTGGGCGGAGGAATATTGAATCAATCTGTCGAAAGCCGGCATTCCCCGGACTCCCCCCTGCCCTATACCGGTGCAAGATATCAAATTTTCTCGCACGATTCGCAAATTACCGGCATGGAAGCTGAGCGAGTTCCCCCGTTCAAGCCTCGGGAGTATGTGAGAATTGTCCGGCAAGCGGGCGGGCCTTCCTGACACCAGGATAACCCGCCTTAAACGATGCCTGGACGGTACATAATTGTTCTTTCTAGGGAACAGGCCAACCCCGTTACTCATCTTCGATAGGGATGGACTTCAGCGGTGTTTCCCGTGGCGAAGCCCGCCGCTCATCCTCCCGACCGATTTGTTCGATCTTGCTGTCGAGCCAGGAGCGCACTCCCAGCAGCGCTTCTTGCTCTGCGCGTCTGAAATGCGCCCGGGCCGCTTCCGGCACTAGCTTCTCCGTCAATATGCGGTGAATCTCCATGGCATGAACTGCTGCCTTCGCCCAATCGGTCTGTTCCAGGCGTTCCTTCATTGTCCTCCATCTCCTTCCGGATCATTGAAATGAATCGTCAATTGACCGTTTGCCAATTTGGCCGATCGGACCTGACGGCTAAGAAGCAATCTGGGCAATGTGACTATGCGCTTGTAACTGCCCACCTGCAGCGTCAGCTCATCTCCCTTCTGATTGAGCTTGACTTGATCCTTCTCGGCGAACGGCAGGGTAACGTTCATGACATAACCGTCCTCCGTCTTGTATATTTCCTCCGTCTTGCCGTGATACAGCATGCTTCCGCTCTGTCCCTCGGGGAAGGCAACCGCGGCCACCTGACTGAGCATCCGTTTGCCTACCACTTCCTGATTCATCAACGGAACCTTTAGAATCGGCAGCGGACGGAAGCAATCTTCAATTTCCCTCTCGTATTGGAGATGAATTTTCTGCCATTCGGCCAAGTAACCCTCGGCTGCTTCCGGCGGAAGGATCTTGTTAATAATGACGGCATCCGTATGAAAACCATACAGATTCAAATGAGTAAACGCCCTTCTCGCTTCCGAAATGACCATTTTCTCCGGATTAAGCACAATACGCACCGAGGTGATCTGAGAATCCAAAATGACCTTCTGAAGCTGCTCCAGCTCCAGAACTAGATGGGCCATGCTGTCCATCGTTTCATCATTCGGCAGCTCCAGCCCCTTCGCCACCTTGACGATCGGCCGGGCCACCTTCAACAGTTTACGTTCGTAAGGGAAAATATTCTGAACCCACCAGCGCAGCAGATTGGGATAGCTCAACAGGCGCAGAGTCTCCCCCGTCGGCGCACAATCGACAATGACCGCGTCATATTGCCCGCTCTCCACATGCTCCTTAATCCGCAGCAAGCTGAACAATTCTTCGAAGCCCGGGAAAATCATCATCTCCTGCGTAGCAATGTCGTCCAGCTTGGCCCACTGCATAAAACTGGAGAACCAGCTTGCGACCCTGCCCCAATGCCGTTCCGTCTCCTTCAGGCTGTCAATTTCCTGCGCCCACAGCCGCTCATCAACCTGCTGAGGCTCACTGCCGAGCGGCCTCCCTAACGAATCGGACAAGCTGTGAGCGGCATCGGTGCTAAGCACCAGAGTCCGCTTGCCTTCAGCAGCCAATTGGTATGCGGTAGCCGCCGCGATGCTGGTTTTGCCGACGCCGCCCTTGCCCGTGTAAATAATGATTCTCATCGTCTTCCCTCCTAATAGTACGATATCGTAGTAATAGAGTAAAAAAAATTATCGGTTATTCTATCTCTATTGTCCTAATCTCTGAAGCCCGCGATGCTCCAGCGGATTGCGGTCCCTCCTGCAGAGATTTGGCGACCTTGAGAGCCAGGCCGATAAACTGCTGAAGCTCTTCAGGACTCAGCGCAGACTGAACCCGAGTATATACCTCCTGCATCAGCTCCATCATCTCCGCCGCTATCGATTCCCCAGCCGGTGTAAGCCGGTTAACGATCATCCGTTGGTCGGACTCCGATTTCTCCCTGCTAACCATTCCTTTCCTGACGAGCCGTTTGGAAATACTGGTAGCCGTACTGAGAGGCGCCCCAAGGTGCTCTGCCAGCTCGGACATCGTCAGCTTGCCGTGATACTTCAATAACGCCAGAGTCGCACAATCGGACCTCGTTAATTGGCTCTCCAGATGGCTCGTATCCGGAAAGATGCTTAGCGGTCGCAGACCGGCTTTAAATAATAGCTCGAAAAGCTGCTCCATCTCTTAACTCCTTAATACTACGATATCGTATTTCCTATAGATTACTACACTTTCGTATTAATTACAATCCTCGATTTCACCATGCAAACGACTCACTCTCCCGCAGAATAGTTTGCCCACCGATAAACGAAGAAGTGCCCGTCCCCGCAGGAATCAAGCACTTCTCGCAGCATTCGAGCACGCATAGTTTCCGGGCAACCGGCGCATTTTGCAGTTCGGCCTCATCTTCTCCGCCGCCGGCAGCATCGCCCATCTAAATAGAACGTTAAATACACATGAAGATTAATGATTTCTGCGATTCTCCAGCTTCTGCATAAATTCGGTTTCATCGGAGAAATGCTCTACCCCCATCAGATAGGACAAAATTCTGGGGAGGTCGGTATTGTCGATCAACCCTACGAATTCGTCGGCGCCGATGCCGTAAGCATATAGCGGTACCTCTTCACCGGTATGATGCCTCGAGCCCCAGCTTATCAACGCATGGGCGGAGATGACTGTACCGACTTCATTGGACAGGGCGCTGCCGCTCTCCCAATTTACGCTCGTGAGCCATTGAAGGTCGGACTCGGTCAACTCCAAACCGACTATCGGCTCCATCACTTTGCGAATATCGACGATATAAGCTTTGGTTTTCCCGGGCTCTCCTTCCACGGTGCCGATTCCGGCCTGCAGACCGATCATTGTCGCGGCCTTCTGAACATCGATATAGGCCGTGCCCTCCTCCAGGAAGTAAATTCCTTCTTCCGTTTCTTCCCCCTGAACTATCGTTTCATTCAGCAGATTCATCGCAAACGCGGTTCCGTTAACAGATACTTGCACAGATGAGGCCGCCTCGTCATAAACAAGCTCCCCCTTCAATTCGCGAACCCATTCCCTCACAGGCATATAGTAGCGGCCATCTACCTGCTTGGCGCTTCCGAGCGGAAGTTGTACAGCTTGCTTTTTCAGCGCGTCCCTGACCGCATTGGCGCTTCCTTTCGCCTTCTTCAGCACAGCGATGTTTTCCTTGTAACCGCCCGCCGTATTGCCGATGTTGATTCCCCCTGTCTCATGGTCGCCCACAATGACGACGAGCGTATTTCCATCCTTCTTCGCAAATTCCAGCGCCACATTGACCGCCTCTTCGAAAGCAAGCACATCATGGATAAGCGCAACGGGGTCGTTGGCATGGCCGGCCCAATCGATCTGGCTGCCCTCGACCATCAGGAAGAAGCCCTGATCGTTCCTGCTCAATACATCAACCGCCAGTCCGGTCATTTCCGCCAGGCTCGGAACATTAGCCTGATCCCGGTCGATATCATACTTCAAGTCGCTCATATCGAACAGTCCCAATACTTTATCCCCTGTAACCCGGTTTAAATCACTGCGGCTCGTTATGTAATCGTAGCCCTGATCTTTCGCTTCCGCGATCAGATCGCGTTCCGGCTGATTTCCCCCATCCTTCTGCGGCAGGAACATATCCCGTCCCCCGCCGAGAATGACATCCACGTTCCCGATATAATCCAGAGCGATAGCCACTTCATTGCCTCGGCTCGGATCGTGTGCGGTAAAAACAGCCGGGGTCGCATGGGTTATTCGGGAAGTAGCCACCAACCCGGTTCCTTTTCCCTTCTCCTTGGCGGCGTCCAATATGGAACTCGGCTGTTTGCCCTCCGGTGTTACGGAGATCATGCCGTTATTCGTCTTGTAGCCCGTGGCCATCGCTGTGCCTGCCGCGGCGGAATCGGTAATATTCGTGTCGGCCGAATAGGTTTTCATCAAGCCCTTCACATATCGCTCGAACGAAAGCTCCTCCCCCTTGAAAATCCGGGCCGCCGTCATATAGCTTATTCCCATGCCGTCTGGAATGAGCAGAATGACGTTCTTGGCCCTGCCTTTCGCCTCTGCGCCTGCGGTCCCCGGCAAACTACCAAGCAAGATAAATAATGACATCAATAATGCAGTCGTTTTTCTTATGAAACGCTGATGCATGCTGTTCCCTCCTCGGATTAAAGTAGCTTCAGTATAAAGCAAGAACGTAAACTCCGTGTAATTAAATATTTAATAGATGGTTAAGGTTAGAAAGAGTTTTTCCCTGCCGAGCAATCGTTTGTTGGAATAAATTTCTGGAATTGCACCGGCACCAGGGTTATAATATGTATCATATGATATAGATCAATTGTTATATATTATTTCAAGGAGAATGCAGATGGCGCCCAAGAAGAAATTTTCCAGACAGGACATAATCGATGCCGCTTTTGAAATTGCCAGGGACGAAGGATTGGACGGCATCACGATACGCAAGGTAGCCCAGAGGCTGGGGAGCTCCATCGCCCCTATCTATGTCAATTTCAGCGAAGTCGAGGAGCTGACCGAAGCGGTCGTGCAGAAAGCTTTGGACGTTTCCAGACAGCTTATTATGGAACGGCAGACGGAACTTCGTTTTCGCGATATCGGAATGGCGAGTCTCCAATTTGCCAAGGAGTACAGCTTGCTGTACCGGGATTTGGTCATGAAAAACAACTCTCACATGAAATACAATGACGTGGCTGTCCGTGAGGTGGTTGAGCTGATGAAGACCGATCCCGATCTGGGGGGCTTCTCCACCGAGGAGCTGAAGGGGATATTGCTGAAAATGCAGATTTTCCAGACCGGTCTGTCCGTCATGGTGGCCAATGGCTTGCTACCGGCGGATTTCGACGATGACAGAATAATGGAAATGCTGGACAGCGCTGCGGAGGATGTCATCACGGCGGCACGCCTGCGACAGCAAGAATTGCCTTGATGAGAGGAGTTTTGCAGATGAAGCGGGAGTTGACCCCATCGCTCTTAGATGAGCTTACAGCCCAGGCCGCAAGAAAGAAAAATATCCATGGAGCCGTTATCTGTGTGGAAAAAGGAGATGACACGTTATCCTTAACCAGCGGAGCAGGAAACTTGAGGGTGGACGATCTTTATTTTATCGCCAGCGTCACCAAGTTGTTTATAACCGCCGTCCTTCTGAAATTAAGAGCCGATCAGCTTCTGCGGCTGGATGACCCGATAAGCCGGTATCTTCCCACAGAGCTTATCCGGGGGATACACGTTTGGAAGGGAAAGGATTATTCGGGAGAGATTACAGTCAAACAGCTTATGTCCAACACCTCGGGTATCCCCGATTACTTCCAGGGAGATGTGGTCTCGAAATTATTAAGAGGCGAGGACCTGCCATGGTCTCTGGAGAAATCACTGGACACGGCCAGGCAGCTCAAGCCCAAATTTATTCCCGGGCAGCAAGGAAAGGCCCATTACTCGGATACCAATTACCAGCTTCTTGGAAGACTTATCGAGACAATCACCGGCAAGAGCATTCGGGCGGTCTTCCAGCAGTTTATCTTTGACGAACTGAAATTGGCCGAAACTTATGTCTTCACGGATGTCAAGGATACACGGCCTGTTCCGATCTATTATAAAGCCAGACCCCTACATCTTCCTCATTATATGGCGTCCATAGCGCCTGATGGCGGAATTGTCTCCACTGCGCGGGATATGATGACATTTCTGAGAGCGTTCTTCAATGGGCGTTTGTTTCCAAGGGAGGATTTGAAGGAGCTGATGAGCTGGAATCTTCTATGGGGCCCGGGATTATTCTTCTATGGAGTCGGGCTCTCGAGACAGCCGCTGAGCCTTAAGGGGTTCCACAAGGGGCTGATCGGCCATTGGGGCCAGTCCGGAGCCTTCGCGTTTCATGATCCCGAGAAGGATCTTTATTTCACGGGAACGGTCAACCAATTTACCGGACATAACACTGCCGCGATGCTAATGAGCAAGATCATCAAGCTGGTTTAGAAATGTTATACTGGGTCGAGCAAACGGAATGGCGCGTCTAATTGGAAAAGACGATTTAGCTCTATTTTATGTAGGTAGAAAAGTGATTAAAGTAAATGGAAAAACTGCATTTAGAATCGAGGTTTTTTGCAGAAATCGCCTTTTTTCCACAAACTAGCTGCATTTTTCCACTTAGTACCGACTTTCGCTCCAGAGGAGCAAACTAGCTGCATGAAATCCAGTTAGACCCCCATGTCTCTGACCGCGGCACCAGCAGATGATAAAAATAGACGGATTTTCAAGGTAGAATAGAGTTGAATTGCTTCAATAGTGTGAAGCTTGAAAACTAAATGGATTTCATACAGTTAGATTTCTATATTCGGAAGAAATATGGAAACTAACTGGAAAACCTACAG
>NZ_VEGP01000077.1 GCF_007679495.1 Paenibacillus sp. 32O-W | reverse complement strand
GGTTTGATTCTGACTTTTTTCGCAAGAATCATCTTCCATCAACTCCTTGAGCATCTTTCTCGCTTTGTTCGCTCGTTTTCCTTAAAGGATCGGCCGGTGCCTCTTTTTAGCGATACTCTTTGCTACACGCGCCGGTACATCGCTACTCTTTTAAAGTATTCGCAATGAAAAGCCGTTTTCCTTCCTTAGGCCGCTTTTTTTCATAAAGTAGAAAATAATTGTGCTAAAGCTTCACTTTTTAAACCGCTGTTTTTCCATACAATATAAGTAGGCCGGTGCAGTTGGCCAGAAGCTTAGCCCACAAGGAGGCGAAAAAGATGTCCATGCTTGGAATGAGTCTGCTGTCGTTCACGGCCGTGGCCTTGCTTACACCTCTGTTGATTTATGCATTAAAAAGTTTAAAACTTACACAGCCTATTCGCAAGGAATTGCCGGCAGGTCAGCAGGCCAAGCGGGGAACCCCATTGATGGCCGGGCTGATTCTTATGATCGGGGTATGGATCACTATAGCTACCCAACACGAACCGTTAGCCCGTCTGGCAGCTACCGCCTTTATCCTGTTCGGCGGGATTGGCTTCCTGGATGATTTCAAGAAGGCATATCATCAGAACCCGGCCGGATTGTCCGGCAAGATTAAATTGCTATTGCAATTTATAGTCACCGGCTGGCTGATTTTGGAGTGGTCTCGCATCTCTGCTCTCGATCCTACTATTATTATAACGTATAAGTGGGAGTTCTCGCTTCCTTTGGCAGGATACATAGCGGTCATCCTGTTGTTCATCGTTGGGACGGCAAATGCAGTCAACTTCACCGACGGAATGGACGGGCTGCTAATCGTTGCTTCCCTTCCCACTTATTTATTTTTTTTCGCGGTGTCGGATAGACAAGAAGTACAAGCTTTTTGTTTGATTATGGCAGGCTGCTTGCTCGGCCTTCTGCTGTACAATGTTCATCCGGCCAAAGCATTCATGGGAGACACCGGTTCGCTTGCGATCGGAGGGTCGCTGTCTTTTCTGGCCGTCATAGAAAAAGTAGAAATCCTGATTCCCGTTCTGTTTCTTGTCTATTTCGCCGAACAGCTGTCAGTGATCCTTCAGGTTTGGTACTATAAGCGAACCCGGCTCAGATTATTCCGGATGGCCCCAATCCATTACCATTTCAGTCTCAAATACAGTTGGAAGGAGCCGCAAATCGTTCTGTTGTTCGGAGCGGTTTCGTTCGCATCAGCTTTAATTTGCTGGTTATATGTCGCCTTGCTGTTTCCGCATGGAGCATAGCACAGCAGGGACGAGTCCTCTCATCCTATGATTTATGACAAAGTCATGAACTTTCTCCAGTAAGAGTTAGCCGCTGGACACCGCATATTCCTTTTTCGGTTGCAATAGGGTAGACTGGTAGATAGATCAAACGATAATTATGCGAAATGAGGGGAATAACGATGAAGCTGGAATCGGAAAAATCTAGCAATCAGTTTAGCGGACTAGGGTTAATTGTTTTTCTGGTTGTTGTATTGTTGGCTTCACCGATGATTTATTTTCTTATTCAAATGATGCTTGGCAACGAGCATGTGTTTCTTAAAGAAGGGGTCCACTATTAAACTTAGCTTCTCCATACGGAGGTCTATTAACTGGAAGGGAGCCGTTTGACCGGTTCCCTGAAGAGTAATATATAAACTTCTCTATCGAAGCAAGTTCGGGAAGAGCGATCGCGTTTAGAGGATGATCTAGACGCCAACTCTGTTAGGGTGCGGATGCAGCTTGCTACGAGGCCTATCTTCACTTTACCAGGAGTTTTCCAGGAGATGGTTTAGATGTTGAAGCTGGAAGGTACTTTCCTTCCGAACCGATGGACCGCTTTCTTTAATGCCGCTTATTATAGAAAGCTTTACACTCAGCTCAAGGAGATGCCGGTATTCCCTTCCTTGAGTTCTTTTTATTCTTGGGAGGGATGCATGAATGAAATTAACGCTAATTGCGGCCATGGATCGGAACCGGGTCATAGGCCGGGATAACGATATTCCGTGGAAGCTACCGAAGGATCAAATGTTTTTTAGGCAGACAACAATGGGGCATCCCATTGTGATGGGAAGAAAAAATTACGAATCCATGGGCCGGCCCTTGCCCGGACGGAGAAATATTGTTCTGACGCGGAATCCTGACTATCGGGCAGAAGGCTGCGAGGTCGTCGCCTCTCCGGAGGAAGCTTTAGCGCTTGTCGCAGCGGATCCGGAAGTATTTATTATCGGGGGAGAAGAAGTGTACCGGCTATTCTTGCCTTACGCTCATCGATTGGTGCTGACGATGATCGATCATGAGTTTGGGGGAGACACCTTTTTTCCTGAAGTGAATGAGGAGGAGTGGAAATTGATTTCGGTCACTCCCGGCGTGACGGATGAGCGCAATCCGTATCGTTACGATTTCCATGTGTATGAGAGAATATCCGGGGGAACACGTCTTATTTAGAGATATGAGCATTTCTGTTAGAATGGAAGTTCAACCGCTCGGCAGCTCCTAACGGGATGCCGGGCGGTTTTTTTTGCTGTTTTTTACTCAACAAATTCTGGGCAGGATGCAGCAAGCATTATTCTGGCAAGGGATCAAGCTTGGTTCTCGCATAGGCGGCGGAGCCGATTAGCCCCGCGTCGTTACCTAGTTGAGCTGTCTTGATTTTCAAATGGCTCCAGTACTTTGGCAGGATGGATGCTTGCAGCGTCTCCCGGACAGGGGCAAGCAGCTTCTCGCCTGAAGAGGCTACGCCGCCACCGATGATGACGACATCCGGGCTGAGCAAGGTAACGGCGTACGCCAATCCGTAGCCGAGCAGCCTTCCCGTATGACGATATACTTCCGCCGCTAATTCATCGCCTTCGTCATATGCGGCGGAGATGGCATCTGCGGTCAACTCGCCCGGCTCTCGCAGGGCCAGCCCGGCAAGACGGCTTGGTCGCCCGCTGCGGACGGCCTCGGTCACTTGCCGGATCAGGCCGCGGGCCGACACGACCGTTTCGAGGCAGCCCTGCATGCCGCAGGAGCAACGGGCCTGTTCCCCTCTCATCGGAATATGCCCGAGCTCTCCAGCCATGTTCTTGCTCCCGCATAGAATCCGTCCCTGATCGATATATGCAGCGGCCAGACCTGTTCCGATCGTTAGGCCCAGAACATGCTTGAAAGACCGGCCCGCTCCCTGGATGGCTTCTCCATAGACGTACATTCTGACGTCATGATGAATGCAAACAGGCAGGCCCGTTAAGTTATTCAGCCGTTCGGCCAGCGGAACGTCCTTCCATTGCAGGTTAGCCGCGGACAGGACGACCCCCCTGTCGACATCGATAAATCCGGGCACACCGGCTCCAATACCGGCAACCTCATTGCGGTTCACCCCGGATTGTTCCAGCAGCTGTCCTGCAATGCCGGCAATTCGTTCAATTACCTTATCCGCTCCGAGAGGCGCATCTGTCTTTACTTGAGCTCTGCTGACAATCCGGCCATGCGGATCGATTAATCCGCCTTGGATATTCGTTCCGCCCACATCGATTCCGATGATGTATTTCCCCATGGCTACCTCCTGTTTCGCCAAGCGAGCCTATCGGCGCGCGGCTTGCGTTCAATTGCTAGTTGCTCACGATCCGGAGTCCTACAGCTACAGCTCCAGCCAATGCCCAAGCGACATCACCCGCTGGACCTCGAACCGTTCATTCAGGACAACGAGATCAGCATCCTTACCCGGAGCGAGCGATCCTTTCCGCTGATTCAGCCCAAGAATCCGTGCCGGATTAAGGCTGGCCAGACGAGCGGCCTCATAGGGCTTCAGGCCAAGCTGCCCGATTGCATTCTTCACGGCGATGTTCATCGTCAACGTGCTTCCCGCCAGGCTGCCGGTAGGAAGACGGACGATCCCGGCCTCCACGGTCAGCGAATGCCCGGCCTCCGTTATATACTTGCCGTCCGGCAATCCTGCCGGCCGGACGGCGTCTGTAATCAGCACCACCCGGTCCAAACCTTTCATTCGCAGCAGCACTTGCGCGGCGGCCGGATGAGCATGGTGAGTATCGAAGATCAGCTCCGCGGTAACCTCATCGTCTAGCCAGGCTGCGGACAGCATGCCGGGCTCTCGGTGATGGAACCCTCTCATTCCGTTATAGCAATGGGTGATATGCTGAACTCCCCAGTCTGCTGCGCGGATCATATCCTCGTACGTGGCACCGGAGTGGCCTGCCGACACGATAATATTCTGTTCACGCAGATGGCGGATGACCGATTCCGCGCCGTCCAGTTCCGGGGCGATCGTCACCAGTCGAATCTGCCCGCCGGAAGCGCTCAGCCATTCTTTCATCTGCGGCAAGGAAGGCAGAAGCAACTCCTCCTCCCGCTGAGCTCCTCGATATGCCAGCGCCAAGAAAGGCCCCTCCAAATGGATGCCTGCGATAAGTGAGCGCAGCGGCTCCTGTGAAGAGGCCATATATGTATTGGCCGCGGTAAGTGCTGAAGTTATAGCCGCGACCGATGCTGTTCTGGTCGTTGGCAGGAGTGTCGTCGTCCCGTGGGCGGCATGATAACGACACATACCGTCGATCGCTTCCGGCGTCGCGTCCATCAGGTCGAAGCCGTTGCCCCCATGAACGTGGAGATCTACAAATCCGGGATACACGTACATCCCCCGGGCATCGTATCTTTCCGCATCTGCTGCCAGATGGTCCGGGAGCCTCTCGTCTATTCGCATAATCTTTCCGTCCCTGACCGTCAGACTGCCGCCTGTTATCACTCTGTCCGCGGCCACAATATTCGCATTCTCGATTATGACAGTCATATAAGCCTCCTTGACGGACTTTTACGCTCATCTTAATGGAATCCTCCATGGAAAACAATATCCAAAATGACTTATTTAGAGGGCCAATGATGCTGGATTTGTTGCTTCTAGAGAGGGTCGTTTTAAAGTCACATAAGAGAGAGCAGGCAGCCTCTTCCTCAGAAGAGACTGCCTGATGACAAAAATTTATTTATTCGCTTTGGCTTCCACGGATATAGTCCCCCTGCGTGACGTTCCCGTCTTCAATGAATTGGATGCGGACAGAGTTTCCTTGGTCAAGGTCCGGAGAGTCGGATACATGATAATGGATATGCGGCTCGCTGGAATTTCCCGAATTTCCGCATAGCCCCAGTAAGTCCCCGGCTTTAACTTCGTCTCCGACTTGGACTTGAACGGACTGCTTCCGGAAGTGAGCCAGCATGCTGTATTCTCCGTTGGCATGCTCGATGACGACATGGTTTCCTGCGGGATTGGCAGGGTCCATCTTGCCGACAGGGGCGTTATCGTCCAAATCGTTCACTACCTTTATGATTTTGCCGTCAGCCGGTGCGAGTACGGGCTGACCGAAAGCGTAATAACTTTCATTCTTGGTCGGATCGCCTTCATAGGATTGGCCGTCCTTAAGGATGACCCAATCAAAGGCGTATCGCTGGCCCGGGTATGCGTAATGATAATTGACCAGCACATTGGTTCCTCCCCAGTAAGTAAACCACTCGCCAGAGAAAGGATACAGGTATTTGCCCGAAGTATACTTTCCGTCCGTCTCCGGAAAGGTCTCGAGAGGAACAATCTGCAGACCGAGAATGGTGCCTGAAGGATTAATAACAGCGGTCATGCCTTTGCTGCCGTCCTCGCTTGCCCATGTATATCTTACATTATTGTCCATGGGCAATTCGGACAGAAGCTTATAGGCCGATACCCCCTGGTTAAAATCTGCAGCCAGCGCCTGGAACTCGCTATCCGATACCTGCTGCTTGAATTCCTCGCTGAACTGCTTATAAATTTGCCCGTATTTTCCTTGCAGAAACATCTCGGCAAAGCGGTCAGGGGTTACTTGGCTGTCCTTCTCCTCCGCCTTATTGCCGGGAGAGGCGGAAGGCTGTTCGGCCTCTGGGGAGGCAGAGGGCTGAAGGGCACCGGGGGTTCCCGAAGCGCAGCCCGACAGCACGGCAACGGCCAGAAGACTCGCAGCAGCGGTTTTCCATAATTGATTATTCATTGCTTGCGTCACTCCTTGCTATAGATCGGCCGGGCCATCAATGGCCGTCCGTTCTTGGTAGTCTACAAATATTGTAGCATCCGAATCTTTCCTTGCCGGCAACGGAAGCTTAACGCAAGCTTAATTTTTCCAGAAAGAACATAAGGAAGAGGCATCAGGAATAAAGCATACTTACCGTTAATCAGGCTGGATTTCCTATCTCTATGGAATATGGGTGCTCATACTTTGCAACGGCCTTTTTCCAAAACTCTTGAATAACAGAAGGAATGATTGCATTTTCCCGGGGCTGTTCCGGTGAGGGGGCTTAACCCGTTAAGGATCTGTTAAGGTTCAGGTATACCTGGAGAAATATGCACATGGTATGATGGAGATAAGAAATCGTTGCGGGAGATGCTGCCGGATGCATGAGATGAAAGATGCCAAACTTCTTATAGTTGATGATGAACCGTCCATCTTGAAAATGCTGAAAACCGTTCTGGCGAAAGAAGGATTCGTGAAGGTAGATACGGCGGGGAGCGGGGAAGAAGCCGTTGAACTGTGCCAAAGAACACGCTACGACTTCATTATTTTGGACGTGATGCTGCCCGGACGCAGCGGCTTTGAGGTATTTCCGTTTTTGCGCCAGACGACGGACGCCCCGGTGCTGTTTCTGACGGCCCGGACGACCGATTTCGACAAGCTGACCGGATTTGCCGTAGGCGGGGATGATTATATGACCAAACCGTTCAATCCTCTAGAAGTAATAGCCCGGGTGAAGGCTCAGCTCAGGCGGTATTTGAACATAACCCCTTCTGCAATAGATACGGAGGAACGCTATCGGTTCGGGCGGTTCGAAGTGGATGTAAGGGCAGGGGAGCTTATAGTGGAGGGCCGTCCGGTAAGCTGTCCGGCTCAGGTTTTCCAGCTCCTTGTTTTTCTTTGCCGGAATCCGAATAGAGTCTTCAGCAAAAGTGAGCTGTATGAGCGGGTATGGGGGGACAGCAGCATGAGCGACGACAACACCGTTATGGTTCACATCCACCGGATCCGTGAAAGGATAGAGAAGAACCCCGGGGCGCCGGAATATTTGCTGACGGTTAGAGGGCTCGGATACAAGCTCGTAAACCGGGAGATTTCCGATGGACGTTAGGAAACGGCTGATTCTGCAATTTATATTTCAGCTTGTTTTTGTCGGGGCGGTGCTGATCGGTTTAATGGTCGCGATGATCTATTATCTTGCCGATCAGATGACAGAGATGGAGATGAGAAGGGAGTTTGCCAAAGCCGGTCTTCCCAAATTGGTGGAGTCTATGGAATGGAAGGACGGAAATATTCAATTTGATGAGAAGCTGCTTGACGAAGTCAAGCGAAGCGGAGGCTGGCTTCAGACGTTGGATGAGGAGGGCGGGGTCATTACTTCATATTTCACCCCCGGCGATGTTCCGGACCGGTATAATCCGGGGGAATTGGTCGATTATTGGAGGGGAAAGAAGCCATTTCCTTACAGTCTCTACATCTGGATACAGGTCAAAGGGGGGACAACCTACACTTTACTCTACGGGGTGAAGCCGGAAGGCGGACAGCTTGTCCAAAGCTTGTCGGAACAAGCAGTATTATCCGACGGGAAGATCCTGATTCCCGATGATCTGGAGCAGAAGCTGAAAGCTAAGCAGGGCTGGGTTCAAGTGCTTGATGAGCAAGGGGATGAGCTGGCTTCATTATACAAGCCTTCCGAGGCTTTAACTCATTATACGCTTAAAGATCTGATTTTCGGATCGTTCAGCACTTTGTCGGATTCGTACCAATTGTGGACGAAACATGAGGAAAGGACCGGCCTGACCTGGCTTGTCGGATTGCCGGTCTTTGCGGAAGAGGGGACAGCCCGCCCGCCGTTTCTGTTCGGATCGGAAGGGCAGCTGCTGCTTGCCGGCTTCATTGTGCTTCTCATCGTCGTTCTCTTGCTGTTTGGAGTTCTGTCCATCTGGTACGGCCATCGGTTCGGAACCCCTATTCTGCATATGATCCGCTGGCTGCAGCGGTTGGGCAAAGGTGCCTATGAGGAGCCGCAAGACCGGAAGGGGCTTCCCAGAAGCCGAAAGCCGTCAGGAAAGCTTAAACGGCGGTACAGATTATACACTGATGTGCTGCAGGTGCTGGCCGGTTTGACCGAAACCTTGAAACGAAATGACGAAATCCGCACCAAGCTGGAGAAGTCTCGGGAGGAATGGATTGCCGGGGTATCCCATGATTTGAAAACCCCGCTCTCTTCGATTAAAGGCTATGCCCATATGCTGGAATCCGACCAATACGACTGGTCTGTCGCTGAAGTTCGCGAATTTGCCGGCGTGATCAAAGATAAAGCAGACTATATGGACGGACTGATTGCGGACTTAAGTATGACTTACCGGCTTAAGAACGGAGCGATGCCCTTAAAGATGGAACGGACCGAGATGAACGAATTCATCCGCGGAACGGTGGCTTCCTTCCATAACGATCCGGGCTTTATGCAAGCGAACATTTATTTTCGCGGTGCCGGGAAGCCGATCTATTACAGTGTGGACGTCCATTGGTTCCGGCGCATTCTAGACAATCTGCTGGCTAATGCCCTCATTCATAATCCGGCGGGAACCGAAATAGAGGTCTCGCTGGATGCCGGCGCTAAGAATGGATTTATGTTAACGGTTCGAGACAATGGGGAAGGTTTGGACGAAGAGGGGCTCCTTAACCTGTTCGAAAGATATTATCGGGGGACCAATACAGAAGGGGCAGGCAGCGGAACCGGGCTGGGTCTCGCTATTGCCAAACATCTCGTTCATGAGCACGGGGGCACGATCGAAGCGGAGAGCAAGTCGGGGCACGGTGTCACTATCCGTATGCGGTTCGGATAAACGGCAAGCCGCGGTTAAGCGTGAATTCGGCAGTAAATATGGACAACGGCCTGCATTTGGCAGGCCGCTGTCCTTTTACCATTCGCTCATTAGCACCAAAAAGCACGAGAAACGATGACCAGAAGGATGAACAGCACCAGAATTGTACCGGTAGAAGTGAAAAACCCTCTGCCGAAACCGCCAACTGCGCTCATTGAAATTCCTCCTCTCAGTTAAGCCTAAATTATACTATGATTTTGCATCCTCTTCGCTTGGGTGAACATCACGGGTTAAGGAAGATTGTGCAGGAGCACATTTTTGATAAATATAAGCATAAGTTTTCACCTTTTGCCTGCTCTTATATTTCATCGCTAAACGCACCTGTCCGAAGGACGACGATAGCCGTTTATCTTGGGTATAGTGCCAAATACAGCTGTTTTCCTCCGAAATTGTTTTTTTGACATTCGTTCGGTGTCCAGGGACCGGCAAAATCAGGTTATTTTCGAATGAGCCGTCATATATTGGAGGATAGACACTGTGAAGGGGCGATTCGGTTAATGCGGACAGCAGAACATGCGGCACGTCTGTTTATAGGGAAGTGCTATCCTTCCTGTCGGGTTGCGATTCTGGCGGGCAGCGCGTCTGAGGGGAAAGATACGGAGTATTCGGATCTGGATTTGGTTATTTTCGAACATAATGAACCAAGACCATACAGACGAACTTATAATGAATTCGGCTGGACGATTGAAGCCTTCGTCATGGACCATTCCTCTTATCGGAAGCTGTTCATGGCGGGTATTGAAGCGGCTCTGCCCTCCTTGCAGAGGATGTGCGCGGAAGGGATCGTGCTTAAAGATGACGGAACGGCGGAAGGGATCCGGGAGGAGGCCAGGAGTGATCTGGCATCGGGACCTTTCCCCTGGGCGGATGAGGAACTGGATATGGCCAGATACAGGATTAGCGAGGATATCTCGGATTTATCAGGATCGTCCGACCGGGAAGAGAGCCTGTTTATCGTTCAGGAGCTTGCGGCCAAACTGGTTGAGTTTGTTCTGAGGGCAAATGGCCGGTGGCTTGGAGAAGGAAAATGGGCCCTTCGGATGCTTAAACAGTATGACGCCGCATTCAGTCAAGCGTTAACGGATTCCTTGGAAGAATTCTATGCAAGCAACGACAGAAAGCCGCTGCTTCGATTGGCCGATGAGGTGCTTCGGCCGTTCGGGGGGAGACTGGCCGAAGGTCATATAGTCTATGCGGAAGTGGATGCAGAATAAAAACGGATTTCCCGCTGCAGCGTTTCGTCTGGAGAGAGCTTCGCAAATACAATGAATCAGACCTTCTGTCTTTAGCGGACGGAAGGTTTTTTGACATATAACTTGTAAACACGGGTGCAGGGCAGATGCTTATATCTGCCCTGATCGGCAAGAAATCTGGGATATACCTGCCCGGGTAAAGGTTTGACTATATAATCCAAGATCATGAATACATAGAACATTTATGGAGACGAGCCCGCAGGATATAATGAGGATTATTCACCGCCCTGCGGTTCATCGCTGTTTCATTTTGCTTCGGTAGGTCATAGCGGGGACCCCGGTATATTTTTTGAACAGGCGGGAGAAGTAGGCGGGGTCGGGGTAACCGAGCATCTGTGATATTTCTTTAATTTGCAGCCCGGTCAGGCGCAGAAGCTTTCTGGCTTCGGATATTTTAAGCCGGTTGACGTATTCATTCAGCGGGTAGCCGGTATTCTGGAGGACGAGTCGGCGCAGGGTGGAGCGGGAGATATGATTTCTTTCCCAAAGCTGTCGTTCGTCCCATGGCTCGTACAGGCTGCCGGCGATATCCTCCAGAACTTGAATAATAAATTCGGGCTGTTTGCCGGAGAAGTGGGCAGACCTGCGGTTGGCATCCGTGACGGAGAATTCGTAGATGAGCGATTCCAGCATGAGGGCCGCGCGATCCGCGTTGTCCGGAATTCCGCTATCAACGAGATCGCCGATCGTTTCGATTTTACGGATAAAGCTTCGGTCGGAGCCTACACGCATTACCGTGCCGGGAACGATTATTTGGGCGTCCAGCCATTCCCGGATTCTGCCCCCTTCGAAAGTGATGTAGTACTCGTCCCAGCCGTCCTTGCCATCAGGGCCGAAGGTAAACTCCGCCCCGGGCCATTCCCAGAACAGGCAGCCGGCATCTATCCGCTGCTCAGCCTCCCCGTGCACCCGAAAGCTGCCCTTGCCTTTCACAATATAGGTGAAGGCCCAATGGCCGCAAGGGGCCTCCCTGTGCTTCAGCGTTCTGCCCGGCAGATGCCCGTATTGAAGCACGGTAAGATTTTGGATTCGCAGCTTGGAGCGTTCCAGCTTAAGATCGACGATGCGAATCGGCTTAGGGCTGATTAAATAGTCCAGATAGGTTGCCAATGTAGAGCCTCCCCCGGGTAGTGGATTTCCGAAGCCGGCGAACAGGGGCGAAATGCCCGTCTTTTGATACCTAATTTAATCATACAAGCTTCAGGTTTTCAATAAGTCTCTTCCGGCGGAAAATATAACGAACATACCCGGGCGGGAGAAGCATTGGAGAAATTATCTTGTAATAGGGGGATGAATAAGATGAAGCTGAACTTTGTCGGAGACTTGGCCGGCCTGGAGGAAGGCTTGGCCGCCTTGAGCGCTGATTTGCATTTCGAGAGAAGCCCGGACGGTATACCGGTGTCGGTGGAGAGAAGGGCGGAGCCCCGGCTTGAAGTATCGATGGACGGGGAACGCGCTGTTTTTCGCTATTCGCGTCCCATTCATTTTTACCGCGCACTGGGGCTGCTTGTCGAATCGCTTCGTGAGGGAAGGCCCTTTGCTCTTGCGGAGGAACCGCAATTTGACACGATAGGGCCTATGTTTGACGTATCGCAAGGAAATGCTGTTCTTAACCTGCCTACTGTCAAGCGGCTGATCCGGCTAATGGCGATTATGGGACTGGATATGTTCATGCTGTATGCCGAGGACAGCTATGACGTGGAACAACAGCCTTATTTCGGCTATATGCGGGGGAGATACTCACAGCAGGAGCTGAAGGAACTGGATGACTATGCGGCGCTGTTTGGCATCGAAATGATTCCCTGTATTCAGACGCTAAGCCATTTGAAGGATGTGCTTAAATGGGACTGCTTCGCCGATATCCGCGACGATGAAGAGACGATGCTGGTCGGGCAGGAGCGCACCTATGAGTTTATTGAGCAAATGATTGTATCCGCCATGAAGCCGGTACGAACCAAGCGGATTCATATAGGGATGGACGAAGCCTGGAAGCTTGGACAAGGTGAATATTTGCTTCGTAACGGATACCGGTCGAAATTCGACATCATGAATGAGCATCTGGCACGTGTTCTGAAGATCACGGAAAAATACGGTCTCAAGCCGATGATGTGGAGCGACATGTATTTTCGCGCAGGGTCCCGCACGGGAGACTACTACGATACGAGCTGCGTCATCCCCGACGAGGTCGTGCAGGCCATTCCCCAAGGAGTGCAGCAGGTATACTGGGATTACTATCACTATAACGAGGAATTTTATGTCGATTGGATACGCCGGCACAAGCGGCTCGGGTCGATGCCGGTATTCGCCGGCGGAATCTGGAATTGGAAAGGATTCGTTCTTAATTACGGAGCGACCTTCGTCGCCACGAATGCAGCCCTTAACGCCTGCAAGGAGGAAGGGGTCCGTGAAGTCATCGCCACCCTCTGGGGAGACGATGGTACGGAATGCGATATTTATTCCGCATTATTGGGTCTGCAGCTGTTCGCCGAGCATGCCTATGCCCGCCGCTTGGATGAGAATAAGCTCGCCCGCCGGTTTCATTTCTGTACGGGGGCGGAGATGAAGTCTTTCATGGACATCAGATATGTGGATGAAGTTCCGGGGATTTCGGAGAACAATCTGGAAACGTACAATCCGTCCCGATACATGCTTTGGCAGAATGTCCTGATGGGATTGTTCGATCGCAACATCGAAGGACATGCAGTAGAGGAGCATTACCGGGAGTGGAGCGTAAGGATGAAGCAGTACGCATCGTCCAACGGAGAATTCGGCTTCGTGTTCGAGCTTCTGCACCGGTTGTGCCGGGTTCTGTCGCTTAAAGCGGAGATGGGGCTGAGAATCACGAACGCCTATCGAAACGGGGATAAGGCTGCGCTGCAAGAGATAGCGGCGGTTCAGCTGCCGGAGCTGACGAATCGGATTCATACCTTAAGAAGCTTCCATAGGGACAGATGGTTCGCAGCCTATAAAGCCTTCGGCTGGGAAGTGATAGACGGCCGTTACGGTATGCTCCTTGCCGGACTGGATACGGCAGTCGCCAGGATTTCAGACTATTTGGCAGGGCGGATCAGCGTCATCGAAGAACTGGAGGAGGAGAGGCTGCCGTTCAACGGCAAGGAAGGATGGGTCGACGGTTATTTCTACAAACAAATGCCCACGGCCAGCCGGATCGCACAGCCCTGAATAGGGAGCTATAAATCTATCAAACACTTGCAGGGCAAGGTTCGATTTTGCCTGATGCAAGTGTTTTTTCTTGAAAAAAACCGGTCGTTGAGATATGTTAGAGGAAATCTAGAATACCAAAGTCTATCGAAGAAGCCGATACACGGCTTGTAGCCGGTTTGCCGATTGTGGTCCGGAGAGGGAATGATTCTTGTCCCAATATCGGCTATAATGTAAGAACACCGATGAGGAAGTGGGGGAAAAGAGATGAGTAACCAGACTGATCCTACAGATCCGTACGACCCGGTAACACGGGTTAAGAATATTTATTTGGCTTCAGGTATCGGGATTGGCGTCCTGGCGGGAATCGTGATCGGCGTGTTCACCAGTCATGTCGGAACCGGCTTGATCTACAGCGTTCCGGCCGGCATGCTTGCCGGGCTTATTCTCGGCAACCTTCGCAGCAAGTCCAAGAAGTCATAGGTAAGAATTGAATAAACCATCCTGCGGAAGCACCGCCCTTATACTCGAACGCGAGCGTAAGGGCGTTTTGTTGTTAAACATATGGTAACAGAACCAGCCACATGTTTCGGATTTTCGTGCCGGAGCCGGAGCCTATGGCTGAGAAGAAGGCGCGGATTCCTTCACTTCGAATTCGGAGGCCAGCGTATGCTCTGCGGAATAGCCCATCGTTGAGAAGGCTTTAACCACTCTGTAGCGTCCCGGGTCCAATCCATTTATACGGATGGTTCTTTCATAGGTTTGACCGGGGTTGAGACTGATTCCAACGGCTGGAAACTCCTTATCTATAGGGTGCTCCATCCAGGTTCCGCCGACGTTCTTCTCTATATGATAATCTTCACCCAGATATAAGATGGAAGGTCCGGCATTGTATAGCTTCAACACTCGCCCGGCAGAATGGGCGTCATTGGCGTCTGCCAACAGAAGCTTGGCATTGACTTCCCGCTTCGGGACATACATAAGGGAGAGAAAAGTATCCTCGATCTCTTCCTGCTCTCCTAGTATTTCAATACTCAACAAATAGAGAGCCCCTTCTTCGTACGGCAATTGGAAATCGAATTGTGCCGCCGGGAAGGTCGTACCCGAAAGCCGTTCCAGCGTTTCCGAGATCATCCCGGTATTTTGCAGCGATTCATCGCGCCCGGTCAATTGAATGCGGATAGTGCGATTGGCCGGATTTTCACCGAAGACGACGGAAATCTTCTCTCCCGGTTGACGAATCCCCCCGGGATAGGAGAACAGCAGCGGGTCCCGGACGCTGCTCTCGAACCATTCTCCGGTCGGAGCCGCATATTCTGTCCTATCGGATAATGTATTTCCATCGCTGAGCAGCAGATCGTTCCAGCCGCTTTCGTCAGGCGTTCGGTCCGGATTTCCAATAGTATTCGCCAATTCCTGTTTCAATGCTATCCGGGAGCGGGTATTATCCGATAGGTCCGGCGTTTTGTGCTGCGAGCAGCCAGTCAGCAATAGAAAGATCATCAGTGCGAAGGCAACGGCTCTAACCATTAATGTGTTCCCCTTTTCTACAGGCTTTCTTTGTTCTACTGGAAAATAAATAGGAGAATTAATGTGATTCAATACCTATACAATAGACGATTTTCCGTTCAAAAGGTTTCAAAAATTGAAGAACCTATTTATATTGGACATCCTTGAATGGTAATGTATAATTTTGGTAAATGGTCCGAGGTTGAGCTGTTCCGTCCAATCTGATATCTAGTTGGCTCTCACAGGCTTATATAGCGGCATTAAGTCTTATAGGTCGAATTTTTTGTATACAAATGGAAAGGTGGCGGAATGTTGTGAACGGTCCCAATTTTTCATTCCTTAAGTCTTCTTATCCTGAATTATGCCGGCTGGGAAACCGGGCGGAGGCGTATGTTTGCGGTTATCCTCAATTAGCAGTCATCCAATTAGAGCCATTTATCGAGATTGTTCTGAATCATATTTGCCGGTTTGAAAATCTGGTCATTGGCGCTTCCGTCCATGAGCAGATCGACAGGTTAATTTCCCGCCGGGCGATCAATACACAGGAGGCGGATTTCTGCCGGTTAATTCATCAAGCGACATCCGAAGATAACGTGTCTTTAACGACAGAGGAAGTTCTGGATTGGATAGGACGCGCTCATTCGTTGGCCTGCCGTTTCTACAAAGATTACAACGATTCCTCCTTCGAGCCCCTCCCATACCTGATTTCCGGAAATGTCCGGCAGAATGGGTTGGATTTCGATTCAGGGCTTTTATTCCCAACCACAGAGAAAGAAGCTTCCCTGGCCGACATCGACGGCAAGCCGGTGGTCGGGGAGTGGAACCGGGCGTTTATCCATTTGGAGAACTACGCGGAGCCGGAAGGAAGCATGGGGCCGGCAAATACACCTGGCATGACGGCACCGTCTATGAAGGAGAATGGAAAGACGATCTGGAGCATGGTCGGGGAACGAAACGGTACGCGAACGGAGATGTTTATACCGGGCAATGGGAAGAAGGAATGTTTAACGGAGAAGGGGTTTATCAATGGCATGACGGCACCGTCTATGAGGGAAGCTGGCATGATCATATGGAGCATGGAAGGGGGACGAAGACTTTCCCGGATGGAACGATATTGACGGGCTTATGGTCTTATGGAGAATTTCTCTATTCCTCCGAACGGCTTGCGGAGGCCTCATTAGCGGTCAAAACGGAGAGGAAAAGCTGGCCGTTCAGCTTCGATATTTAAAGGTAATCGGCTAACCAACCCGAGGCATGGAGCCGGACAGGCAATTGGATGGGCCGCTTCGACGGCGCTTCTATTCCCTTATCCATTTTATTGATCCTTCGGCTTGTTTCGGAGGCTGAAGTTGATTATATTGGTAATGACGAAAGGGGAAGAGGCCGCATGATCTTTTTGAGAAGAGAGAGCTTGAAGCAGTACATTCGCTGGTATCCGGTCACCTCCATATGGATAGTGATTAATCTGGTTGTCTTCGGACTGATGGAGCTGTACGGTTCCTCCACGAATTCCGAAACCTTGATCCGGTTCGGCGCCATGTACCATACACCGTTTTGGAATCCCGAGTTATGGAGATACATTACTTCGGTTTTTGTTCATATCGGGGGGATGCATCTGATTATGAACAGCTTCTTTCTGTATGTGTTTGCTCCTCCTCTCGAGAGGATGCTCGGGTCTTTCAAGTATGCGATTTTCTACTTGTTGAGCGGCGTTGCCGGCAATCTGGTCAGCCAGTGGATGGCCAGCAGCTATTCCGTATCCGCCGGGGCCTCGGGAGCCATCTACGGCATATTCGGAGCTTATCTCTACTTGAGCCTGTATCACAAATATATGCTGGACCGCCAGTCGCAGCAGACGGTCTATACGATGCTGGCCATCGGTGTGGTCTTCTCGCTGATCATGCCTCAGATCAATCTGTCCGCCCACCTGGGAGGCTTGGCAGGAGGCTTTCTGTTGATGGCTGCGACAGCCCCTCTCTGGAGGAATAAACGCGGCCGATAACGGGTGTTTATAGGATAGAGCGAACGGAAGCCCTGTCAGGAGGAACGGGCTTCCTTCTTTATGTTCTTTATGGTTGCAACGTCCTGACTCGTCGCCCTGGGCCGCGGACCGTCAGAGTCTCCCGGCCTCCTTGCGGAATTCTCCCGGAGGGAGTCCCGTCGCCTTCTTGAACATCCGGATAAAGGAATTGACATTAGGGTAGCCGACCTGGACAGCGATGTCCTGGATCTTCAGATCCGTCTCCCGCAGCAGCTCCTTCGCCTTGTTCATCCGGAAGGTATTGACATAGTCGCTAAAATTGATTCCCCGCTTTTCTTTAAAATAGGTGGACAAATAAGCGCCGGTAATGTTCAGCTTGTCGGCCAGCAAATCCAATGAAATGTCTTCCCGGTAATGCTTCTCTACATATTCGGTAACAAATCCGGTAATCGGATCGTTCTCCATTCTTTTCCTCTTGATATAACTGGCGGCCTCGGGCAGAAGATCGTCGAACAACTGCTCGAATTGGTCCAAGGTGAGGCACTGCTTCAAACGGCTTGCCAAGTAAACCGACTCCATCCGATCGGCGGCCTCGATATGGTTCGAGCGCAGTACATGGAGCACCCGGTTAATCATCTCGCTGGAGAAATCGCGAAACTGCTCAAGGGTGGCCTCTTTCCTGGCCATGACGGCCAGCATCCGGCGAAGGATAGGGCCGAGGGCGGCTTCGTTGCCCGTCAGCAGATTGCTCGTAAATTCCTGTTCCTCCACTGCATTAAGCCGATATGTCGCCGGATGGGTGTCCTGACAGCCTATGATTTGCGTCTCCTCTCCCAATTTCCGCTGTGCAACCATTCCAAGCAAATCTTCGTAAGCGGAAGTGAAGTCGGAGGAATCCCGATAAGGCTCACTGAAGGCTATGGTGACGGTGCAGTACTGGAGGTCCAGATCGAACACCTGCTTCAGGCTGCGAAGTGACTCCTCCCATCCCGTTTCATTCTCTTCCTCCAGAAAAAGCAGCGACAATATCCGGTCCTTCTCCAATTGAAAGGTTAACGGCTCCTTGTAAACCTTGCTGAACTCCGATTGGATAAATTCCCGTATGAAATAAGCCGCTCGATTCTGCTCGAAATCCAGGTCCTGGGTAAACCGTTCCCGGAAGCTCAGTTGAAACAGGACAAGCCGGAAGGGCTGGTTTTTGTCCAGCGGCAGCTTGATGTCTTTCACCCGGGTTTCTATGCTCTTTAATTTATCGATATAGGCGTAATAGGTCAGCAGCGAATTCTTATTCGACAGATCGGCGTTAATCGTCTTATTCTTCTCCATCAGATCGCTAAGCTTATCGCTGATCCAGTCGTATTCCCGGATTTGGCTGCGGTGGGCTGCAGGAAATTGCAGCTGTTCCATGGAACGGATAATCCGGGTCAGCGGATGATTGATTTTTCGGGTGAAGAAGATCGACGCCGAGATGCCGATGATCAACGCCAAGGCCAGCAGCGCAATGAGAATGACATTCAACCGGACAATCTGGGAGGAAATCTTCTCATAAGGAATGACCGACCAATATCCGTACCCGGATTCGGCCCCCCGCTGGTAGAAGTAATAGTAGGGGCCTTCCTTGAAATAGGTTTGGCTGACGGAAGGCGGCTGTCTTTGGCCAATGTCAAAGGGCTCGTCTGTATTGCTGTACAAGGTTTGTCCGCTATCATCCAGCATATAGAAGCGCTCATCCTCCCCCGCCTGGTGAAAGGATTCATACAGCTTGTCGGCTTCCAGGAGAGCGATGATGACGAAGTTGGTGTTGTACAAGTTTTTGATCAGCAGAGGAAGCAGACGCCCTTTGGCCACCCTGGATTCCAGATTGTACTCGACGAATGGGGCGGCCGGGTACATTTTGAAGCTGACCGGGTTCTCCACCTCCCGCTGCCAGAAATCGACCGTATATTGATCGCTGACATAGAACTTGGTAAACATTTTATCTTCCGTTGTCGTACCGTCTTTTTCGATAATCAATCCGGTATTGACGAAGTAATAAATAATATTGGTCAAATAAAGATTAGACGTATTCAAAGAATGCTGAAGATCCTTGCGGACTTGATATACGATATCGTAATTGATTTTGTCGGCCGAATGATTAAGGATCTGGGCCTTGTCGTTGAAGAACAGGCCGAAGGCCATATTTTTGACCAGCTTGATATGCTTCTCCATATTTTCGGCGGTTGTGCTCATATTCAGGCTGTTATTCTTAATAATTTCCTCCTGGATATTGGTCAGGAAAAATTGATAAGATACGATGTTAAAGGAAACGAGCAGCAAAATAATAGTCATGAAGCTCGTTAACAGCTTGAAGAATAGAGAATTTCCCTTGGCTTTTAATTGTAGAATTGATTTCAGCATGAGCGGAAGCTCTCCTTAATCCCGTCGTTGTTATCGTTTTCATTTGATCAAAGTATACCATTAGGAGGAAAAGATGGGAAGAAAGTCGCCAATGACGCGATATCTTCATTCTTTTAACAAGTTAGCAATATTATAGATTCCGTTAAAATCGGCGACAAGTTAAAGGATTGGCCATTCCTTATGGGGAGCATTCCCGGGTAATATAACGGTATCACACGAACAAGGAGTAGAGGAAGATGACCCCAGTGGAATGGACAGAAGCAACGGAGCAGGCGGGGATTCGCCAGAGAAGCCCGACGACCGCCAGGCCTCCCCGATATTCACGATGGATGCGCAAATGGATCAAAGGAAGATATTTGATCCTCATGTTCGTTCCTTGCTTGCTTTATTACGTATTGTTCAAGTACTTACCGATGTTCGGGATCGTCATTTCATTCAAAAATTACAATCTTTATAAAGGGATCTGGGACAGCGACTGGGTCGGACTGAAGTACTACGTTATGTTTTTCCAAAATCCCGACTTTCCGATTCTGCTGCGCAACACTTTTTTGCTCGGCTTCTACAAGCTGTTGTTTGGATTTCCCGCTCCCATTATTCTTGCATTATTATTGAATGAAGTGAAAAATATGGTGTTCAAGCGCTTCGTTCAAACGGTCAGCTATCTTCCCCACTTCATATCCAATGTCGTGGTCGCCAGCATGGTTATCATGTTTCTGTCGCCATCGGGAGGAATGGTCAACAAGCTGATCGAATCTTTAGGTTTCGAAGCGATCAATTTCATGGTTGAGCCCAAGCTGTTCCGGTCGATCTATGTCGCTTCGGAAATTTGGCAGCATATCGGCTGGGAAACGATCATTTATTTGGCAGCGCTAACATCGATTGACCCGATGCTGTATGAGGCGGCGGAAATCGATGGGGCTTCCCGCTGGAAGAAGCTGTGGAACGTCACGCTGCCGGGCATCGCGCCGGCTATCGTCATCTTGTTTATTCTCAACGTCGGCAAAGTGCTCGAAATCGGCTTCGAGAAAGTGTTCCTGCTGTACAACCCGGCCACCTATGAGACCGCGGATATATTAAGCACTTATGTTTACCGCACCGGATTGATGCAGGGGAACTTCAGCTATGCGGCGGCTATTGACTTGTTTACCGGAGTGGTCAGTCTGATCTTCATTTATTCCACCAATTATCTAAGCCGGAAGCTCGGCGAAACGAGTCTGTGGTAGGGGGGCCGCTATGAAACGCAAATTGTCGCTGTTCTCTATCGTCAACGCCATTATTCTATGCGGGATAGTTCTTGTTACGCTGTACCCGTTCGTGCACATGATTGCCGTATCGCTCAGTTCAAATATTCATGTCATGAAGGGGGAGGTCAGCTGGTATCCCAAAGGCTTGAATTTCGACATGTATCAAATTGTGCTTAACGATCCTCGAATTCTCAAGTCCTATCTGAATACCTTGATTTATACCAGCCTTGGTACGGCTGTTTCCCTGATTGTCACTTCCTTGGGGGCCTATGCGCTCGCCAAGAAAGACATGCCGTTTCACAAAGGCTTTACACTGCTGATCGTGTTCACGATGTTCTTCAGCGGCGGGATGATTCCGACCTTCCTGGTAGTCAAGTCTATGGGAATTATGGATACGGTATGGGCGATGGTGCTTCCGGGAGCGGTCAGTACCTGGAATCTTCTGATTATGCGAACCTTCTTCGTTGGCATCCCGGTAGAGCTGGAGGAGTCGGGCAAGATTGACGGGCTTAACGATTTCGGAATATTTACCCGGATCGTGGTCCCTCTGTCGAAGGCAGTTTTTGCAACGATCGGTCTGTTCTATGCCGTTGGATTATGGAATAACTTTATGCTTCCGCTGCTGTATCTGCGCGACCCGGAGCTCTTTCCTCTCCAGGTGGTGCTGCGCAACATAGTGTTGGCCGGCCAGATGAATTCCGGCGATGTGACGAGCATAGGGGGAGACAATATGGTCGTTGAGGAATCCTTGAAATTCGCAACCATCATGGTTTCGACGCTTCCTATTCTGCTGCTCTATCCGCTGCTGCAGAAGTACTTCGTCAAGGGGGTTATGATTGGAGCCGTTAAAGGATAAGGAAGAAGGCGAAAATCGGCAACAATGGCTGCCATTCCGAAGGCTTGTCCGATAGAAGGAGGACAGACCGGATTTTACAGCTAGGAGACACTCATTTGGGACGGAATGAACGCTTGCAAAATATAAAAAGGGAGAGGTTGTTTCTATGAAGAAAAAAAGCATATCGATTGCCATGACATCGGTTCTGGCGCTATCCATGCTGGCGGCATGCGGCGGGGGAAAGAGCGGGGGCGAAAGTCCGGCTCCCGGCGGAACCGAGGGAGGAAGCGGGCCGAATGCAAGTGAGGCCCCTGCCAAGACGGAACAGACCTTCACGATGCTGACCGAGTCCCATCCTAACTGGCCTTACGACAAGGATGCGCTGGTCTGGAAAATTCTCAAGGAGAAGACCGGCGTTACCTTAAATATGCAGATTCCGTCAGGCAAGCTGGAGGATACGATCAACCTGAATGTCGCTTCCGGCAATATGCCGGATATCACCTTCATGCTTTCGCTCAATCAGGCCAATAAATACGGGCAGCAGGGGGCTCTGGCCAATATTCTCGATTATGTCGATCAAATGCCGAATTTCCAGAAGTGGATGGAAAAATACCCGGATGTCGTAAAATCGACCCTCGCAGCAGACGGCAAGCTGTATGTGTTCCCTAACGAAGGAATCGGGGAGACGAACCGGATGATCTGGATGTACCGGGAAGATATTTTCAAACAGCATAATCTGCAGCCTCCTACGACCTATGACGAGCTGTACGAGGTGCTGAAGAAATTGAAGGAGCTGTATCCGAACAGTTACCCCTTTACGTTCCGTACGGGAAATAATTTGGAGATCATGCGTAATCTGACCCCCGCTTTTTCCACGAATGAAGGCTATTACGTGGATCAGAGCAGCAAGGAAGTCAAATACGGGCCCGTTGAAGACAATTACAAGAACGTGATCGGGTATTTAAACAAGTTTTATCAGGAGGGCTTGATGCCGAAGGACTGGCTGACGGTCGATACGAAGCAGTGGCAGGATATGGTTTCGACGAGCCAGTCGTTCGTTACGATTGACTATATCAGCCGGATCGACTTCTTCAATATTGCGATGCGTAAGGAAAATCCGGAGTTCAATATGCAGTTCATGGCACCGCCGGCCGGACCGGGAGGGAAAGCATTGAATGCCTATACCCATACGAGCTATGCGGGAATGACGGTAAGCGCGGATTCGAAGAAAATTCCCGAGATCATGAAATATCTCGACTGGTTCTATTCCGAGGAAGGCAGGGATATGCTTAGCTGGGGGATTGAAGGCGAAACCTTCGTGGTAGAAAACGGCAAGAAGAAGATCAAATCGGACTTTATTGATTTGACCGACCTTCGCAAGCGTACGAATCTGTCCACTAACGGGGCTTACACCTGGATAGATTATGACGCGCATCTGGCCATGTCCTCGGAAGATTTGCAGAAGGCTTATGAAGAGGCCAGAAAATACGACGACATCCTGCGCCCGCTGCCTTCCTTCAACGAGGCGGAGCAGGAACTGATCTCAACGAAGGGCGAAGCGATCAACAAGCATCGGAACGAAACGATCAGCAAGTTTATTCTCGGGGAGAGAAGCCTGGACGAATGGGATAAATATGTGGAAGCGGCCCAGAAGCTGGGGCTCGAGGAAGTCATCGCGACTTATAAGACAGCCTTCGACCGCGCGGCCAATGTTCAACTGAAATAAACCCGAAATCAGGCGGAGCAGGACTCCGTCTGATTTCTGATTTAATGCACTGCCGGATTTGAATCATCAATCCTAGTGATTGATCATATGAAGAAGGAAGGCGAGACGATGAATTATCGGGTAGTTGTTATCGGTGGAGGGGCCATTGCATCCAGACACTTGGAAGCCATGGGCCAGGTTCGGCAATTGGAACCGGTGGCATTGGCTGACATTGACGGGGAGAAGGCGGGGCAGCTTGCGCAGTCGTTCGGCATCCGGGCATATACGGATTACCGGGATATGGTGAAGAAGGAGCGGCCGCACATCGCTATAGTGACGCTGCCCCACTTCCTGCATAAAGAAGCGGCGGTTTATTGTGCGGGTGAAGGCTGTCATGTGCTCCTGGAGAAGCCGATGGCCATATCTGTCGGCGAATGCGATGAAATTATCGAGGCGGTGCGGGGGAGCGGAGTTAAGCTTCTGGTTGGACATACCCAGCACTATTTTCCCGAAAACGTAAAGGCGAAGGAACTGATCGATAGCGGAGAGCTGGGACGTCTCGTGATGATCAACGACATCCGGCACGTTCATTATTACCAGCCTTCGCGCCCCGCCTGGTTTTTCGACAAGGCGAAGGCCGGAGGGGGGATTCTAACCAATCTCGGTTCTCACTCCATCGATAAAATCCGCTGGCTGGGAGGAAGTCCGATTGCCCGGGTCCGGTCTTCGGTCAGCTATTGCGGCAGCAGGGGGGATGTGGAGGGAGGAGGCCTCATTTTTCTGGAAAATGCGGAGGGGATTCCGGCTGTCATTTCACAGAGCGGATATGCCGGGGTCCCCAGGAATGAGACGGAGCTGGTGTTTACCGGAGGAATGGCAAAGCTTGTAACCGGGCAGGGGCTGTGGATCAGCCAGGATGGGGAGTTCGTCCCGGTTGCACTGGGGCGGGAAGAACCGCCTTTCGTCCTCCAATTCCGGGATTTGATCACCAGCATCGAGACAGGGAAGGAGCCCGGCTGTTCCATGACCTATTCGCGGGAAATCGTTGAAGTGGTGGAAGCCGTCTACCGCTCTCACGAACGGCGCAGTGAAATCTTTCTTTCGCAGACTAGAGAGCCGGGCTGAATTAGGAGGCACCGTCAAGAAGCCGTTCGACGATGTCTTCCAACCCGGCTCCTCTGGAGCCTTTGACGAGGATGGCCGTGCCGTTCCCGGCTTCCGACAGCAGTTGGTCCGCCAATGAAGCTTTATCCGTAAAAGAATGGACCCTGTGCGGACCGAACGTAAGCTTCGCCTCCTCTGCAATATAGCCGGCCAGTTTCCCGTAAGAATAAACGGAATCAATCGCTTCCGGGGAGAGGAGGCGCCCAATTTCTCTGTGCAGCAGCTCTTCCTCCGTTCCCAGTTCCAGCATGTCTCCCAAAACAAGCTTTTTTCGGGTAAAGCCACTCATTTCGCATAGCACTTCAATGGCTGCCTTGACCGAGGAAGGGCTTGCGTTAAATGCGTCGTTAATAACAGTAAATCCGGCGGGGGACCGTTTGATTTCCATACGCATTCCTGTAGGGCGGACAGAGGCAAGCCCTTGGCGGATATCGGCAGACGAAATCCCCGACCATTCCGCTGCCGCAATGGCGGCCAGAGCGTTGCAAGCGTAATGCTTGCCGGGGAGAGGGACCTTATAGTGAAGCTCCTTCCGGCCGTTAACGGAAAATTCCGTAGCCTGATGCCCGATCTGAATACTGGAGAGGGAGTAATCGTTGTCCGAAGAGAACCCGAAACGGAGGACCCGTACGGTTTCCGGCAAATTCAGCTTGGCCAGACCTTCTGCAAGCAATGGTTCATCACCGTTAATAATGAGCACGCCGTTGGAAGAAAGGGCTTCTGTGATTTCCAATTTAGCGGCCGCAATGGCCTCCCTAGTGCCAAGCGTTCCCAGATGAGATTCGCCGATCATCGTTATGACGGCTATATCCGGTTGAGCGATGTTGGAGAGAAGCGCAATTTCCCCAGTATCGCTCATCCCCATTTCGACTACGGCAATTTGAGTATCTTCCTCCATTTGCAGCAGGGTTAGAGGCAGACCGTAATGATTGTTTAAATTTCCTTCCGTTTTACATACCCGGCAGCAGCGCGCAAAGATGGAAGCGATCATATCTTTGGTCGTTGTCTTTCCGTTGCTTCCGGTGACCCCGATCACTCTCACCTTAAGCTCTGCCCGATACCGTGACGCCAGGCGATGCAAAGCCGATAGAGGGTTGTCGACAAAGATTAGAGGAACTTGCTGCGGCGGATGGGGCTCATCCTTACACCAGAGGCTTGCTGAAGCTCCTTTGCGGAACGCTTCCTCCACATAGAGATGCCCATTTTGCTTTCGTTTGATGGGGATAAATAAATTTCCCGGCTGTATGGTCCTTGTATCCGTACTGACGCCGGTAACGGGTAACGAATCCCATTTCGATTCGTCGAGCACCCCATCGGTCATTTGTACAATTTGGCGTATGGTTCTCCTGATCACTGCCGTTCCCTCCTGTACATTTGAAAAACTATAATTAATGGTACCAAATAATATGCAAAAAACGTTGAGATACGCATCAGCACGTTATGGTAGAGGCGAGCCAAATGCAGAAATTTAGGCCCTATGGCAGCAGGATTTCGCCTGTGGCCCGGTCGTCCGCCAAACACCGCGCTGGGAGTCGCGCTTATTCATAGATAAATATGCGCATGGGAATCGTTACAATCCTGCGGATTCCACTTATGAAAGATAAGGATAGTATACCTTTTAACGGAAATGAAAAAAAGCTTCGAAATCGAAGCCTTTGCGCAAGGAGAGTCCTGATATACTGACTAGATTATGGAACTGTCTGGCAATGCAGCAACGGAAGAGCAGCAGTTAGGGGAGTAGGTTCTCTCCAGCATGGCCGCCTGTTCGGCAAATTGCTCGAAACTGCGGAATCCGATTCCTTGTTCATAGAAGCGGCAGAGCTCCGCGAACGCTTCTCCCTTGATCATCCGGTAGAACGACAGCCGCGGGGTGTCACCCTTTAAGGCTCCGATCCAGCGCTTATGCTCCGCCATTCGTTGAGCCGTTTTCATTCCCAACCCTCCTGTACCAAGCGTAATGCTATCAGGATGGGTCAAAAGCATGTTTTTTAACCACATTAGAAAGTTTAAGTTCATTAAAGCATTAAAATGGAACCACTTTCTAATTGGCATAAAAAGCTACCTTTAAAACCGGGTTATTCATCTTCGAAGAGGCTCCGTTAGGAGCTTTTTTTATCATTTTTGTGGGGAATGTGCAGGTCTTCGTCAGGAATCCCGGTCGTCCGCCGGATTGCGTAAGAGACAATCAAAACGGCAGGTCTTTATGGGCAAGAGCCGCGCGATGTCATATTCTAAAGCGATTATGCAGGTCTTTTTGGGGAAAGGGCGCCACATACCTTATTCTAAAGCGATTATACAGGTCTTTATGGGGAAAGGGCGCCACATACCTTATTCTAAAGCGATTATACATGTCTTTGGAGCGATTTTTGCGAAATCGGCCCTTTTTGTGAAAAAGACCTGCACATTTGAGCGTCTTTCGCCTTCTTTTTGGAAAAAGGCAGGATTTTAATGCACTTTTGGAGCGACCAAGCCTAGGTCGAGTGAGGTAGCAGGTGTGAACCCTGCTTGGAAAGACGC
>NZ_VEGP01000076.1 GCF_007679495.1 Paenibacillus sp. 32O-W | reverse complement strand
ACACGTTTACATCGATAATTTTAACTCAAGCACCCCAAATTGAGCCTCAATCGCCCGGTTTATTCCGAGATCCTATTTACTGTGACTATGGGTGTGATGCCTCTTTTGTCTGTTATACCCTTGACTCAGGTGCGATCCCCCTTTGTCTGTTATACCCTTGACTCAGGTGTGATGCCACTTTTGTCTGTTATACCCTTAACTCAGGTGGGGTACCGTTTCCCTTCCTCAGATGCTCGTCCAGTGCTTTACTCCCGGTTATTTAAAGACCATAATACTATTTATAGAAAGACCGTTCTTTTCGCTTCTCGCCATAGAGTCTGGCTCAGTTCAATATGCCGCCCTCCAAAAGTTACGCATCGCTGAAGAATCACTCCAAAATAATGCTGGATGTTCTAAAACGAACCCGCAGACGGCGGCCAAATAGGCTGCCCGGTGGGTTACCCTTATTGGCGGGATATCGGAAGAGGCTACTCTTCCCTTTGAATAGGGTCGGGAATCAGCCCTTCCTTCTGAAGCTGGGTATTGGTTTTCATCCGTTCCATCGCTTGTCCGTGCCGCTTCATCTCTTCCATATCGGGGGCCATTGACCCATTCAGCACGTCATCCGTTGCGCTTGAAGCATCCTTCCGCTTATTCAGATGAATACGATTTAATGTTTTTAAATCTTCATGGTCATAAAATCGGGGCATGCTAACTACCTCCCGGAATAAGATTATTCGGAGCCTTGCCCATACCGGCGGAGGGCGCTGGTTGAATCCTAACGGTAAAGCCGGTAATCAACGGTCAACGTTCCCTCTCCGAACCGCCAACGTAAAACCGGTATCAACGGTCACCGTTCCCTCGCTGAACCGCTTGTTTAAGTACTTAATTTTTAACCTGATTAGTTGCTTTAGAATCATGCATATGGAAAAAACACCCTTTCTGGAAAGGTGTCTGACGAACGCCAATTGCTTGGACAACATCACCTTGCGACCGGCATCGCCTCCGAGCGGCCCGATTTCCCCGAGCGATCCTATGTCCCGACGAGCATGGCGCTCCCGTCGGAGACAACCGATTTTACGGTGAAAGACCTGCACTTTTGCTCGTCTTCTACCATATTTGGTGGTTTCGCGCTTAAAGAACTGCATTTTTGCTCGTCTTTTACTACGTTTGGCATGATTTTTGCAAAGCTAGTGCAATTGTGCAAGTCTTTTTCATGGTTTTGGTGGAAATCGGCCAAAGACCAGCAATTGTGCAGGTAAATTACCCCATTTTGCTAATTTTCGCGATTTTACGGTGAAAGACCTGCACTTTTGCTCGTCCTTTACCACATTTGGTGGATTCGCGCTTAAAGACCTGCACTTTTGCTCGTCTTTTACTACGTTTAGCGGTTTCCCGCTTAGAAGACCTGAATTTTCGCGCGTTATCCATCTAGCACTTTCACCATGAAATAAATGCATTCCTACTTCTATTTCGCCTCATCCGGCACTTTCACCCACGATTGTGGTACCGTTTTTTGACACCGCTGTCCAAGCGATAGCCTCGGTCAGCCTAATAGGACCGAACGACCGGTTTGTATCGCAGAAGGATTTCCTCCGAGAGGCTGTTCTGGAAACGACCACGATTATTTCCGAAGGTCGAAGTATAAACGCCCGGCCACCCGTAATCGTTTTCTACCAATTAAACGTCGATAAAATAAAACGAACGTTCTTGTTCCGGCCATTTTCTATAGTTCGGTTTTCAATGAAATTCCTCTTCCTTTTTCTGCGAAGATAGAGTATACTAGCACCATAAAAAATTGAATGATTCCTCGTATAATGGCAGGAATTGGCCTGCGAGTCTCTACCCGGTCACCGGAAATGACTGGACTACGAGTGAATGCGTCTATTGGCGTTTGCGTCGTTTATTTGTCATTCACTCGAGGGACAAGCCGGACTCATCGGAGTCAGGCTTCGTTCGCTCGAGTTTTTATTTTTCGTTGGGAATAATGCTAACTATAGGAGGTTCTCCATGAAACTGCTTCAGGAAAAAATTCAGGCCGAAGGAATCGTCCTGTCCGATCAGGTGCTTAAGGTGGACTCGTTCCTGAATCATCAGATTGATCCGCAGCTTATGCTGGCCATTGGCAAAGAATTCGTCAGCCGGTTCGCTCAGGACCAGATTACTAAAGTGCTGACCATCGAGTCGTCAGGTATCGCTCCCGCTATCATGACCGCTATGCTGTTAAACGTGCCCCTTCTGTTTGCCCGCAAACAGAAGTCGCTTACCCTGCAGAACAATGTTTATGTCGAGCAGGTTCACTCCTTCACCAAGCAAGTGACCAATGAAATTACGGTCTCCAAGAAATTTCTTGAAGAAGGCGACAAAGTTCTTATTATCGATGATTTCCTGGCTCATGGGGAGGCCGCTTTCGGTCTGGCGAAGATTGTTCGGCAAGCCGGGGCCGAGGTGGCGGGCATCGGGATCGTGATTGAAAAATCGTTCCAGAATGGCAGAGCGAAGCTCGATGATGCGGGCTTCCGCGTAGAATCGCTTGCCCGAATCAAGTCCCTGACCGACGGACAGGTCCGGTTCGTAGAAGATTCCGCCGTATTGACTGCGGAGGGGAACGGCAGTCATGCGTAATCCGACCAAATTGCTGTCTCTCGGCCTCCAGCACGTACTGGCCATGTACGCCGGCGCAGTCATAGTGCCCATTATCATTGCAAGCAAGCTCGGCCTCACGACTACCCAATTATCTTATCTGATATCGATCGATTTGCTCACCTGCGGGGTGGCCACCCTTCTCCAGGTTTGGAAAAACCGTTTCTTCGGCATCGGCCTTCCCGTCATGCTGGGCTGCACATTTACTGCGGTCGGTCCGATGATCGCCATCGGCTCGCAATACGGCATCACCGCTATTTACGGGGCTATTCTTGCATCCGGCCTGTTTGTCTTCCTGTTTGCCTCGTTCTTCGGGAAACTGATCCGATTCTTCCCGCCGGTTGTTACCGGCTCGGTCGTAACCATCATAGGACTTACGCTGATTCCGGTAGCAATTACCGACATGGGAGGGGGAGAAACAGCATTCGAACGAACCGTCAGTCTGCTCCTCTCCTTCGGGGTCCTGATCTTTATTTTGCTGCTGAACCGGTTTGTCACCGGGTTCCTGCGAGCGATCTCGATCCTTCTCGGCCTTATCGCAGGCACGGTTGCAGGCTGGTTCCTGGGCCTGGTCGACTTCTCCTCTGTCGGGGAGGCAGAGTGGTTCCATATGGTCAAGCCGTTCTATTTCGGTTGGCCTACCTTTGAAATTTCGGCTATCATCACGATGATTCTGGTAGCCATTGTCAGCCTGATCGAATCTACCGGGGTTTATCTGGCTCTCGGAAAAATTTGCGATAAAGATCTGAATTCGAAAGATTTTACCGGAGGGTACCGGGCCGAAGGATTGGCCACTGTGCTTGGCGGACTGTTTAACGCCCTGCCCTATACCGCCTTCTCGCAAAATGTAGGGCTGATCCAGTTGACGAAGGTAAAAACCGGCAAGGTGATCGTAGCGGCAGGCGGAATTCTTATCGTGCTCGGTTTGGTGCCGAAAGTGGCGGCCGCCACCACGATCATTCCGACTCCCGTTCTTGGAGGAGCGATGCTGGCTATGTTCGGAATGGTTGTCTCCTCGGGCATCAAGCTTCTCGGCACCGTCGATCTGAACCGGCAGGAGAACATGCTGATTGTAGCTTGCTCCATCGGAGTTGGCCTCGGCGTTACTGTTGCCCCGGATTTATTCTCGGATCTTCCTGCCGGCATCCAAATTTTAACGAGCAACGGCATCGTAGCCGGAAGCTTCACCGCCATTCTTTTGAACGGATTATTCAACATGGGACGCGGTCGCCAAAAATCGGGGCAGTCAACTGACCCTATTCCTTCCTCGTCCGCCCAACCCGGTACACAGGAAAGCTCTGCATAACCATATACCCATGTAAGGCTGTCCCGCAGGTCATCATGGACCGGGGCGGTCTTTTTTTGTCTCGGCAGTTTAAAACTCACCCGATAAGTTTCATCTGTTTTATTATGGAATGGGCTGTCCCGGGGCAACCTATGGGATGAATCGACTCTTAAGGAGGGGTATACATGGCGAAGGATAAAGATATGAAGCCGATATCCGGAGAACCTATCGAGGTGGACGGGATGTACGCTAACGAATGGGGACGGATAGAATCTCTTAACCGGGGAGATATTTTCCCCGCCGATCCTATGTTGGGAACTACCGAGTGGAAGCTGGTCAGCTATAAAGCCGAGCAAGAACCGGCTAAAGAGGAGCATCACGACCATCAGCCTCCCCGGGCTCATGTGGATCGCGGCGATAAATAAATCTATATACGGGAAACTCCACCGATTTAAAATAATTCCTGCTTATGAAGATGAAAGGAGGGGTTTGAATGTCAGGGGAACAGCCTTCCGCCAAACAGCTTAAAGCACGGCAAGCGCAATCGGTAGCCGACCGGACCGGCCGGAACAAGAAGGAAGCCAGCCAATTACAATCCGAAGCCGACCAGTCCGATCTGAAGAAGCATTAAGCTGCTCTAACCGGGTCGAGGCCAGGAAGCATATTTCATGTTTAACTCTCCGATTTTTGGTTTATATAGGTTTTAGGCCCATACTGCGGGCAAAACAGGACTAAATACCATTTAGACTGTGTATGCTGTATAAATCGGACAATTTGGAGGGATGGGATATGGCAGCAAAGGGGAACAACGAAGTGAAGCAGAGCCTGGCTGAACTGACCCGAATCTACAAACCGAAGGATCCTGCGAAGTTTGTTAAAACCTTTATGCGAAAATACAGAGTTTCCGGAGGCTATGAAGAAGAATTGACCAGCCTCGTGAGGATGGAGCTTAGCAAAATCAATTGCTGAAAGTACGCCCCGGCCGTATGTGCCGGGGCTTGTCCACGACTAGGCCCGCTGTTGCTGCGATAATTCGAGAGAGTTAGGCTATGCGTTTGCCAAATCGTACGCCATCGTATGGTACCGCTCTGCATGGCCGTTTCGCTCACTTGTTGCCTATAATGTTGCGGACGTTATTTTCTGAACAGTAGCTCGGCCAAAGAAGCGCAAGCCGCACCATTTCCCCAATCGAAGATGGTGAACTCGCCTACAATATGCTCGCTGTCCGGGCCATGGTGCACATTTTCCATCGAGAACCCGTATTCCTTGGCTCCGAAATAAGGGAAACGGTTCTCGTAAAGCTTCTTCACGACAGCATTCTCAGGGCAATACATCATGTAAAAGGAAGCCCGCATCGCCCACAATCCTCGCGCCCGGTACTGTTCTTTGCCGGTTATCTTGTAGTAATCGTAATAAGTTAATGCGAACAAGCTCTGGCGGGCGTCATTCCACTCATCGTCGGAATTCATGACACCGAACCCGCCGAGAGTGGGGACTGTCATATATGGAGGCTCCCATACCGCCTGATACAGGGAAAGCTCTCCCAGCACGGCTTCCCCGTCCTCCAGATAAGGACGATGTTCGGTGGCCCAATACAGCTCCTTCAGTGCCTCGGCCGTCCAATAGATAGAGAAGGTGCATTGATTGTACAATCCGCTTCTTTTATCCTTCACCCCGGGCTGCTTGCCTTCCCAAGCCGCCGAGCAAGACCAGTACGTTTCGAAGTCCTCCCACCTTCCGCAAGGCATAATCTCTCTCTTTACAAAAGCCATCGCTCTTTCCGCCGAATCCAGGTACATCTTGTTGCCGGTTATTCTGTAGAGCCTGGCTAACAGCAAGACATGCATAGACGTCTCCGGGCTGTTCAGCAGATAAGGCGAAGGTTCTCCGCTATCGATATGAACCCAGGCCGGGAAGCTTCCGTCCGGCGCCTGCAACCGCAGAAGCCTCTCTACATAATTAATCGTATAGCCAAGGAGCCGTTCATCCCTTTCCAGATCCTCATACCATTTCAGCATCCAATAACAGGTCCAGGACATATCCAGCAAATGGGCATAATGCTCATGGCCGGGAGGCCTCCGATTGGAGAAGCCCCATTCTCCGTTCTCCCACCGGTACGAACTATCCGCCGAATAAACATTGGGAAATAATCCGTCCCGCTGAGGTGCAGACAAGGCAAAGGCTTTAGCCAAAGCGGCCTTGGCCACTAAATCGCAGGAAGGCAAACGCCCGCCACAGGATCGCCAGTGCTCCCCCCACAAACGGTAACCGTAGGCGCTTCTCAGACTGCAGAACCAAGCCTGGTTCCACAGACTTTTGCGTTCCCGCCAATGATTCTCCAGACCGCCGCCGGGTGTCTGGGCCGCACGTACAATAAATACACATCCGCCCACCTCCTCGTCCTTCAGCCTGAACTGCTGCCAGACGATGCTCCCCCATCGGTTAAAAGCCCAATCATAAGTGTATTCCGCGTACTTTTCCATTCCGGACAGCAAGGCTTTATCATCGGACACTATGGAGGATTCCGCTAACATGCGTCGTTTGGCAAATTTCTCCCACATAAAGTCCGCCACCGGGGCCAAGTTCCGTTTTCCGTTCACGCCGTCCCATTCCACCAAATAGAAGCGAAACAAGCGCTGACCCTGCTCCAGCCTAAACCGTTCCTGTATCTTCCGGTGATACACATGCTCTATTTTCACATAATACCCCAGCTCGTAATACAGGGTGCGGTCGGGCTCCACATAGTCCATCCTATGAGGAACGCGCCTTTCTCTCTCTATTTCGTCAAGATCCGGAATAAGAGCAAACATCCGGCTTCCGCAGACAAAAACAATCGCCGGAGAACGAAATACCATGTCCCCGATCACTAAATCCTCCTCCGGCGCCAAATGAGGCTTCCAGATGCATTCCATTTGCGGATCGGCCAACATCATTTCCACCCCCGCCCGGTCTGTGGTGATGGCCGCTCCTTTTCGAATGAGCTCCAGTGAAGCCGCTTTGGTTCTACCCTCCTCTGCGGCGATTTCTGTCTCTTCCCCGTTTATTATAAGTTCATAACCATCCGGCAAATTCTTTATCTGAACCCAGGACCTCAGCCATTCTAATTTTTCATTCACCGATTTCTCCCGCCCTTCGTTCCACATCGTTCTCTGCCATTCGTTTTACTCACATCTAACGCTTCAACTCTCTTCACATCATTCTTCAATTAGCTTGACTTACAAAAATCCCCTTCTCTTGATCCCTTGGCCAGGTTGATTCTTTCACCCGATTTTCGACGCATTAATTCCTTAGCACCGGTTTCTCACGCATCGATTCCCCTCGCACCATTTATTCACATCTCCTGATCATCCTTCTCTATCATCATAACGCCCCCGGATTCAGAGGTATTTATCTTGGAATATTAATCATTTAACGCATATTGCCAATTTGGCGCCTGTCCCCTACAATGTTTTTAATCAGCGAAAACGGGGGTTGCTCCATGGATTTGAACGCCTTATCTCCTTATATCCGGGTAGCGTTGGATAACGTCATTGTTCCAACCTGGAAAGTTAAAGAGAGGGACCTTTTTGACTACGAGCTGCTGTATATTAAGGAAGGTGAAGCCATCATTACGGTTTTGGATCAGGTGTACAACGGCCAGCCGGGCGATATCTTTCTATTTAAGCCGAGACAAAGACACTCCATTGCCGTGAAAGGAAGCATCCCTCTCCGTCAACCCCATATCCATTTTGATTTGTTCTACCGGCCCGACAGCCCGGAGGTCAAAGTCTCTTTTAAACCCATTGAAGAAATGTCCCCGCAGGAACACGCCTGGTTTCGGGAAGACGACTGTTCCGTGCCTCCATTTGATCTACCGAATCATTTTCGGCTGCGGAACCCGCTTGTTTTCGAGAAGCTGCTGCTCGATCTCATTCGCGAATTCAATATGGGACTGCCCTTCAGTCAGGCGTCGGTCAAGGGCTTGTTCATTCAGCTTTGGATTTTCCTGTTGAGAGAACACCATTGGAATCAGAACAGCCACATCCACTCCAACTGGGAGCAATTGACCAAGGTCAAGCAATTTCTGAACCATCATTTCAACGAAGAGGTGAACGTGGACAAGCTGGCGGAGATGGCAAACCTGAGCAATAACCACTTTATCCGCCTGTTCAAAAAAGCCTTCGGAAGCTCTCCTATCAAATATCATCAGATGGTGAGGATAGAGAAAGCGAAGGAAATGATCCAATTCACCTCCATCCCGCTAACCGAAATTGCGGAAGAGGTCGGTTTTCAGAGCATCCATGCATTTAGCCGGGCCTTCAAGCAATTGGAGGGCGTTCCCCCGTCCTTCTACCGCAGTCAAAAACAATGAAGCAGCCGTATATAATCCACTTGAGACAACGTATGGTCCGATCATGAAAAATAGTTTATATTCAATAAATTCTCTTACATAAGGGGATTCACCAGCATTCCAATTATTGTCTGACGATCCCCCGATCAGTTCCTTCTATTCCTACATCCTTCGACTGACATCCCCTATACTCTGTTCCTCTGCGGCCGCGCCGGTATCTCTGCCCCACACCTTTTGACTGTTATCCCTTTCGATCAGTTCCTTCTATTCCCACATCCTTCGACTGCCGTCCCTTACACTCTGTTCCTCTGCGGCCGCGCCGGTATCTCTTCCCTACACCTTTTGACTGTTATCCCTTTCGATCAGTTTCTTCTATTCCCACATCCTTCGAATGCCTTCCCTCACACTCTGTTCCTTTGTGGCCACGCCAGTATCTCTTCCCCACACCTTTTGACTGTTATCCCTTTCGATCAGTTCCTTCTATTCCCACATCCTTCGACTGCCGTCCCTTACACTCTGTTCCTCTGTGGCCACGCCAGTATCTCTTCCCCACACCTTTTGACTGTTATCCCTTTCGATCAGTACTTCTCACCACTCTTTAATACAGCTTGAAATAGGAACATACATTCTGTATAATAATAGCAAACAAACGTTCTGTTTCGGGGTGAATGCTGTGTCGACATTTGCTTCAGAGGCTTTGTATACAAATCGACGTATGAATTTCAATTCAGGTTTGGATCGAAATCTGGCCAGCAATGTTGGCTCTGATCATTATGGAAAGTATGAAGAGGGTTTCGGTTCGGATTTACATGTAAAGACAAATGAAAGCTTCCGTTCAAATTCACATGGAATGATTGGTATAAATTCACAATCAGCTTTGCATGGAAATATGGTAGGCTGCCGTTCGGATTTGCACCGAGAGCCAGAAGCGAATGTGAGTCGAAGTGTAGATTCGAAGATTATTCAGGATCTATTGTTAAATCTGTCTATAGATCGGTACTCTAAATGGGACGAGGAGGCTTTTCGGCAAGAGGAAAAAGCTTTTCAGGATCGCTTTAAAACCGAGGAGGACTGTATGCAGTTCATCTATCAAGCGAAATGGCCAGATGGCTTTTCCTGCCCTCGTTGTGGGCATAGGCAGGCGTATGTCATCCGCTCCCGCCGGCTGCCGCTCTATGAGTGCCGAAGCTGCCGACACCAGACTTCCCTGATCGCTGGTACAGTGATGGAAGGAAGCCGGACTTCACTGTGCAAATGGTTTCTCGCTTTTCATCTCGTTGCCAATACCGAGCGAGGTACGAATGCCGTTCAGCTCAGTTCGTTCCTGCAGGTCACTTATAAAACCGCCTGGGCGATCCTTCACAAGATTCGCCAAGCTTTGTCTCAGGCTGATAACGCCAATCCGTTAACCGGTGTAGTGAAGGGAGGCACAGCCTTTCATCGCCCGTTCCGCAGCGCTGCATCGGTCTTAGGGCTCTATCCCGAACAGAGGCCTGTATTCGTCGTTGCTTCCTTGGACAAAGGAGCTGTACCTCAGCAGGTCAAAATCAAAACCGTTCGTCCGGAAGATATGGAGGATGGCAGAATCTATCGGTCTGCGGGCGAGCACTTCATTAAGGAGCATGTCAGCCCGGATGCGCTCGATGTGGATATCGAGACGAGACGCTACCATTATCAACGCGTTCCTTCCCTGCGGAATTATTTGCGCAAAGCGAGAGCCTGGACCAATCGAGTATTTAACGGGATCGGACCGAAGTATTTACAACATTACCTGGATGAATTCTGTTTTCGTCTGAATTTACAATTGCAGAACGTCCCGATTTTTGATCGTCTCGCCCGTGCTTGTATAAAGATATTACAAATCAGTTAGCGAATTGAAAATCCCCCCAAATCCATGCAATTCCGGTCTTTTCTTATTTCTGAGCTAAGGGGATAACAATAAAAAGCATGAGGGAAGGAATATTGCGGGTTAGGTTACGGTAACAAAAATGAAAACCTTATATGCGACAACATAATATAAGCTCGTGTATGACACAAAAATGCGAGCGCATAGTTACATATCTAAAGATGATTGCAACAACATGCGCAACAAAGGGATGCATTTTCAAAATCTGAGTCAATGGGATAATAGTCAAAAGCATCATGAAAACAAAGGCTGGATCAAATTTAGAAGATGAACTGACATCCTAAGCAATTACCCCAGAAAACGATAACAGAACGTCTTCAAGGGCATCAATTGGCTATGAAAATTATTTCGATACTTTTGTAAAAACAAAAACAAGCGCCTTCATATGAGAAGGCGCCTAGTACGTGCTATTCAGCTGATTCTTCTAGTACGTTTCTGATGTCAGTTCAAGCTATCTTCGTTTGTTGTATCTAGTCTCGATTGTCGTAAGTCCAGCCTTTATTTGTAATCGATATAACAAACGTTAAGGAGTCAAGCCGGACCAGAGACTGATCAATTGTTGAACCTCCGTATCCAGTGTTTCTTTAGCATCAGAAGAGACTTGATTGCGATTAGAATTCATATCCAGGTGTTTTACCAAATCATTTAACGACTTGACCGCCTGCGGCCCATGCCCTTTACTGTCATGATGTTCCGCTTGCTCAAGTCGGTTGCGAAGCTTGTGCAGCAGCGGTTCGCGGATGTCTCCGGAAGCCTCGTAGCTATCCAGCAGCCTTGAAACAGGGGCAACGCCGATTTGCCCTTTAACGTTCCATAAGCGTTCATTCAATCTGTTTTTGCTGCCTCCATCCGGCAGCCTGCCGACCTTCTCTACAGCGTCGACGGCTGAGTGGAGAGTCAAGGAAGCCTCGGCCTTGCGAACCGCCTCCGCGGCCTCAACAATTTGCTCCTCCAGCGAGCCGGGGAGAATGTCGCTTTCACTCCAGTTTAAATAGACATCGCCATGGATATCGGTCATTTTTCCTTCCCGGGCAATGATAAAGCTGCGGCGTTTGATCTCTTCTCCGGGAACTCCGTCCTTGGCACTGAAATACAGCTTGGCCATCTCTATGGCACTCGAGACAGGATCTTGTTTTTTGGCCAAATCGCTGTAAAGCGCATCCTCCGGCCGATTCATTTTAAATGCCACCCTCACCTCTCCGGGAACGTCGGTTGTCACAGTGACCTGTGCTTTATCGACAAGAGAAGCGGGAAGCTCATACGATTGAAAATCGACTTTATCCGGATCAAATATAACGGTAAAATGGCCCTCTGTGAAATGATCGGCGAGCGTGATCTTCGGCACAACCGACAATCGATTCGGCTGGCTTAGATCTGCTGCAAGCGTCATAGTAAACCTTCTAACATACGAATCCTTCACATATTCATAGATTCGATCATAGACGGTCCGCTTAATGATCGATGTCGCATCGGCCGCTTTGTCCGGTTGGAGCGGAAGATAGGCGTTGGCCCCGTCCACGATCGGCGTCGTAGCCAAATAATATACGTTGAACGTGTCTTTCATATGCCCTTCTGTTATGCCATAGTTCAAATATTGGGCCAGAGTATGATAATCATTATATTCTACCTCAACGGAAGCGCCGACCTTGCGGGCAATATCGGCCGTGGCCGGCAGAACTCCCTTTTTGTAGAAGTTAAAGGCATAGTTGGGCTGAATGGATGCAGCCGTGAAACCAAGCTCTCTCCACAGATAAGGGGATTGCGACTGCAGATAGGGCACCCATGTGAAAAAGTAATTTTTGCTCTTCAAGTAATCTGCCGTGCCCCTAATCACTTCAAAATCTCCCATGTCAAATATTTTTTCAGGGACCCAGTAATAGCTGTTTAAGGTCAGATTGTTATAGCCTGCCTGTGCAAACCTTTTCTCGACTTCGTCAATATACCAGCGAATGGCCGCTTTTTTGTTCTCCAGTGCGAGCCGCGCCATTTCCATCTTGCCTGCTTCGCTATCGGGATCGCTCACCTGATCGGCAAAATCCTGTGGTTTAAGGCTGACTTGACGACCGTCTCCGTATAGATCTCCAAAATCGGAGCTGGCTGTCAATTTCGGAATGGCAAAGTTTATTCTTACTTTTTTATCCGTGCCCAGAAGGGCGTTTAATTCGCCGGCCGCCTTGTTAATGGCTCCGAGCTGGGTGTCTTCCTGAAAAACGAAATCCAAGTATGAACGGTAATCGGCCTGAGTTGCAAAGATGCCGAAGCCGTTGGAATCAAACCCGGAAGGCGTGATGATCGCAGCCACCGTCGAAAAAAGAATATCATCGAACAGCCAATCGGTATAATTCCCCTTCAGATCCTGGTATCCCAGGACGCTGAGCACCTTTTCTTTGGTCCAATTAGTAATTTCCGGATCTTTATAAGCCCCTGTAGGGAACAGAAATTGATCGGACATATAGGCGGTTTCCTGTGATCCCGGAGCCGGAAAGCGGTTCACTTCAGGATTGTCCGGATCGGGCTGAGCCTTGGGGGGGTGAGCTCCGTTCACAATTCCCTCATACCCCGAAATCTCGACTTCGTCAGCCCAACAGTTCACATCGACCACGAAGGTGATTTTAATAAATCTCGCCTGGATATTCATAGGCTCTGTGCCTACTTTATCAAGCTTGTATTTTTTCAGATGAATATCTTTATCAGGGGCCGGCTTCACATTCTCAAAGTACAGCGGAACATCGGCTTCCGCCTTGCCCAGAAAGACGTAATTTTCCCCATCGCCGGAAGCATAATATCTGACATTAAGCGGAGGAGCAATCCCGACATCGCTTCTTTGCCCGAAGCCTATCGATAGCTCGTTAATCGTGCTGAGCTGCTCCAGGTCAAAGATTAGTTCCCGCTTGGAATCCCGGTAAAATTTAAACCAGGTGGAATCTCCCCAGTCATTCCTATTGGCGGGGATCTCGTCCGTCAGCTTGTACAATTCATTCAACGGGGAACCGTAGTCCGGGATGTTCATTTGATACATGATATTGGCGTCGGGTTTCACCACCTCGGGAATTCGTCCGTGAGCGAGGTTAATCGGTCCTGAAGTCGGCCCCTCCTGTGCGGAAGCCGGCAGATTGCCTCCCCACCATAACACTATTGCCAAACAACAAACTACGGCAGAATACCATCCTTTTTTTATTCGCATTGCAAAACCTCCTTGTTTTGTATTCGCTTTCAAAGCAAACGGGAAAACGTCAATGATCACCTCCTTCCCTTGTTGTTCATGTCCTTCCCGGCTCTAAAAGGCATAATTGAATGGAGAAAAGCCTGCGGAACCGGCAATTGATAGAATCGACCTTAAGAAAAGGAGGTGCGGGATGAGACACGCGTGCCATCCATAATCGTTTGTTTCACTTTCAGTTTTTGGCAAGTGGTCGCGTAAGTGAACCTCCTACTTACTCGCGCTAAGCTTTCAGTTTCGCAAGGCGCGCCGACAGGCGCGCTTGCGGCTCGGGTAGGAAGATGGCGTGATCACACATCCCACCCTTCCAATGTTAAATTCACTTTCATGGCGTCTCAGCACCAAGAAATTAAAAAAACTCCTAACGAAGACTCTTCGAAGATGAATAACCCGGTATTAGAGGTAGCTTTTTATGCCAATTAGAAAGTTGTTCTATTTTAAAGCTTTAATGAACTTAAACTTTCTAATGTGGTAAAAAAAGCTTCTAACGAAGCCTCTTCGAAGACGAATAACCCGGTTTTAAAGGTAGCTTTTTATGCCAATTAGAAAGTTGTTCTATTTTAAAGCTTTAATGAACTTAAACTTTCTAATGTGGTTAAATGACCTCCAGCTCGTCTTTCCCCGGAAGAGGTGGGAAGTTCGTAAATGGTTTCGACTGATACCAAAATACCGTGGATGCAATATCATCCTTAAGCGGAAGATATCTTCCTTCGGAGCGCCAGCCCAGCGCCTGTATAGTTACCCGCAAATCCTGCTCAAACCGGATAGGATCGAGCACATGCCAGCGGTACATGCCGAATCGCTGCTGGCTGCGATACAGGCCGTCCGGCTTGATGACCTGATGCATTCCAAGGAACGGCGTGGAGTAAATGCCGTACTCCCCCTGCGGCTGCTCCCAGTTCCAGGCACCTCCGAAATAATCCTCCGTTCCCGTTCCACAAATGGTCGGGTATTCTTCATCCCCATCCAAGTAAAATTTGATTTCCCCCTCCCCGAACCAGCCATTGTTGTTGGATTGCCAGGCCAAATAGGTTCCTACATAATGCCCCTGCCCCTGCACGCCATCCAGCAGCGTATGAACTTCCTTGTACGGCAGCGGATTGCTCCGGCGCCACTGTGCATGGAAATATCCCGCATCCTCGGGCACTTCGGTCAGTGTATAGTCAATTTGGTAAAATAAAATCGCCGTCTCATTCGACCGGTTCTCCATCGTAATTTTGGCCGACTTTTTAAATGGCATTTCCCAATAACAATTGAAGCCTCCAGCCGGATTAACGGCAACCGGGAGCGAAATCACGTTGCTGCGCTCGCACCACCCATTGCAGAAGAAGTCGCCAAGAGGAACCTCCACGGAAGGCTTATCTTCACCGTCCCAATACATTCTAAGAATCCACGTTCTCCAGGTCGTCGGAAAGCTGGTCATCCAAATATGCTGAATAGCGCCCGGCCCTTCGATCTCCGCCACCGTAAATGTAGTGTTAGCCGGAATATGTACGGACGGGGAAATTTTCCACCCCTGGCCCAAATCCCGCGCAAAATCCTTTCCGGTTCCCTCGGTTGCCATACCTCCCTTTCCTTTGTCACCGGTAAAGTTCTCCGCGCTGATGGATCTTGTCTTCGCCGGCGATAACCTCGACAAATTGCCCATCCCCATTCCAAGACCGTTAAATGGCTGCATTAAAATCCTCCTCTATCCATATCGTTATGCTTCAAATAGTAATGGATAAAATAAGGAGTGGCTTTAGCCTAAATTAGCAAATGGTTAACTGATTCTGCTCTTATGGACATTTCCAAACATAAACAAAGCTCTCCCCTACGTCAGACAGAGAAAGCCACGACAAGTATTTCACGCAAACCGTTTTGGGCAGTTCGTCTACAACGAAAAAAAACGCGCCCTTGCGGGCGCGCGTAAAAGGAGCTTGATCAAATTGGACGAACATAAAAATTATCTATTATGCAAGACTATTAGGATCTCTTTCATATTCCATAAAGCCGTTAAATTCCCTGTGCTTGAACGGAAGTAAGTGAGCCGGAGCGAGCCGTTCCCGTCTCGCCGGTTTGCAGCTGATACATTCGGTAATAGCGCCCCTGCTTACTCATCAGTTCGTCGTGTGTACCGCGTTCGACTATTTCTCCGCGGTGCAGGACCAGTATCTGATCGGCATCCTTGATCGTAGACAACCGATGAGCGATGATGAAGGTCGTTCTTCCTTCGCTCAATACCTTGAGCGCTTGCTGAATCAGCCCTTCCGTTTCGCTGTCAATGCTTGCGGTGGCCTCATCCAGAATGAGGATAGCCGGATTATAAGCGAGAGCCCGCGCGAACGAGATCAACTGCCGCTGGCCGGCCGACAAAGTGCTTCCCCGCTCTACAACAGGTGTGTCATAGGCTTGCGGAAGCTGCTCGATGAAGGGGGCCGCCCCGACATCCTTTAGAGCCTGCTTCACCTGCTCCGGCCCGATCGAAGAGTCATATAAGCTCACATTGAATTTAATATCGCCGGTGAACAAGAACGGGTCCTGCAGCACAATTCCCATATGCTTACGCAATTCCTGCTTCGAGTACTCGCTAATTTCCCGGCCGTCAATCCGAATCGACCCCGAATTCACCTCGTAGAAACCGAGCAGAAGGTTCATGATCGAGCTCTTACCCGAGCCGGTATGTCCGACTAGAGCGACCGTCTCGCCTTTCTTCGCTTCGAACGAAATCTCTTTGAGCACATATTCCTCTCCGGTGTATGCGAAGGACACGCGATCAAACTCCACATGTCCTTCCGGCCTCTTGACGGTCTCTTTGCTCGTTTCTACAATTTCATTCTCGGCCGGCTGGTCCATCAGGTGAAATACCCGTTCGGCGGAGACGAAGGCGCGTTGGGCGTTGAGCAATTGATCGAAGATACCGATAATCGGCTGGGCGAAGCGGCTCAAGTAATCGATGAAGGCATACAGCACCCCGAATGAAATGGCTGCCTGCAGCGAATCGCCTCCAAACTTCCAGATCACTCCGGCTGTAACCAAACCGATGATCAGGCTGACGGCATTTCTGGACGACAAGGAGAATACCCGGAACTGCTTCTTCTGATTGACGTAGCGGTCCTCATTCAGTACCTCAAACTCTTCAATGGTCTTCTTCTCCCGGCGAAAGGCCTGAATGATCGGCATCACATGAATCGATTCGTTCAGCTTGGCGTTCATATCGCTTAACCGCGCCCGCATGATCGTTACGTAAATCTTGGAGAAGCGCAGATGAACAACCATGATGACGACAAAGACCGGGATAAGCAGCAGCGTAAGCAGAGCGAGCTTCATATCTAGAATGAAGAGAGCCACAATAATTCCGATCATATTGACGCCGCTGACAACGAACGTTGCCATGAAGCTCATGAACAATTCCTTAATAGCTTCCGTGTCGTTGGCTATCCGAGATACAACGGCACCGATAGGAGTATTATCAAAATAACGAATAGGAATCCGCTGGATATGATTCATGACATCAGTGCGCATTTTTTGGATAATGCCAAGAGCGGCCGATTGCAGCAGATAGGACTGGATAAAGGTAAAGCCGCTCGAAGCCAGCAGCAGGATAACATACAGACCGATCAGCCATAGAACCGGTTTGAAGTCGTAGCTGTAGAATTGTATAATTTCCTCCTTCGTTAGCTTCGCGGCGGGATAAGACTGTGTCTGACCGTCGCTAACCACCTCGACGCGATCATCGGATACCGGACTCCACGCGGCACCCGGCGGAATGTCCCCGACAATGAGATAGAAGGAAGCCCCTATGGCCGATATGCTGGCTTTCTCCCATTGCTGCGGAATTTCTTGTCCGTTCTCAAGCCAATCGCTCCGCACGAAGGAACGATCCTGGTATTGGACAGCCTGGACTCCTTCCGGAACCGTGGCGGGATCTGCCGCATACCAAGGCTTCTCAATTCCCTGAATGTGCTGGTCGATTATAACCTTGGCAATGTAGGGCCCTGCTAATTGCGCCGCCGTGGCCGCAAACAGAATCAATAGAGCGAACAGAATGGTTTTCTTGTAAAGAAGGGCATACCGGAATAGCCGCCTGGCCAAAGCCGGCTTCGGTTTATTCGCCATCTGCCTCTCTCCCTTCCCCCATCAAACTGGCTTCCAACTGCTGCTTGTCGTACTGCTGTCTATACCAGCCCCCCAGATTCATGAGCTGTTCATGTGTTCCTTCCTCCACAATACGGCCTTCCTCCAGGACGATAATCCAATTGGCATGGCTGACAGCCGATAGGCGGTGGGTAGAGATCCAGGTCGTTTTGCCTGCTCTTTCCCTGCGCAGATTGTTAAGAATAGCGCTTTCCGTCCTGGCGTCGACAGCCGACAAGGAATCATCCAAGAGCAGAATTTCCGGATTCACAAGCAGTGCCCTGGCAATCGCCAACCGCTGCTTTTGCCCTCCTGAGAGCATAACCCCGTTCTCTCCTACAATGGTTTGGAGCCCGTCCTTCATCTGTTCCACATCGCCCGCGAATGAGGCCATCTCAACAGCTCTACGAATTTCCTCCTCCGTCGCCTCCGTCTTGCCCAACGCAATATTTTCCGCTATCGTCTTGGAAAGCAGCATATGCTCTTGCGGCACATAACCGATCCAGCTGCGAATCCGCTCTATCGATATTTGTTCTATGGGCACCCCCGAGATGAATACCTTATGCGGCTCCACGGGATAAAGGCGAAGCAGCTGCTTCAGCAAGGTGCTCTTGCCGCTTCCTGTGCGGCCTACCACACCCAGCGTCGCTCCCCGTTCCACCCGAAGGGATATCCCTTTCAGGCTGTCGGCATTCGAGTCCGGATAACGAAAGGTCAGACCCCGAATCTCCAAACCGAGAGGCTGCGCAACTTCAAGCGGCTGATCCGGTTCGCGGACATCGGCTTTCTGCCCGAGGGAGGCTTCCAGACGGTCTACGGAAGCGTTGCCGCGCTGAAGAATGTTAATGAACTCACCGAACGCAATCATCGGCCAGACAAGCTGCCCCAAATAAATATTGAACGTCACCAGCTGCCCCAGTGACAACTCTCCGTGAAAAACAAGATAAGAGCCATAACCGATCCCAATCGAATAGCTGATCCCGACAATGGTCGAAATGACCGGCTGGAACATGGCGCCAATGAAAGCGACCTTGCGGTTCTTGTTCATAACGTCTGTCGTAACCTGGTGGAAGGAGGCGGCATCATGCGTCTCCTGCACATAGGAACGGATAACCCTCATACCCGAAATCGATTCAAGCGCTTGATCGTTCATCCTTCCGAAAGCTTCCTGTGAGGCAAGAAACCGCTTCCTCATAGCCTTTCCCAGCCGACTGATCGCAAACGCCAGGAACGGCATCGGAATAAGTGCTGCCAGCATAAGCTTATAGCTGGTAAAAAGGATCATCGTTCCCAGGACTACCGTTATTCCCACAACGGTATTAACCAGAGTAAGGACACCGAAGCCCGCTGTTTGGCTGACGGCCAAGACATCGTTCGTTGCCAGCGCCATCAAATCTCCCGTCCGGTTGCGCTGGAAGAAGGATGGGGTCATTCGTGTCCAATGCCTCATCAATCGGCTGCGCATCGTCTTCTCCAGCAGGATCGAATTGCCGAACAAGGTGGTCATCCAAATATAATTGACCACATAGGTAATAACGGCCAGCCCCAGCAGTAGGCCGACCATGGTGACGAGCCCCTCGCGGGTTAATGACGAGACACGGATCGAGTCAATCAGCTGGCCGACCAGTCTAGGCGGAATCATACTTCCCAGGCTGATTAAAGCCATTAAAGAGATAGCCGTCACATACTTCATCCATTGCTGCTTAAAAAACCATTGCAATTTAATAACGAACGACATTCCCTCACCTCATATCATAAATAGACAGGCGAATTTCCCCGGAGTCCCAAACAACCCTGATTCCGGGCCTTTTGCATAAAAAAGTCTGTTAGAATTTCATTATAACAAACATATGTTCCTTTAATCTAGCGTATGAGAAAAACTTATTGGAGTATTTCATGGATGAGCGACCGCGTTTAAAGGATGTTTTTATCGCCAATAGAATTTGAAGTTATTCAGCACGCAATAAACTTATGCCTTCGGACATCGAATTCAGGCATCCTCTTGATCTTATAGTTATATTTGCGTTTCAAAATTGAAATGCTCCCTACAGAGAGATTTATTATTCTAGCATACCTGCCCGCTAATTAAGCCGGAATATTTGAGTATAACTGTTTTTTACCAAAGTTCATTAAATTTCCTTTCATGTATAAAAAAACAAAATCATTACCAATATAAGTATAGATCCATCTAACTATTTCCGGACATATCAATGAAATGGAGGTCTGACCATGAGAACATTAAATATATTGTCCTTAATTTTGCTGATCGTCGGAGGGTTGAACTGGCTGCTTTTCGGACTTTTCCAATGGGACCTGGTTGGGGGAATCTTCGGCGGCATGGATAGCGTCTTATCCAGAATCATTTACGTGATTGTAGGGATTGCAGCGATCTATGCATTTACACTGTTTAATAAAGTTGCCGATGATCATCGTACGGAAACAGCTGAATAATCCCTCCAAGGATAAACGGCTATCGCCGCCTTTGGAGAGTCGCGTTTACCGATAAGGTGAAACTTATACGCAAAAAGAAGGCATCCCCGGATGCCTTCTTCGCTGACGTCATTCCTTCTTCTCTGCCGGACAATGGCTCTACGGATATACGTACTCACTCCGGCAGATAGGCACTCTTACTCCATTATCTCTACAGCGCCCTCATTTCGCCGAATCACATCGATAACCTCATCATAATCCTCCTCCGCCGCCTGACAGGAGAGGACATATTTGAAGCCTTTCAAGGAATTTTCATCTGTGCCGTTAGCTTCCGCAGTTGAATCTATCTCGTTATTCCGGCCCAATTCCTTCCAGACGATGGCCGCGCCAATCCCTCGATCAGCACCGGATACTCCGGCTCCCGACCCCATAACCGTGCCGTCTGTCGTTCCTGCGCCTAGTGCGAATGGGGCAAGCAATCGCGCACTATTCTCCATCCCTTCCGGAAGCTCTCCGATTTCCATTTCGGAGACGGAATAGGTTTGCAGCTTCGTTCTTGCACTCTCCGCGTCGTCCTCTGTTCTGAAATACGCCTGGATTCTTCTGGCCATTGCTCATCCTCCTCTGCAAGGGTATTATGATTTGTTTATTTTTTCTATACTTTGTAATACCCTATTTCACCGGTTTCTAACCGGATCGCTGCAGAGGGGCGTACTTGCGTATCCAGGAGAAGAGCAGCAGCCCGCCCATCAGGCCGGCCTCGGCCATGAAGAATACTCCATCCCAAAATGCGGCGCTGGTGAACGGTTCGCCCAACTTGGGCAAGCTTAGTGCAAAAGCAAAAATGAATTGCGGGAAAAAATAGACGGCAAACAGAAGAAGGCTAACGGCTAATCCGGCAACATAGAAGCAGGCATAGCCCTTCACCACCTTCTCCTCGTCTCCGTAAACGACCGACTTGTCCTCCTTCAGGAAAGGAAGGTAACGGCTTAGCCATGCGCGGCTGTTCTCCATTAAATTATAGGTGCCTAATGCATTCTCAATGACATAATACAAGTCCGTCTTCATGAAGAACAGGCACTGATATACGATAGTAATGAAAATGTAGAACGCCACGGTGCCCATGACGGCAGAAAGCCATTGCAAGCTGTCTCCCGACAGCAGGCGAACCATTAGAGCGGCAAACAATAACACGGTATCGAAGCATATCCCGCCCAAGTAAGGGACATATCTCCTGCGGGCAGGCAGCCTCCAAACCGCATTCATGTCGGTTTCAAAGACGACGAGAAACAAGCGATGCCCTACTCCTAGTCGGGAACTCAGCCCTTCCGCCCTTACCGCGAGAAAATGCCCCAGTTCATGGAATAACACGACCAGTAAAGACATGACAAGCCATACAACGGAGTTCACCAGCATCCAATCACTGACGAAAAAATCTCTGTAGTGGGGGAACAAATCGGGCCGAATCACGAATATCGCGATAACGGCAACGAACAGCACAGCATATAGGGCAAGCGAGAACGGGTTAAAAAAAAGCTTCCCCACCTTGTCGGAAATCATTAACCGTTGACCCGTATCATCAATCCTGCGGCTTGATTCAATCTGCCGGCCATCCACCTCTTGAACCAGCCCGAGCTCCAGCAACTGATTGGCAAAGGCGATCATATCCACTTCCTCGGAAGGATATTTGCTCTGCAGCAGCTGTTCTATGTCTCCCAGCGCCCTATTTTCTCCCAATAGTTGTATAGCCTCTACACAGACAACGGGCATCTCGTAGAAATCCCCGCTTTCCGGCTCCTCCACGATATAATTTTTGCGTTTTTCATGAATGGTGATCGCCCGTAGTTTCATCCGGCTATCCGGAGTCAGCTCCATGCTCCCGCTCCTTTCCCCTGAAACCTTATCCTCTATGAATTAGAAAAAGGATGCCGCTGCAACAGAAGCATCCTTTTTCACAATGATCCCTTATCTTCTCCAACCGCACCACCAACAAGTCAACTTGATTCTGGAAAGCTTACGGATTTTCACTTTGCTTCACCTCCTCGAAATGGTTCCTATTGGAAGCCTATACATAAGAAGGCTTACTTTATGTTCATCTTCGTCTGGGCGTAGTAATGAGACGCCCACGAAGGATAAACCTCAACGAATATATCGATAAGTCCCGGATCGAATTGAGAGCCTTTACCTTGCAATATTCTCTGATAAGCCATATCCAAGGATAAGGCCGGCCGATATGAGCGGTCGGTTGTCATCGCGTCGAATGCGTCCGCAATCGAAGCAATGCGTGCCAGCAGCGGAATCTCTTCGCCTTTGAGACGATCGGGGTATCCCTTGCCATCCCATCTCTCGTGATGATACCGGATGACGTCAATACTCTCCTGCAAGCCCTCTATATTCTTGACAGCCTCTGCTCCAACAATGGGATGTTTCTTAATAATCTCGTATTCCTCATTCGTCAGATTGGACGGCTTCATCAAGATATCATCGCGTATATGTACCTTGCCGACATCGTGCAGCAAGCAAGCATAATAATAACTCTTCAGCTCTTCCTCGCTGAAAATTTCCATCTTGCGTGCAAACAGGTTGGCGTACTGGGCAACCCGTTCGCTATGTCCTCGGGTATAGGGATCCTTCAATTCCAGTGCAGCTATAATTCCTTTGACGATCTCTTCCAACTGGTTATTGTAAGATTGCCTGATCGCTTGAACGTACCCTTCGAAGCGGTTGAGCAGAATGAACGCAATGACCGTTAAACAGACAACCAACAGAATGGGAAGCAGAACTTCAGGATTTCCAAGGATTACCCCGACGACAAGATATTTCATAATCGTGCCGACCGAAACAACCCAACAGAAGGTCTTGTTGATGAATACTGGAGAGAACAAGACCAGAAAGAGCTCTACGACATTGCCGCTGGTATACTCTGCTTCAGAGTCTGAGAAAATAATGATTTCGCCAATCACTGCACTTAACATGTAAGCAATAAAAAATATGTACTTGATCTTCTCCGGTTCATTCCGCCGCAGCAGATAAATGGCGATCACAAGAAGAACAATCTGGACGAAATAATCTCCAAATCCGACCCAATAATTCTCAAATCCGAATTTCGGGTCTTTAATAATCATAGGAAGAAGATAATAATAGGAAGCATCATAAGAAATATTGATTAAATAAAATAAGAACAGAAACAGCTTGACCGTTTGACGTTCTTGATGGTTGAGTGTGTCATGTAAAAGACCTTTTCGCATAAGTTAATTACCTCAATAGCAAAGGATTAGTCACTGCCGCATGTCCTTCCTAACATATTTCGTCACAGAATGACTATTTCCTTCTATCAGCTATAGAGAAATCCATGTTTTTCTAGCGAAAAGCTCTTGAACATGTCCGAGTTTGTCGGATCATGCCAATGTCCTGTTCTAAAAACTTGATTTTTTTGCTATTTTATACTATTTTTTTAAATAAATCTACCATTTTACCGAAATAATTCGCTTTCATTAGTAAAACTGGGAATTTCATAGAGATGCCCGCATTCCGGCCAATGGACGAAATGCGGGCACACTTGTTTCTTGTGGAAATCATCAGACAATGGCGCCGGCTTTGCGCTGCAGCAGCTCCCTTGCCTTCTCCACATCGTCCGGGTGGACTAATATTTTATACTGTCCCTGACTTGACGGCCCTGCCGGTCCGGCCATCCCGACTGCGGCTCCTTGCGGATCCGTTGATCTCAGTTTGCAGCGTATTCCTTGTTCCTTGAGCAAATTGTACTTGTACTCCGCATCCTCCATCTGTGCACCGGTTCCAACAAATACCGTTGTCCATCCGGTCCGCGATTTCCAAATGACTACAGCGATAATGGCCACAATTAGCAGTATCCATAACCACGTCATTTTTAACACCGCCTTTATAGGAGTTATACTTCCAATAAGAAGTTACCCCAAATCATATGCAGCGAAACACATTGCCCATTCATATTTTTGTAAAATTTTCGCAAATTCCGTTACTGTCATGATCCAAAATTGGGGTAACGTGTGCCAAAGGCTCCTGTACGACATCGGATAGGTCGCAGCGGCCGCTTGTTTTTATATCTTCTTGCCCCTGTTCGGAGTGTGAGATTTGCAGATCCGAAGAGCATCCGTTTCTGTTATTTGGGTGACGGTCTCCGACGGTGGGAGGTTATTTTACTTTTGTTATTAAGGTTCATCTGGTAAAGTAGACTTGCACAGTTTATTCGTTGATGGAGGGAATTTAATCATGGGAGAAAATCCGATCAGCTTTCATTTTAATCTGGCTGTGGACTATATAGGCCGCGGTGCACTGGGTGCGGCATCTAATTTGTTCTACCGGACGATACTGCTTGATCCCGGACATTACCAATCATGGGTGAGTCTCATATTTGGACTGGGAATTATGAAGGAAACGGCCGAGCAGCAAGTTTTGTTGGCCCGATACGTCAAGCGGGACCTGCCGTTTGTGAAGGAGCTGATTGGCTCCGCTCTCAGCGCCTACAGGCATAATCCGTATGCACTGGCCGAATGGCTGCAGCTTTATTCCGAGAAGGCGGAAGAGAAGGACCGCGAGATGCTTATGCATATGATCTCCGACCTGGAGGAAATGATCGCCAAGAATGAATCCAGGGGTACGAAGGAAGAGCAGCCCAAGCCCCCTACCGTAGCCGAGATCGCGGACCATAAAATTTATTTGGACTGGATCATGGAGAAGAAACCGGATGAGATTTACGACCTGATAGAACCGTTGATGAATCAGCCCAAGTCTATGGAATTGGGCGTCCGTATGCTAACCTACTTTCCAGGTTTGCGGGCCGAGAAGATGCTGAGACGGGTATGCCGCAGTGAAGCAGCCTCTAACAAAACGAAGACCCGGGCCTTGATCGCCCTTCATTGGCACGGTACGACCGGAAATGTCAAATTGATCAAATTCGGCGATTCCTTCGTCGTTAATCTCCAGAAGCCGGAGCCCAAATTAGACTTGAACCTGCCCAAGCCTTATGAGTCTCTGATCGAATGGGTTATTCTATGGTGGGGTGAAAATCACGGCCTTATCGAAACCCAGGAGGGGGGAGCCGCGGAAACGAGAGAGCTCACCAAGGAGCAGAGGCAGAAGATTGAAGCTCAAATGAACCCTAATATTGTGGCCGCTGCGGAATCGATCATGAGGGAAACCTATCTTCACTACTATCCTCGGGTTGCCCCGATTATTAACGAGATAGACGAATGGGGAGCGGCTCTGCTCCATATTCTGAAAGCTTTCTCGAGCAATTGGGACGAGCCGTGGACTTCCCCTCTCCCCGCCTTACAGGGAGGGGCCGAGTTGAAGCAGGAATGGCTGCTTAAAGCTCTTCTCCTTAAGGAAGCCCCCGAATCCGAAGACATGGACAACAATGATGGGCAGGAGGAAGAAGCCGCGGAAGAAACGACCGACCGGAATGAATAAACCGGCTGCACCAGACACCTGCCAGCCGCCCCCGACATATGCTGGAGCATCGGGAGGTCGGGAGTATGAGCGGGTTCTGGGAGTCATTGGCCATGCTTTACTTAATTGCGGCTGTAGGCTATGCCGCCAAACGGAAGGGAATCATCAACGATTCTGTCGATCTGGCAGTGGTCCGGCTGCTGCTTCAGATCACCCTCCCTTCCCTGATCATCGTTTCTTTGGACTTGCCATATTCGGCAGAACTATTCGGGGATTTTGGCTGGCTGCTGCTGCTTTCTTGTTCAGTCCTGGGAGCGGCGGCATGGCTGGCCTATCTATTAGCCCGTTGGAGAAAATTGCTTCCTGTACGCAGCGGCGTCTTTCAAGGGGCCGTCATATTTGGAAATCAAGGCTTCCTGGGGCTGGCTGTTTGCCTGACTGTTCTGCCCGATAATGGAGTAATCTATGCCGCCGTTTTTAATATTCCCTACCTTCTGCTAATCTGGACCTACGCCATCTATCTGGTGGCCGGACGGCCTCCCCAATCAAACCGAAAACAATTTCTGCTGAATCCCGGAATTGTTTCCACAGCCGCAGGGGTTCTTATTTTCCTGCTTCCGTTTAACCTCCCGGGAATCATCCACGATATGCTTTGGACGATAGGCTCCTCGACAACTCCCCTGTCCATGCTGCTGGTCGGCAGTATGGTCGCGAACATGTCTCTGAAAGAGATGCGTGAGTATTTCGGGAACAAGGACCTGCTTATCGCCGCCACAGCCCGCTTGCTGATTGTCCCCCTCCTTCTCATTCCCGCTGTTGTGCTGCCGATTCGGGCCGAAGTGCTGGCAGCCGCTGTCCTGTTGTCAGCCATGCCCTCCGCTCCGACCATATCCCTCTATGCCCGGCAATACGGCAGAGACGAGCGTTTCGCTTCGATGACCGTCTGCCTGACCGCATTACTGTCTCTGGGTACCCTTCCCCTCGTTTATTATGTATTGAGTATCATCTCGGCAGTTTAACCGGCCTGCTGGCATTGTTTACCGGTTTTATTTCATTGCCGTTTCGCACAAAACTATGCTACAATTTCATGAAAGGGGAATGTACGTTCCCATTATGTACGCATCACGTTATTATAGATTGCCGTTAACGGCTGGAGGAGGGAACATACGCTACTCAATATCTATAAACCTTTAGTATACTCTATACCAAATGATATAGAGGTGATGTAATAAAGCTGTACGGAATTGGCGACTTTTCGAAGTTGATTGGCGTTACGCAGCAAACTTTGAGGATATGGGACAAGGATAAACGGCTATCGCCGTCCTTAGGACGTGCGCGTTTACCGATGAAATATAAAAAAAGCTCCTAACGGAGCCTCTTCGAAGACGAATAACCCGGTTTTAAAGGAAGCTTTTTATGCCAATTAGAAAGTTTGTCCCATTTTAATGCTTTAATGAACTTAAACTTTCTAATGTGGTAAGAACAGGTATAGATGAAAACTTATACTTTCTTATATTTTAAAAAAGGAAAGCTAAAACCCCATCATGTCAGCGCCAGCGGATACAGCGTCACCGTATTTAGTTGTCAATTGCAAGGGAACGAGCGAACAAAGCGAGAAAGATGCTCAAGGAGTTGATGGAAGATGATTCTTGCGAAAAAAGTCAGAATCAAACCGACTCCTGATCAGGAACAAGCGTTATGGCGTTCGGCCGGGGCGGCTAGGTGGGTATACAATTGGACGCTGGCTCGTCAGGAAGAAAACTATCGGAATGGCGGCAAGTTTATTCCTGGTGGGGAGCTGCGAAAAGAATTGACGAAGCTGAAGCAGACGGAAGAATATGCGTGGCTGAACGATATATCTGCCCAGACAACGAAATAAGCCGTCAAAGACGCATGTGATGCCTACAAGAAGATGTTCAAAGGACAATCCGGGAAACCGAAGTTCAAAAGCAGA
>NZ_VEGP01000075.1 GCF_007679495.1 Paenibacillus sp. 32O-W | reverse complement strand
ATTGGGTTACTTTTCCTGTATGCACCTTTAACCTTTATTCCCATGAATTTTTCGACAAGAACTTTTCACTGTCCAGTAAATTCAATGAGCAAAATAATGGATTCAATACTTTTGATGCTATAGAAGATGGTGGAATTAATATCCAAATAACCTGGAGCAATGGCCAGGAGGAATTTAATGAAGTTATTATATTAAATAGGGATTCTTGAATGATATGTTACGATTCGCGAAAAAATGGCTTTGTCCGTATAAAATATGGTCGATGTTCGGAGGAAGCAGAAATAAGGTAATCACCGTTATCAAATGTCAAAATGGACTGGACCTGTAAACGAAAGAGAAACTAGTACGTTCCTTCTCTACGATACAGAGTTTTGATTTTTTCCTCGTTATTTATATAAATTGTCCGGATCCTCGAAAAATAATTTATAAACCTCCATCGAACAGGAGGATCGACTCCATTTAATGGACGTTTTGGGCCCGACTCTATTGTGGTGTTAATGGACTTTTGCTACGAAGCTTAACTTTACTTTTTTGAATGGTTTAGATCTTTGAACGGAGGCACTTTTCTTCGGAACGGAATGATTGCTTTCTTTAGCACCACATATATAGTTCGTGAGAAATTCGAACGGAATAAAAAAATAAATCTGATTTTACTTTGCGAATATCAGACTGTTCAACAAGCCATTTTTCATCTTCAGAATTCTCAACGTGAAACAAAAACCTAAGGACTTAAAACTAGAATGATGTTCATTAAAACTCATTTAGTAAAAATCCCAATTCCAAGATCGTGTTCGTAAAAGAAATGACAAAGGCGTAAGGAAGAGGGGCTTTTATCAATATTGATTCCATGCTTTCCTTCAAGGGAAGCATGCTCCAGAATAGAAGAAGACTTGTAATACTCGGAAATTGGAAAAATACCTGTTTTTCCTGCATTATGCCCCCATCATTCCACCTTGATGTCATTTTGGCGTCCCCCATACCAATGGTAGAACGATCGGGCGGCCTCCAACGGCACATCAGTCACACTGGCGTGATGAACCGGTTTGGCCCGATTAATGGTTTCGATAGACGCGAGGCCCATCCATTTTTGAAATAGGCTCCGGGTTATATGGACTTCTATGACCTTCTCCCGTTTGGACACGAATAAATTGGTAGCCAGACTTCCGGTTTTAAACTGGATGAAGTGATCCTTCAGCAGATACCGCGTGTTGAAGAAATCCAGCAATCTGGACATAACGACAAGAATAAGCAGAGCTATGGATAGCATCCACCAGGCCTGCTCCATTTTCCAAACGGTCGGTTTGAAATAAAACAGGGCAGCCGTTGCCAAGATCCAGATCCAGCTTGGCCGCAGCATGCGCATCCACAACGATTTGGCCGGAAGGCGGAGCATGTTCTGCGAAACCTCGTAGCCCGGTAAAATTTCCGATACCATTTCATAGGCCCGACGGACCGGCAGATAGGGATAGAGGGAATTGACCCCTAGCTCTTCATTACCGGCACTGCCTGCACTGATCAGTTTCACTTCGGCCAGCCCGAGCCATCTTTTCATCAAGGATTGCGAGATTATGACGGCCTGTACCCTTTCTTTTGAAATGGAAAAGGCGGTTTCATCCAGCACACCCTTGGATATATAAATGCGATCTTGATCGGAAGAAATTTGATATTTCCCATATTTAAGAAAGGTCCTGACAATTCCGAAAGCGGTAGAAGCAACGGCGAGGACAATGATGATGATCGTTATCATCCACCAGGAGCTCAGGATACTCTTAAATAATCCCTCGGCTTGTTTTTCCACATGAAAAATATCATCGATTTTGGAATACAAAGACCCGAGAATCGGAATGAGGACCAGGAAGCTTAAGGAAGTAAAGGATGCCTTAATAATGTCCTTCCTCGTCGGCTCGAAATGGATGCTCCGATTCGATATCTGCCGGGGTAATGCCGTTTGGCAAGCAGCCTGCTCCAAATCGCCGCCATTCAAATGCTCCGCTCTTCCGTCCCGGTCGGCGCCTGCTATTTTCGCTTCCATCCGATCGGCTTCCGCTGGGGAAATCACTTCGAATTTAACCGCTGCATCATCACCGGCCATTCCGGTTTCAAAGTGGATGGAGGTTACTTTAAATAATTGATGGAACAGCGAAGTATGACGGTGAACGTTTTGAATTTTGGCGAAAGGAACGGTTTGCTCCGTTTTGTTGAAAACCCCTTTGTACAGATGAAAGGAAACGTCATCCAGCACATATTTATGGGTGAACCATTTCAGTACGATGGAAATAAGCGAAATTCAGAAAACCAGCAAAAAAATAAGCCTGCCATAGATTATAAAGTACGAATCCGAGCCGGCTTTAATCACGAATAAAAAGAGGGCGATAAAACCGGAATTTCTGATCAGCTTCCAAAGGTCGAAAAGGATAAGAAGCGGATGGTATCGCTTGGCTCCAGTCATTGTTCCACTTCCTTAAGCTTTGCATATTGAGCGATCTGATTCCTTAAGTCGATAGCGTCCTGTTTCGGAAGAGCCGGTATGGAATGGGTGGAACCCATCGTTTCAATGGAAACGGAGCAGAGTCCGTATTTTCTGAGCAACGGCCCCTGATTGGTGGCCACCGCTTGAATCTTGGTCATCGGGACAAGCTGATGCTTCTCGAATAATACCCCTGATTTTAACTGCAAAAATTCCTCGCTGACATCGTAACGCCAGTTTTTATAAAGCAGGAACGGGCTGATGAAAGACCAAATCGCTACCGGCACATAGATTGCGGTAATACCGATCAGAATCCAGCCAATCCACTCTTTCCAGGAAAATCGAGCGTCCAGATAAAATAAGACCCCGAGGATAATGAGTACGATCAGGTTAGATAAGATTTCGCGAATGATCCATACCTTGACCGCATCTCTGGATAAACGTTGCTCGGGGGCATTCAATTGAGAATACATACATTCACCGCCTGTATTTGCAAACTCCGTATTTTAATATATCATCTTTTCACGCCGCTTCGTAAAGCATAAATGGCTTTTCCATATATTGCTGCGGTTACCTGAACCGTTATAGGATTTCTACTAATCTATTATAGGTTATCTTTCTTAACTCACCGGAAACGCTCCCTTAAATTATTCTTAACTCGCGTGATAAATTTATAAAACTAAGCCCATTCCTACGGAAACGAAGAAAGGTGTCATGTAAACGAAGCACAGACCCGTGAATCCTACCAAGTTTCTTTTTGTTGTACTAAGTCGAATTTAAGGTAATCTAAATAAATTTATTTGAATTTGCGTGACACCTTTCATTAATAAACTGTCTAAGTAGTTATGAAGTACGTAACTATTTCTTAATTATAAAAAATAGTTCTAAATAACTATCATAAAATAGTTTACATTTTAAGGATAATAATGGATAATAGATACATAAAAGGAAGGAGGATCCATGAATGAAAAAGATTAAGTTGGTTTGCCTTGTTGTTCTACTCTTTTCTTTAACAAGTGTTGGAACTGTATTTGCAAAGGAGGATATTAGTAGTAGTCTAGAGTTTTATGGCTTAAAGGAGATTAAGTCTACAACGGAGATCAAGCGCGAAGGTAATGTAGAAGTCACCATTACTAGGCAAGAATTCAAAGGTAGTAAAGAAGAGTTGGAAGCGGTTATTGAACAAATGAGACAAGAAGGCAGATTTATAATGGAGGTTGATCAAAGTGAAGAGCCTTCTGGGGTGTCCACTCAAGGCTTGAAAATAGGTAACAGCATGAAATATAAAGGGGATAAGTGTTCGAGAGGTTTTGTTTGGGCATGCGTCTATGGTAATGGTGAACTTTCAGCTAATGCCTTTGGCCTTTTGGGCTATACAACGAGCGGCCAAATCATCTCTCAAATTACTAAAGACCCTGAAACTAACTCGAATGTTACGGATTTTGTGTCACGCCCTCGACAAAAAGTGGTAGCATATGGTTTAGTTGGCGGAGAAAGTATTGTTGTTAATACTTACGAATACATACATCCTGATTGGGAGAGTCTTGCAGTTTTTAATTTTCAGGAAAAAGAATTGGCTATACTAGTATACGTAGAAGTTTTTCAAGGTGCCGAATTCAAATACAAAGTTAACGGAGCTAGTCATTCTATGACGTTGTGGGCTGATATAGTACAGGAATAATATTTTTAATAGAACATGCTATTTGAAAGAAAGGTTCTTTAATGGACCTTTCTTTCAAATTTTCTAATCGTTAACAATTATTATAAGTATGTTATAATGTGGAAAATACCAAAAGGAGGGGTTAAATGGGTTCCTCTGCCGGAATGATTGCTATAGTTCCGATTATTTTTATTATCCTGTTACTTGCTTTATTTCTATATGGAGTCTTTCTTGTTGTTAAATTTGCAATAAAACACTCTGGAGTTAACGAAGAACTAAAAAAAGTTCGACAAGAACTACGGAATGTAAAGGATGAGATTATTGAAAAAATGGAAGGACCCAAAAAATGATGTGAAATGCAATCCTTTATCGAGGTATGGTACGAATAACAAGTAATAATTTATCTTGGATTGCTTGAAAAATTTAGCCTTTACAACTCTGATTTTATTGGGATATAATGTTAATCAATTATGGACTCGTTCAGACGAGTCGGACAGGAGGTGAGGTAGGGGATGAATCGCTTTGTTGCCCGTATTCGTATTAGCCAACTGCCGCTGGCATTGTTTGGCATTATCTTTGCTGCAGCATACAACGGGATACGTATGTCCATTTATGCTTATACGAATACAACAATTATGGCGAAAGACTCTCCTGCCTTGACCTGAACGGATGGCTATGTACATTTGAGGCTGCGGGGAAGTGTTCCCTGCGGTCTTTTTTTGTTTAAGCGGCGGTATCCCGCGTCCTGCAAGCCGTCGGAAGGCTTGGGAAACTGCGGGGCCGTTGGTTCCGGTCCGGGGAGTCGGCCGCCCGGAGGAGGATCATAATGATTGTAAGCTTGCAGCAAGTTCAAAAATATTACGGCGCGAATCTGGTGCTGTCGAATGTTACTTTTGAAGTGGGGGAAGGAGAAAGGGTTGGTCTCATAGGCCGCAACGGAACGGGAAAAACAACGATTTTCCGGGTCATGGACGGCACCTTGACGCCCGAGAAAGGCCAGGTGTTCATCCGCAAAGGGGCCCGGATCGGCCTGCTGAATCAGGTGCCGGCTTATGAAGACGGCCGGACGGTTTACGAGGTGCTGGCGGAGGGATATAAGGAAGTAAGGCAGTGGGAAGCGGAAATGAAGGAGCTGGAGGTCCGGATGTCGGACCCCGAGGTGGCTTCGGACGGGAAGCGGCTGAGCGCTCTGCTGGACAAATACGGGAAGCTTCAGGAGCTGTTCGAGCAGAACGGGGGCTATGAGATGGAGGCTTCCATTCAACGGGTGGCAGCCGGCCTGGGCATTCCTGCCGAGCAGTATGACAGGCCCTTCCCCTCGCTGTCCGGCGGGGAGAAGACGAAGGTCGGCCTGGCGGCATTGCTGCTGCAGAGGCCGGACCTTCTGCTTCTGGATGAGCCGACCAACCATCTGGATATGGATGCCATCGAATGGCTGGAGACGTTCCTGAGCTCGTATTCCGGGACGGTGATGGTAGTATCCCACGACCGGTATTTCCTGGACAAAGTCGCAGTCAAGATCATCGAGATCGAGGATGGCGAAGCCTTTGTCTACCATACCAACTATTCGGGGTACCAGCAGGAGAAGGAAGCCCGCCTGCTGAAGCAGTTCGCGGACTATCAAGAGCAGCAGAAGAAGATCAAAAAAATGCAGGAAACGATAAAGCAGCTAATCGAATGGGGAAACCGTGCGAATCCTCCCAATCCGTCATTTCATCGGAGGGCCGCATCCATGCAGAAGGCTCTTGACCGCATGGAGAAGCTGAAACGGCCGATCTTGGAACGCAAGGCTATGGATTTGCAGCTGCAGCAGGAGGACCGTTCCGGACGTCAGGTGATTGAGCTGGACAGGGTAAGCAAAGCCTACGGCGAACAGCGGCTGCTGAACGGAATAGGGGCACGGCTTCTCTATGGCGAGAGGGCCGCCTTGATCGGTCGCAACGGATCGGGCAAGAGCACATTATTGAAGCTGCTGCTTGACCCGGCCGGGAAGGACGAAGGCGAGATCCGCCTGGGTTCGCGCGTACAGATCGGCTATTTGGCACAGGAGGAAACTCCGCCGGAAGAGAATAAAACCGTGCTGCAGTATTTTCGTGAAGAGCTGGCCATGGAGGAAGGAAGAGCGAGGGGAGAGCTGGCGCGATTCCTGTTCTATGGGGCCGACGTGTTCAAGCGTGTGGCCAATCTGTCCGGAGGGGAATGGAGCCGGCTGCGCCTGGCGCTGCTAATGTTCCGCAAGCCAAATCTGCTGCTGCTGGACGAACCGACCAATCATCTCGATATTGATTCAAGAGAAGCGCTAGAGGAAGCATTGGAGGAATTCCCCGGCACCTTGCTGGCGATATCGCACGACCGGTATTTCATCAACCGGCTGGCACGCAAAATATGGGCTCTGGAGCAGGGAACCCTTACCGTTCATGAGGGAAACTACGATGAATACCGGGAGAAGCGGGAGGCGCAGTCCGCAGCAAAGGATGATGTCGCGGTCAAGCAGCAGGTCAAGGAAGCGCGGAGGACCAAACAGGACCCAACGGAAGGAGCGCTGCACAGGCAGCGGGAAACAAGCGGGAGTACGGAAGCAAGCGGCCGGAAGAAGGCGGGCACCCCTGTCGGCGAGAAGCATCTGCCCGGCTCACCGGAGCAGTGGGAGCAGGAGATTTCCGCAGCGGAATCCCGGATTCAGGCACTGGATGAGCAATTGGCCTCCTTGTCTTGGGAATCGGCCGAAGAATGGAATCCGCTTCTTGAGGAACGGACCAAGCTTCAACAGCACCTGGATGAACTCTACCGGATTTGGATGGAGGCCGGGGAGTAGATACAGTCGGAAGGAACGGATAAGAAAAGTTTCCGGAAGAAAGAGAATCTTTGAACAACATCGAACTATAAACAGTGAAAAATGCATATCCGTCATTAGGCACCGTGGACATCAGGATGTTCCGGTGCTTTTTTAAATTAAAAGTATAGGTTTCACCTTCGAATTGTGTAAAAGACAATCAACACTGCAGGTCTTTTCTGGAAAAAACTGCGGAGTACCCTATTCTAAAGCGAAAATGCACGTCTTTTTGGAGAAAAGTCGCCACATACCTGATTCTAGAGCGATAATGCAGGTCTTTGGAGCGATTTTTGCGAAATGGCCCCATTTTGTGAAAAAGACCTGCACATTTGACCGTCTTTCACCATCTTTTTGGAAAAAGGCACGATTTTAATGTATTTTTGCTCGTCTTTGGTGTCTTTAGCGGAGAGAAACAGGAATCAGCCCGAACCAGCGAACCGTCCACCCCTCCATAGCAGACCCGGATGCGTGCTGGCATTTCGTTTTTCCAACAGAGCGCAACCAGCGGTTTTCAGAGGAAAGAAACCTGAAGTTGCAAATATACCAAAAATTACAAAGTTAACTATTGAATAAGAACGTAAGTTCTGATACAATTGATTTAGAACGATAGCTATCGGATTTCAATAAATAAAGACTTGGGAAGGAAAGCCCAGAGCAGTATCGAATCATTAAGTAGTGATAAATGTATATATCAGTCATCAGGCGCCGAGAAATCCAATCAGAATCCCGGTGCTTTATTTTTGCCTGCAATCGCATTCAAATTAACATTGAAGGAGGTAATGATTAATTATGATCATTGAAACTAAGCTGGTGCATAAGCCCGCTTTTCGGGCGGTGGGCATTCAGGAGATGGTACATTTTAGCGCAGAGGAGAAACCGTCGGAGAACGCCATTGCCAAGTTGTGGGATAGATTAAATGCTCGTACCTGCGAAATTGCCGATCCGGTCGGGTACCGTGGCTATGGGCTGATCCATCAAACCCCCGAGACCAAGCCGGGTGATCCGTTTAACTACATAGCCGCAGTTGGTGTTCATTCCTTCGGCCAATTGCCGGAGGGAATGATTTCTGTAGAGGTTCCGGCTTCGCTTTATGCAGTGGTTACTTACCGGGGAGTGCTGGACGGATTGGGAGAAGGCTTCGAATATTTCTGGAGTAACTGGCTGCCCCAGTCCGAGTACGTCTACGAAGGTATGTATGAGTTTGAATTTTATGATCAGCGGTATCGGAACCGCACCGATCCCGAATCCGAGATCGATCTGTATTTTCCAATTTCACCCAAAGGGAAGCAGGGATAAGCCATGTCATCGCTTAAATACTCTTACGAGCCTTCCGTTGTCAGTTTGCCCGGATTCACTGTGGTCGGTGTGTCCTATGATGCCTCTCTAACCCAGATCTTCGAGCAGCAGTTGGGCAAGAAAGCATATGAATCGGTGCTGAGTCGCAAGGATGAGATTTCGTCCCGTATCTCTGACGACGTCTACTTGGTACAGGTGTACCCGCGGAAAGAGGGTTTTAATGCTCAAGTAGATCCTTTTACGCAGTTTATCGGCTATTTGGTTGAAGGATGCGATAGGGTACCCGAAGGGATGACGTCCCGTTCGTTCCCCGATCGGGAATATGTCAAAGTGACTCACCATGGGCTGGAATCCGAGCTAGGCCATACTTATGATTTTGTTTATGGCAAGTGGATTAGGGAGAACGGCCGCTGTCCGGATTCGTTCGATTTCGAAATATGGGATGAGCGTTATAAACCGGATCAGCCGGACAATCAAATAGATTTGTATGTGGCCTTGGAGCCGGCAGGAAAGGAATAGGAGAGAATGAAGAACATTATCGCTGACAAAGCCCTGCTTAAAAGAATAGATTGCGCCTATCTTCCTGTTACTAATGCCGAGGCTGCGGCGGAATGGTACAGTCGTGTGCTCGGCTTGAAGCTGCGCTCCCCGGTTAAACCCGGCAGAGGAGCCATCATGATTATGGGCGAGGGACAATGGTTGTTCCTGCTTCCCTGTCCGAACGGCGTTCCGTTGACCTTCCCTACCACAGGCTGGACTAAGGATGAAGAGCCTTTCGAAATGTTTCCGCTTTGTTTTGAAACCGATGACATTCGCTCGCTTCATGCTTCCTTGCTGTCATCGGGCGCTTGGGTGGAGGAACAGATCCGGGATGAAGGAGACTGCGGCCTGCAGCTGAACTTCAAAGATCCGGACGGCAATAAGTTTCAGGCGTGGCAAGCGCCGAGACAGGAGTAGAGCCTATGAATAGCACAGCTCAAGTTCAGAATCGGATAGCCAGTGTATTTGTCCATGTAACGGATTTGCGGCGCGCTGCGGCATGGTATAGCGAGCTGCTGGGTGTGGCTCTGCGGGAAGAGAGGTTGAATGGCGGGCCGGTATACTGGTTCGATCTTCCCGGAACCGGCCTTATTCTGGATACCAACGCAAACAACCGGAAAGACCCGCAGTGGCGCGAGGATATGCAGCCTCTCCTTATGTTCCCTTGCGACGACATCGATGCAGCCTATGCCTATGTGAAGACTAAGGCGGAGCCTCTATTTGAACCTGAGAGGCATACGGGTATGGCCTACTTCAATTTCCGTTCACCGGACGGACGGGCGTATATGGTGTGCTGGTCGCAGGGAGGCGGCGAGGATGTGGCCCCTGTCCATAGCTCCAGTCCTATTGTTCCACGCATAGGCGGCGTGTTCGTCAATGTTCGTGATATGAAGGCTGCGGCAGCGTGGATCAGCGATCTGCTTGGAGTACCTCTTCGTGAAGAGGACACAGGGGATTCGATTTACATTGTGCCTACATCGCGTGGAGCGGATTTGCTGTTGGATGATAATCGGGTGCGGCGTGGGGAAACGTTCGAAATTCCGTTCATGTTCGACAGCCATGACATTGATGCTGCTTACGCCTATGCCACCGAACGGAACCTAAGCGTGTTCCACGGCATAGAACGTCACGGCGGCGTGGCTTACTTCACGCTTTCCGATCCGGATGGCAACCTGGTCATGGTTTGTCAGGAGGAAGCGTAATCTGATAACCAAACTTGGAAACCGAATGAGCAGAGCAGAATAAACGGAGCGCATCCAAGGCGATTGACCGCCTTGGATGCGCTCCCGCTATTTTCAATGAATGACCTAGCCTAACCCCTTCCTATGATCAACCCGATCACGCTCTGCCCGGAAGAAGAGTAGGGAGGTTGAAACGGACAGTTAGGGTCTAAATCTTTAGGATGATCTATAATCTATGGCATGAAAGTCGATGCGGAAGCTCTTGACCTAGATTATGAATTGGAGAATTGCAGAGTAGAGAGAACCGGATAATGGTCTGATGGGAACCCGTTCTCGATTTGGTTCCGGATGATCGAGGTCGATAGGAATCGTCCTTCGCTGCTGCTCAGAATGTAATCGATCGGTCTGCCTTCCGATCCACCGAAATAACCGTGAAAGGTCAGAGTGTGCTTCGTCTCCATCTCGGTCAGATGATCGTAGCAGCTGGTCATTGGAATTTGCGAGGTCGCACTTTCCAGCAGTCCGCTTTCCGGTACGTCGTTGAAATCCCCTGTTATAATAAAAGGAAGAGGCCGCTGCTCGTTAAGCTCTTTGATTTTGCTCGCGGTAAGCTTCAATCCTTCCTGTCTGGCTATTTTGCCCGCATGATCCAGATGCGTATTGAAGAATCTCAGCACCGGCTCGGTATCGTTCCCCAAAGATAGCTCCACCCAGGAACAAATTCTCTCGCAACGCGCATCCCATCCCATACTTCCAATAATCTCCGGAGTCTCCGACAGCATAAAGGACTCTTTGTTCGTTATGGAGAACTTGTCCTTCTTAATAAAGACCGCGCTGAACTCCCCAACCTTGTCGGATGCGACCCGATTAACTCCATAGACCTCATAGGTTGGCGATAGGCGCTCGGTCAACCAAGCGAGCATCGGAAGAGTGGCTTCCTGGGTTCCCAGTAAATCGGGGGTATGCTCTTCTATGATTTGGGCTACCCAGTGCTTCCTTTGATCCCATACATAAGGATCGGAAGGGACGGCCACCCGAAGATTGAAAGTCATGACTTTGATCTCTGCATTCATTAATAATCCTCCCTGAAACAATAATGAAAATAATCCCATTAATTCCGCATGGGAAGGCTGAATCTCCCCGTATAGATCGACTTAAGAGTCTTCATTAAGTATTCCAGAGATTGTTCCAGGAAGCAATAAAAATGATGGAATATAGTCCTCATCACCTTTCAAGAGGTCCTAATTGTTCATCCGGATCACAAAAAAATCCCCTTTGTTCAGAAAGGGGAAGCCAGCTTTTCCATATAGGGCCGGTGAAGTTGGTCTGGGAGTCGGAAAATAAGGGACAGGTCGCAGCCATAAGCTTGAATACGAATGATACAGAGTGAATCTTGATCAGCGGAAGAATATAGAAGAATAAGAAAAATAACGAAACGACTTGAAAAGGCTGAACGGGAAATAAATTGGTCATGAATCAGGTAGGCTTTATATGTACAGTGTGTGCTAGAACAAGTCCGATAGCTGTTCTTTCCGGCATACATAAACAAAGGCGGGAGGAATATTATAAGGCACAAAATTTATGCTTTCGATATTGAAATGTTCTTTCAACTGTTTCTTCATCTGAAAGGAATATTGAAACGCGACGAACCAGCCGCCGGGTCGTAACGACAGTAAAATTTGCTCCAGCAGCTTGTCTCGGACCGACTGTTCGAAATTGAAGAAAGGAAGGCCGCTTAGAATGCAGTCAAGATGTGGAATGCCTTCGCTCTGAAGAGCGTTGGTAATCTGGGTTGCATCGGGGTAGCAAGTATAATCCGGATACATCTGGCTTAATTGCCCCCGCAGAAGGGCATCCCTTTCAAACAGAATGAATTTGCCGGGATGGTTCCTGGCATTATGAATGAATTTGGTAATGGCCCCGGTACCTGCACCGAGCTCGGCGGTATACCGGATTTCCGGCCATGGTACGGCTTCGACCATCTTGCGGGCCAGAAACCTGGAGCTGGGGGTTACACTTCCAATCTGTTTGGGGGCACGAAAGAATTTATATAGAAATAACATTTTCTCATTCTTGTCTTTCTTATCTTTCCTGTCTAGAGGCGTGTTAATGGTCATCCAAAATCCCACCTTAGTATAGAATTAAGAACCTGGCCCTGAAACCCCTTTCTCCTAAGTGAAACGTAATGGTGAACAAATGTCAACTGGAGGGATTTGTATTAATTTGTCGATTGGCGTTAAGATGCTGAAATTGCAGGGGTTCCACAGGAACCGGAAAATATTAAATTTAAATATAAGAAAGTATAAGTTCACCTTATACTTGTTCTTATATTTCATCGGTAAACGCGCCTGTTCTAAGGACGGCGATAGCCGTTTATCCTTGTATCCGCCAACGGTTCATCGCCTCCTCGATATTGATTACGGAATTGACCGGGCGGCGTTCCCGTCATTTTTTTGAAAATGCGGGTAAAATTATGGACTGTAGTGTAGCGCAGCCGTTCGGCAATTTCTTTAATCGGAAGGTCAGTATGAATTAACCATTCCTTGGCCTGTTCAATCCGTATTTCGATTAAAAAGGTGCTGAAATTGACAAAGTCTGCTATGGTTTCCTGAGTTTTTTGCATTATAATGGAAATAATTTTCCGACCTTCACCTTCTAGATGAACGTTTAACTGGATTTCATACAGTTAGTTTGCTCCTCTGGAGCGAAAGATGGAAACTAACTGGAAAAACTACAGCTAGTTTGTGCAAAAAAGGCGATTTCAGCAAAAAGCCTTGATTCTAAATGTAGTTTTTCCATCTAGTTTAATCATTTTCCACCATTCGCTTGAATTTACCTACATAAAATACAGTTAGACCGTGTAGGAACCACCACAGGCAATGGGTTTCTATCAGTGCACTCTGCGAAAGTTGAGTGTTAAGCTTTAGCGTCTTGAACTTCAAATGCTATTAGGTGAATAACATCCTTCAATCGCGGTCGCTCATCCATGAAATACTCCGATTGGAGTTTTTCTCATATAATGAAAAAACGGTATTCTTTGGTAAAATAAAAATACTCGGGAGCAATTATTTTTGTCTTCTTAATATTATCATTGTTTGCCTATGTAAGAGGCGTTCGGGAGGTCGAAGATGAAAGTTAAGCTTGTATTATTTTTGTTGACTCTTTTAACTGCAGTATGTACTGGATGTGCGGAAAAACAGCCAGTTGAAAAACCAAAATATACTTTCACGGGGAAAACGGTTTCATTGGTTAAGCAGAACAACTATTCTATAGATGGAGTTAGGATTCGTTATACACTGCAAGTAGAAAATTTTAACCCAACGGATGAAGCATTTAAGAAATATAATGAGATGTTTGGGGAGCATGGGGAGTATAAACATTTTGAAATCACAAAAAACACAAAAATCTATGATAGCAACAATCAACCAATTGGACCGGAAGACATCAAAATGAATCAAGAGATTAGCTTCTCGGTTGAATTCATTAACGATCAAGCACTTCATGCGTTAGAAATACGGGAATTATAACGAGGATACGGTCGATGATGATTCAATCGCGAGAGCTGCGGAACGGGCGGCGCAGAGGACTTGCTCCGTACCTCCACGCCCCGTGAGCTTTAATGCTTCTTGGCTTCTAGGATTTGCCGATCAGCAGCGACAATAAGCCGGCGGCAATGAGCGGTCCGACAGGAACTCCGCCGAATAAAGCGACGCCCAGTACGGTGCCGATCAACAACCCGGCTACGACGGTCGGCTGATTAGACATGAGCGCCGCTCCACGACCGCCCAGGAAGGCAACCAGCATGCCAATTCCAATAGCGAGAAGCGATTTCCAATGCAGGAACGATTGCAGGATCGTCTGAAGCGACAGTTTGCCGCTCGCCATAGGGGACATGACGCCGATTGTGAGAATGACAATGCCCACGCTTAAGCCGTATTTTTCGATCCAGGGGAACGTCTGGTGCAAATTCATGACCCGCAGCAGCAAGAGAACGATCATGGCAATGGAAACAGGCGTGTTGTTGCTGAACAGCCCAAGTGCCGCAAAAGCCAGCAGCAGAAGAGAGGTAGTATCGACATTAGCCATCGGAAGTTGCTCCTTAGCATCATATAGTTTCATTTATCGCATAGCATACATGTCGTTTTCCCAAAGATCAAGTTTTCCCCGGATCCGGCTACTTGTAACAATGGATTTTTTAATAAAAAGTCTCATGCAACTGGCAAAGCGAACGGCATCCGGATTGCGGACCTAATGGATCGGCAGCAGTTCGAGACCAAGCTGTTCCGCTGGTGAAGGAGAAGAACGATGTAATCGAGCGCGTATCCGGAAGCCAGGGTCAGATGGCTCTGTCATGCCCTTACGTCAGAGTCTGGCAAGCGTAGCGGCTGATGCGGTTCTACCATTGCTACCCGCCATTCGCAGACTTCGATCATCCCGATGTTTTTGTAAACTCTTCGGGCAGCAGGATTACTATAGAATAAATATGGAAATTTCCCTTCCTGCAATAACGATTCAAACAAGCCAATCAGCACTTCCGATCCATAGCCTTGATTACGGTATTCGGGATGAGTCACGACCCCAATCACGATGGCGCTGTTTCTGGATTCTCTGACCGTTCCGCAGGAGGAAATCATTCGACCGTCCAGGCTCAAGTATACCGTCCGGTCGCTCGTTTCTCTTAATCTCTTCATTTCTGTTTTGATATAGTCGTCTCTAGTCGCAGTCATTTCGTATTCTTTCGTGGAGGATAACAAATCATAATGCTTCCCGGCTTCCTCTTCGCTGCTGATGGTATGGAGCTTAAGCTCGGGGTACCTCCTTCGCGCCTGAATTCGCCTGACAACTCCCATATGAGAGAGTGAATCGCTTCTAACCTTGACCAGGGGCATAAATTTCTTCATCCAACGGCTGGGTCCGGACAGTTTAGAGTATGTAAGCCGGTTCAGTACGCCTTGATATCCGCTAATCCCTCGATCCGTTCTGGAATAATAAGTAACATTGTTGAAATTATTCAGCAGAAGGGAATAGAGCTGCCCGTCCTCATATTCTCCATACGCATGAAAGGACGGACCTTCATAATGATGATCGATTAATTCATTAATCAGAAAGTAATAGTCGGCCGCATCCGGACCGAATAGCTTCAGGACCAGATCGTGATGTTCCTTGGTCAGTTTTATGATGTCCACGAGAATCACCTCGTTATCTTATATTAGTAGCCGAGCTTGCGCGCTCCTTGAATGCGCCTACTGGTTCCTTGATGTTTATTGGGCCGCGTACCTATATGTATTGTTAGAGTAGGGCTGTATCTCGGCAGGGGCATTGATGGTGAATGATTTCTTCCAGCGAGTTCGCTCCCAGGGGTGTAAATGAAAAAACTGCAATTCTGCATGCTTTTGGCCGGTTGACCCCGTGTCCGCAGCAAAGCCTGCAAAAATATATCTTTTTTCTCGTTCCAGGGGGGATAGGGTGACTTGAGACCGAAATTAATGTATTATCTGCAGGCTTTTCTCCCCGAGTGCTCTGAATCGCTCTAAATTGATGTATTATCGCAGGAATTTGTATCCGCAATAGCCATTGCGTTCTATCAACCGGCTAGCTCAAGATCAATATTCCCGCACAAGATGACATCTGCAGGTAATCTGCTTTCCATCCCTTCCATCTTACATCGCCACTCAGCGTACAGGAACTACGTGCAACGGTAAAAATCCCGAAAAAACGCTAAGCCCGACAGAATTGCAGCACGGCAGGTCTGGGTTAATACCCACCCCATCCATTTTATACATTTATTTCCACAACTACTATGGATTTTTTGCTTATAACTAAAATCTCTGATGAAAAAGATTCCTCACTGTACAGCGAAAGGTCTGTATGATCTTCGGGTAAACATCACCGTGCAAATGGAATGGAACAACGAATGCGATTGGTGATCTATTTCGGTTATTGACGGGAAGAGAAGGATTGGTCTATCATTAGCTATGAATATAAAATAAAATTATTCATACAATCATATTTGGGGTGACAGCATCATGGCGAGAAAGTTTAGTGATCACGAGAAGGAGAGAATTCGCGAGCGGCTGGTGGAGGCGGGGAAGCAATGCTTCGGCTTGTACGGGCTGAAGAAAACCAGCATCGAGCAGTTGACCAAGGCGGCGGGAATTGCGCAGGGGACCTTCTATTTGTTCTTCCCGTCCAAGGAGGAGTTGTATTTCGAGCTGTTGGAGCTTGAGGAGGAGAGGGTTCGCCGGCAGCTTCTGGAGGAGACGGAGGAATCCGGCAGAATGGACAAGGAAAAGTTGGTCCGCTTTCTGCGGAAATCACTGACGGTGATAGGGGAAAATCCGTTTTTTCGCCAGTTATACGAGGAAGATGTAATGGAGCAATTGGTAAGGAAGCTTCCTCCCGAGAAGCTAGCCGCCCATTTTGACAAGGATGCGGATGTTGCTATGCCTTTTGTCCGCCGCTGGCAGGAGGAGGGATGGCTGACCTCTCAGCGCCCGGAAATTATCGTCAGCCTGATTCGCTCGCTGATTCTGCTGACCCTGCAGAAGCGGATGATCGGGGAAGAGGTATTCGACGAGACGATGGAATTGCTCATTCAACTGATAGCGCAAGGGTTGACCGCCGAATAGGGGAGGGGACGATTCATGATTGAGGTTAACCGGTTGACTTATACCTACCCGGGAGCCAGGATCCAGACGATCAAAGGCATCGATTTTCATATTTCCCGGGGAGAAATTTTCGGCTTTCTCGGTCCTTCGGGAGCGGGCAAGAGCACCATTCAGAAGGTGTTGATCGGAGTATTGAAGCAGTATGGAGGGAGTGTTCGGGTGATGGGCCGGGAGCTGAACCGCGCTAAGCCGGACTATTTTGAACGGATTGGGGTGGCCTTTGAATTCCCTAATTTTTATTCCCGGTTTACCGCTTTGGAGAATTTGAGCTTCTTCCGTTCTCTGTATTCGTGCAAAACAGAGGAGCCCCGGCAGCTTCTGGCCAGGGTGGGCTTGGAGGATCACGCCCGCGACAAGGTGTCCGGCTTTTCCAAAGGAATGAAGATGAGGCTGAACCTGTGCCGGGCTCTGTTGAACCGGCCGGATCTGCTGTTCCTGGATGAGCCGACCTCCGGACTGGACCCGGTTAACGCGAAGCTGGTGAAGGACCTGATCCTGCAGCAGAAGGCGGAAGGCAAAACCGTTCTGCTGACGACGCATAACATGAACGCGGCCGAGGAGCTCTGCGACCGGGTAGCTTTTATTGTAGACGGGCAGGTTTCGCTCATCGATTCCCCCCGGGAGCTCAAGCTGAGAAGGGGCACGAAAAAGCTGGTGGTGGAATACACGGAAGGCCAGGATCGCAGAACGGAGGAGTTCCCTCTCGCCAGACTCGGGCGCAATGACCGTTTTCTGGAGCTTATCCGGGAGAAGCCCATCGAGACGATGCACAGCCAGGAATCGACTTTGGAGCGCATTTTTATCGATGTCACAGGAAGGAAGCTGGATTAATATGCGAAGAATGCTCAACGCTTGGGGACACGATATCCATTTTCAGGTCCGTCAAGGCTTCTATTTGGCCTATTTGCTCATCACCGTAATGTACTGTCTGCTGCTGTCTCTCGTCCCGTCTGGCGCCAGAGCCGATGTTTCCGTTCTTGTCGTTTTCTCCGATCCGAGTGCCCTCGGCTTTTTCTTTATCGGCGGGATCGTGCTGCTGGAGAAAGGACAGAACATCTACGATAACCTGTTCGTCACTCCTCTGCAGGTCGGAGAATATATGGCGGCCAAGACATTATCCCTCGCCATGCTGTCTACGTTAAGCGCAGCTGCCGTTCATCTGTCGGCCTTCGGTTGGGAAGGCTTCAGCTTGCTGTTTTTGGCGGGAATATTACTGACCTCGGCATTCTTTACCTTGATCGGCTTGGGGCTCGCTGTCCGCTGCGGGACGTTGAACGGTTTTTTTCTCGCGTCTCCGCTGTACTCGATCATCTACTATGTTCCTGTGCTGGGATACTTGGGGGTTTATGAGTCCCCCCTTTACTATTTACTGCCTACTCAAGGGACTTTGCTGCTGCTCGCTTCTCCGTTTCATCCGCTGACCATATGGGAGGTGCTGTATGGGCTTGCGGTACTCGTGATGGGGATCGGATTGGCTTATCTATGGGCTAAACGCTCCTTCATCAACCATATCGTCTTGAAAATAGGGGGAAGGGGCCAATGAATAAATATGTTTCACTATCCGCCGCAGACGCGAAAAATATTGCGCGCGATCCCATGCTGGTCCTCGCCGTCTTCGGCCCGCTTATTCTCGCTGTCGCCATTCGCTATGGAATGAAAATATTGTCCGGGTGGCTGCACCTCACCTTGGCCTTCGACCTGACGGTCTATTATGACCTGATTCTGATCGAAGCTCTCCTGCTTATTCCGCTGATGCTGGGAGTGATCGCCGGATTTCTGATGCTGGATGAGAGAGACGAGAATCTGATTGCTTACTTTGCCGTGACGCCGCTGACCAAATCGGGGTATTTGCTTTACCGGCTTAGTTCTCCCGTGCTGCTTTCCGCCGCTTACACGGTTTTCTTCGTATACTTCACGGATCTGGTGCGCGTCCCCGTGGCCGCTCTTCTTCCGTTAACGCTGCTGCTTGCCTTGCAGGCTCCGGTCGTTGCTCTGCTTCTACTGGCTTTTGCAGCGAACAAGGTGGAGGGAATGGCATTGTCCAAAGGAATTGGAGTAACGATGGCCGCCCCCTTGGCTATCTATTTCGCCCCCGAGCCCTGGTCCTGGCTGGCTTCCGTGCTGCCCACCTTCTGGATAGCCAAAGCCTATTGGGCTGGAATGGAAGCATGGTCCGGCGGCGCGTTCTTTATTTATTTGGCCGCTTTTGCGTTCTATTCCCTGCTGGCGGTCTGGCTCTATCACCGTTATGAGCAAAGAAACGATTGATCCTTGCGGGCTCGTTAGCCGCGAAAACGGGCCCGAACCCCCGCTAGTACCCACGAGTACCCACGGGTACCCTCGACTCTCCTTCGATCTCCTTTCGAACCAAACCTACCGAAACCAAACCTACCGAAACCAAACCTACCCAAACCTACCCAAACCTACCCAAACCTACCCAAACCTACCCAAACCTACCCAAACCTACTCCTTGAATCTCCCACGAACCTGATACGAGCTTTTCGCGAACGACTCACGAACGACTCTCGAACGACTCTTGAACGACTCTCAGCGAATATCAAATGATTCTCAAACGATTCTCAAACGACTCTCAGCTACCCCTCCTTCAAAATTCCTTCGAATTTCCCTTTCATTTTTTCAAAGTTAAACCTGCGAACTGTTATTTTCTGGTTGACGGCCAATCTTCTTCGAGATAGAATAATACAAAACAATACAAAATATTAATTAACAATACTAAACAATTGGATGAAATTGGTGATTACATGAATAAACCGCTGTTTACAGAGGAAAGAAGGAAGCGGATTCTGGAGCAGATTCAAAGAGAGGGACGGGTTCAAGTGAAGGAATTGGCCGTCCTCTTCTCCGTCACGGAAGACGCGATTCGCAAGGATCTTCGTTTTCTCGATCAGCAAGGGCTCGTCCAGAAAACATATGGCGGAGCACTGCTGCCTTCCAAAGCCTCTTCCTTCATCGCCTACAAGGATAGGGGTGGAACCGAATCGAAGAAGCCCTTCGCCAAGGCGGCCGCCGCGCTTATCAAGCCGGGGGACACGGTGTTTATCGAATCGTCCAGCTATACCAATCTGATGTTTTACGAGATGGAGCCGATGCCGGGAGTGACGGTCGTGACGAACAGCATTCACGGCTTATCGGAGCTCGCGTCCAAGGTGAAGCTGATTCACGTAGGGGGGACGATTCACCCCGAGGATGAGTCCGGCTATGGTTTTTTTGCCCTGCAGACGATTCAACAAATCAACTTTGACAAATGCTTCCTGCGAACCTCCGGCATTTCGCCCGATTGGAAGGTGAGCGCCGCTCTGCAGGACAGCCTGGAGCTCAAACAAACGGTGATCCGTCATTCGAAGCAGAAAATTTTGCTGATTGGAAGAAACCATTGGAACCGCGTCCACCGCTATAACGTTTGTGAGCTTGGAGAGATGGATGTGGTGCTGACGGATACTGACGATGAGAAGATTCTGAGCAAGCTGGCGAGACAGGGAATCGATGTCATTTCGGTTGATCAAAGCATACCGTCCGGAAGATGAAAAGGGCTTGCAGAAATAATGATACCGTGATCACCTGCAGATAACATATCCGACCGGGATACTTTTCCATATAAACTTTATACTCCATGAAAGAAATACGGTTTGGACCAGCGAAGTTTATATCAAACTAGAAAGCCGGCATCAGCCGGACTGGCTGCGGGATATTTTCTTTCGATATCGAATGAAGCTGCGGAATTCTCTATTAATCATGCGAGGGGGACCAAGAGATGGAACCGAAATGGCTGGAATGGGCCAAGCAGATCCAGGCTATTGCGCAGGCAGGTCTGACATATTCCAAGGATGTCTACGATTTGGAGCGTTTCCAGGAACTGAGGAAGCTAAGTGCCGAGATCCTGTCCGAATATACCGGAACCGATATGCAAACCGTGACCGAATTGTTCGCGAATGAAACCGGGTATGCGACTCCGAAGGTCGATGTGCGGGGAGTCGTCTTCCGGGAAGGCAAGCTGCTGCTCGTCCGGGAGAATCTGGATGGATGCTGGTCGCTGCCGGGCGGATGGGCAGACATAGGCTTATCGCCCGCCGAAGTGGCGGTTAAGGAAGTGCGAGAGGAGTCCGGATACGAGGTAAAGCCGGTCAGGCTGCTGGCAGTTTGCGACAAGAAGTTTTATCCTCACCCCCCCTCTCCTTATCATGTTTATAAAATATTTATTCTCTGCGAGCTGGTCGGAGGGGAAGCACTTACCGGAACGGAGACGTCCGAGGTCGGCTTCTTCGGGGAGAATGAACTGCCGGAGCTGTCCGTGGAACGAAATACCGAGTCGCAGGTGAGAATGATGTTCGAATATGCGCGGCATCCGGAATGGCCTGCTTATTTAGACGGACTTGGAGGGGAAGCGAAATGAGCATACCGTGGAAAATGGAACGAATATCGATAAAAGGAACCAACGAATGGAACGAAGACGAACTGATCGTGAACGATTCCCTGGCATTGTATGGTGTCGTGGACGGATCAACGTCCCTGATCCCTTACCGGGGGGAGAATGGGGAAACCGGAGGCAAGCTGGCTTCCAGGTTGATCCGTCAGTATATGGAGTCTCTGGGCGATGACCAAGGAGCTGTGGTTCGTCTGAACGAAGCGGTACTGGAGGCTAACCGTCGGCTGCGGGAGGAGATGGTGTCCAGCGGGATCGATATCTCCGACAAGCGCCAGCTGTGGACCGCGGCCTTGGCCGCCATCCGAATCCACGACCGGTATATTGAATATGTTCAAGCCGGGGACTGCATGCTGATCGCTGTATATAAGGATGGAACGGTGCGTGTCGTTACGCATGATTCAGTGGCTCATATCGATAGGGAGACGAAGCAGCTATGGCAGGAAGGCATCCAGAGGGGAATGACGACCCGGGAGGAGCTGAGGGAATATGTCATCCCTACGATCCAGCGCAATCGGTTGAAATTGAACACCTTGGAAGGGTATTCTGTAGTCAGCGGAGAGCCTGAGCTAGAGGATTTACTCGAGTACGGACGGATTAGCCGGATTCAGCTTCAAGGCCTCCTTCTGATTACAGACGGTCTTTTTTTGCCGAAGGAGAAAGGAGAGTCGGCTTCGGACTTCCATGAATTAACGGAGCGAATTATGCGGGAAGGACTGGCGGCTTATGCCGACTGGCTGATTTCTCTGGAAGAAGAGGACGCGGACGGAAGGAAGTATCCGAGGTTCAAAAAATCCGATGACAAAACGGGAATTTGGATTCAATTGGAAAACTAAACGGAAACGCTATGAAAATATGGACGGGGTCAAGCTGAATAATTCGTTCAGCCAATTGCGGAAATGGCAGAAGGAAAGAAGGGCCAAAAGGAAGGATTTATCCTATCAGATTCCGCAGGCTTCGCCCGATCTGGATTATTTGCATCGCAATCGGAAGGAGATGTCGATCACATGGATCGGACATGCAACCTTCCTTATCCAAATGGGCGGATTGAACATCATCACCGACCCGGTCTGGGCTAACCGGATGGGCTTTGCCAAACGGCTGGCCCCACCGGGGCTGGATATTTCCCAGCTACCGGATATCGATGTGGTGCTGATTTCACACGGACACTACGATCATCTGGATTTTCCTTCCTTGCGAAGGCTGCCAGGAGCTCCCGCCATCTATGTACCGGCCGGCTTGCGGAACAAGCTGCGGAGGAAAGGCTATAGAGAGGTGGAGGAGCTATCCTGGTGGCAAGACATCAGCAGGGACGGGGTGACGTTTACGTTCGTGCCGGCGCAGCATTGGACCCGCCGCACACTGATGGACACGAATACCTCCCACTGGGGAGGCTGGGTCATCAGTGCTCGGGGAACCGACCGGGGGAAGACGGCTTCGGTTGGTCGGGAGGCGTCTCCGGTAGTCGGGGAGGCGTGTGCACAAGGCCGAGAGTCGTCTCTGGGAGTTGAAGAAGCGTGTGTGCAAGGCCGAGAGTCGTCTCTGGGAGTCGAAGAAGCGTGCGCGAAAAGTCGGGAGGAGTCTCCGGTAGTCGGAGGTGCGTGTGCACAAGGCCGAAAGTCATCTCTGGGAGTCGAAAAAGCGTTTGCGCAAGGCCGAGAGTCGTCTCTGGGAGTTGAAGAAGCGTGTGTGCAAGGCCGAGAGTCGTCTCTGGGAGTCGAAGAAGCGTGCGCGAAAAGTCGGGAGGAGTCTCCGGTAGCCGGGAAGGCGGCTACGTTAGGTCGGACATCGCCGCAGGTGGTTTATTTTGCTGGGGACAGCGGCTATTTCCGCGGCTTTCGGGAGATCGGCCGGCGATTCAACATCGATTATGCGCTCCTACCGATCGGGGCTTACGAGCCGGAGTGGTTCATGTCGACGCAGCATGTGACCCCGGAGGAGGCCGTGCAGGCCTTGGAGGACTGCGGCGGCCAAGTGATGGTGCCGATGCATTACGGCGCCTTCCGGCTCGCGGACGATACGCCAAAGGAGGCACTGGATCGGCTGCACGCCGAATGGCAGCGCCGCGCACTTCCGCCGGAACGCCTCCGCTGCCTCCGGCACGGCGAAACGCTTCGCAGCCGCTAGCGGGCCGCTTCCGCAACAGCGCGGGTGGATGAGCGTAAGGGGGCTGCGTGGAGGAAGCGGGCGGAGCTACCACGTGCATGAGCGGAACTACCACGGGCGTGAGCGGGGCCGGCATGCGGACGCGGGCAACGCAGGCGGTAGCAAGGCTGCAAAAGCGTGAGCGAGGCAAGCGTGCGGAGGCGCGAGGTAGAGGCGGAGTTGCCGGAAGAGGCTGGTTTTCGCATTTGAAAATCAGAGCGAAAACCAGCGTGTTCATTTGTACGATATTTCATACAAAGATGACCCTTCATGGAACTTTTGTGTCTATCGCATATCTGACTGTTTTCATTCAAAATGCTCTCGGTTCGCATCAAGCTATCAGCATTTATACTTCTAGTAGACTATGCAAGGGGCCGGTATTGAGAAACGTAAGTGCTATTTGGATGAACGATGCATGAACAAACGCATAGATACTAGGTTTTTTGTCCATGTCTGTTACTTGCGTAGCATGGGGGTTGCCCGCCACATGCAGCTCTGCAATTTCGACTGCCGTCCCGATGCCTGCTCCAAAGACAAGCAAAAGTGCATGTCTTTTTGCGAAAATCCCGTAAAATCCGGGAAAGACGAGCAAAACTGCAGGTCATTTTCCGCAAAACGCTGAAAATCAGTAAAATGGCTGAATTTACCTGCACTATTGCTTGTCTTTTGCTGATTTTTGCTAAAAACCTTCCAAAGACCTGCACTTTTGTTGGTCTTTGGAAGGTTTTTTGAGTGTACCTCTTATAAAGAGTTAAAAGATTCGTTCCAAGCTTAGCTCGCCTGTATTGCGGTCGGACAAAATCAACTTTCCGTCGTAGGAGTGGCCGGAGATGCTTTTGAACTTCAGTTTGTTGGTCGAGCCTTTCTGGATCAGCGATTTGACCATGGTGTCGCTTAAGGTTTTGCCGAATTTGGTTTTCTTCCAGATGACAAAGCGGCAACCGTGTTTGTAATTGCTGCAGCCGTAGCCTTTGCTGCCCATGAAGATCGTGCCGCCGCACCCGTGGCGCGGGCACAGCCCGATCACGCCGCCCGCCGCTCGCGAGGTCGCGCCCGCCGCTGCCCGCGCCTGTGCCGCGCTGCTGTCGCCGCCCGCCGCTCGCGAGGTCGCGCCCGCCGCTGCCCGCGTCAGCGCTGCGCTGCTGTCGCCGCCCGCCGCTCGCGAGGTCGCGCCTGCCGCTGCCCGCGCCTGTGCCGCGCTGCTGTCGCCGCCCGCCGCTCGCGGGGTCGCGCCTGCCGCCGCCCGCGTCAGCGCCGCGTCCCCGGCTGCGCCCGCGCGGCGGCGCTTGCCGCTGGCAGCGCGCGAGCGGCCCTTGGCCGGCGCCTCCGGCTGCGCGAAGGCGGCTTGATCCGCCTGCGGCTGGCTGCGCACCTTGTTCACGATGTAGACGGTGAATTCCTTCACCTTCTCCATGAACGCGGTGTCGGACGCCTGGCCTCTGGCGATCTCATTCAGCCGCCGCTCCCACTGGCCGGTCATCTCCGGCGAGGTCAGCAGCTCGATGCCGGCCCCGCGGATCAGCTCCACCGCCGAACGCCCCTTCGGCTCGAGCTCGATCCGCTTGCCCTGCATTCGGATGTAGCCGACCTTCTTCAACCGCTCAATCGTGGCGGCCCGGGTGGCCGGGGTGCCCAGGCCGGAGTCCTTGATCGCTTCCCGCAGGTCTTCATCCTCGATTTGCTTCCCGGCGCTCTCCATCGCCTTCAGCAGCGTTCCTTCGGTGAACGGCTTCGGCGGCTGGGTTTCCTTCTCCTGTACCGCAGCATCGGTGCAGAGCACTCCTAGCGACTTATCCACCGAGAACGGCTTGTCCGTCTCAACTTCCTCGTTCTCCTCTTCTTTTTTACGCTTGGAGTTTTTCTTGCTATCTTCAGTGCCGGAATAGACGATCTTCCAGCCCAAATCGAGAAGCTGCTTGACGGTCGTTTTGAACGTCTCCTCGGCTACCTCCGTTATTACGGTATGCATTTTATATTGGGCCGGCGGATAGAAATGCGACAGAAAACGGCGAACGATCATATCGTACAGCTTCTGCTCGTCGGCAGACAGGCTGCCCGCTTTTTTGGCCGTGGGCAGAATGGCATGATGGTCCTCCACCTTGGCCGGATTGCAGACATGCCGGTTATTTTTTTGAACGAAGGACCTCGCCGCCTGCTGGACAAGAGAATCGTAGTCCGTCCCCTGCAGGGAAGACAGCGCCCGGTGCATCTCCGGAATGTTCTGCTCGGTCACGTAATTGGAATTCGTTCTCGGATAAGTGATCACTTTATGCTTCTCGTAAAGAGATTGCGCCAGGTCGAGCGTTTTTTTCGCGCTGAAGCCGTATTTGCCGTTCGCTTCGCGCTGCAGCAGAGTCAGGTCATACAGCTTGTAAGGATATTCGCGCGTATCCTTGATTTCATAGCTGGTTATTCTGCCGGGCCGGCCCTTGACTTTGGCCGCAATCTCATCCGCCCGTTGACGGTCGGTGATCCGTTCTCCCTGCCATTTGCCCGGATATCGTGTGCTCTCTTGGGAGAAGCCGGCCTCCACTTCATAATAGGTTAACGAACGGAAGGCTTCGATCTGCTTCTCCCGGTCATAGATCAGGGCAAGCACCGGGGTCTGCACCCGCCCGACGGACAGGAGCTCCCGATGCTTCGTAGTAAAAGCGCGCGAGCCGTTCATGCCGATCAGCCAATCGGCTTCGCTGCGGGCCCGGGCCGCCTTGGTCAAATGCTCGAATTCCGAGCCGTCTCTCAACTGGGCGAAGCCCTGACGGATCGTCTCCGGCGTGAGGTCGGAAATCCACAGCCGCTGAACCGGTTGCCGAAGCTTCAGATGCTGCTGGATGAACGAGAAAATAAGCTGGCCTTCCCGTCCCGCATCGCAAGCATTGATAATGGTCCCGCACTGCTTCGCCAGTTCCGCGATCACCTTGAGCTGGGATCGGGTTTTGTAGTGAGGAATTAGCTTGAAGGTATCGGGAATGATCGGCAAATCTTCGATCCTCCATTTTTTGTAGCGCACGTCGTACTTGTCCGGCTCGGCCAAACCGACCAAATGGCCGATGGCCCAAGTAATGATATAGCGCTCTCCTTCGAGGTGCGTTTTTTTGTTGACGGCTTTAGGCTCAATCGCCTTGGCTATATTACGGCCCATGTCGGGCTTCTCGGCCAGAACTAACGTTTTCACGGAATCATCACCTTGCGTATGGTAAACTGCTTTTCTTGTATTGTACACCAGCGCGGACGGAGATTGGACAAATAGTTTTGCAAGCGGATAGGCGTTGAGGGGAATATACGGTAAAATGTGTCTATGCTTCCAAGGGGGTGCCGGAATGATTTTGATAAAAAAGGATATGCCCAGATTTGTCCTCTATTTGCTGTTAAAGCTGGCGGGAGCGGGATTCTGCTTGACTTTACTTTATGCATTTATACTGCAGGTGTCAGGATTCAGTCTGAACATTTGGCTGGTCGAGGTTAAGGAATGGACATACTGGCGGTTAATTTATGGCTGCGGAATTGCAAGCTCAGTTGTGATCGATTTGCTGACTTTTAAAATGAAAGGCCTGCTGCGTTTTCTTGTCAAAATTTTGTTGTACGTGACAGCAGGCTTTATCATATTTAATCTCAAAGAAATTAATGCCATTACTATTATGGCGGGAATCGCGGGCTCGATCTTTGCTTTAATCTTTTATTTCGGAACTTATGCCTCCAGGCAGAGCCGGCTATATAAATATGTATTTGCCATCGCTTTCCCGCTGCTCTTGCTCCTTCTTGGGATTATCGCATAAGACAAGAACTGCCCGGTGACTCCGGAGACAGAACGGGACGTTGGTTTTCTAGAAAGATCGGACGTCGGCTTCACCTATAAAATAGAGACGACAGTAATGGGAATATAGGGTAAAATGACATTAAGCTTCCAGGGGGGGTGCCCTAATGGCTTTTCTTCACAATAGACTCGGACCCGGATCCATCTCCTACTTGATGATGAAGCTGGCGGGGGCGGGGTTATCTTTGTCTGTATTTTTCGCCTTTATCCTGCAAGCATCGGGGTTCGACCTGTTCCAATGGAGCGAGGAATTTTCCAATTGGATGTTCTGGGGAATCTTCTTTGGCTACGGAATAGCCTGCTCGCTCGGAATTGATTTGCTGACTTTTAACTTTCCTCCGAAAGAAGTCTCCCACTTCCAAACATGAAGTGCTTTTAGCACCAGTGAAAGTTTCTGGTCATAAAATATCGCAGAAAAGTGATGGATGATACCATATCTGACTATGCAAAAAATATGTTTGTTCGATTG
>NZ_VEGP01000074.1 GCF_007679495.1 Paenibacillus sp. 32O-W | reverse complement strand
TGTGGTGAACAACAATTTCTCGATTCATGGACGATGTCCTTCTTCTATTCTGTTATTCGACAAAGGTTCTAAATTTCCGATCTTTTGGCACGGTAATCGACGGCGATATTTTTGCAAGACTCAAGTAAGAAAGTAAAAGTTCCACCTCATACCTGTTCTTATATTTCATCGTAACCGCGCCAGTCCAAAGGACGGCGATAGCCGTTATCCTTGTGGGAAAAAATACGCAAAGAAGGTTAACAGATTTATTAAATGAAAGCCCGGATGGAACCAAAAGGTAACAAATCGAGGTTATTAGCGGCCGGAGAAACATTGGAAAAAGAAAGTCGATGAAAACAGGAAACAATTGGGGGGATATGGATTATTTAAAAGGATTCGACGGATTGTATCTGCTTTTTATTAGCAAATGTTGAAATAGGAGGATTTTAGCGGTTTTCTACTTATTGCCCCCCTGTAAGGATGGTGTTAATATTGCTAATGATTCGAGCGGAAATACCGCTTAGATACAAGCCGGGAGAAAGAAATAACAAGGGACGGCACTAAGGAGCTGTCGCTGGTTTATACTGCCTCCGGCCAACCGAAAGCGGTTTATCGGGGAGAGAGACTTTACTGGCCGCCACTGGGTAGGATGAATATTTATTCACTCTATTCATTCGGACGGTTACGGCCATCAGGTCGCTTCATAAGCCGATTCCTATTTTCGCACGGTTCACAGTAAGGAGCGAATGCTTACGAGACAAGTTTTGCCAAAGGCAGAGCTTATAGGGGGCAGGAGGATGAATGTATTTAGGCAGTTGAAAGAGTATTATTGGAAGGAGAAGAGGCTATTTTTCATCTCGATCATTTGTCTGGCGTGCGCCACGGCCTTGGGACTCGTATATCCCAATCTGCTCCGCTTTTTGATCGATGATGTCATCATCGCAGGAAAGTATGAGATGGTTCCTTACTTGTCGTTACTCGTCATAGTGGTCATCTCGATTAAAGGAACGTTCCAGTTTCTTCACGGATTTACCGGGGGACGGCTTGGTAACCGGGTAGCGTATAATCTTCGGAACGCCTTATACAACAAACTGCAGTATCTGTCCTTCCAGTTTTATGACAAGGCAAGAACCGGCGATTTGATGTCGAGATTGACTGCCGACCTGGAGGCCATTCGCCACTTCATCGGCTTCGGTATGGCGCAAATATTTAACGTCGTGCTGATGCTTGGATTCGGGCTGGCCATGATGTTCAGCATCAATTGGAAGCTAAGCCTGATTACGATGGTCACTATGCCCTTCCTGGCGTTTACAGCCGTCCGTTTCGAAGGGAAAATTCATCCGGCCTTCCGCAGCATCCGCAAATCCATGAGTGATCTGACTACGGCCGTGCAGGAAAATATTACGGGAGTAAGAACGGTTAAATCCTTTGCCCGCGAGCCCTATGAAATTGAGAAGTTTGCGGCTAGAAGCGAAGACTACAAAGGGACAAACATATTTACTTCCAATATATGGGCCAGGTTCTTCCCGGTTATGGAGCTATTTGCGAACCTGAGCATCGTCATTCTGTTAGGGGTAGGAGGCCACTTCGTTATCACCGAACAGATGTCGGTAGGGGAATTGGTAGCGTTCAACAGCTTAATCTGGTATATTATCGGCCCGATGTGGAATATCGGGGTGCACATTAACAATTATACACAATCGAAAGCGTCCGGCGAAAGGATTCTTGAACTGCTTCATCATTACGTGCATGTCAAGAACGTGGATCAGGCCGTCAAGCTGAGCCCGGAGCAGGTAAAGGGACATGTTAAATACGAGAACGTTACCTTCGCCTATCCGGATAATTCTCCGGCGCTGTATAACATAAACCTGGATGCTCCCGCCGGAAGCGTCATCGGGCTGCTCGGCGGCACGGGATCCGGGAAATCCACCTTCATCCAATTGTTGATGAGAGCCTACAGCCTCAAGGATGGGGCCATTACATTGGATGGGAGAAATATTAACGAGCTGGATCTGGAATCTCTCCGCCGGCAAATTGCGGTCGTCTTCCAAGAAACCTTCCTGTTCTCGGCATCGATTCGCAATAATATCGCCTATGGCAACAGGGACGTGCCGATGGAGAAAATAATTAAAGCGGCGCAATTGGCGAAAGCCCATGACTTCATTATGGAGCTGCCTGAAGGCTACGATACGGTCGTTGGCGAGCGGGGTATGGGGCTGTCCGGAGGCCAGAAGCAGCGGATCGCCATCGCACGCGCCTTGTTGAAAGACCCTAAAATCTTAATACTGGACGATGCGACAAGCGCGGTCGATATGGAGACGGAGCATGAAATTCAAGCAGGCTTCAGCGAATTGATGAAGGGAAGAACCACATTTATTATAGCACATCGAATCTCTTCGCTTCGACATGCCGACGAAATTATTGTTTTGGATAAGGGAAGGATTGTGCAGAGAGGAACCCATGAGGAGCTTCTGGCCCAACCGGGACCTTATTTGGAAACCTATAAAATCCAGTACTCCGATCGGCCCGAAGAGGCCGGAGAGAGAATGCTAAAGCAGAGGTGGGCCAATTGAGTAACCGGCGAAAGGTCGAGAACGATGATTCGTTGAAACAGTCGGGGGGCAGCAAGCAGCAGCGCTTTGTCTACCAAGACGATGAAGTAATGGAGAAGCCGTTCGACTGGGGACAAATGCGCAGACTGGGTAAATATATGATGCCCTACCGCAAACAGATGCTGCCCATCATCATTATAACGATACTGCTGGTCACACTAACGAAGCTGGCCATCCCCTTGTTCATCACGTATGCTATTGACCATGCGCTAATGGAGAAGAACGGAAAGCTGCTGCTTATCATCATTGCCTCAATGGCTGCGGTATATATAATACAATGTCTGGCGAGCAATTACAGGATCCGGTATACATCCATGATCGGGCAGCGGGTGATCCATGATCTCAGGCATGATCTGTTCAGCCACATTCAGTCTCTGTCTTTTCGCTTTTTTGATAAGCGCCCGGCGGGATCGGTTCTTGTCCGTGTAACGAATGATATAAACTCTCTTCAAGATCTGTTCACTAACGGTGTAGTCAACGTACTCATCGACTGTATTCAATTGTTGGGAATAGTCATCATACTCTTGATGTTTAATGTCAAGCTCGGTTTGGCCATCATGATTACAGTTCCGTTAATGTTTCTGGTATCCACTTCCTTGCGTAAGAAGATCAGGCGGGGCTGGCAGGACGTTCGGATGAAGCAGTCGCGCATTAATTCTCATCTGAACGAGAGTATCCAAGGAATTAAGGTCACCCAGGCTTTTACCCAAGAGAAAGAGAACATGCAGTATTTCAACGAAATGAACGATGTGAACCGCAAATCATGGGACCGAGCTTCACGTCTTAATCAAACCTTCGGGCCCTTGATTGAAATTACTGGAGCGATCGGTTACTGTATTTTGTTCTGGTATGGGGCTACGCTCGTTGCCGCCGGGGATATTTCCATCGGGGTGTTGGTCGGTTTTGCCACATATATCGGGCATTTCTGGGAGCCTATTAATCGTTTGGGCCAAATGTATTCTCAACTGCTCATAGCTATGGCGTCATCGGAACGCATCTTTGAGTTTATGGATGAACAGCCGACCGTACAAGAAAAAAGAAAAGCGCGTACCTTGCCCCCAATCCAAGGGAATATCCGTCTGGAGAATATCGTATTTGAATACGAACCGAACCGTCCGGCACTTAAAGGGATAAGCCTGGAGGTTCAGTCGGGCCAATCCATAGCTTTGGTCGGACATACGGGATCGGGAAAAAGTACGATCATCAACTTGCTGTGCCGCTTCTATGATCCGGTAGAGGGAAGAGTGATGATCGATGGTCACGACATTCGGGATGTTACGGTCCAGAGCCTTCGGTCCCAGATTGGAATTGTTCTGCAGGACACGTTCATCTTCTCGGGAACGATTCGCGATAATATACGATTCGGGCGATTGGATGCGACAGACGAAGAGGTGGAACTGGCCGCCAAGGCGGTTCACGCTCACGACTTCATCATTAACCTGCCCAATGGCTATGATACGGAGGTGCAGGAGCGGGGAAGTATGCTGAGCATGGGGCAGAGACAGCTTCTTTCATTCGCAAGAGCTCTGCTCGCCGACCCCCGGATCTTGATTCTGGACGAGGCGACAGCCAGCATCGATACCGAGACGGAGCTGAAAATTCAGGAAGCGATGAAGACGCTGTTGGCAGGCAGAACCTCTTTCATTATCGCTCACCGCTTATCCACCATTCGTCATGCCGATAATATCGTCGTTCTGGATCATGGCAGAATCATGGAGACCGGGAATCATGATGAACTGATGAAAAAGCAGGGAATTTATCACGGGCTTATTCAAGCGCAGTATAAGTTTCTGAATGAAGCCGTCGGTTAAATTTAAGCTAATTGTATATTTTGAGAATCAGCGGTGCCCGGCGATTTCCTGACAGGAATTGCCGGGCAGTTGTTGGTGTTGTCCAGGCGGGTTGAACAGAATGGTATTAATTGTGATTCTCAATAAAAGGCGGCGGTATTCTATGAATACATCACTATTTGTCATTTCCATTCTTGTTGTGATTTCCCTTTTTACTACAACGTTCACAGTAACGAAAGTCGTCTTGGCGCATCGCTCCCATAAGGATAAGATGCGACTGACCAAGCAGATCATGGACAATGGAAAATCTGCAGAAGCGATAGTCAATTTCATTCGACAAACCCAGTCCAAGCTTGACGATCAGCCGGAGGTTATATTGGATCTTACCGTTACCAAGGATAACGGTGAAGTTTTTCATGCCGCGGTAAAAACCTTTATTCCTCTAATCCTTATCCCGCAATTTCAGAAAGGGAAAATTATCCAAGTGAAGTATGTTGAACAGGAGGACCAAAGAAAGGTAGCCGTCGAAGACGCTTATCTTCCATAATTCGTTTCAAAAGATTTTCTAAACACTCCACCACTGATATCCCCTAAAGTCAGGTGACTGGAACTATGCTCCCATCCCGAGTCTCTTTGACTGCTATCCCCCTAAATCAGGAGAATGAAACATAGCATCAATGTCCCGTCTTTTGACTGCTATCCCCCTAAATCAGGAGAATGAAACATAGCATCAATGTCCCGTCTTTTGACTGTTATCCCCGTGAGTCAGGAGAATGAAACATAGCATCTATGTCCCGTCTTTTGACCGTTATCCCCGTGAGTCAGGGAATGAAACCTAGCATCTATGTCCCGTCTTTTGACCGTTATCCCGTGAGTCAGGAGAATGAAACATAGCATCAATGTCCCGTCTTTTGACTGTTATCCCCTTAAGTCAGGAAAATTGCATCCATTCCCTGGCCTTTTGATCGTTATCCCCAAGAGTCAGGAGAATGAGACACTGCTTCCTTAGTCTTCGTTGTTATGTCTTCGCGAACGCAAAGATCCGTAGTACAGCTTGTTAGGCGATACCTATGGAGCTTAAGGTTTTACCGCCAATGAACAGTCGGCTCTCTATAGGTTCTTATGGTGGTATATCGTTGAAAGATACTTTGGGAGTTCTTATTCTAGATAATTGCTTAATTTCTGAGTAAAAGGGATAACAAACCAAAGGAGCGGAAAGACGATATGGATTCGAATTAAAGGAAATGAAGAAAGACGATGAACTAAAAAGTCAGTAGTACGAGAAAGGAATTAAGAGGGCGGCGGTCGGAGAGTGTGAAAGAAGGAAGTAAGTGGGGGTTGCTTCAAAAAAGAAAGTCAGTGGTACGAAAAAGGAATTAGGAGGTGAGCAGTTGGAAGGAGCGAGGAGAAAGAAGTTAGTTAGTGAGAGCAGTTCCCAAAGGAAAGGAAATGAAGAAAGACGATGAAAGGAAGAGGTCACTGGCACGAAAAGCACAAAGGAGCAGTAGAAGCAGGCAATCGCGGCGTAGCGAAAAGAATAGAGTTAGCGGAAGCAGTGAAAAGAAGTTGATGTCGATGTCGGATGCCGTCAAAGGAAATGTGAAGATAATGATGCAGTACATCTTCAAACATTGTAGCAGTCTGCTTCAATAGATCTTTATCCTATGGTAAGATTAAAGGGTGGCGAGAGGGGCTGCATTCCAAGCAACACCGTGAATTGCCGCATCTATGAATGGTCGAATACATAGGGAAAGCTATTCCAGGCAGGGGAGGAATTTAACATGAAGCACAAGTTTGCAGCGCAACTATATACTTTGAGGGAGCAAGTAAAGGAAGATTTCCCGGGAGTACTCAGGCAATTGAAGGAAATGGGCTGGGCGGGGGTCCAAATTTCGGGACTGCACGGTTATACTGCCGAAGAAATAGCCGCCGTGCTGAAGGAAACCGGCTTGGGAACCGCAGGTATGCATGTGTCCCTGGACCGGCTGAAAAATGAGCTCGACGAAGTGCTGAATGAAGCCCGGATTTTAGGCACCAGAGACGTCGTATGCCCTTCACTGCCGGGCGAATTGAAGAACGAGGAAGGTTACCGGTCGGTTCGCCGCGAGCTGAACGAAATTGCGTCCAAGGTTGAAGCGGAAGGATTCCGGGTGAACTATCATAATCATGCATTTGAATTTGAAACGACTGTCGACGGAAAGTCAGCCCTGGAGTATTTGCTGGAGCCCTCTTCCGACAACCGGGTTCTGGCGGAGATTGACGTCTATTGGGTGAAGAAAGGCGGTCAAGATCCGGTGCAATTCATCCAACCCTATGCCAACCGTATGCCGATATTGCATCTGAAGGACATGTCGAAGGACGAGTCCGGGACGTTTGCTGAGGTGGGGACAGGCGTCATAGATTTTGCCCCTATTTTGCAGTGGGGAGAGAATAACGGGGTGGAGTGGTACGCGGTTGAACAAGACGTGTGCCCGGGGGACCCAATGGATAGCCTCCGACTGAGCCTCGCCAATTTGAATAAGCTGGCAGAACAAGCAAATTAAATAGATCGTGCGGCGACCTTCCTGATTGTTCGGGAGGGTCGTTATTTGTATCACGTGTTAATACAGGACGGGAGAATACTTGAAGAGAACTTGCTGCATCTTGGGCGGCAAGTTGCAAAATGTGAGAGGAACCTTTACTCTAATAAGGGAAATTAACTTTTTTAGAGCAGCCAATGAAATAGAGAGGTCAGGGGGAGAGCGTAGGCAATGAATTCATCGCGGCTTCTGTGGAGAACGACCGGTTTGGTGGCTGTCCTTTCCACGCTGTTGTTTCTGTTCGGGTTTGTATATGCGGTTAAATCCATTTGGTACCCGTCGGCCGGCGAGCCCGCAATCTCACGGGAGAAGCCGGTAGAAGCCAATCCGTTATTATCCTCGGACAAGATTCAAATCGTGGCGCTGGGCGATTCCCTGACCAAGGGGCAGGGAGATATTACGGGCGAAGGCTATGTTGGAAAAGTGAAGAAGCGGCTGGAAAGCGCAACAGGAAAAGATGTATATGTGTGGAATTATGCCGTTGGAGGTCTTCGGACGAGTCAATTGCTTGATTATATCTACAATGACAACGGCGAGATTCCGCAGTCGATCCAGAAGGCCAATCTAGTCTTCGTCACGATCGGCGGTAACGACCTGTTTCAATTTGGCTTTGGTTCGGCAGCCGCCACCAATTCCGATTCCTTGGAGATCGACTTTGACAGCGTGGCACAACAGATGCCGGATGCATTGGAGCGTCTGGAACGGATATTAAACCGGATAGCCGAGTTGAATCCGAAGGCTAGAATTATCTATGTCGGATTATACCACCCTTTTCTGGATTTCGATTCGGTTGGACAAGGCTCTCTCCTGCTTCACGAATGGAACCATCATGCGACGTCGCTTTCCACCAAGCTCCACAATTTAACCGTTGTTCCTACCTATGATTTGTTCGAAACCTATTTGACCAAGTATTTGGCCAATGATCACTTTCATCCGAACGAAGACGGCTATGAGCGCATGGCGGAGCGGGTCATGCAGGTGCTTGAATAACGGGCCAAGGGGGGATAAGGAATGCCAGCTGGCGAACAGGTTCTGAATGTGCGGAATTTAAAGAAAAAAATCCGGGGAAAATGGATCATTAAAGGAGTTTCCTTTGATATTAAGGCAGGGGAAGTGTTTGGTTTCCTAGGCCCGAACGGTTCAGGCAAAACGACGACGATCCGGATGCTCGTTCATTTGATCAAGCCGACGGAGGGGACAATCTCTGTCTGCGGCATTTCCTTACGCGATAAACCGACAGAGGCGTTGAGGAACATTGGCTGTATCGTGGAAAACCCCGAGTTATACGGTTATTTGACCGGGTGGGAAAATCTGGAGCATTTTGCCCGGATGCTGCCTGGGGTATCTGCCGAACGGATCGCCGAGGTCGTGGAGATCGTCGGAATGGATAAAAGGATTCATGATAAAGTTAAAACTTATTCGCTCGGAATGAGGCAGCGGCTCGGAATTGCCCAGGCACTGTTGGGTCGCCCCAAGCTGCTTATATTGGATGAACCTACTAATGGGCTCGACCCGCAGGGGATTAAAGAGATGAGGGAATTTATTCGCAAGCTCGCCTCAACCGGGTTGAGCGTATTCGTGTCCAGCCATTTACTGAGCGAAATTCAATTGATGTGCGACCGGGTAGCGATCATTACCCAAGGCTCGGTTATTGCGGTGGGGGAAGTGGACGAGCTGATCAGTCAAACTGATAATATCGTCGTCTGGAAAGTGAACCGGTACGAGGAGGCCGTCCGGTTCTTTAGTCAAAGCGGGATTGAGATCGTCAACGAATGGTCTCGCTTGCTTGGGCACGAAGAAGAGGGGCGAGGAACGGAAGCGGGAGCCGGAGCCGGCGAAATTGCAACGGTTCTTACGGAGGAAGAGGTGCCTGCTATAAATGCGAAACTGGTCGGATCAGGCATTGGGGTGTTGGCCATCGTTCATAAAATTCCGACGTTGGAAGATTTATTCTTGCGGCTGACGGAGGGTGAACGAATTGGTTAGTTTATATCCGCTCGTGCAGAACGAAATGATCAAAATGTTAAAGAAGCGCCGTTTCCTTGTCGTTGTTCTAATTCTCGCTATTCTGATCCCGATGTTTACCTATGCCCAGATGAAGGTGGCCGAAAACTACCGCAAGCAGTTCGGGACGGAAGACTGGCGGGTAACGACCCAGCAGCAAATCATTGACTATACCAACCGATTGAACAGCAACCGGGTGGCTGAGGAATGGAAGAAGATTCTGCGGGTCGAGGTGCAGAGACTGCAGTATGCGCTTGAGCAGAACGTCAACCCGCAGTGGCCTAGCGGGGTAACCTTCATGAGGGATTTTGTCCAGAATTCGGTCAGTTTGTTCATTCCGCTCTTGATTGCGGTCATGGCTTCCGATATCATTTCCTCGGAGCATTCGACGGGAACGATCAAGCTTTTGTTGACAAGGCCGGTGCAAAGATGGAAAATTTTGATGAGCAAATGGGTCACCCTCATTTTGTTTGTCGGGCTGATCCTCCTGTCTACCGCTATTTTGTCTTATCTCATCTCGGGTGCCGTCTTCGGCTATTCGGGATGGAATATGCCGGTGCTGATCGGATATCAGCTGATCGGGGACGAATTGAGCACGGCTAACGTCCATGCGATTCCGCAATGGCAGTTCATTCTAATGGAAATCGGCCTCGCCTGGTTCTCCGGCGTGATCGTCGCTACACTGTCGCTAATGGTATCCGTTCTGGTCCGCAGTACCGCAGCCAGTATGGGAATAATGCTCGCGACGCTCATCGCCGGAACAATACTGACCAATATGGTCTCCACCTGGGAGAGCGCTAAATATTTGTTTATGGTAAACTTGGAGACGATCAATTATTTAACGGGCTCTATTCCACCTGTGCCGGGAATGACATTGACCTTCTCCCTGGCGACTCTTGCGGTTTGGGGGGTGGCGGCACTCATTATCGCTTTTACTGTTTTTACTCGGAAGGATATAATGAACTAGTATGGATACAATCGATGCCATATTCTAGATGTCATAGCTTACTTTGATTAGGAGGCACATGAATGGCCGAGCAGTTGGATTTATTCACGCAAGACAATGCGCCTCGTACAGCGGAGTACGGGGCGGATGATATACAGATACTGGAAGGATTGACGGCTGTACGCAAGCGGCCGGGAATGTACATAGGGAGCACCGGAACGTCCGGATTGCACCATCTCGTATGGGAAATTGTCGATAATTCGGTGGACGAGCACCTGGCCAAATTCTGTTCGGAGATCGAAATCGTTATTCATAAAGATCAATCGATTACCGTCCGGGATAATGGCCGGGGGATTCCGACCGGAATACACAAGTCCGGCATCCCTACGCCGCAGGTGGTCTTCACCATGCTCCATGCCGGAGGTAAATTCGGCGGAGCCGGTTACAAAAAATCCGGGGGATTGCACGGGGTCGGGGCATCGGTCACGAATGCCCTGTCCGAATGGCTGGAGGTAGAAATTTACCGCGACGGTAAAATCCACAAGCAGCGATTCGAGTATTGGGTGGACGCCGACGGCAAAGAGCACGTCGGGGAAGCGGTGACCGGTCTGGAGGTCATCGGAAACACCAACCGGACAGGGACGAAGGTCTCTTTTCTCCCTGACAGAAGGGTGTTTGCCAACGGAATCAGCGTCAGCTACGACACACTTGCGGAGCGGCTGCAGGAAATCGCGTTCCTGAATTCCGGGCTGAAGGTGACGATCAAGGACGAGCGGTCGGAGAAGGTCGATCACTTCGAATACGATGGCGGAGCCAGCCAATTCGTTCAATTTTTGAATGAAGGGAAGTCGGTTCTGCACGATGTCATTCATTTCGCCGCGGAGAAGGATGAGATCGAAGTGGAGGTTGCGCTGCAATATAATGACGGCTATACGGAAACGTTAGCCTCTTTCGTTAACTCCATTCCGACCCGAGGCGGCGGAACGCATGAAACCGGGTTTAAGACGGCTTACACCCGCGTGATGAATGAATACGCCCGCAAGACGGGGATTTTGAAGGAAAAGGACAAAAATCTGGACGGCGCGGATTTGCGCGAAGGACTGATGGCCGTCATCAACATCAAAATGAGCGACGTCGAATTTGTCGGACAGACGAAAGATCAGTTGGGCAGCTCATCGGCGAGAAGCGCGGTGGATGCGGTCGTATCCGATAAAATGGCGATTTTCCTGGAGGAAAATCCGCAGGTTGCCCAGATGATGCTCAAGAAGGCGGTGCAATCGGCGAAGGCCCGGGAAGCGGCTCGTAAAGCCCGGGAAGAAGTCCGCTCAGGCAAGAAAGGGAGGAGCGAAAGCTCGAATCTGAACGGAAAGCTCACCCCTGCCCAGTCCAAGGACTATGCGAACAACGAGCTGTTCATCGTGGAGGGGGATTCGGCCGGAGGCTCGGCCAAGCAAGGAAGGGATTCGAAGCATCAGGCGATCCTCCCGCTCAAAGGAAAGCCTATGAATCCGGAGAAGGCCAAGCTTCTGGATATTTTGAAGAATGATGAGTATAAAGCGATCATTGCAGCCATCGGGGCGGGAGTCGGCAGCGAGTTCGACCAGGAAGAAAGCAATTACGGCAAAATCATTATTATGACCGACGCCGATACGGATGGAGCTCACATTCAGGTGCTGCTGCTGACTTTCTTCTACCGTTACATGAAGCCGCTTATTGATTCCGGACGGGTATATATCGCTCAGCCTCCACTGTACAAGCTGACCAAGAAGGCCGGCAAGAAACCGGAGGAACGCTATGTGTTCAGCGATGAAGAGCTGCAGCAAGCGATGAAGGAAATGGGCAAGAACGTAGAAATTCAGCGTTATAAAGGGCTCGGAGAGATGAATCCCGAGCAGCTGTGGGAGACGACGATGAATCCGGAAAGCCGGACCTTGTTCCAGGTCATGATTGAGGATGCGGCCAAGGCGGAACGCAGAGTGTCCACTTTGATGGGCGATAAGGTCGATCCCCGGAAGCGCTGGATTATTGAAAATGTGGACTTTACGGAATTTGAAGAATAGAGGGGACAGACGCCATGAGTAAGCTGGAAAAATTTTTACCTGCCTTTTTAGAAGATGTCATGGGAGACCGGTTCGGCCGCTATTCCAAATACATCATTCAAGACCGGGCGATTCCGGACGTTCGTGACGGACTGAAGCCGGTACAGAGGCGCATCCTGTATTCCATGTACGAAGCCGGGAACACGCCGGACAAGCCCTACCGCAAATCGGCCAAGACGGTAGGGGATGTCATGGGGAACTACCATCCGCACGGAGATGCTTCCATTTACGACGGAATGGTCCGTATGGCCCAATCCTGGAAAATGGGGCATGCGCTGATTGACGGCCACGGCAACTGGGGGTCCCAGGACGATGATCCTCCGGCGGCGATGCGTTATACGGAAGCCCGGTTATCGTCCATCGCCATGGAAATGCTGCGCGATATCGAGAAGCGGACGGTAGTGTTCAAGGATAACTTCGATAATACGGCCAAGGAGCCGGTCGTTCTGCCTTCGCGCTTCCCCAATCTGCTGGTCAATGGGGTGAGCGGGATCTCCTCCGGTTTTGCCACGGAAATTCCGCCTCACAATTTACGCGAGGTGATCGACGCATGTATGGCGGTCATGGATGATCCGGACCTGACCCTGGAACAGTTGATGGAAATCGTGAAGGGACCGGATTTCCCGACCGGCGGAATCATTATGGGGGAAGACGGCATTCGCGAAGCCTATCGAACGGGCAAAGGGCGTATTCACCTGCGCGCCAAGACGGAGATTGAGGATTTGCGGGGCGGCAAGCAGCAGATCGTCATTACGGAAATTCCGTATCAGGTCGTGAAAGCCCGCCTGGTCACGGCCATGGAAAACATCCGGCTGGAGAAAAAGGTGGAAGGGATTGCGGAGGTACGGGACGAAAGCGGGCGCAACGGGCTTCGCATCGTTGTCGAGCTGCGGAAAGACGCGGACGCCCAAGGAATTCTGGCGTACTTGTTAAAGCGCACCGATCTCCAGGTGACCTATAACTTCAACATGGTGGCGATTGTCAACAAGACACCACAGCAGCTTGGCTTGAAGCAGATGCTGACTGCCTATATCGCTCACCAGAAGGAAGTCGTCACCTACCGGACGCAATATGATCTGGAGAAGGCGGAGGACCGCGCTCACGTAGTCGAAGGGCTGGTCAAAGCCCTGAATATTCTGGATGATGTCATTGCGACGATTAAAGCTTCCAAAAACCGCCAGGATGCCCAGAATAATTTAGTCGAGCAGTACGGCTTTACGGAAAGACAAGCGGATGCGATACTCACGTTGCAGCTGTACAGGCTGACTAATCTCGAAATTACGTCCCTGGAAAAAGAACTGAAGGAAGTCCGCAAGACGATCGACTATTTACAATCGATTCTGTCCAGCGAACGGAAGCTCTTTAAGGTTATCAAGGATGAGCTGACGGAAATCCGCGATCGCTACGGTATCGACAGACGCTCCGAAATCCAGGGCGAAATGGAAGAGATCAAGGTCAACCTGGAGGTCATGGTCCCGGCAGAGGATGTCTTCGTGGCGTTGTCCAATGAAGGCTACGTGAAACGGACCAGCAAGCTATCCTTTACCCGGTCCGGCGGCGATGTGGACAGCATAGGACTTAAGGAAGGGGATTTCCTCCGCTTCCTGCTCGATGTGAATACGATAGATAACTTGCTCATTTTTACCTCGAAGGGCCAGTATTACCTGCTCCCCGTCCATCAGGTCCCCGAGTACAAATGGAAGGAGAACGGGACGGCGATTGTCAACGTGATACCGATCGCCAAGGAGGACCGCATCGTTTCGGTCATTCCGGTCAAAGATTTCGAAGATCCGGAGCTGTCCGTCGTCTTCGTCACCCGTAAAGGCCAGGTTAAACGAACGGCACTGAAGGAATATTTCACGAACCGATCCAATGCGATTATCGCCTGCAAGGTTTCCGAGCAGGATGAGATCATTGCAGTCCAATTATCGGATAACCGCAAGGATTTACTTCTGGTTACGAAGAATGGAATGAGCATCCGCTTCATGGAGGATGAAATCAACAGCATGGGCCGGGCCGCTGGGGGCGTCCGGGGCATTCAACTGAAGGATGACGATGAAGTCGTTGCCGCCGAATGGGTCAAAGGGGAAGAAGGAGAAGTGCTGGTCGTAACCGATCTGGGGTACGGCAAGCGTTCCCTCCTATTGGATTATCCGTTGCAGGGCCGCGGCGGCCGCGGGGTATTCACCTTCGAATTCAAGGACGGCAAACGGGTCCGTTCCAACGGCTCCGTAATCGTGGGAGCCTTCGCGGTTAAAGAAGAATACGAACTAACCGTTATTCTCGATGACGGCGGGCGACACAGTTTCTCAACGGAGAAAGCTCCTATTGAGGAGCGCAAGTCAACGGGCAAGCTGCTTGTTCCGGCCTCCAAAGCCAATAAGCTGGAGTACATCGGGAAAAAAGCGACGATCGAGGAGACTCCGAAATAAAGGTTAGGGCTTCGCTAGGCGGTCTGTCCGGTACTTAAAACGACTTAAAACGCCTATCGCGGCAATTTATCGCTGAATGCAGGCCTTTCCGGACATCAAGGGTTGATCGGCCGACGGATTAATCATATCCGATGGATGGTGGATCGATTTTGTCAAGCAGATTCAGTGCAATTTCCAAAATGGCCCAAGCCGGCATCGGTTCATCGAACCGTTCCTGCCAGCTTGGGTCGTTGATTATTCCTTCCTTCAATGCGCGAATGATGATTTCCCGCTTTATTTGACTATCCATGTCGACTCCCCCTTTCTAATCCTTCAAATCCAGGGTGCGATTCTACAAAATCTGATCCTCGGGTCATCTGCCTATTTTATGTGTATGTTGAAGAGCGTCAAAAGGTACATTTTCACATCGATTAATGTCATAAAGTATTAAGCGGATTAAACTTTAAATCGACATTCGGTCAGTGCTATAATGAGGACAAACCAAGGAAACCGGAGGGAAGAATCGCATGTATACGAACGATTTCGCCAGACTGTGGTTTAAACTTTCCAAAGATCTTAAGAATCATATGGAAACCGGCTTGGCCCCAACGTTGACCGAAGGACAATTGAATGTACTGGAACTGCTGGAGGCTCACGAGAGAATGAAGCCCTCGGACTTCATTGCCTATCTGGAGACGACTCCGGCTGCTATAACGACATTGCTGGACAGAATGGAAAAGGGCGGCCTGATCGTCCGCGAACGGGATGATCATGACCGCCGAATCGTCTGGGTGAAGACAACGGACAGGGGAAGAGAGGAATGCGCGAGGGGAGTGCAAATCCGGGAGCAGTTCCTGCAATCGCATCTGGACCGGATCTCCGCCCATAATCAGCAGCTGCTGGTCTACTTGCTGGGCAAGGTCGCCAACGCTTCCTGAGCCTACTTCAGCTCCAGCTCCTCCCTCCACTCGGTCCATGGGTAAACCGTCGGTGGGCTGCAGGAGAACGTCATCCACTCCCGCTTGACCGGATGTTCGAAGGAAAGACTGGAGGACCACAGGGCAATTTGCTGTCCGGGCCGGTTCCGGCCGTGCCCGTAACGCTGATCGCCATATAAAGGGTGGCCTTCCGTCGACATTTGTACCCGAATCTGGTGGGAGCGTCCGGTGAGCAGATGAATCTCGACGAGACTCAGCAGCTCGGAAGGGCCTATAACCTTGTAGTCAAGAATGGCTTCCTTGGCCCCGGCTTTGGCTTTGGGTACGGAGGAGACGGTGTTCGTGCTGCTATCCTTAAGCAGGTAATGAACGAGCCGGCCCGCAGTCGGCTTGGGGGTTCCGTGGACAACGGCCAGATAGGTCTTGTCCAGCTTCCGGGTACGGACGGCCTCGGCCAAGCGGGAAGCTGCCTTGGAGGTTTTGGCGAACACCATGACTCCGCCTACGGGACGGTCCAGACGGTGGACCAGACCGAGATAGACATTCCCTGGCTTTTGATAGCGGACTTTCAAATCTTCCTTAAGAACGGACAGCAGGTCCGGATCGTTCGATTCGTCCTGTTGAGACGGCATATTCACCGGCTTCACCACCACCAGGATGTGATTGTCCTCATACAGGACAGGAACCTTCATAGGAGGAAGACCGGCCTTCGTCATCGTCATAATTCCCATCGCCCCAATATTCCACAGGGCAGCACCAGCCCGCTTGCCGTGATCGGCAATCCGATTTCTCCGGTAGCAATCGTCCCCCCGTGCTTTCTCTGCAAGGCGAGCGTTAGTATATTGGCAAGCACCGAAGCGGAAATTCCTGTCGTATACGAATTGATCAGGAAGAACAGCGGCCGGTCGGACAGAATGCCGGTACACGATTCCACGAACGGATACAGGTCCTTCTCCAGCTTCCACATCTCCCCGTTCGGTCCCCTGCCGTAAGAGGGAGGGTCCATGATGATGGCGTCGTAACGGTTGCCGCGGCGGTGCTCGCGCTGGACAAACTTGAAGACATCATCGGTTATGTAACGGATAGGACGGTCCGCAAGGTTGGACAAGGCGGCGTTCTCCTTCGCCCACTGAACCATTCCTTTGGCCGCATCGACATGTACGACCTCCGCGCCGGCCGAAGCGCAAGCCAGGGTGGCGCCGCCGGTATAGGCGAACAAATTCAGCACTTTGATCGGCCTTCCGGCTTGCCGGATCTTGTCCATCATCCAATCCCAGTTGGCGGCTTGTTCCGGAAACAGGCCGGTATGCTTAAAGCCGGTGGGCTTGATATAAAACTTCAAGCGGCCGTAGGAAATGCTCCAGCGCTCCGGGAGCTTGACCCGTTCCTTCCATTCACCGCCACCGCTCGAGCTGCGGTAATAACGGGCGCTAGCCTCTTTCCAAAGCCCGCTGTTGCTGTCCTCCGCCGGCCAAATGATCTGCGGGTCGGGGCGTCTCAGGACATAGCCTCCCCAGCGTTCCAGCTTCTCCCCGTCTCCGGTATCGATTAATTCAAATTGTTCCCATCGATCTGCAACGTACATTCGTTATGCCTCTTTTCAACTAAACTGGATTCAAGTGAATTTCCTTTCTATTCTACAACACCCGGGCCCGCATTATCCAGTTGGGACGGAGTTCCATCAAGCCGCTCTCCTGAAACGCGGGACGAATCGCTCTTATCACACCATACTCGTCCTTAGGATTAATGAAGCTGTCCGCCTTCGACAGGGATTACCTCCTGCCCGCAGGCGATGCTGGTCTGAACGGCTATTTCCAATGCCCGCACGATAACTTCCAGACTCATGCTCGGCCTGTCCGGGAATGCCGCAGCCTGTTTCGGGAGGTAAGGGATATGGATAAAGCCGCCGCGAGTGCCCGGATAACGGGTCGCCAGCAGGTGAGACAGCCCATAGAACAAATGGTTGCATACGAAAGTGCCTGCCGTTTGGGAAACGGAGGCCGGGATGCCTGCTTGCCGCAGGCGGCTTACGATGGTTTTGACGGGCAAAGTGGACCAATAGGCCGCCGGACCTCCAGCAATAATCGGGGTATCTATCGGACGGTTGCCTTCATTGTCCGGAATCGGCGCGTCATCGATGTTGATCGCTATCCGTTCGACGGTAATTCCGCTGCGCCCGCCGGCTTGACCTACGGCAATGACAATATCAGGCTGAAGGGCATCGATGGCCTTCTCGAGCACGTTCAGGCATTTGCCAAAGACGGTCGGCATTTCCAGAGCCTCCAGCCTGGCTCCTTCGACCGCTGCTCCCTGCAGCCGTTTGACGGCCTCCAGTGACGGGTTGACCGTTTCGCCGCCGAAAGGCTGGAAGCCTGTAAGCAGTACGGATTTCATGCTTGATCTCCTCCTGTCCCTGAAAGTATGGAAAGGGTGTAAACAGTGATTCGATTCTGTTGGGCAAAGAAGGTGCGGGATAGCCTTAAGCTTATAAACCGCCTTCCTGCTGCCGCTGTGGTGAGCGAATGGCAATTCCCGCGGCCAGCAGCGCTTCGCGGATGAGGCGGGAGGAGGCCAACGCTTCTTCGCCGTCTCCGTGAATGCAGACGGTCTGGACCTCCAGGCTGACCTCCTGCCCGTCCAACGAGCGGACCTTCCCCTCGATGGTCATCCGGACAGCCTGGTCCGCCGCTTGCTGCGGGTCGGTGAGGAGGCCGTGCGGGTGGGAGCGCGGAGTCAGCGTTCCGTCCGCCTGATAGGTCCGGTCGGCGAAAGCTTCGCTGACGGTCGCAAGCCCAAGCTTGCGGCCGGCGCGGATCAATTCCGATCCGGACAAGCCGAACAACAGCAGGGACGGATCTACCCGCCGCACGGCCTCCGCCACGGCTTCCGCAAGCGGAGCGCTCTGGGCCGCCATGTTATAGAGGGCGCCATGTGGCTTGACATGCTGCATGGTACCGCCCTCCGCATGCACGAAGGCCTGCAGGGCCCCGACCTGGTACACGGTCAGGTCGTAAGCTTCCTGGGGCGTGATCTCCATCCGCCGGCGTCCGAAGCCGGCTCGGTCCGGAAGCCCCGGATGGGCCCCGATGGCCGTCCCTGCCTCCAGCGCCAGACGGACGGTCTTGCGCATCGTGGACGGATCTCCGGCATGAAAGCCGCAGGCGATGTTCACGGAGGTGGCCAGCGGAATGAGGGCTTCGTCATTGCCGATCCGGTAGGCTCCGAAGCCTTCGCCCAAATCGCAGTTCAAGTCGATAGTATACAAGAATGAACCTCTCCTTCATTTTGCTTCAATTCAATGGACAGCGCGAGCTTCCGCAATTCCGCTTCCCTCTGCAGCAGGAGCGTCTCGGCCTCCGCACGGGAGATTTGCCGGAAGGCGAGTGTGTCCCCCGGCTTCACCTGCGCCAACACCGGAAGGTCGACCTCGGCAATCTGAGCCAGCTTCGGATAGCCGCCGGTGGTCTGCCTGTCGGCCATCAGAATGATCGGGCGGCCGTCCGGGGGAACCTGCACAGTGCCCGCCGTCACCGGCTCCGAAATGCTATCCGCCGGCTCGCTGAGCGCCAGCAGCGGCCCGTCCAAGCGGTAGCCCATCCGGTCGGAGCGGGAGGTGACGAGGAAGCGCGAGCAGCCGAACCGGGTTCGGCTGTCGGCGCTGAAGGCGTCATATTCCCGCCCGGGGACGTACCGCAGGACGGGGTCCTCGCGGTAGGGCGGCAGCGCCTCCCGGCGGATGAACCAGCCGGTGGCGGCGAAGGGCCGCCTGCCGCAAGCGGCGGCGAGGCGGGCGGCCAGCCTCCGCGCGCGGTCCCCGGCGGGGCCGAGCGGCAGCGTATCGCCGCGCTGCAGGGGCCGGCCGTGCAGTCCGCCGATGCCGGCGCGCAGGTACAGGCCGCGGCCGCCCAGCACGCGGGGAGCCGCGATGCCGCCCGCTACGGCGAGGTACGCGCGGCAGCCGCTCCGGCAGCCGCCGAAGCGGAGCGTGCCGCCGCGTTTGACGTAGACGGGCCGCCAGGCCGGCACGGCATCGCCGTCGATGGAGGGGGACAAGTCCCCTCCGCAGATGGCGATGAGCGCATCGGTGTCGAACCGGAGGGCCGGGCCCGTCAACGTCATTTCCAGGGCGGCAGCGTCCTCCGCGTTGCCGACCAGCGCGTTGGCCGTCCGCAAGGCGAAGGCGTCCATGGCGCCGCCGACCGGAACGCCGTATTTCTGGAAGCCGGCCCGGCCTTTGTCCTGGACGGTCGTGAAAAGTCCGGGTTGCAGAACGTGCAAGCTCATGATCGACGTCTCTCCCATTGTTTGTATTCTGAGGCCGTAATCGGCTGAAAGCGGACCGTATCCCCGGCTTGAAGCCGCGTGGGCGGGGATTCCTCCGGGTTAAACAGGACAAGCGGAGAACGGCCGATCAGCCGCCAGCCGCCCGGAGTGGGGAGCGGATATATCCCCGTTTGAGTGCCGGCGATGCCTACCGAGCCCGCCGGGATCACAGATCGAGGGGCAGACAAACGGGGAGCCGCAATTCGCTCCGACATTCCGCCCAAGTAAGGGAACCCGGGAGCAAAGCCGATCATATAGACACGGTAATCTCTGCCGGAGTGAATAGCGATTACATCCTCGGGAGTGAGCCCGTTCAGAATCGCAACGTATTCGAGATCGGGGCCGTACTCTTCCCCGTAGCAGACGGGAATGGATACTACCCTGCGGTGAACCAGAGGTTCAGCTTCATGGCTCTCCGTTCGGGCAGCCGCTTCCCGGACCCATTCGCATACCGCCAAATACGGTGAAAGGACGTTTTGACCCGCGGATTGAACCGCTTGCTCAGGACAGGACACAGTATACGGGTCATAATAAACCGCGAGCGTGTTGAAAGCCGGGACGACCTCAATCAAGCCGGGAAAAGACCGGGCTTCCAGCTCCGCCGCCAAAGACAGGACCTGATGATGGATATCCGGGTCAATGCGGTCCCCCAGCTCCACGAGAACGGCGGATTCGCCAAGCGGGAAGATCCGGGGATAGGGGGATGGGAATAATTCGGGAGTCAATACGGTCCCTCCTTGCGTATATAATCCTAATATCTACCCTCTACGATACAACCTAACGGATCGTCCCGGCAACCCGTAATTCATGCGGGCTGGAGGGTAGGGGAGTGGTCATGGCGATGTTCGGATTGCTCCCCCCCGTCGGCTCCCTCCTTTGTTTGTCACGTATGTTCTCGGATGGGGAAAAAGACAAGCCTTCGTTTTTTCCGTATGATTCGAACCTTTCTCTAGGCATTGGCATAGAATGCAAGGGAAAGTGACAAAGATCGGAGGCTGTAAATGATGAATGTGGAACTTGTTAGCCGGCAAACTGTTTACCAGGCGGATGCGGAACGCGTGGAAACGATCAAATCCATCCGCAGCAAGGTTCGGATGATCTGTGGGCAATGCATGCAAAGACCGGTTCGTGTCGAAATGATCGACGGGCATGTTTATGAAGGGACAATTGTCCATATGGACAACGGACATCTCTATTTAAGCGTCCCCCAATATCCTTCCATGCAGCGGTCATTCTGGAATCCGTATTACAACGCTTACGCATATAATAATGTCATCCTTCCGTTAGTCCTTTACGAATTGCTGGTCATTACCTTGTTGTCGTAATAATGGGAAATTGACCGGGGGAGCATGCGGGGAAAAATCGAAATTAAAGAAACGGAGTATAGAAATAAAGCATTGTTCAATTTTAATGGCAAAAGAATTGTGATCTACAATGCAACGGTGATTACGAAAAAAAACATTTTATTCCGGGTGGAGGGAGCCTATGAGAGGCTTCCATCTATCCGGTTTTTTTGCTTTTGCTGTCAAAAGGAAAAAGAGCTAGCGGGCAAGATAAGACCCGCTAGCTCGGATTTTGCCCATCGGGAAAACCTTCCGGGGGGGCCCCGATTTCGGTCAGTTTTCCGGCTTTGGCTTCCTCATAAAGAGTTTTGAGCCAATTCCATTCCGTCAAAGCGTGAAGATAGCCCCCCCACATCATATGCAGGCTGGAGCGCGAGGCGTAGGGGACGTGTTCGTCGTAAAGAGCCTTCATTTTATGGACCATCTGCTCCATACTCTCCATCTGTTGCCGCACAATTTCCGCAATTCGGTCCTGATCCCCGTATCGGGCGAAAGAGAGGGCGGCAAATAGAGGATGCACAAGCTGCGGGGGCTCTTGCATCTGCTCCAGGAGCATAGTTTGAAACTGTTTCTTGCCGTCCTCCGTTATCCGATAAATGGTTTTCTCCGGCCGATTTCCTTCGCTCGTCACCTCTACTTTTTCAATCCAGCCGTTTTTATTCAATTGATCAATCGCATAGTAAAGAGAGCCGTATTGAATTTTCATATAATAATGCATTTCTCTTTCTTTCATTTCCTGCAGCATCTCGTAGGGATGGTTGTCCTTCTCCATAAGCAGTCCGAGGATAGCCAATTTCATAGACATACGGTTTCACACCTCTTGCCATACTTTTCCCCCGGCTAGTTAGAATTTACGCCTGTGCATTGGATTCCGAACCGGCCGGAAAGGTCCTTTCCTTTCCTATTTTAGCATTTCCTATCCACAAAATGAAAAAGAAAGTGACAAGGACTATCGGTACTGCCCACATAAAAGCGTAAGCGATGGAATCGGAGAGAATTCCCGTAATCTGATCCAATAGCCCGGCGGGAATCATCGACCGCACCTCTTGATCGAGAAGCGCCTCCGGATTGCGGAACAGCTCCCCCGGCTCCGTCTTGACGAACCATTCGGCATATCTCGTCGTCAAGGCATTGGTTTGCAGGCTGCCCAGCAAGGAAATCCCCAGCGTATTGCCTAAAGCCTGGGAGAACCGGACCAGAGAATTGACGGTTCCTCTATGGTGTTTGCCTATTCTATGCTGCGCCATTAACGATGAAACCGGAAAAGATATGCCGATGCCCAGGCCCATTAGCATCATATCCAAAGTTATGATCCAGCGAGCGGAGTCCGGCGTAATCATGCTGAGCAGGATGACGGAGGCCAGCAAGCAAGCTGCTCCCGGAAGCATAAGGTTACGATAAGCGGTTCTATTGACAAAGATGCCTCCAATGGTGCTGCCTGCCACCAGGCTTAACATCATCGGCATAAGCACAATCCCCGCATTTGTCGCCGATCCTCCGATAACCCCCTGAATGAACAAAGGAATTAACGAAGCGCCTCCCATTAGAATCATTCCGAATCCGACGCCAATAACCATGCTGGATATGAAAAGCTTTTGCTTGAACAAGGAGAGCGGAATAAGCGGATCGGCAGCCCGGGTTTCCGCCCACAGGAAGACAAGAAGTAAAACGGCAGAAGCCGTGAACAAGCTGATGACTACAGGAGAAGACCAGGAAGATTGATTGCCCCCCAATTCCAATGCGAACATCAGGCAGAGAATCGAGCCGATCAACAGCAGGGTACCGGCCCAATCAATAGAGGAGCGGATGCGGGCGAAAGATTCGCGGTAGAAGTAGACGACGAGCAGCAGGGCGGCAATGCCCAGAGGCATGTTGATATAGAAAATCCATCTCCAATGAAGATGGTCGGAGAAGAATGCCCCGGCAAGCGGCCCCAATACGCTGGAAAGACCGAATACGGAGCTAAATAAACCGACGATTTTCCCCCTTTTGTCGGGAGGGAACAGATCGAAAATAATCGTGAAAATGACGGGCATCAGCGATCCGCCTCCGATTCCCTGCAGCACCCTGTAAAGGATGAGCTGTGTCATAGATTGCGAGCTTCCGCAGAGCAATGAGCCAATCATGAATAAGATCAAGCCAAGGACAAAAAACAGCTTGCGCCCGTATTGATCGGAAAGTTTGCCGAAAATGGGCATTCCCGCCGCACTCGCAACCAAGTAGGCGGAGAATACCCAGAAAAACTGATCCATCCCTCCCAGATCGGCAACGATGGTCGGGATGGCCGTGGATAAGATGGTCGAGTCCAGGGACACGAGCAAAAGAGCCAGCATCAGCCCAGCGATCGTGACGCGAGTGCCTTTAGATGGTTTTGTGTTCATTCGAGACCTCCATATATTATAATTTGAATAATATTTATTATAATATATAAATTAGAATAAAAATCAATAAAAAAATCGCCTCCTTCAGAAAAGAGGAAGCGACTTGGTTGCATAATTTCATTGAGGTAACGGATATGAACCTGAATAACTTCTTAAGCCGGGCAGCCGGCGATTAAATACGAATGTCCAAGTTATGGCCCAAATCCGGATGGATGCTTGTGGTTTCCATCATCTGTGAGATCGTTTGGCCCTGCTGCTCGGCCTGATCTTTGGACATGCTCAGCAGACGAATCCCGACGGATTGAGACAATGATGCCTGGCTGAGTACTATAGATAGGGCTGCTATATCCATGTAAACCCTCCTCGTTTTGGATTTCATAACTAATATCGGTCTTTTGGCGTTAAAAGTGAAATCACGGGGAAAAAAGAATCGAATGCTTTTGACTCAGGCCCAGTTATGTCGGGGCTCCGATTTTAATTGAGAGCATTCATGAAGGCTGGCGGACAAGAATAGATGAATTTACAGAAAAAAACGTAATAAAAAATGATTAAATTTATATATTGCGTCATATAAATGATTAATGTATTATAATACTACGAATATGACGTCATATATTAATTTATAGTACTCATAATTAAGCTCTATCTGACAAATAGGTTTAGAGCGACAAAAAGCTGGGAAGGGGAATGTGTGTGGAACATAATATGGGTTTAACGGAAAAGACGGCTGGCGTATTTCCTTTGGAACTCGGTACTATTTTATGTCGAAGCTGCGGCAGAATTATAGGAACGGTGCCTACAGAGGGTGTCCGAATGTTCTACACGGAATGCAATGAAGGAAATTGCAACCGGGTTGGAGGAGTCGAAGCGGATGAATAACAATAAATGGGTCTATCGTTTTCAGGAAGGCAGCAAGACAATGAAGGAACTGCTTGGCGGCAAAGGAGCTAATTTGGCGGAGATGACAGGCATCGGTCTTCCGGTGCCTCCCGGATTTACCATAACTACGGAGGCATGTCGTGCTTTTTATTTGGGGGGGTGTGCTCTTCCGGCAGACTTGATGGAGCAGGTCGTTTCTGCACTCCAAGCTGTGGAAACCGAAACCGGCCAACGATTTGGCGATCTTGAGAATCCGCTCCTGGTATCCGTCCGTTCAGGTTCGGTCGACTCGATGCCTGGAATGATGGATACGATTTTGAATCTCGGGCTTAACGATGATACGGTGAGAGGCTTGGCCGAGTCTACGGGGGATGAACGTTTCGCATACGATTGTTATCGCCGCCTTATCCAAATGTACGGAAATGTTGTGCTTGGAATACCTTTAGTTCATTTCGAAGAACGGTTGGATTTCATGAAAAGAGAGATGGGCTGTACCGAGGAAGGAGAAGTAACGGCAGAAGGCTGGCGAAGATTAATCGAAAATTACAAAACCCTCATTCAACAAGAAACTTCGGGGGCGTTCCCGCAGAACGTCATGGAACAGCTTGAGAAAGCGATTGAAGCGGTGTTCAGGTCGTGGAACAACTCCAGAGCGATTATTTACCGTAAAGCCCATCGGATACCGGATGAAGTAGGGACTGCGGTTAGTATCCAATCGATGGTTTTTGGGAATAAGGGGGATGATTGCGGAACCGGAGTCGTGTTCACCCGAAACCCGGCTACAGGGGATAAAATGCTTTTTGGCGAATATTTAACCAATGCACAAGGAGAGGATGTAGTTGCCGGAATCCGAACCCCGCTTCCTATACGCCGTATGGAACAACAAATGCCTGATTTATATCGTCAGCTTACAGAGCTGGCCGATAAATTGGAGCGGCATTACAAAGATATGCAGGATATCGAATTTACGGTGGACAAGCAGAGGCTTTACATATTGCAGACCAGGGGAGGCAAAAGAACGCCGCAAGCCGCTATGAGAATTGCGGTACAAATGGTTGAGGAAAAGATCATCACTAAAGAAGAAGCATTGCTGCGAATTGACGAAACCCATCTTAACCAACTGCTCCATCGGTCTTTCGATTCTTCCGCTGAATTAGATGTGATCGCTACAGGCCTTCCTGCTTCTCCAGGCGCCGCCTGTGGGCAAGTTGTCTTTGATCCAGACACAGCCGAGCAGTGGAAGAAGGAAGGCAAGCCCGTCATCCTTGTCCGCACGGAGACGACCCCGGAGGATATTCACGGGGTGATTGCGGCCGAAGGAGTGTTGACGAGCCGTGGAGGAATGACCAGCCATGCGGCGGTCGTGGCCCGCGGCATGGGGAAACCATGCGTATGCGGCTGCGAAGAGTTGAGCGTTGAGGACCGGGCGTTCAGAGCGGGTCAGCGTCTGATTCTTGAAGGAGATTGGATTTCGATCGACGGGGCGACCGGACAGGTCATAGCAGGGGCTATTCAGGTGAAGGAAGCGAAGCTTTCCTCCGAGCTTGAACAGATTTTACATTGGGCGGACGAGGTGCGCAAGCTTCGTATAATGGCGAATGCGGATAATCCGGACGATGCCCGCAAAGCCGGAATGTTTGGTGCAGAAGGCATCGGGCTGTGCCGGACTGAGCATATGTTCTTCGGGGCAGACCGCCTTCCGGTTGTCCGCAGCATGATTCTGGCAGAGAGCAGGGAAGAACGGATGAAGTGGCTTGCCCAATTGCTGCCAATGCAGGAGGAGGACTTCGCGGGTCTCTTTCGCGCGATGGGCGGTAAGCCGGTAACCATCCGTCTACTCGATCCGCCGATGCATGAATTTCTTCCTAATTTGGAAGAACTGCAGCAGCAATATTACAGGGCATTAGAACATGCCGATCAAGCGAATCTGGTTGAATTAGAGCAGTTGATCCGCAAAGTACGTACGCTTCATGAAACAAACCCGATGCTGGGTCAGCGCGGCTGTCGCCTCGGAATCGTGTTCCCGGAAATTTACGAGATGCAGGTTGAAGCGATATTCCGTGCCTCGGCAGCATGTTTGTCGGAAGGGATTAAAGTCGCTCCCGAAATTATGATCCCACTTGTTGGCCATCCCCAGGAAATAAGGCATATGCGTCAGGTAGTGGACCTTGTGGCGGAACGGGTCCTTGGTAGGGAACAGAACGCCATACATTATAAAGTCGGAACGATGATCGAGGTTCCTCGCGCTGCATTAACTGCTGACCAGATCGCCGAGCATGCAGACTTTTTCTCCTTTGGGACAAACGATTTAACTCAAATGACGTTTGGATATAGTCGTGATGATGCCGAAGGAAAGTTTTTAAACCATTATCTTGAGCAAAAGCTGCTTCCGCATAATCCGTTTCAAGTTCTTGATCGGGAAGGTGTCGGGCAACTGATCGAATGGGCACTGGCAAAAGGCAAAACGGCAAACCCCCTATTAAAAACAGGAGCTTGTGGGGAGCACGCCGGTGATCGCTCTTCAATTATGTTTTTCCATGCCGCGGGCCTGGATTATATCAGTTGCTCACCGTATCGTGTTCCGTTAGCTCGGATAGCTGCAGCCCAAGCGCAGTTGCTGATAGAGAACGTGCGGTAAAAATATAAATATATTCAAATCGAAGGGGCTGTCCCAAAAATGTTCGCATAAAACGGGAAAATCCCAAAAATGAAGGCAAAAAGGACCTCAAATCCCACTCTGAGTGGGAACGGGGTCCTTTTTATCAGCGAAATTTAACTCTAGGTGGGGCTTGAAAAATCATAGATCGACTTATAAGAGAACCCCTTCTTTGGCTGTTATCCCAATAACTCAGGATTGGTTTACCTACTCCGATGCCTAAACGTATTTTGTTCCTAATGAAACCCTGGTTATTTATTTAAACCGTTAAAAGAACTATTTTCCCTGGACAATGAACCTGCGATGTTCCATATAAATAATCCGCGCGATCTTTCGCCCGGCCATATCCTGTGGTTTTGCCGATATTTCTAAGACAATATCTCTATTCTTAGCCCCTTTGACTGTTATCCCTTTCGCTCAGAAAATATACGGCGCGACGTTCTGTTAGATAGTAACCATCAACCAACCCAACGACCCCAACGACCCCAACGACCCCAACGACCCCAACGACCCCAACGACCCCAACGACCCCAACGACCCCAACGACCCAACGACCCCAACGACCCCAACGACCCCAACGACCCCAACGACCCCAACGAACCAAACTAACCAAACTAACCAAACTAACCCAACCATTGCAACTTTGGCATTTCGTCAGAAATATCCCAAGATCAAATGTGCAACATTAA
>NZ_VEGP01000073.1:11855-28657 GCF_007679495.1 Paenibacillus sp. 32O-W | reverse complement strand
CCCTCGATCCCTCCACCCGCATAGCGGGTGGTTTTTTGTTTCGCGCGTTTCACGCACTCAACTGGCTAAAGCCTAAACAAAAAGCCCGGATCCGCATCCGGGCTTTCACATCCTGTTCTTTTCCTCTCGTTTCTTGCGTTCCAAATAGGCTGCCACTTTCATCCGGTTGCCGCACGTCTTCTGGCTGCACCAGCGGCGGGTATTATTCTTGCTGTTATCGTAGAAATATAACACGCAGTCGGGATTCCCGCATTTCTTAACCAAACCGAGGTCGACATTCACAAGCAAATCAACAGCGGCTTCCGCGACGGGGATCAACAGGTCGACCGGATGCCGAAGTTCAGTGTGACGTATTGATGCAAAACGGCGATGATGCTGGACAAGCCTTACTGTAACGGCCTTACCCCTAAGAATACGGTTAACGCGCTCCATATCCTCGTCGGCGGCATCCTCTCCCTGCATCCCCTGCCTGACCAGCGTCCGTATGCCTGTGCGCAGTTCTACGGCTTCCTGAACTAATGTATTTCCTTCCCTCCACATTGCATTAACGGCATTCATCTGCTCAGCGGTCAAGGAACCTGCTTGAACAAGCCAGTTCAATACATCGTTCGACGTTTGCAGCAGGTCTACGAGGTTGCCTGCGGATACAACCTTCGTATTCAGAAAATCCAATGCCAGGTGATTCCCTATAAAGTAAAAAGATGGAGCAATTATCTTGGGCATCCTCCGAGCTCCTTATTGCTATTTTGCTCACATTATACCCCATTCGATTCGATTGGCCTAGTCTTGTCCAGAAAGCGAAGCTGTGACACTGCCGGAAAGTTTAGGGGACTGCCGGGAACCCGCTCACCGGCAATGATACAAAACAGCCCGATAAACGGGAAAGAGCACATTATAGTCTATCGAGTTAACTATACACCATGTCAGGTTTACGATTAGTGATGATAATGGAACTCCGTTAAATGCATGTATCTATAATAGGATTTTTCAGTAACCGTACTTAACCACTAGCTACCTCGCCTAATACCTTGACAAGACCGCCAAATTCCAACTCTTCAAATTTCCTTAAGGTTGCAGCATGACGCAGATCCCATATACAATCATCTAATTTACATTCTATGGGCACATCTAGTCGAATTCGAGCTAGTTCCCTTGAAAGATGCAGCATATCCAAGTTTTGTTCAATTTTCTTCTTGATACTTGCTGGAAGTTGTTCTAAACATTCGAGACAAGCTTCGACCGAACCATACTCATGCAACAGCTTAAGTGCAGTTTTTTCTCCAATTCCTTTGACTCCTGGGTAATTATCACTTGTATCACCCATAAACGCTTTTAAATCTACAACCTGTGAAGGAGTTAGCTTCTTCGCGGCAAACAGAGTTTCTAAATCATACACCGTATAATTAGATCGGCCCTTATTCATAATTACAACCTTAATCTGCTCTGTGATTAATTGAAGCATGTCATGGTCCCCGGTTAAAATAAACACTTCGGATTCATGTTGAAGTTTGTTTGACAATGTGCCGATACAATCATCCGCTTCGTACCCGGCTAGTCCAAAATTCGGCACGCCCATTTCGGCCACTACTTCTTTGACCAGATCAAATTGCGGTAAAAGCTCAAGTGGAGCTTCCAAACGATTTTTTTTGTATTCGCTATAGCTTTCTGTACGAAACGTGCTGCTCCCCATATCCCAACAGCAAATGACATGCGATGGGTTAAATTTATGAATCGCATCAAAAAAGTATTGAACAAATCCATAAACCGCGTTGGTAGGTAATCCATCACTTGTTTTACGTATGTAGCCGGAATAAGAAGTCGCATAGAAGGCTCTAAAAAGAAGAGCCATACCATCGACCAAAAGCACTTTATTTTGAGATTGCAACCTGGTCCACTCCGTTCTTTATAGATATTGCGTCTCTCTCCTAATCTTGTTAATAGATTATAACATAGAATAGAATGGCCTGCTCTCGTATCGGCCTAGTTGAATGGTCCCCATAGTATAGGTGCAGCTGAAAGGACATTTTCTCCTATGTTATGACACCATTTGCTATGGTTCCCGTATTACAGTATTGTAAGATAAATGATAGATAAATGAATAGGACGATAGATTTAGTCCTGTTATAATAGATATCCGGATAGAGCGGAAACCGTTCAGCGCTAATGACGAGGAGATGGATGGATTGCAGGACTGGTTGCTGAATTTTATACTGATCTACGGTTATGCCGCCGTATTCGTTCTTCTCGTTCTCGGGATCGTCGGTCTTCCCATCCCGGACGAGCTGTTGATGATGTTTACCGGTTATTTGGCCTCCCGGGGACAGATGACCTTACTGACTGTTATGATCGTTTCCGTCTCCGGAAGTCTCGTCGGAATGCTGCTGTCCTACTGGCTCGGACGCCGATTCGGCTTGCCGCTCTTACATAAGCTGGGGCCGAGGCTGAGGCTGACCCCGGCACGCTTCGAACGGACCTCCCAGTGGTTCGAGCGATTCGGTCCGGCGATCGTTACGTTCGGCTATTTCTTTCCGGCTATAAGGCATTTAAGCGCCTATTTTGCGGGAATGCGTTCCTGGAATCCGTTGAAATTTTTCGGCTATGCCTTTCCCGGGGCTCTATTATGGGCATTTATATACGTTCGTCTCGGGTATTATTTCGGAGAAAACTGGAATACTTGTTTTGCTTATATTCGAACTTATATATGGATTCCTATCGGCATTATCGTTCTTATTTGTCTGATCGCGCTTTGGAGAAGCTACCGTAAGCAGAGACAGGATTTGTAGTTTGAAGAGGTGAATCGTCATAGATATGATCGCGCAGTGGTTCGAACAATACGGTTACTGGGTTCTGTTCATAGGCCTGCTGCTGGAGTACATTGCCCTTCCTTTCCCTGGCGAAACGACCATGACCTACGCAGGGTTCCTCAGCTACAGCGGCTACCTCAGCTGGCCTATCACCGTATTGGTTTCGGCCGCCGGAACAACGATAGGAATTTCGATTACTTATTGGATAGGTCGCCGGTTCGGAACAGCGTTCTTCGACAGGTTCGGGAAATACCTGCTCCTCCCCCCTGCCAAACTGCAGAAAGCGGGAGGATGGTTTAACAAACACGGCAACAAAATCATTTTTATAGCCTATTTTATTCCTGGCCTCCGCCACTTCACCGGATATTTTTCCGGAATTGTCAGGCTACCCTTCCGTACTTTCGCCTTATATGCCTATAGTGGGGCCTGCTTCTGGGTTCTTACGTTTCCGACTCTGGGTTACTGGCTGGGTCCCAACTGGGAGCTGTTGCATAAGCTGGCATCCCATCCGAAAATACGGATATTCCTGATTCTGGCCGCGGTCGTCGTCGTATCCGTCTGGTTGGGCATCAAATTTAGAAAGCAGTTGGCCGAACTGCTGTCGCAAACGGTTCGTTGGCTTAACCGCAAATTATAAGGGTCGATCATAAAATAACCCCAGGCAGGAGGGCAAAAATGCTTGGGGTTTTCCACATTTAAGCGATGGCGATCCGCAATTCATCCACATGCGATAGAAATCTGGATAAACCAGCTTGAAGCCATGTTTTCAGTGCAATATTTTTTTGAGTTTATTTTTTCTTCTATAGTAAAAAACTTCTATTTTCTGATATACTAAGGAAAAAATCAATCGAGTGAGGAATAAATGATGAGAGACACTGGTATGATTCGTGTGTTAGATAGTCTCGGCCGTATCGTCATCCCTACCGAAATCCGAATGACCCGAAACATTGAGCTGGGTGATCCGCTTGAATTTTTCATTTCCGATGACAACACGATCATCATGAGGAAGTACAAGTCTACCGAATGCAGCTTCTGCAGGGAATTAAACAGCATCGCTTATTATAAGGGGCAGTTTATTTGCGAGAGTTGCTTGACGGAATTAAAGCGCATACAGGAAACTTCCGAGAAGGCTTCCGTTCCTTCCAAGGACGAGATCTATGGGGTCATCGACGCGGCCAGAGAGGCACCGGAACATACGCTCCAAGAAGCGGAACAATTTGCAGCGGCAAGCCATCCGGAGACCGCTTCCTCTTCCACCCTTTCCTCCAAAAAAAGAAGCAAAAAATCGGAAGCGCTATACCGTTTGGGACAAGCTCTAAGCAACCATCCAGGGGCAACTCAGAAGCAGCTTGCCAAGCTGCTGGGTATCAGTCAGGGGCGGGTTAGTCAGCTCCTTAAAGAAATGAAATAACCGACACAGCCCCTATTCATCATTTATAGCAATTCCATTGCCTTGACCAAATATTAAGGGACTTCAAGCTTACCGGCAAATACCAAATGGCAGCCGGCTGATGAAGTCCCTTGTTGTGGTTTATCGAAATAAGCCTGCTAAGCTTGCTCTTCTCTATGAAATTTATTTAGAGGCATTAAGACTCGGGGCCGAAATATTCTTGCAGCCCTGCAACGATGGCTTTCGCTACTTTAAGCCGGTAACCTTTCGCCCGGACGACCTCTTCCTCATTCGGATTGGACAGGAAGCCCAGCTCCAATAAAACGGACGGATTAGAGTTATGCCGCAAAACATGGTAATCACCAAAACGGTCCCCGCCGTTCTTCATATCGGTCTCCGCCACAAGCTCCTTCTGCAGAGCCTTGGCCAACGGCTTGTCCTTCTTCTCGGAATGGTAGAAGCTGATGATTCCGCTGGAATCGGGCTTGGCCGAGTTATAATGGATACTGATGAACGCATCAGCGTTCTTGGCATGACTGATATCTACTCTGTCTGAGAGATCCAGGAACTGGTCTTTATCCCGGGTCAGATAGACTTTCGCTCCCGCAGCTCTTAACGATTCCGCAACGAGAAGTGCGGTTGATAGATTTAAATCCTTCTCAAGAGTACCGTGTTTGACTCCGATCGTCCCGGGCTGCGAGCCCCCATGTCCGGGATCAATAACGATTACCTTGTTCTTCAATCCGGGAATTTCAAAGACAGGTTTGTCAGGAATATTTCCTTCAACCGGCGGTGAAGAGGTCTCTGCCGTCTCCTTCTTGGCGGGAGCCTCCTTAAGAACAACGAATTCGCCGGACACCCATCCCTTCTGGCCGTCGCCGGTAATGACGTTGAGCCACTCTCCGGCTTGTCCGACAACCTCCAATTCGGAGGAATCCGGAAGCAGGTCGACAATGTCCGCCTCCAAGTCAGGTTCCTCTCTCAGTCGCAGAGCATCCGCACTCACTATTCCGTATACTTTCCCGATAGTCTTCTTCTCCGTTGGTTTCGGCTCGGAGGCAGGCTTAGGATTATTCCCCTTCTCCTCTCTCTGTTCCTTCTCATTAGAGGTCTTCACGGGTTGCTCTTTAATCAGATAATGCGCGGCAACCCAACCCGGGCCGGATTCGAATTGAATTTCCGCCCATCCGTATTTCTCGCTGAGCACCTCCACCTCTGTTCCCTGCTTCAGACTCCCGATAATGGCGCCTTGCGCGGCGGGTTCCTCGCGGACATTCAGTGAGGTAGCATCAACAGTAGCTTTATACCCGTTCTCCTCCGCATAGGCGGGTTGTATGTATATAATCGATCCTATTATCCAGCATAGTAAAGTGGCGCAGAGCCACAGTGTCAAACGGCCATTCTGCATAGACCGATAAGTGCTTGTCATCAGAGGCCTCCCTTTCCATAAAATAATAGATTAGAAGCATGGAAGATTCCTCCTATTATGTCATTGTTCAGCCTCATCTGACAAGTATTTTGCGAGATTTTAAGACAAAAGTCCGAAACATTTCGTATCTAGACGGCAAAATTCGATCTATTTTTACACATTAGGCGGCCATGCGTTCGGCAAAAGCTTGATTGGCCTAGCCATGTGGGGCTAATCCTCATGCTCCTCCCACCCGCGGCATCGGCATAGGCTCCTTCCCAAGCTCCGCCCAAATATATTTCAGCAGCAGCATAGATTTCAAATCGCGGGCATTCGGATCATCCCACAGATTTCGGATTTCGCCGGGGTCCTCCTGCAGGTCGAACAGCTCTCCATAGGTCTGATTATAATAAACGGTGATTTTGTATCTCTCGTCCACATACGTTTTCTGATGGATGGTCGTCGGTTCATGCCGGAATTCGCATAAGATATGATCTCTCGCCTGCTGCCGCTCTCCCAGCCACACGCCACGCTGATCCACTCCGGTCATGGTCCGCGGAATCGGGGCTCCTATAAAGCTTAGGAACGTCGGCGCCAGATCGACTAGCGATTGCATGGCGGCCGATTGCACCCCCGCCGGGACATGCCCCGGATAACGGACGATCAAAGGAACCTTGATCAAATCTTCGTAGTGGAACCCTCCCTTGGCCTGCAGCCCGTGCTGACCGAAGAAATGCCCGTGATCGGTCGTAAAGACGACTATCGTATTCTCCGCAAGTCCCAGTTCATCCAATTTGTCCAGGATCCGGCCGATATATTTGTCCATCATGCTGATCATTCCATAATAAGTGGCTACCAATTGCTTACGCTCCTGCTCGGAATCCAGCAGGTGGGAATGGTACCCATGGATGGGAAATCCCGTCTCCTTCCAGGCGCTGAAATCCGGATTTCTCTCCTGGGTCATCCGGAAATGCGGCGGATTCGCAAGATGCTCCCCCGGCACAGCCTGCGGGATAGTCAGATTATCCGGATCATACATGCGGTCCCATGGTTCCGGCACCAGATACGGCGGATGCGGATCGGGGAAGCTTGCCCACAGGAAGAAGGGGTCTCCGGCACGGTGATATTCCTCGAGCATCGCATTAGTCCGTTCCGCAATCCACGTATTGTAGTGATACTTCTCAGGAATCGGCCAGGAATGGCGGATCGATATATCCATGCGTCCAACCGGGGGCGAGAAATACTCCCGCCAATCGCTGCAGCCCTGCTCCTCCATCCAAAGCGCGTAATGCTGTCCTACCAGATACTCATTCGTATGGTTACGTGCCAGCTCCACATGCTCGAATCCGTAAAACACATCATGGAAGTCCTTCCAAAATTCCAGGTCCTGCAAATAAGGATAGGATTCAAGGGAAGGAAATTCCTCCGTATTCTGCAGCTGCTGGAAATGCGCCTTGCCGATCAGCGCCGTCCTGTAACCGGCCGCCATCAGATCCTCCCCGACCGTATGGCGATCCTCCTGCAGCTTCGTTCCCAGTGTCCAGGCTCCATGCTGGCTGGGATAGCAGCCTGTAATAATAGACGCGCGTGTCGGCGTGCAGGTGGGATTGGGACAGTAAGCTCTCGTGTAGGTCGTCCCTTCCTTCACAAGCCGGTCAAGATTAGGTGTATGGATTTCCCGATTGAATGCCCCGATCGTGTTCCAATGCTGCTGATCGCTTGTAATGAGCAAGAGATTAGGCCTTGTCATCATTTCAACCCCCTTGGTTTGATTAAGTTCTATTGTAAAGGATCAAGGATGTTCAAGGAATGAAGAAATGTGAGCTTGATATGTCATTTTGTTAGGTTTCACATGTCGAAAAAACTCCTCCCCGCTTTTCCAGCGTGTTAAGTTTGCTCGGATTTTGCGGTTGCCCGGGAAATGTTGATCATGAATCGTACTGGCTTGGTGATGCAGCCTTGTGGAAGAGCGTTTACGTCGTCCGGTGAAAATGCCTCTCATGAAGCATCATTATAACTGATGATAGGGAAGGTATTGCCGGATTGGCCTCCAATAGGCAAAAAGCCATCCGACTAATCTGTCCGATGGCTGGCAACGGGGCTTCCCCTGACATTCAGAGGGTCCTCCCCATGAAGTGTATTCAATGCTTGTCGATCAGTAGCCTACCTCTACGGAGGCATTGACGATATATATCAGGTCATTCTTGTCATCTTTGTCCGGCAGAACGATGCCGCTTGACGTCACCATTCCGCCGTCGATCAGCTCCACCGTCACCTCGCCGTATGGAATGACCGCTTTAACCTGCTCCACATCCAGCAGCTCCTTGTCGCATGGAACAGCCAATTTAATGTGGACCTTCATTCGGTTCAAATCGTTATCCGGCAGGACAGAGCGAAGTCCCGGCATCGAGTTGCTGTGAATGGCATTCCGGACCGCACGGACTGCCGCATTGGTTATATCCTGGCCGTGCAGGTCGGCCCCCATCCCCAATTCGATAAAAAACAGCTTCTCCATCCGTTACCCTCTCCTTTACCAAGTAATATTAGTGAGGTGATGTGCCAATCACCGATTTATTCTTCCACGAACAACGGGACCTTCTTGAACCCTTCCTCGGTAGTCAAAATCAAGCCGATGTCCGACAGCCTCAGCTCGGGAACTACAATCAGCGCAAGGAGAGACAGCGTCATAAACGCATAGTTCATCGTGCAGCCCGCCTGTTTCAAAGCTTCCCCGATAGCCCGCGATTGCTCGGCGACTTCCTCGTAAGGGGCGTTGGACATAAGACCGGCCACAGGAAGCGGCAGCACGGTTTCACCATTTTCGGTCACCATGGCAATACCGCCCTGCACAGCCGCAACCGCGTTAGCCGCTTTGGCCATCAATTCGTCCGAGTTTCCGATGACCATCAAATTGTGACAGTCGTGGGCTACGGTCGTTGCAATAGCTGCCGGAACGTTAAAGCCTACGTTCGTCACCAGACCTAGAGCCTTATTGCCGTTAAGACCATGCCGTTCGATAACGGCCATCTTGCACAGGTCGCGATCGGCATTCACCTGCAGTTTCCCATCCACGACAGGCACCGACAGTATTCGCTGCTTCGTATCGACATGATTCTCCCGGACTTCCATCACTCTGGCTTTCACTTCGCCGGAAGCCTTCGGAGCTTGAATGACGAAATCTTCCGGCGTCAGCTCACGGGACAGACGTACCGAACGAATGGCCTCTTCCGGATAGATGTATTCCGGCAGCTCAACCGTCATTCTTCCGTTCTCCGCAACGACTTGACCGGCGGCAATGGTCATCACAACGTTGATATCGGCCAAATTGCCATCCATCATAATGATATCGGCATAATTTCCCGGAGCGATCAAGCCCACATCGCGGGAAACACCGAACCGTTCCGCCGTATTGATCGTCACCATCTGTATGGCCGTGACAGGAGAAACTCCTTGCTGAATAGCATGGCGCACGACGAAATCGATATGGCCCTCATCCACCAAGGATTCCGGACTGCGGTCATCCGTTACGAGAATCATCCGCCGCGTATCGATTCCCTGCTCCGTATGAGCCTTAATCGTCGCTGCCACGTCATGCCAGGCTGATCCTCTCCTCATCTTCGCATACATGCCTAGACGAACACGCTGAACCACGTCCTCGGCGGTGACCGGCTCATGATCTCCGCTGATTCCGCTCGCCGCATAAGCCGATAATCTCCAATCGTTCACCGGCCATGTATAGTGGCCATCCGCCACCCGCCCTGCTCTAAGGGCTGCCTGAATTTCGCCGATCATCTTCTCGTCGCCGTAGACGACCCCCGGGAAATTCATCACTTCCCCCAGCGCGATCATATCGGGTCCCCAAGTGAAAGCCTCGGCCACCTCGTCCGGTCCGATGATGGCTCCGCTTGTCTCCAGCTCAGGGCCCGTAGACGGGACGCAGGATGCGACCTGCATATATGCAGCCAGAGGAGTCGTTCTGGCTTCATCCAGCATCATCTTCAAGCCTGGAAGTCCCAGGACGTTGGATATTTCGTGAGCGTCGAAAAAGCCTCCCGTCGTGCCTTTGACCAGCACCGCTCTGGCGAATTGGGTGGCCGTAATTTGGCTGCTTTCGATATGGCAGTGGCCGTCGAGAAAGCCCGGGGACACATAGCGCCCGGCAGCGTCAATCACACGGGTATTCTCCCCGATTAGATGGCTGGCGTCCCGGCCGACAAACGCGATTCTAGCCCCTTGAACCCCAATCGACATTCCTTCAACAATTTCTCCGGAAGCTACGCTCACCAGACGCGCATTCGTAATTACGAGTGAAGCCTTCTGATCCCCTCGCGCCGTTGCGACCAGATCCGGAACACAATCTGCCAACGGTGGTCTGTGAAATTGGTGTGTCATGCCCTATTATCTCCTTTAAACTTTATACTGAGGTTGAAATGCTCCGACTATATGTATATCCGGGGCGTACAGCACCCTCTTGTCCATTATATCGTTCGTGATGTTCGAAGGTAAAGCTAAGCGGTTATTTCTCATTGATCGTGGAATGTAGTGGATAAATCGAATAGAATACATCCATATTATGGAACCCGTCGCAGGCGTTTGTCATATAGTATTACTGTCTCAGAATGGATCTCTAAAGGAGTGTAACACCGGGATGAATTCATATTACAGTTATGTTCCCGCATGGCCGGCCAGGACAACGTCGCCCGCGGCTCCCCAGTTCGGCCTGGCTTGGAATACGTCCTCCGCCAACCGTTCCCCGGGAGACGGAGCTTCACATTCCCGGGAAACCAAGTATGTTGCCATCGTCAAACCGAAATTCATGGAGCATCTCAAAGAGTATCAAGGCAAAAAAATAACCGTGATGACTACGGGAGGCAAAGTGGAAGGAAAGCTGGATGGCGTCTTTATCGACCATCTGGCCTTGACGTCTCATGACAAAAAGTTCCATGTTCTGTATCATCAAATCATCTATTTCGTATAAGCGCTCTGCAGCACCTTAGGAAGTGCATTGATTCTCGCACATTTCCATAAGCCAACAAGCCGAAAGTCCGGTTTCTTATTTGAGAATCCGGCTTTCGGCTCGAAGGCTTTCTACTTTTCGTTGGATATATAGCGCGAAACCATGTTTGCAAAATAGCGATGAACCCTTGTATCCGCAGTCAGCTCCGGATGGAACGAGGCGGCCAGCAAATGCTCCTGCTGCGCCATAACGATGGAGCCGTTAAAGGAGGCCAGCACCTCCACTTCCGCACCCGCTTCCTCTATAAGCGGTGCCCGGATGAATACGGCTTGAACATCCTCGCCGATCCGCTGTATAGGCAAAGTCGCTTCGAAGCTGTCCTTTTGCCGGCCGAAGGCGTTACGGGCCACCGTGATATCCATAAGCTGCAAATAGCTTTCCTGCTGGTCCTTGATGTTGGAGGCCAGGGAGATCATCCCCGCGCAAGTTCCGAAAATCGGTTTTTTCTGCTTCGAGAACTCCCGGATACGCTCAATAAATCCATATTCCTTCATTAAGCGGCCGATGGTTGTGCTCTCCCCTCCGGGAATGATCAGCCCGTCCACCCCGTCCAGCTCCTCCGTTTTTTTAACGATGGCTCCCTCCACCTGTATTGACTTTAACATATTCAGGTGTTCGGCAACCGCACCCTGCAAAGCAAGAACGCCTATTTTCATCGACTTCCCACACCTTCTTACCACATTAAAAGTTCAAGTTTATTTGAGCATTAAGATGAATACCTTTCTAATTGACGTTCGTCTTCGAAGAGGCTCCGTTAGGAGCTTTTTTTACCAGCCTCTGTCCTGCATGCGTTGGGACGGCTCCAGCTTGTTGATTTCAATGCCCTTCATAGCTCCGCCCAAATTTTTGGACACATTGGCAATCAGCTCGAAATCTTCGTAATGTGTTGTCGCCTGAACAATCGCTTTGGCGAATTTTTCCGGATTTTCGGATTTGAATATTCCGGAGCCGACGAATACCCCGTCCGCACCCAGATGCATCATAAGGGCTGCATCTGAAGGCGTCGCCACACCACCGGCCGCGAAGTTGACTACAGGAAGCCGGCCATGTTCATGAACGTATAGAACCAAATCATACGGAGCGCTCAGGTTTTTGGCTTCGGCCATCAATTCATCCTTGGAAGCATTCTGAATCTTCCGGATTTGCGAGTTGATCAAACGCATGTGACGAACAGCTTCCACAATATTGCCCGTGCCAGGCTCCCCTTTGGTACGCATCATGGAAGCCCCTTCTCCTATTCTTCTCAATGCTTCACCGATATCCTTCGCCCCGCAGACGAAAGGAACTTTAAATTGTTTCTTATCGATATGAAACAAGTCATCGGCAGGAGTGAGCACTTCGCTTTCGTCAATATAATCGGCACCTAACGCTTCCAGCACTTTCGCTTCCACATAATGTCCGATTCGGCATTTTGCCATGACCGGAATCGTCACCGCGTTCATCACTTCTTCCAGAACGGTAGGATCTGCCATTCTGGCCACTCCGCCGGCCGCCCGGATGTCGGAGGGCACTCTTTCCAGAGCCATAACCGCGCAGGCTCCGGAAGCTTCGGCAATCTTGGCCTGCTCGGCATTCATAACGTCCATGATGACCCCGCCTTTTTGCATTTCGGCCATCCCTCTTTTAACTAAATCCGTTCCTGTTTGTACCATAGCACCCATCTCCTTAATGATATTAATAATTAATGATAATAAATATTACTTGCAAATATGGGGAACTCGACTTGCCCCACAACGACCGACCATGGATGATATAATTGCAGAATACGTTCACCTTCGTAACCCTCGGCACATTTCCAGCTTCATCCTTTTATCCGTTAAGCCTCGGGGTTGTCGAATCCCCCCTCCCATATTTATACAAGGATTGTTTCCTGGTGCTATTTTAGGTACGATGATATGTAACAGTCAATATCAATGTGTAACACTTTACTTGGATCAAGCAGGAGGGAAACACCTTGAGAATCGAATTGAACCGCAGCTCGCAGGTTCCGTTAGCCCGGCAAATCTATAGAGCGTTGTCCGATCGGATCTTATCCGGTTATTTTGCCAAAGGCACCCGTCTGCCTTCCGTCAGACAACTGACAAGGATGCTGCAGGTCAGCCCGGTCACCGTATCGCATGCTCTCGATCTGCTCGAAGCGGACAAGCTGATTACCCGCGTGCAGGGCAAGGGAACTTTTGTTTATGAGGCGGGGGAAGTTGAAGTTAAGAAGGAAGTGAGTAACAGTCCATTACAGTTCCCGGACTATTTGCACCGGTCCCAAGCCAAGCATTACAGTGAGAAGCCTGTAGCCATCAATTTCTCCCTGTCCGCAGTAGCTGCGGATTTGCTGCCGACCCGGGAGTTGGCGGAAAGCCTCCGGCATCTGGCGCAATACTATCCGGAAGTGCTCGCTCAATATGGCGAGATCCAGGGAGATCTGGAGCTGCGACAGGCGCTGTCATCTTATTTAATGAATGAACAAATTGCGGTCTCTCCCCAGGAAATATTGGTCACCAACGGGTCCCAGCAAGGGATCGATCTGGTGGCCCGGAGCTTTATCGGACCGGGAGACGTTGTCGTTACGGAAGAGCCGACCTATGCGGCCGCCATCGATGTTTTTCGCAGCCGCGGCGCTACCATACTGTCGGTTCCGATGGATGAGGAAGGAATGCGGATCGACCGCTTGACCGCCTTGACGGATGAGGTTACCCCCAAGCTGATCTATACGGTGCCAAGCTTTCAGAGCCCGACCGGCAAGGTCATGAGCTTGCGACGGCGCAAGCAGCTGCTGGGGCTGGCTGAAGATTTGAACTGTCTCGTCCTGGAGGATGATCCGTGGAGTGAAATCTATTACGACGAAACTCCTCCCCCCCATATTAAATCGATGGACCATAGCGGCCACGTCATTTATTTGAAGGGACTCAGCAAAATGCTGTCTCCAGGCTGCCGAATCGGCTTCCTGATCGCTTCCGTCAGCATTCTAAACCGGCTGATCACCGCCAAGACGAATGCGGACCTGGGCAACCCGCTGCTTAATCAGAAGGTGATTCTGCCCATTTTTCAATCCCGACAAATCACGCCTCTTCTAAAACAGCTGCGGGCCGCCCTCAAGCAAAGGCGCGACCTTGCCATCAAACTGCTAAAACAGCATGCTCCCCAAGGAGTAAGGTGGATCATTCCGCGCGGAGGTTTCAACCTGTGGTTAACACTCCCTCCGCAAGCCAATACGATTGAGCTGCTGGATGAGGCTGAGCGTCATCACCTGACTTTCCTTCCGGGATCGGCCTGTTATCCTAACGAAGTGGAATGGAATCACCTGAGAATCAGCTTCTCGCAGGTGAGCGAGGAGCAGTTGAGAACCGGATTAGTGGAGCTATGCTCTGCGATCGCCTCTTATTTGGCCGCGGCCGGGAGCCGCAAAGGGACGACTCCTTTATTTTAACGGCTTTCGTCTTTTTCCGGTTCTTTGAGGGCTGAGCAAGGAGTTTACGGCCTCCTTCTATCTATCATTAGTAGACCTGCTATAGCCGGATTAGGCATTATCCTGCCGATTCTGGTACAATGAATTCTAGTAGCTGGGTGAATCCTCCAGCTAACTATTATTTTTTTATAGGGGGTTGAAAATGGAACGGTTATCCATGTATCTTCATCAGGATAAAGGTGGACTCTGGTTGACCGAAAGCGAAAGAGACAATCTTAAACTCAATTACCGGATAAAAGAAGTGGTATTTGAACAACAGTCTCGTTTTCAGCATGTGATGATCCTGGATTGTTACGATTTCGGAAGAATGCTTGTGCTTGACGGAGCTGTGCAGACAACTTCGATGGATGGTCATATTTATAACGAAATGATCACCCACCTTCCTCTTACGCTGCATCCCGATCCGCGACGGGTGCTAATTATAGGCGGAGGAGATTGCGGTGCCGCGAGGGAAGCCTGCAAATACCGTCAAGTGGAACAATTGGATATGGTGGAGATTGACGAATTGGTCGTTCAGGCGTGCAAGGCCCATTTGCCGCAAGTGTCCGGCAATCTGTCCGATCCCCGGGTCAATTTCATCTATGCCGATGGAGTTGAATTCGTGAAGCAAGCGAAAGGAAAGTACGATGTCATCATCGTCGATTCCTCGGACCCGGTCGGGCCGGCGACCCAGCTCTTCGAGCTGGACTTCTACCGGAATCTCCATCATGCGCTGAAAGAGGACGGGATGATGGTTTGCCAAAGCCAGTCCCCGATCTTCCAGCCGGAAGTTATGGCACAGACCTTGGGCCGGATTGACAGCCTGTTCCCGCACACGCACATGTATTGGGCTGTAGTACCTACCTACCCAGGAGGTATGTGGAGCTTTACACTTGGCTCGAAACGTCCGGTCGACTTCGACCGATGCGCGAACTTCGACAAGGAAGCTACCTATGCCAACAAGGATGTGTTATCCGGCTGCTTCCAGCTTCCGCAATTTGTGAAAGCTCTTCTGGATGAGGAAAAATCCGTCCATATATAGGATGCTGCCATCCGTCGGTCTTTATGAAAAAAAAGGGAGAGAATGTTCTGATATTCTCTCCCTTCCATTTATGCAAGAAAACTAGCAGGCGGTTCCTGCTATTTTTCTTATTCCGGTTTATCCCAATGTTTGTATTATCGGGCTAAGACCCCACCTCTATAGGTGGGCTCTAAATCAGGTGGAGTAGAGTCTCCATCTGATTACTCGATGTTCAGCTTAGCTGAACGAGTTCACTGATGGGCCGACACCAGTACCGCATCGTAATATTCTTCCAGCGTCAAATCTTTCTCGTAAATATCTTTGGCAATCTCTTTGCCGACATAACGGATATGCCACGGCTCATAGCTGTAGCCGGTAATCGATTCCTTCCCTTTCGGATAGCGGATAATAAATCCGTACTCGTGAGCATGCTCGGCCAGCCACTTGCCTTCCTTCATATCCGCGAAGCAATCCTCCGCCGCACATTTCCCGCTGCTGTCCGACACATCCATAGCCAGTCCCGTCTGGTGTTCACTATGCCCGGGAACCGCGCTAACCTTACGAGCCTCTTCCTCGCCTTGTTCCTTGACGTAACGGTTAAATAAAGATTTTTGATAATCATAAGACCGGTACCCGGAAACTCCGCCCAGATGAAGTCCGTCCTTTTTGGCCCCTTCGAATAATTCCTCCAGGGCTTCGGCTGCTTCTTTGCGCATCAGTCTTTTTTCCAGCTTTTCGCTAAAAATGAAATGAACATTCGGTTCTACCAGATCATCCGCCTTATAGCCGTCCGGAAGCTTATACTTCTTGTTGACCAGCACCGTCATCGCGTCGGGCTTTGCTACTACCTCTACGGCCTCATTCCCCGGATTGGTTCCAGTCCCCTGCTTTTCCCCAGATCCCGCATCCGGTGAAGAAGAAGGCGTAGTTTCCGGCTTCTTGTCGTCCGTTGGGACAGGCTCCGCAGACGGAGAAGGAGACGGACTTGGGGTGGTTTCTGCTTTAGGGGAAGAAGTGACCCCCGGCGTTTCAGCCGCCTGTCCCGGCGAGGAATCTCCGCAGGCAGACAACAGTGCAAGGGACCCGGAAAGGACTAGAGCTGTAGCAGCGACAGATAAGCGATTTTTTTTCATAATGAGCCTCCTATCCGATGGATTTCTTTGTCTTCCCATCTTTATTTGACACCTTTAACAAACAATGGTACCGGTCGACCTGACCGGACTTAATACATCGTACCTTGGCTGCCACCGACTTTGTTGAGCAGGGCAACAAGTTGAACCAGCACCCATTTAAGTTCCTGTAAATAGAATAAAGGAAGCCGCCTCTTGCCCATTCTACCTGTCCATATTCGTATTTTCAACTATTTCCTTCCTTTTTTTCTGGTGCTAATAGCCTGCGAATATCGGATCCGTCAACTAGAACCAGCGCGTTTCCACTTCCAATATCGGCCTTTAGCAATCAGCTAGCAGTCGTCATTCTAATATTATTTTTCCATGGAGACTAAACCGCCCGACTTCTTTGTGGTAATATATAAAAAGCTTCCTATTGAAGAAAACTCAGAGATGTCGTCGAATCCTTCTTTAGAGGTTGCTTTTGATGCGATTCAGCCGGGCCTGTGCACAGGGCAGTCCAAGCTTGCATCGTATAAAAAGCTTCCTATTGAAGAAAACTCAGAGATGTCGTCGAATCCTTCTTTAGAGGTTGCTTTTGATGCGATTCA
>NZ_VEGP01000073.1:0-11755 GCF_007679495.1 Paenibacillus sp. 32O-W | reverse complement strand
GCCGGGCCTGTGCACAGGGCAGTCCAAGCTTGCATCGTATAAAAAGCTTCCTATTGAAGAAAACCCAAAGATGTCGTCGAATTCTTCTTTAGAGGTTGCTTTTGATGCGCATATGAGGCTTTCGGAAGGAAATTAATGCATTTATACTTTTATTTCTAACCATTTGTGGCTTCCGAGGCTCAATAAATGCGTCTGTACTCTTATTTCGTTACATTCGAGGTTTGTGACAGGAAATAAGTGTATTTTGACTCTTATTCCGTCATATTTTACGGCTTCGGCGCGAAATAAGTGTATTTAATTTTAACAACTGAATTGTGTCCAACGACACGATTTAATGAGAAAGCGAGGGGATAGCCATGGATTCGGGAAATGCGGAAGCGGAGATACAGCTAATATGGCAGGAACATCAATTGGGCGAAATCCAGCAGTTGATTCCGCTGCCCTGTCAGGGGAATCAAAGGTTTGTCGTTAACGGCAGCCATATAGTTCATCTTTCTGCAGGGGACTCGGCAGTGAACGGTTTACGCTCGGAAGCGGAAGCTTATCGGATCCTGGCCTCGTCTTTGCCGGTGCCCGAAATGGTGCTCTATGACGAAAGCCGCCAGGTGATTCCCCGCAGCTTTCTGATAACGATATGCCCGCCCGGATCCCCGGTAAGCGAAAGCTGGCCAGGTCTGGAAATGCAAGACCGGGAGCGGCTGGCCATGGAAGCAGGCAGGCATCTCGCCATACTGCATGGTCATTCTCTGCCGGGCTTCACTTCCAGACAGATTAATGGTCTGTCTGACGGTTACCGATACATTCAGGATCAGTTTCGCCGAATAGCTCGACGGGCGATTAATGCCGATGCTATAGAGAAGTCGACCGTTGCCCGAATCAAAGCGGTGCTGGATCACCTGCGCCCCCTATTTGAACGGGTGAAGACGGCTTCCTTCCTTCATGGCCATTTTCATATGGGGCAGCTGTGGCAGCATAATGGATGGATTACGGGATGGATTGGTTTCGAATTCGCCCATTCAGGAGACCCCGTCTTCGATTTTCGAACGGAGGATCGACTGGAATCCGACTGCCCGGGAAGCCTATCGCCTTTTTATAAAGGGTACACCCAAGTACAGACCCTGGATACGTCATTCGCCCTGAAGCGTTCTTTTTGCAAGCTGTTATTTTATTTAGAATCGTTTACCGCACGAAGTGCAGAATATGGTGGGACAGGTGAAGAAAATCGGACTAAGCTTTCACAGCTTCTTCATTCATTGGAACTAAATCCTGGTTGATTGCTCTGAATAGCCTCCTCCCTCTCCCCCTCTTCTTACTTCGTCATTCGCTTCCTATTGCCCGTTCCGGGATAAATAATTCCAAGATCTGCGTGGAATAATGAGGATGAACATCCAATTTTACACATCCTTATCTCATTGCGTCCGATGGCCGCCATCGGGCGTCGCATTGTGCGTTCTGGAGCTGTGTTGCCGTGGTGGAATCCTCCGTTAGAACAGGTCCGATCCGTTACAGATATATCGAAAAGAGGTGTAGCCATGGTTATGCAAATGACTGAAGACCAACTTACCCTGCTTATTATCAAGCACTTGAAAGAACAAAACCGCGAGACGTTCCAAACGGTTATCGACGAACTGCAGCCCTATGACTTGTCTGTTCTTTATAAAAATCTTCCTGACAAGCATCATACCAAATTTCTGCTCTTCCTGACTCCCGAGCAAATTGCCGCACTTATTCAAGAGCTGGATGCCAAGGCACAAATTGAAATTTTACAAAAACTCGGAGTCGACAAGCTGCCAACCGTTATGGATTTGATGCAAAATGACGATCTGGCGGACTTGCTGGGCCAATTGTCCGTAGATAAAATCGAGGAAATCCTCGCCGTCATGAAGGAAGAAGAACAGCAGTCCGTTAAAAATCTGATGAAATATCCTCCGGAAACGGCCGGAGGAATTATGACAAACCGTTATGTTTGGATTCAGAAGCATTTTACGGTGCGGGAAGCGATCGGCAAGCTGAAAATTTTCGCCGAATTGGCCGAAAACCTATACTATCTGTACGTCCTGGACAGTCAGAAAAAATTAGTCGGCGTCGTTTCGTACCGGGATTTGTTGCTTTCGGACATCGACCAAAAAATAGACGATATCATGTTCACCAGAGTTATCTCGGTCAACGTTCATGCCGACCAGGAAGAAGTCGCCCGGCTCATCGAGCGTTATGACTTTATTTCCGTTCCGGTCGTGGATGACGAGGAGCGCCTTGTAGGAATCGTAACGGTTGACGATGTCATTGACGTTTTTATCCAGGAAGCCAACGAGGATTTAGGCAAATTCGCAGCTTCCGGTAAAACGATCGATTTCGATACCGGGGCGATAACCGCTTCAATCCGCAGGCTGCCGTGGCTCATTCTGCTGCTCTTCCTCGGATTGGTATCGGGCAGTATTATAAGCGGATTCGAGGAAACATTGCAGAAGGTAGTCGCTCTCGCCTTCTTCATGCCCATGATTGCCGGAATGACGGGGAATACCGGAACCCAATCGCTCGCTGTCGTAGTGCGTGGTCTGGCTTCTCAGGATTTGGATCGGCGAGCCGTTATCAAGCTGATTTCCCGTGAATTCGGAGTCGGTCTCATAATCGGAACGACCTGCGGACTGTTAATTGCCGGAATCGCTTATTTCTGGCAGGGCAGCCCCATTCTCGGCTTGGTCGTGGGAAGCTCCCTGTTCCTGACATTGATTATCGGAACACTGGCCGGCACGGTGATCCCACTCATTCTCTATCGCTGCAAGGTAGATCCGGCGGTCGCCTCGGGGCCACTTATTACAACTTTGAACGATATTTTTTCGTTAACCGTCTATTTTGGCACGGCTTCGATGTTTATCAGCTATTTAATGTGAGACGTACTTTTTACGGGCTGTTATACAGCCGGGGACTTTTATCATTCCACATAAAACAGTGTTGGCGAAGTCTTATTAATTGCGGCAATAACCGTCCGGGGAATTATATCCGGACGGTTTGTTGTCTGCGCTGTCCTCACTTTCCGCTCGAAAACTATGAGTTAATTTGTCACCGGATGGCTCGGATAAAGCGTTCCATTCTCGTCAAGGCTTCCTGAAGCTGAATGACGGAAGTGGCATAGGAACAGCGGATGAAGCCTTCCCCGCCTAGACCGAACGCAGAGCCGGGTACCGTAACGACCTTGGCCTCGGCGAGCAGACGATGGGCGAATTCCTCGGAGCTGAGCCCCGTTTCTGCTATGGACGGAAAGGCGTAGAACGCCCCGTTCGGCTCGTGACAAGGCAATCCGATCTCCCGCAGCCCTTGAACGATCATTCTTCGCCGCCGATTGTACGATTCCATCATGCGATCCTTTTCCTCAAGACCGTTCCGCAATGATTCTATGGCCGCGATCTGTCCCAAAATCGGGGCGCACATTATCGTGTATTGATGAATTTTCGTCATAGCGGCGATAAGCTCCGGATGGCCGCAGACATACCCCATTCTCCAGCCGGTCATGGCGAAGGCCTTGGAGAATCCGCTGACCAGAAGGGTTCTATCCTTCATTCCCGGCAGGGATGCGAAGCTGACATGCTTGTTGTCATAAGTCAGTTCGGCGTAAATTTCATCCGAAATGACGATCAGATCGTGCTCTTCAACGATTTTCGCGATTGGCAGCCAATCTTCATAAGTCATTATTCCTCCGGTCGGGTTGTTCGGATAGCAGACGACCAGTACCTTGGAGCGAGGAGTGATTTTGCTCTTCAGCCCCTCGGCCGTAAGCTTGAAGCCATCCTTGGCAAAGGTCTCTATCTCAACAGGAACGCCTCCTCCGAGTGAAGTAATCGGCGAATACGAAATGTAGCAAGGGACCGGAATCAAGATTTCATCGCCTTCCGTCACCAATGCCCTCAGCGCCAGATCGATCGCTTCACTACCGCCGACCGTCACCAGCACCTCATTGGCCGGCTCGTATTTGACCTGGAATTGGTTATACAAGTAATTGGCAATCTCTTCCCTGAGCTCCGGCAGTCCGGCGTTCGGAGTGTAGGTTGTTCTTCCCCTTTCCAATGCCCGCACGCACTCCTCCCTAACTAGCGCCGGGGTGACGAAATCCGGCTCCCCTACACCGAGCGAAATGACATCCTTGCTGCCCTCAACCAAATCAAAAAATTTGCGGATGGCTGAAGGAGGAATACTCCGAACAGCCGGGGATAAATATTCGTTCATGGATCGATTTGTCATGGGACGCTCCTCCTTAAGAATTTTCAAGAAAAATAAAAAAGCCCGCCCCTGTCAAGGGACGAGCGAAATACCCGTGTTACCACCCTAGTTTCACAACAAAACGTCATGACACTCTGCAACGTATCCATCAATACGCGTTCCCTGTAACGCTGGACCTGCGGCAGAGCTTACTTCACTTTCGGCCTGCTTCTCGGAGACGGCTTTCAGCTAATATCCGAACGTTGGTTCTCAGCTCCCCCAACTCTCTGCAGGATCGGATCGTTAACTTACTCTTTCTCTTCATCGAATTTGAAATATGCGATCGATTGATATGTTCCCCATTATAATTAGGGGCCGTTCATATTGCAAGACATATTTTTCAAAAAATACACGTACGAAAGCCGAAACGAAGTCATTATCGGAGATTGAACAAACGATTGGCGGGACAGGGCGTTTGACAATCCGGCAGATGCTCGGTTACTATGGGTTCAAACCAAGCCACAGAACGGATCTCTTTCGAAGGGGATGGACACCGTGCGGGACAAAGCGCCGGATAAGAAGCAGCAGATTCTTGTATCTGCGATGAAGCTTTTCGCAACACAAGGATATTTACAAACGACGATGCAGGAAATTGCCCAGTACTGCAGCATGTCCAAGGGAAGCATTTATTTGCATTTTTCCTCCAAGGAAGAACTGTTGATGGACATTTACAAGTACTACTACAGACTCAGTGACGAACGAATGCAGTGGATTGAGCGGGATACGCGGCTGGCCCCACAGGAACGGCTGCTCAAAAAAATCGAGGTTCATTTAATGATGTGGCTCGATTACCCCGAATTCGTCACTCTCCAGGTGCGGGAAAATCCCGGCTTTACGAACGAGAAGATCAAGCAATTTTTGCGCGAGGTCCATACCAAAACGATTAAAGAGCTGCGCGAATCCTTATTCGAGGTTTATGGGGAATCCTTTGCCCGCTATGCGCTGGATGCTTCGGTACTCATGGGGGGGATAATCTCCACCCTGATGGGGCTTAAGGTGTTGGCTAATATTGAGCTGAAGGTCGATCAAATCAGCCGTTATATTCTGAACAGCGTTGATTATGTTGCCAGGGGCATGCTCCAAGACTTACCTGAACCCCTGATTTCAGAAAGCAACTGGCCGCAGATTTTCGAGGCACTGTATAAAGACGGAGCCTGCGCTCCCCTTCTTCTTATACAGAATTTGCGCAATGATCTCGCTAATGCGCAGATTGACCCTGAGGAACGCCAGGATGCCCTGGACTCCCTGAGTATCCTGGAACAGGAGCTGTTGGCAAGCCGGCCCCGGCGGGTCGTTCTTCGCGGAATGCTGGCCAATCTTCAGCATCTGGAGGCGGTCCGGGAACCAATCAAACCATTGGTGCAATGGATTAATCAAGTTCATGGACTGTGAAATAAGTCGGCCATCGTATAAGTACCTGTCAATGGATTAAAGACAGGCCTCCGCCAACAGCTTGTAGGAATGCAGACGGCTTTCGTAGTCCCCTGTCAGCGTGACGACAAGAAATTCCTCTACCCGGTATCGGTCCCGATACTGCAGCAGCCCCGCCTTCACTTGCTCAGGCGTTCCGATTAATGCTTGATGTTCCCGGGCAGCCCCATCCTTGGGCAACTCTTTAGGCTCAAACCGGGCTCTCCCTTGAGCCGCCAGCCGATAAGCCTTCTCCTCGGTTTCCGCACAGATTATGCTGACGGCTGCCATCGCGCGAGGTTCCGGGGTAAGAGAAGACGGCTGGAACTCCTTCCTGTAGGTAGACAATACTTCTTCCCCATCCCGATCGCTCATGAAATGACCGAATACATATCCGGCTCCGAGCTTGGATGCATAGGCAGCGCTGCGGTGGTTCGTGCCAAGCATCCATATTTCCGGCGGAGAAGGCGGAATCGGGCGTGCGGTAACCGATTGCCCGTCCAACCGATAGCGGTCCGTCAGCAGCTCGGCCAGAGCCTCGAGCGTTTCCGGCATCTTTCTGACATTTTCCAGAAAATTGCCGCTCAAGGCGATGCTCACATGAGCCGATCCCCCGGGCGCCCGGCCGATTCCCAGGTCTATCCGTCCGGGGCACAATGCGGCCAGAAGCCGGAAGGTCTCCGCCACTTTCATCGGCGAATAATGCGGCAGCAGAAGCGCTCCCGATCCGAGGCGAATCCGATGTGTCCGCGCTCCAATATAGGCCAGCAGCACTTCGGGCGCCGGGCAGGCCAAATGGGGGAGATCATGATGCTCCGCCGCCCAGTAACGATGATACCCTAGCTGTTCCGCCGTTCCTGCAAGCTCGGCCGCCTGTTTCAGAGCCGTTGCCGAATCGGCGTCTCCCAGGACAGGAACCAGATCCAGTACACTTAGCTTCACTATCACTCACTTCTTTCTGCGGATGGATGTGATCATTGGGATAAACTTGTCCATGCCAATGCGCGAAAAACTTGCTAACCCCATTTTATCACAGTCTGAAAGGAACTCCTCATTTGCGGAATATGGCGCGGGATATTCACCATTATTTAATGACATTAATTATTAATTATATAAATGTTTAACCTGACTAATTCGATGCTGACCAGCGTAACCTGCTTTATGCCTCTTGCGGTTTAAGGTTTCCTGGCCGTTATCGTTACTTGATCCGGGCATGAGTCCACGCCTTTTCCAGAATCTCATTCACCGTTTCCTCCGGCGTCAGATCCGAGCTATCCAGCCACCATCCGATTCGCGGGGTTTCTTTGACGAGCACATCATTCAGTCCGGTAATAGTCCAGGAGCCAGGGCCATAGCCTTTCTTGGGGCGAGCCGCTTCTCTACGGGCTACCGTTTCCAAATTCGGATTCAAAACAATGACGAATAAAGGACGGCTCTGGATCCAATCCACAAACCGTTCCAGGCTTGGGCCCACGATAACATCTTGCACGACAACGGCGAAGCCGGCCCTGCAATATTCGTCCGCGGCGGAGGCGGCAATTCGGTAGCGCAAATTCAGTTGATTCACCGCTTCTTCCGTGGCGTCCGGCAGCATCTCTTCCCGCCCGGAAACGATCATTCGACGGAAGGTATCCCCCCGGAGATGGACCCCTCTGGCAAAGCGTTCGGCGAGCTGTTGGGCGACGGTGGATTTGCCGGAAGCCATTATTCCGCTTATCAGAAAAATCCCCTGCTCCAACGCTTCAGGCGGGGCAATACGATCGTCTTTCATGCGGTTATCCTCATACCATGGTGGATTTTTTTTCCAACTGCATCGCTAAACCAAACATTATACGATTGGTTTTGTGGGAGTCCAGACGGAGCTGCCTGTTTCAAATGGCCGGAAATTTCGTTGAACTATGTCTCGGCAAGAATCTTCCCGGCCAGTTTCCCATACATTTAAGGTACATTCTCCTCTCGCCCTAAGCTTTCTATTCTGATAAGAAAGGAGTCCGGCCATGTATGGTTATCCAATGAACAAGTTCTCGTTCCGCACTCCGTCCTCGTCCGTAATCGAAGTGCTGGGGGAAGGAGCGCTGCAGGCTCCTCCCGATCAGGCCTTGATCGTGTTGGGGGCCGTATCGGAAGGCCCCGTCCTGCAGACGGTCCAGTCCGAGAATGCCGGTAGAGTAACGAACATCATCCAGGCCCTGCAGCAGCTCCAAATTCCCCAGCAGAAAATCCAGACGTCCGATTACCGGATTGAAGCCCAATACGATTATCCGGAGGGCCAGTCCGTCTTTCGGGGGTATAAAATGACCCATCTTCTGCAAATCAGTACCGGGAAAGTGGAGCAAACAGGAGCTATTGTTGACACTGCCGTAGCTCATGGAGCCAACATCGTCACCGGCATCCGATTCACCCTAGCTCATTCCGAAAGGTACAGTAACGAGGCTCTTTCGTTGGCCGTTCGCGACGCCCGGCGCAAGGCGGCGGCACTGGCCCGTGCACTGGGGGTCTCCCTTGCCGCAGTACCCGGTAAAGTTCAGGAGCTCTCGCGCTCCATTGAACCTCTCTTCTATCAAGCCCCCATGCTCGCGGAAAGTGCGGCCACTCCCATCCAGCCTGGAGAGTTGACGGTCCGGGCATCGGTTAGAGTGTGGTATTCATTCGCTTGAGGCACCGGATCAGTGATCGCTGCGCGCCCCTCTTTGTCCATTCAGCTAGCGGGCTCCCTCCGGCAAGTCCGTGTCCGTCATCCAGGCTTCCAAAATTTGATTGAACAGACCGGGGGCGGCAAGAGAAATGCCGTGTCCGATTCCAGGAACGGTATAAGCCGCGCAGGAATCGTTCCTTTCGGCCAGGGCAGCGGCGGATTGGAGAATCGCTTTTTTCTCCCTTCCTCCGGCCAAGATGAGCGTCTTGGCACGGCTCTGCCCGAAGCCCGGCGGAATTCGGTAGGACATGTTTTCCTCAAGAATGCGAAGAAGAGTGTCCGTGCTCATGCTGCTGGATTCCTTATAATACGCTTCAAATTGCTCTTCGCCTACATACAGTGCTTTGGCCTGGAGCTTGGCGAATCTTCTGTTTTTGGCGAGCGGCATCGATAGTTTAGTCATGGGTCTAAGGAAGGGACGAATAGACTTCATCGGAATGACAAGCGCACTGTTAATCACCGCATAATCGGCAATTTCGGGCTGCAAACTAAGGACCTCAACCGCTATTTGCGCCCCGAGAGAGAAGCCGGCAAGAGTCACCTCCCGACCGTTTCTTTTATTTTGAATGATTTCTATGATCTGTCGGGCTGTATCGTTAATCGATTGAAACGGGATGTCTCTGCTCTTTCCATGGCCGGGAAGATCGGGGACCACCCGATAACAATTTTGAAAATAATCCACCTGCCGGCCCCACATCCAGCCGCTGACTCCTCCGCCATGGATCAATACAAGCATGGGAGAATCCCGGCTCCCCTCTTCCTTCACAAACATCTCTCCGGCCTCCTCGCCTTTTTGTTCATTTTACCATATAGACATCCCGGACAGCGCAGAATGCAAGGCCGGCTGGCTGATTGATATAACAGAATGATTTTCTAAGCAGAAAGAAGAGGCGTCCTCTCAGACGCCCCCTAACTCTTCCTCATTCAGACAGCAGCGCCTGGAGCTCGGCCATCATCCGCCGATAGGTGTCGGATTTCTTCATTTCTTCGATGTGACGGTCCCAATCTTCAAGCGTCGCCTTTCCGATGATGACATGAACCTTCAGCTTCTCCAGCTCTTCATTCATTTGGATATACTCCTTGTTGCGAAGTACACGGTCGACTTCGGGCAGCGTTTTCCGTTCATATGAAGCTTGGCGCCAATCGGCAACCGTTTCCTCATACCGTTGTCGGACGGCATCGGGAAGCTGTTGGACCGGGCTTCCGAAGGACTGCAGCAGATCTGTGCTTCCGAACAAATTCGCAACCGCGGAGCGGTCTGCTTCTTCCATTCCGGGGACTCGTTCCCATTCCCCGGATTGCTGCATGGCTAATCCTTGATCCAGCCACTCCAAAATTTTCATGGCCTTGTCATGAGGAACCGTGCGCGGAATAATATATGTGCCCGAACCTTCCGCATTCCATGGAGCGACCGGCTCCGTCGTCTCGGTTCCAAGGGAAGGCAGTGGAACCCAAATCGGAGCCCACTTGTCCGTAAGGTCCGAATCCGCCATTAGCGCGGCCGCCTGATCGAGCGTCAAAGCCGCTGCTCCGGCCCGGTTCTGCAGCAATCGCTCGGTGACATGCTCATCCTTTACAATGGGAGCCTCCGGATCCAGCACTCCATTCTCATAAGCACGGGCGAGCCAGCCCAGCGCCCGCCGCTCGCCGGCTTCCGCCGCTGCATCCAGCACCTCTCCATTCTTCACGGCAAAACGAGCCGGGCTCCCGGTATAGACCTGCTCCACCCAGGTGAAGGAACCAAGTCCGTTAACGGTCAACCGACCTGTCAGACCAACGGTGTTGTCCTTTCCGTCACCGTCGGGATCGGTTTTGGCAAATTTCCAAAGCACCTCATATAGCTGATCCATCGTTCTCGGAGTGGCTAAACCGAGCCTGTCCAGCCAATCCTGGCGAATGACCGGGAAAGCGGCATTCTGGGAGTCGAATGGCCGAGGGATGCCATATAACCGGCCGTCTATCGTACGAACAGAGTGCGATTCGCTCTCGGCCAGCGCCCGAAGCCTCGGGAAGTCCTCCAGCAAATCCGTAAGATCGGAAGCGATCGAGCGAAACAGCTCATCATCATAATCATACGGCCTCGCGATCAGCATCAAATCGGTCGGATCGCCGGCGGCAATCATCAGGTTCACCTTCTCCCTGTAATGATCGGGCGGGATTAAGGTGAAGCGGATATCTGTCCTCATCTCCCGCTTCATATAATCGAGCAAACGTTCCGGCGTGCCGTATCCCCCGCTGTCCGCCCGGGTCCCCACGCTGAAGGCTATCCGGGTATCCGGATCTCTGACCGTCACCGATCGGTCCGCAGCATTCCACAGCACCTCCAGCCCGCTCATCTCCACCGCCGGACGAAGAGGAATCCAGAGCAGTCCTTCGTCCAGGTAAGGGGCTTCCGGAAGGGTGTACACCGTACTTCCTTCTCTCACCGCCTCCTGGCGACCTACCCAATACTTAAGCGTCGGGCCTGCCGGGCGGCTGGCCGTCAAAGCGGCCTCGGCGTCGTCCCATTCCAGCCGATATCCGAGCCCCTCCAGCAGAGCCCGGGCCGGAACCATCATCGTATCGCCCACCAGCACCGGAGGATTCGACAAATTCACCATGACGCCTTCGAATGTCAGATGGAAGCCGGGAATTTTATCCGCCGTCCCCTGTGCGGCCGGGCCGCTCCCCGTATAGGCTTCCGCTGCTGCCGGCGCCGCCTCAGCCCATGCCGCTGCGGAGCTGATTAATGTGGTGGCTGCGGTTACGGCCAGCGCGGCTCTCCGCCGTTGTTTTTTTCTCCTCATACCTGTTCCTCCTCATATAGTATTTCTTGAAGGCAGTTTTGAGTTTACTTCCAGTCCCCTAGGGGACTGGCGGCCGCTTTCAAAATTTCCAGTTGATCTTTGAAAAATAAATTTGGGACTGGACTTTCCGGAATGCCTCCGGACAATGGAACTTAGGGTCCATTCGGGGCAACTCTTCGTCCTCCTGTAGCTCTGTCTACTTCAAAAGTCTGTTTCTCCGGTATTCGTTCGAACTTCTTACCCGCTGGCTGTTCCCTTCGGCAACCCATGCCCGGCGGTAGCAGCGTTGGGGCAGCTCATGGATCGAAGCGAGTTCTCATATGCGAGGGTGATTGATCGGCGAGTGCGCCGGAGGCATCCCGGAGAGTCTAATCCCTGAACCCCTTACAGAAAGGAGGAATTCGACTTGCGTTTATTTGTCGGAATTGACGTGAGTGCAGAACAACTTGAAGCCTGCTTCATGAACATGGACGGCGACAAGCTCGAGGCGTTTCAGGTGAACAACAACCTTGAAGGTGCCCAATATCTTCGTGACCGGATCCTTTCAGCAGCGGACAAGCTACCGGCTTCGGAAATCCACATTGGCCTTGAAGCTACATCCGTCTACAGC
>NZ_VEGP01000072.1 GCF_007679495.1 Paenibacillus sp. 32O-W | reverse complement strand
ACGTGCACTTTTGCAGGTCTTTTTGCAGGCGCTGGACGCGTAAAGCCAGAGTTGCCTCGAAGACGAGCAAAAGTGCAGGTCTTTGTCTTTTTTCGTCAGTGTTGTCATGTTGGTTGGAACAAATTTAATGCAGTGTTGTTCCGGGCTTTTACTATACCATTACTGATTCGATAGAGGCAATGGCGTCCCGCCCTATCGGCTCTAGATAACGTCCGGCTTGAGGGAGGGCAAACAGTCGCAAATTGTTCTTGTATTTTCTATACATATTAGTTTAGAATGTATGTATAATGAATTGGGAGGGATTGGAAATGGACCAATGGACTCATGCCGGATCATTGGAGGAACTGAAGCGACAAGGCGCTAAGGTGATTAAGGGAGGAATCGCCGTTTTTGTTCATGAGGATCGGGTGTATGCGGTGGACAATCGTTGTCCTCACATGGGTTTTCCCCTGCATATGGGAAGCTTGTGCGACGGTATATTGACTTGTCATTGGCATCATGCCCGGTTCGATATTTGCAGCGGAGGCACTTTGGACCCATGGGCGGATGATGTGCCGACCCACGAGGTTAGGCTGGAGGAAGGGGAGGTATGGGTTAACCCGAAGCCGAGGAATCAAGGAGGGGCGGATAAGCATTTCAAAAGGCTGCAGGAAGGGCTGGAGCAAAACTTGTCTCTGGTGATCGCCAAATCGGTCATTGCCCTGCTCGAAGCCGGTGTGCCGGAAGAGAAAATCGCGCGGGTCGGAATCGAATACGGGACGGTGTACCGCTCGGGAGGCTGGGGCTCGGGACTGACCATTCTGGCCGCCATGGTCAATGTGCTGCCGAAGCTGGACCGCTATGGGCGGTTTCTCGCCTTGTTCCACGGTCTGCGTCGGGTAGCCGCCGATTGTGCGGGAAGACCTCCGCGTTTTGTATTGGAATCGCTTCCGGAAACGAATGCTTCGATGTCCCGCCTGACCTCCTGGTACCGTCAATGTGTAGAGGTGCGGGACACACAGGGAGCGGAGCGGGTTCTGCTGACCGCCATCCGTCAGGGGGCGGAGAACGGCGAGCTGGCCGACATGATGCTGGCCGCCGCCACGGATCACTTCTATCTGGATGGCGGGCATACGTTTGACTTCCATAATAAAGCCTTCGAAATGCTGGAGAGGCTGGAAGAGGGGATGAAGGAGCAGGTGCTTGCTTCCCTCGTTCCGCTGCTGGCCAATCCGACGAGAAGCGAGGAAAGAAATAACTGGCAGCAGCCGGTCAATCTGGTCGCTCCCCTGCGGGAAGCATTCGAGAGGCTGCCCGAGCTTGACGGAAGGGTCGGCGGAGAAGAGGCGCCCTTCGATGAAGAGGCCATGTTGGAGCTGCTTCTAGGTGAGGAGCCGTTGAAGACGATCGCGGCCATTACCGATGCGCTGCATAACGGGGCGTCTCCGGTACGCATCGCCCGTCTGGTTGCTTTGGCAGCCGCGGAGCGGATCGTCCGCTTCCACACGCAGAATGACTTCGGCGATTGGATTGCGGTGCTGCACACCTTCACGCATGCTCATGCGGTTCACGAAAGCCTGCGGAGAGGAGCCGGCGTCCCCACCATTCGGGCGATCTATTATTCGGCGGTCAGCATCTACCTGGACCGCTTCCTGAACATTCCGACCGCCCCGAAGCCGAAACCGGAGCATGCGGCCAAACGCGGCCATACCACCGATCCGGCCGAGCTGCTGGAGCTGATGAACCAGCGTCAGCAGGTGGCGGAAGCGGCGGATTGGGCGGCGCATTATATGAGCCGGGGAGGAGACGTGCAGGCGTTGTTCAACACGCTTGGACATTCCTTGCTGCGGGAGGATGCCGAGTTCCACTCCTATCAAGTGCTCGAGGCCGGCATCCGGGAATACGACCTCTGGTCGGAACTGTCCGGGCCATTGGCCAAGCGGGCACAGGAGACTATGGTGCTGGCTATCACGCGCTATCTGGCCGCACATGCGCCGACAGCAAGGGAGCTGCCGCACGTGGCGCAGATCGCTTGGCGGCTTCATCGCGGCGACCGGTTGTTCGAGGAAGAAGAGGGCGAGGAAGCGGTTAAGGCTTAGACGATAAAATGTCCGAAGGGAGGAGAGCACTCCTTCCTATCGGACATTTTTTGGAATGGGGTGGGGGGAAAGGCCCCTGCTTTGGAACGATAACCCGATGGGCGAGGCCACTCTATGGGAACGATTACTCCGTGGCGGTGAAATTACTTCATGGGAGTGATTCTCCATTGTGTTGAGATTACTCCATAAGAACGATTACCCGATGGGCGAGGCCATTCCATGAGAGCGATCCCTCCATAGGTGGTTACTCGATAGGAACCCGCCACTCCGCAACATCGATCCATTGACGGGTGGTGAATTCGCGGCCGCGGACGTGAATTTCCTTCTCATAGACTTGAATGTACATTCCTTGGGCATGACTGTTATCCGAGGGGGCAGAGGGGCGAAGCCGTCCGACCGCCGAATTGGAAAACCAATGGATATTGTCCTGAGTCGTATAGTGATTATCTGTATAAAAATCCCGGTGGGTATGCCCCGAGAAGACGAATACATTGCGGTAGGGCTTCAGAATGTCGCGAAACTCATTGGCCCGAATGAGCCGGTGGGTTCCTCCATCGGAGCCCAGGGCAGGCAGCGGCTGATGGATCATGATCAGGGCCGGTTCTCCGTTGGTATGCTCGGCCATTTTGGCCCGCAGCCAGTTTAACTGCTCATCCGAGTACCAGGCTCCTTCTCCTACATCTTCTCTTTCCTCAAGGTAAGCCTCCTGCGACAGCATGATCAGGTGAACGCCGTTGATCCATTCATCCGTGTATGGTTTATCGTAATTCATATACCGCTGAAATCGTTCCCTGGATTGGGCGTCGGTCTTGCCGTTCGGCATCGTGTCAGTGGCAAAGCCGCCTTTCTCATTGATCCATATATCATAATAATCATGATTTCCCATATTGGCATGCATTGTCGGCAAGGAGTATTGTTCCAGAATCGACCAGAGCTGCTGATACTCGCCCTCCCGGCCATAATCGGTCAGATCTCCGCCAAGAACAAGCGCATTCGCTTCAGGATCCAACTCGGTCACATCATCCAACGCGGCCTTCAGCTTGTCTGTAGTCGTAGTGTCATAGAGACTTATATGCAGGTCACTGAGAAGAAACACGGATGCCAGCAGCTTTCCTTCTCCTTCCGGCTCCTTCTCCTCCCCGGCGGCGGTTACCTTATCCGTATCCGGTTGACCTTCTGCGACAGAATCCCTCCCGAACAGCCACCGCAAGAAAGACCAAATTCCGCCAAGAGACGCGATAAATACGGAAGCAAGCATTTTCAAGAAATATCGTCTGGACATGATTTACCTCCAAATAGCATTTCACGCAAAGGAAATTCTCCCCGTTCTATTATACACTTTGTTCTCTTCCAAACCCAATATGAGATCGTTTTTGTCGATAGATTGGAGAAAATGGAGCTGCTTCTGTTGAAACGGGCATAAAGTTTCGGATTCTGTCAGAAAAAAGGAAGGAATCCAGACAAGCCGTCTAGAATTAAATTACGATCGGCGGCGGGATACTCAATCGAACCGGATTGAGGGGATGTTCCAGCGGGAACAGCGGGATGGATTCGGACGGAAGGGGTGCTCGGCGAGCGGTCGGGTGAACCGGATTGAGGGGATGTTCCAGCGGGAACAACGGGATGAATTCGGACGGAAGGGGTGCTCGCCAAGCGGTCGGGTGAACCGGATTCAGGGGATGTTCCAGCGGGAACAGCAGGATGAATTCGGACGGAAGGGGTGCTCGCCGAGCGGTCGGGTGAACCGGATTGAGGGGATGTTCCAGCGGGAACAGCGGGATGAATTCGGACGGAAGGGGGGCTCCCGAGCAGTCGGGTGAACCCGTTTGAAGAGCCCATCTGAAGTATCCGTACGATCGCGAGCCAAGCGATGTCCGTTCGAAACGAGGCCCAAATGAACCCATCGAGTGAGATTCCTATCGCAAACAGCGGTTGACCCATGATCGAGCGGAATTTTTTTCGAACGCTGCCGTAAGATCATGATCGAGGGAATGCCCAAATAAAAAAAACGCTGAACCATCAAGCGGTTCAGCCGTCTTTTCTGAATGATTGGAATGCTTTGTCCCTTTCCCAGGCGGTAGGTTCGCCGTAGGCTTCCCAGTATAATTCGCCGGTCTCGTATTCATACCAAAGCATATGTCTTTTCTCACCCTTCTCCCGAACGTACCATACGATTTTCTTGGAAGTATAGTCACGGGGAACGGCGTAGATTTCGGCAATTTGGTCGGTTTCGATCCCTTTCTTCTTAAGGGCTTCCGCTATATCGGTTTCGGGCACTCCTTCGCTCTCCAGAGCGGTTCCATAGACTTCGATAGATTCGTCCGGACCTGCGACCCATACATATTTAACCTGTCCGTTATCATCTCTGCCTGACAGCATCAGGAATGCCGGGCCTCCCGGATAGAGCGCCTGGATTTGATCTACGGACGCGAGTAATTTATGATCAAGCACATAGGCTCGGGCTGCATCGTGAGAGGGCAAGTCCCTGGCCGTATTCTGCCGTAAATTGGGGTTCCCGGTTCCGTACATTAACAGAAAAACGATAAGGGTCGTACCGGCAAAAAGCGCCAATAAAATCAACGTCGCTTTCAGCTTCATGTCGTTCCTCTCCTCCTAGTAACTGCAAGCCCATTTTAACAGATCGGATAGGAAACCACCAACTGTACTTCTAAACGTTTTGTGAACAGTTATAATATCTTGCCGTACATCAGTCGATAGAGTAGAAAGAAAGAGAGGAGATGGACCATTGAAACCGTTCAGTCAATCCAAGAAATCACGAATAACAGGACGATACAAAGGAATATTGGGGGTGACTTGTCTCGCCCTGACCGTCGCCGGCTGCTCGGGCCAGCCGCAAACGGCACCCGTACCCGATCCGTCGCCGTCACCCGTCGTCACTCCGGCTCCGAGCCAGGCTCCGGCCTATAAGTATCACTTCCCGTTGACAGGTAAAGGGACGAATGAGCAGGTCGAAGACAGGCCGCTCATGGTCATGATAGAGAACTCTCCGCAAGCGCGGCCGCAGACCGGGCTCGATCAAGCGGATGTCGTGTTCGAAATTCTTGCCGAGGGTGAAATTACCCGCTTCGCGGCTGTCTATCACAGCCAAAATCCGAAGGTGATCGGTCCCGTGCGCAGTATTCGCCCGTACTATGCCCAACTGGGAGAGGGATTGGATGCTTTGATCGTTCACGCCGGATGGAGCCAGGACGCGATTAATTATATCAATTCGCGGAAGCTGGCGCATTTTGACCAGGTGTATGGGGATGACGCATACTATTGGCGGGATAAAGAACGTTCGGCGCCGCACAATTTATATACCAGTGTGGACAAAATTCGCGAAGGAAGCGAGAAGAAGAAGTTCCGGCAGGAATGGAAAGCTTTCGAGTATCCTTTCTTGAAGGAGGACGAGAAGGTATCCGGGGATAAGGCCGAGCGTGTGAAGGTGAACTATATACACGGTTATTACGTATCTTATGAATATGACGCCGAGGCCGGGGTCTATAAACGAAGTATGGCGGGAGAACCTCATCTGGACAAAGATTCCAAGGTACAGCTGACGGCCTCCAATATCATCATTGCCGAGACGAAGCACCGGGTGTTGGACAATGAAGGCCGGCGCAGCGTAGACATCGATGGGCCCGGTAAAGGAATGCTCATTCAGGGAGGCGTGAAACGCGATGTGACCTGGGAACGGAAGGACGGTACGATCCGTGTGTATGAGGACAAACGGGAGCTTCCGCTGCTCCCCGGACAAACGTGGATTCAGGTCGTTCCGGTCGATTCGAAGGTGGAAATTGAGTCAGGAGACAAAGGCAGTGCTACGAACAACTCCGGCCAATAATTAAGGTTCGGTTGTTCCTTGGAGAAATGCCGGGGAGCGGACGGAAAGAGCGGGTAACGCGAACGGCCCGCCCGGGGAAGAGCGGACCGTTAAGGCGCTGACGTAAGAGCCGCAGAACTTATCGGTAGGGGCGTCTGCTGACCCGCGCCCTGCCTCCTGTCGGCCGCCGGCGGGAATAGCCTCCGTATGCCGAACGTCTCCCCGGACTCCCGCCTCTTCGCGATCGGCGTCTTCGGGTGGGGACGGCCTTGCTGTCGGCTTCGGCCGTAGCGGCCTTGGAACCGAAGGTTCCCATAAGCAGCTTGAGCATCGGAGCCATTTGCTGAATGCTCTGGACGACCTTATGCACTTTGGTCACGGTCGATACAATTCCGTCGATTCCTCCCATGCGATCGATGAAGGATTTTACCTGATTGAAGTTGAAGCCGCTGCCTCCGCTGCCCGTACCGCCCTGACCCCCTCCCGCACCGGCAGGATTCGCTCCAAATCCGGGCATTCCCGGGAAGCCCTGATAACCAGGGAAGCCCGGGTTCTGGTAATAACCGGGAAACTGCGGGGAATCGATCCAATTGCGCACCTGGGCCTGATCAATCCCCGGCTGCCGATATAGGACCGGGTAAGCATGGCTGGACTTGGCCTGATGGTTAGAGTTCACTGGATTCACAACCCTTTTATATAATCTCCTCACTTGATGAGATGTCAGTGGGGGTCCCCAAAATCAGGAAGAAACGATCTGTTATTCAAGCAGCACTTCCTTTTTTGGGGTCATCTTGTTTATAATCTATGTGTTAGGCAAATGATTGGATTGGACGGATGTCCCGGCTATCGGGCTTTTTACTCGATGCTGGAATCCGTGGCTTGGGCAAATCCGGCTAACCCTCATGTACCGTAAAGCAGTTTGAAGGCGGAGCATGAGGTTTATAGTGCCGAAGCATTTTAACACTCTAACGCTTAACATTTATGCTGTTCTGAAAACTTAAAGCAGGGATTCGGCTCTTGATGTCGAAAGATATGAAGTAAAGCAAATCAGCAGAAACGAGGGAAGATCATGCAGTTGAAAAAGCTGAACGACAAAGCGATCGACCAATTGTTTGAGGCGATTTTGACTTTGAAGGATATGGAAGAATGCTACGTTTTTTTCGATGATTTATGTACGGTGAACGAGGTTCAGTCTATGTCCCAGCGTTTGGAAGTAGCCCGCATGCTTCGTAAAGGGTATACTTATAATCAAATCGAGGCTGAAACCGGCGCCAGCACAGCGACCATCTCCCGGGTGAAGAGATGTCTGAACTACGGGAATGACGGCTACAAGATGACCTTGGAACGGCTGGGAAGATAAACTTTCATAGCGGGTGCAACCCTTTGCACCGCGCCATCGGACAAAATCCTTCTCTCCCTGTCAGAGTGGGATTTTTCATATTCTGCTTTCAGGGAAGAGACTTCGAGGCGTCAAAAACCGGAGAGAAATAGAGATTATGGAACATACTATAGTCAAATGATCGTAAGAACAGATTGATGTGCGGGATGATGTTTTAGAATACCGTATCGTACGCCCTTTCCAATAGAAAAAAAGCTCCATGCGGATAACAATCCGATGTTCGGGTTATTCCGCCGGGGATTATAGAATATCGTATTAGGGAGCCTTATCCGGGCTAAGCAGTGCATTGGAGGATAGGTTCCCGGTCAACATTGGACAGAATATGGATAAACAGGTGATTAGTGAATGGCCAAACGTGCAAGGTTGATATACAATCCATCTTCGGGTCGGGAGGAAATGAAGAAGAAGCTGCCGGATATTCTGCAGCGGCTGGAACGCGGAGGCTTGGAAACCTCTACCCACGCGACCATCGGAGAAGGGGATGCTACGCTCGCAGCGGCGGAAGCCGTTGAACGCGGATTCGATATCGTTATCGCGGCCGGAGGAGACGGAACGCTCTATGAAGTAATCAATGGCCTGGCAGAGAAGGAGCACCGTCCGGCGCTGGGCATTCTGCCTCTTGGAACGACGAATGATTTTGCCCGGGCTTTGTCCATTCCACGCAACTGGGAGGCGGCCTGTGATCTTATTATCCGCCAGCATACGCGTCTGATCGATGTAGGGAAGGCGAACCAGCGGTATTTTATCAATATTGCCGGAGGAGGTTCTCTGACGGAGCTGACCTATGAGGTGCCCAGCAAGCTAAAGACGATGATCGGACAGCTTGCCTATTATATTAAGGGGATCGAGAAGCTCCCCCGCCTGCGGCCGATTGAAATGCACGTCAAGACGGACGAGATGGAGGTTCATGAGCAGGTGATGATGTTCCTGGTCACGAACAGCAACTCCGTCGGGGGATTCGAGAAGCTGGCTCCCGAAGCCAGTCTGGATGATGGGCTGCTGGATGTTTTTATATTGAAAAAATGCAATCTGGCCGAATTCATCCGCATCGTTACATTGGCACTGCGCGGTGAGCATCTTAATGATCCGCACATCATCCACACCTCAACGCGGAAGATCGAAATCACTTCACCCGATTACGTTCAGGTCAATCTGGACGGGGAGCTGGGCGGAACGCTCCCATGCACCATCTCGGTGCTTCCTTCCCATCTGAACATCATCGTGGATGAATCCGGCAGCTCAACTTACCGGGTCAAGCATAGCTTTCCCAGGTTGGGGAAAATAGATAGTTAAAGGTTTGTTGTGCAGCGGATCGGGTAGGTACTGTCGAACATCCTCTTGCGAGTGTCTGGTAGCTTCTCATGTATGGTGTCGGGTGAAAAAATGGTATGCTGGTTGACGATGTCAAACGTACGGTGAGTTGGGTCTGAACATCCTCGTTCGAGTTATCTAAATAGCCCCGTTGGCGTTCGCTTCAAGGAGGCGCACCCATTGTAGGGGAACCTGGCCGGTTGATATCGAGACACAGGTTCGCAGCATGGATATTGCCTAACGGGGATGCGCTGCTTATTCATCGTAGTAAGGTCAGGGATACGAATTGCCCTGGGGCTTTCGGTTAACGAATCCAGGATACGTTATTTCTCTTTGAATCCAACATTTGCAAAATTTAACGAACTACAGAGTCCTTAATAGGTCAGAATCCGGTGTAAAACGGGTATGGAGTATAGAATAAGATTGCTGGGATTCGTTAGCTTTTTAAAATCGCTATTTTGTATGAAATAAGGTGCGCAGTGTTCGTTAGAATATGGCCATCTTCAAAATAAAGAAAAGGAACCGGGTTTAACTCTATGACAAGGAAAAGAAGCAATCGGACACGTCCTTCCGGCCGACCGGCCAAAGAGGGAGCGAATCCTAAAACTGAAAATCCGGCGGCAGACGGCATTCCCGTACAGAAGAACGACGAAGTAATACTGGATATTGCCGGGCTGGGACACGAAGGTGAAGGGGTGGGCCGTTATCGGGGCTTTACCCTTTTTGTGCCTGGAGCCCTGCCGGGCGAGCGGGCCTTGGTCCGGGTATTGAAGGTGAAGAAGCAGTACGGCTACGCCAAGCTGCTTCGAATCGAGCAGGCGAGCCCCGAACGTGTGCAAGCTCCCTGCCCGATCTACAGCCAATGCGGCGGCTGCCAGCTTCAGCATCTGAGCTACGAGGCCCAGCTTCAGCATAAACGCCAGATCGTGATCGACAGTCTGGAGCGGATCGGCAAGCTGGAGGTGCGGAAGGATGACGGAAGAACCAGCGGCGAGCGGGAAGGGGATATCGCCCTAATAGCGGAAGAGAAGAATGGAGCCGAGGGGAAAAATGGGCCGGATGGGATCCATGGCGTCTCAGAGCGGTTTGGGGCTGGCCACGCCGGGATCATCGTTCATCCAACTATGGGAATGAAGAACCCCTGGCGGTATCGGAATAAGGTCCAGGTTCCTTTCGGCGAAATGGAGGGCGGCCTGATCGGGGGCTTCTATGCCCAGGGCAGCCATCGGATTATCGATATGGACCAATGCCTGATCCAGCATGAGCGCAGCGACGAGGTAGTGGCCCGGGTGAAGGAGATTGCCCGCTCGCTGGGGATCTCCGCTTATAATGAGGCCACGCATACGGGCTTGCTCCGCCATGTCGTGGTCAAATACGGCTTCGCGACCGGAGAATTGATGGTCATCCTCGTCACGAACGGGACCCGAATTCCTTCGGTCGAGCAGTGGGTTCGCGCTATTCGCGAAGCCATCCCCGGCGTCAAGAGCATATGCCACAACGTGAATACGGCGAGGACGAACGTCATCTTCGGAGAACGAACGAAGGTGCTGTGGGGCGAGGAGGTCATCCACGATACGATCGGGGATGTGAAATTCGCCATCTCGCCGAGGTCGTTCTACCAGGTCAATCCGGTACAGACGGAGGTGCTGTACCGCCAGGCCCTTGAGTATGCCGGCTTGACGGGGAAGGAAACGGTGATCGATGCCTATTGCGGAATAGGCACGATCTCGTTGTTCCTGGCCCGTCATGCCAAGCAGGTCTACGGGGTGGAGATCGTCGAAGACGCGGTAGCCGATGCCCGCCGCAATGCCGCGCTGAATGACCTCCATAACGTCACCTTTGCCGCAGGCAAGGCGGAGGAGGTCATTCCTGCGTGGAAGCAGGAGGGCATCGTGCCCGACGTCATCGTCGTCGACCCACCCCGCAAGGGCTGCGACGCCGCGCTGCTCGAGACGATGGTGGCGATGCGGCCTGAGCGCATCGTCTACGTCTCGTGCAATCCGGCGACGCTCGCCCGCGACCTGCGGGTGCTGGAGGATGGAGGCTACCGCACGTTAGAGGCTCAGCCGGTGGATATGTTTCCGCATACGACACACATTGAAAATGTCTGCTTGCTTGTTTGGAATGGTACAGATTGTTGAAACCCCTTGATATACAAGGGGTTATATACTGATACAGTGTTCTCAAAATTAGTGTAACAGAGGTGTTTTTGATGTGTTGCCGTAAAGTTGCCGCAAAACTGCATGCTATGGTGAACTAACAGAACATAAAAGAATAGAAAAAGACGCTGGGAGGAAACATTATCCCAACGTCTTTTTGTCTGCTTGCTTCGCGTCCAAAGTGAAAAGATTTTCGAATTTATCGGCAGCGGCTTGATCGGCGGAACGGAGAGCATGCCCGTAAATGTTCATTGTGGTTGTGATGCTGCCATGTCCAAGCCGTTCAGAAATAACCTTAGCATGGACGCCTTGGTTTATAAGCATTGTTGCTGATGTATGGCGCAAATCATGGAAGCGGATATACCGAAAGCCGTTCTTCTTAATGAATTGCCGAAACCACAGGTAAGGACGTTCGTGATGAAAAGCTCTGCCGTCCGCATGAGCAAATACGAAAAACTGTTTACCGCCCTGCCATGCATCTCCGATCTTGTCCCGCTCCTTAACCCGGTAAGAATAATATTCCCTTAGTTCCTCAAGTACCGAAGGAGGCAGCGCAACTTTTCGTTTGGAATTCTTCGTCTTTGGCTCCTTTACGATGACTTCCCCTTTAAGAGAAATAGCAACGCTTTGCTGTACATCAATAACGCCAGTTTTCCAATCAATGTGTTTCCACTCCAACCCAAGCAGTTCGCCGCGACGCATTCCTGTGGTAAGAGCGAGCGTTATCATCATTCGCCAGTGGTACGGTTCCTTCTGAAGAGCTTGTAACATGGTTCTTACCTCGGCATCATCATAAGGGATAATTTCCTTATGCGCTACTTTAGGTTTCTTCACTTCCGCTGCTGGATTTTCCTTGATGACTTTCCATTCGACGGCGCGGGAGAAGATGTTTTTTAATACCCTGTGATTCATTTGGATTGTTCCAGACGATAATGCGCCAGCCTTATCGTCTTTCCGGTTCCCCACCTTCCCCAACGATTCAAGAAAATCGACAATGTGTAGAGGTTTTATTTGATCGAGTTGCAACCCCCCGAATGCTGGTAGGATGTGAGAATTCAAATTTACCATGTATGAGTAAAGAGTTTTCCGCTCAAGATGGTTGACTGCATACTTCTCCTTCCAAAGTTCCACGAACTGGTTAAACGTTAGCTTGGCTGGCGCTATGTAGTGCCCAGCCTCGACTTCCTCTTTGAATTTGAGCCATTCTTGCTCCAAGTACATTTCCAGACGCTTTGGCGCTCGTAAAATGCGTTCGTCTTCGACCGTAACGGTTTTAGTGCGCCGAGTGTATTTGCCGTTCGCACCTCGTCCAAGGCTTACGGTAAGTTCCCATGAGTTATTGCCACGTTGACGATAGTTTGCCATTATGCTTCACTCCTATTTTCTTCGAATAATGAAATAATGCTATCTCGCTCCTGCCGCAAAGTTTCAATGTGGGTCATAACGATTTCCCGGTCTCTGGCAGTCATGTACCGTCTGTTTAAGATTAGTTCCTTCGCCAGCGAAACATGTTCCTTGGTGATTTTGGCAAGCCGTTCGCCAAATTCGGAGTTGCTGGCAATCCAAAGGGCTTTTTTACTGTAATTCATCTTCTATTACCTCCTAGCGTAATACCGATGGAAGATCATGAAATTGGTTGTAACTTCGAACTGTCCGAAAAAGGACTTAATACACAAGCGGCAAGCGTACTAATCCGCTTGCCGCTTGTGGGCGTCATATACGTTTTGAAAGTGGGGGTTGAAGCAAACGTAGAACTTTTTATGCCTGTTTCAACTCTGGCAATTCGCCAGCCAGCCACTTTTCAAGAGTTGGTCGGTAAAGTAAAATTCTACTCCTTGCTTTTGTGTGCGGTAGTTGCCCAGCCGCACACATATTGTAAATCGTCGTAGTGGATAAACCTGTCAGTTTTGCGGCTTCTTTTACCGTTAAAGTGACTTTTTCCATTTCATTACCTCCTTTCGGTATTACGCTATTACCCAGCGTGAATCATGCTTTTCCTTGATTAATTGTTTTCTGAATTGTATCCACCTGATAACGAAACGCCCGTGATAAACAGGTTTCCGAACGAATGAATTCTTTCCGAAGCCTAAGATAAGTGGAAGAATGCATCCCTTTAGGGCGTGAAACGAACCAGTTTACCGAATCTACCAGCCCTTTTGAAAATAGCCTGCGCTTAATTCTGCGGCTATGAATAAGTAATTGCATTAGATCATTACGAGACATCCGACAACTCATATAGGTTAAGTTGTGGCAATGACGGCAGCGTAATATACTTTTCACCAAAAAGAGTTTCTCCACACGGCGCTTACACATAGGATTCGGACAAATAAACCAAGGTCTCGTTCCGCCATAGTTGCAATCTGTTTGGGTCAAACGAACAGTAACAGCACTAATTGTATTGCCCGTAATGATAATTGACCCGTTCCGAACTAATAGCGTTATGGTTGCCAGCGGGAGCTGCTTTTTTAACCAAGCCCATTGAAAGTGGTTGCCTTCGGAAAGTAGTTTGGACTTGTTAAGATCAGTTACGCTTAATGCCAAGTGGTTGTCGGCTATGGGTTTTGGATAAAGTCGTCTCATGGAATCATCACCTCTATCTTCCTAAATCAATAAGGAGTTTTTTCGTTATACTGACAAAACTGACTGGAAATCTATTAACCATTGCATGAGAAAAAAAGAAATATTTTCATGTTCCAAGGATAATAAAGTCAGTTTTGTCAGCCATGCTCACTGGCATTAACGGGCAACCAGCGGTTTAACTTCAATTCCTCTTAATCCGCGACTTCCGTTTTTCCCAATCCGTTTGTCGTCAAAGCCTCGTTCTCTAAGGCGCTTCGTGAATTCGCGTTGGGAGAGAACGTATTCTCCTGCCTCGCTAGCCCATTGCCTGTAGTTGTCATACAAAACAGCAATGGTAGTTTCTTTGTTCGAGCCTATATCGCACCGTTCTGAAACGAAATTTGCCATTATATCCATCTCACTTCGATACTTATCAGTAGCTTCTTGAACTACTAGGGGAGGATTTAACCCTTCCGCTTGCCATTTGAGGCAACCTTGAATTGCCCAAAGCAAGATACCCGGCAGTTCATTACGAAGCTTCATGCCAAGCTGAGTGTCAATTTCGTTGTCCGGGATTCGGACTTGAAATGGGATAAGGCGGACTCTTCTCCATATACCTTCATCGCTTCCTCGAATGTTCGGTAAATGGTTGGTGGCTAAGAATAACTTGAACAGTGGCGTAAACTCGAAATATTCCCGGAAAAGAAATCTTGCCGTTATCTTGTCGCCGCCTGTCAGTTGTTTTATTAGGGGTTCGTCCAACCTTTTTCCCTCATCCGTTTCCGAAGCGCAAACAAATCTGATTCCGATTAACCTAGCGATATCGTTATTGATGCCCGTTTTATTTTTGGACATCAAGGTTTCAGAAGGTGTTTGCTGTGCATAATCTCCCAGTAAATCTTGTACGGTGGTCAGGAGTGTGCTTTTGCCATTACGCCCGGTTCCGTTCAAGAGAAATAAAACTTGTTCGGTTGTAACTCCAGTGAGACTATAGCCAATAGCCCTTTGGATAAAATCTATCAATTCATGATTGCCGTCCATGATTTTGTGAATGAACTGCGACCAGTTTGGGCATTGTGCTTCGGGAACGTAATTGACAGGGGCAACCTTCGTCATTAAATAACTTGAATCGTGAGGTGTCAGCTTGCCTGTCTTCAAGTCTATGACACCATTCAGCACGTTCAGTTTCCAAGGGTCTGCATCCAACTCAGCCGGGATAATGGGAATATCTTTTTCGGCTTGAGCGAGCTTCAGAAAGGCTCTAATTTTTGATTCACTTTCAGACTTGAAGGCGAATTTACTGATCTTAACCCGCTCCTGCTCGTCTTCTGTAAAGTCACATTCGTTATAAATGGAGCGGATAGTTTCTTTCGCCAATTGTATGATTTGCTCGGTATCGTCTTCCCGCCATGTCACGCCATTCCAAATCATCCATTTACGGTTACTCGCATTGAAACGAATTATCCCATTATGTTGCTGGCAGAAACGCTCGGCGTTTCCCCAATCCGTGAGAGGGTGGCTTCGCTTCATTCCTAGTACAATAGGCGATTTAATGCGTCCATTGTATGGGCAGTTTAAGCAAATGGAATCTCCGCATTTTTCCTGAATCGCGGCGCATGTCATGGGCTTGCCAATTCCATTACTTCCAAGTGCGCGGCTTATCTTGGCATTCGTTTCCTGCTCATTATAGTTCGGATAGGCACGGCTTAAAGTATGAATAAGCTCGATACCGTTTTCCGCTTTTGCCAGTACGTTTATCATGGCAAACCATTTTGGCTCCGATAACGTTGCCGCCTCGTCTTGGCAATGCCGTAAGAAGGCGCATTTTTCTAATATTTGTTCCGCGTTTGAAGGCGGGTATCGGCTTTCGCCAGTTTGAACGTTATCGGATGAAGTGAGGGTTTGGCTATTTTGCACAATAAATTCACGGATGTCGTCAACTGAATATCTCGTTCCGCTGTCTGATACCATATTAACTTCCCTCAGTGCAAGCGGGTTCTTATAGTTGATGGTTCCGGGAACTCTTAGCACTCGTGCCAAGTCGGATGTATTATCTAAAGACCAGCCCTTTTGAAAACCAAAATGCCTGATAACATTTTGGAAATCTCTGACCAGTTCGGACAACTCACTAGATTCCTTGGAGTTTATGATTTTAATTCCATTCGTAAACAACCAGTACACATGGTAACCTCCGCCGCTATGAACAATAATGGATGGTTCAAGCGGTAGGGAGCTTATAAAGAGTTCGGCTTCTTCGAAAGAGGGGAGGGCAGACTCTTTGTGTGTACCTTCAGAACAATCAATGTCCATCCATACCCCCGGAATATAGCAAATGTCCGAAGTTCTTCCTCGATCGGTATTGGATTTCTTAACCTTCCGAAGCCCAATGCCGTAATATACATCGTGTTTTGTTTGAACCAAGTGCTTGATCTCCGGCAAAGCTTCATAAGTTTTGGAAGCGGGATACCACAACGAGCTTTTCCTTTGTTTCTCCCAAATGTTAAGCCAACCGTTTTCGGCATTACCATATAGGAGACTAAAGAAGCGGGTCATTTGCTGTTCGTTCATTTGAACAGGTTTATTCATGACTGTTCCGCCTCCATCCCCCGGACAAAGCTTGTCCGCCATTTTGAATCCAACTATTCAGTTGTTCTTGGTCAACACGAATTTGTCTGCCAATTCGAACAGTAGGGAGCAGCCCGTCCCGCGCAATTGCGTAAGAACGTTCCTTGGAAATCCCTAAAATTTTTGCAACCTCAGGCATCGTCAGCAAAGTTCTTTCCATGTCAAAACACCTCCAATGAATTTGTTTTCATTCTGTCACATTGGAGGTTGGAAACATCGGAAGTTCGCCGGGCAACTTTATTTCCGAAGTTTTTTCGTTTTGCTTGGACGACCGCCGCGGTCGGGTCGTAATGTTAAACCTACCAAAGAAGCTGTATCTTTAATGGCTTTGTAAATGGTATCAGGATTAAAACTGTCTTTATGTGAATTCTCTTCGGATTGTTCAGTATAGATAACGGCAAGTTCACTGCAACTTTTCCTGCAAACTTGGTATTCCGCTAGCCACTTATAGTGAAGATTTTCCTTTTTCAATTTTTCAGCCTTATAGCCGTTTGCTTCTAAAAATGCTTCGGTTCTTTGTCTATAAGCCCGTTTATAGTTGTCAAACATTTGATTAAGCAAAGCGTTGAATTCTGCCCATGTTTCCTCCGCCGGATTCCACGCCAATGTGTGCTTATTCTCACCAGTAATAGGGCTTTCGTAGCTTTCCGCTTTGTTGATAATATCCCAGTACCGTCGGTCATTACGCCCCTTGATTCTGAGCTTTTCTAATACCTGGGTTTGCAGGAGCGGGTTAAACATAAACGGAAATTTGCTTCCGAAGTCGCTTATGGTCTCATGTTCTTCGTAGGTCACACCGTCAGATAAACGAGTAGTAACTTTACCCGTTTCCTCATATTCTTCAAGGTCGAATTCGCACACATCTTCCAAGAAGTGAAGAGCGAAATGGATAAACAACCTATTGCTTTCCAAACGGTATTTTTCTGCCCAACTCTCCAGATTCTTACGCAATACGAGCGATTTGCTTGTTTTGATTTCATCTTCCGGCGAATCAACGATTAACTGAACAATATCGCCCGGTAGGTTACCATTCGGGTTTATAACCTTTATTGTTTCGATATATAGCGGCAGTAGCGCTAATAAATCACTTTTTACTACCGGGGCGGCTTCCTCAACAGTATTGAGGAAATGGGTGTAGTGCGTAATTGACCACCTATCATTAACCTGCGCTTTACTTGAAAGATTAATTGTCATATCTCATCCCTTCTTAAACAAAAGAGAAGCCCTGTGCGGTGCTTCTCCACTGTATCTTTATATTATTGCCCAATCAGGCATTTCAATTTGATGAATTCTACAAGCCCGGCGAATTAAGCTTTTGTATCGAGAATAGTCGCCCCACTTGTCATGAATGATTGGTTGAAGCTTATCGTTGTTGGTCTCGTAGTATTGCAAATGGCTCATCAACTCGTCAAATGTCATTTCACCAACATCCTTGTTCTGAAGGCAACTATCGCAATAAAACCAGCCATTCAACCAGTTGTCATTATCGTTTAAGTCCAAATAATAGTTGCAACCACCATCACATAAGTGAGCCGTATAAGGTTCCAATCTCAATGAGCTTGATTGAAAGTATGGCGACAAAATATCAAGCCAATAATCCCGCTCCCATTCAAAATCAAATATCCAGTCAAAATATTCATGGAAGGGATGAGGTCTTTTGCACCAGTTTTCAGCCAAAATTGAACCTTCTTTTTCCCTGACATCGTTTAAGTAATCATTTATTATTTTAGGTGAATCAGCATCGTCGTAATCATAGTAGCAGTACAATGCATAATACGTTTCGCGTTGTGGTCTCCATTTCAATATTTGCTTTTGAATTTCTCTAAGCTTTAATGTGTATTGATAAATTTCGGAAGCAAATATCCCATCGTCACCTTCTGTAAGTATATAATCTTTGTAAGCCCAAATGATTTCGTCCAATTCATCGATCAAATCATCAGCTTCCCATTGAGCGTATGCATTAGAATCCTTGGTTTTTTCTTGAAGTAACTTTACCCAATTTTCAGTCCAATAAATATATTCTTGGCGAATGGACGAATAATCAAAATAATAAGGGTGGTCATCGTCAAACTGGCTAAATTGTTGAGCATTTGCTTCATGATAAATTTCATGGCATTTATCTCCGCAGAAATAGTCTCCACGATGGTTTATCAAGTAATGTTCATCAACCGGATCAGCGCAGTGTCTACATAAAATGATTTTTTCCTTGTCCATACAATTTAGAGCGCCCATCAAACCTTTTAGCTTTTGTACTTCCTTATCAAGCAGAAATAACATTCGATGAATTTCGATGTCAACATAACTATGATCTTTATGCGGTGACCGAAAATCATCGTACTGAATATCGCTTATATATACATCAATTTCTTTGGTCAGTGTCTCTAATTCCTGATAGTTATTTGGCTCCTGATTATATGAATGTTTCCTGCATTCAGGCAACCAATGGGCAAACCTGTTGAACAAGGAATGATAAGTATCTAAATTGTTTTCGTATGGGTCAGAATAATAGCGGCATTTTTCAGCGCAATCCCATCCGCAATAACGATTGCGGTCAATGTCAATTACATAGACATCTTCAATGCTCTTAAAACAATAGGAGCAACGCTCCGGGCTTAATTGCACTTCTGTGTAATGACCGTTAATTTTTAGCCAGCCTTCTTTGACAAACTTCGGAAGGCAGTATCTTGCCAAGTAGGTTTCGCTAGTTAATCGGTTACTTGCCTTTCTTAGACTATTTGCTAGTTCAGGGTCTTCATTTTCTAAAGATTGGAGAATATCAGAAAAACTTGAAACACGGTTATTTGCAAAGAAATTTCTAAGAAAGGCATTTAGATTTTTATGTTCATGTTTGTTTAGTGGCATTTACAAATTCCTCCTTTCGGACAATCTATTCTTTGGAATTGATAATCACCAGAATCTTTTGATTTGCATTTTGTGCTTTTACTGCTGCATCCCTTATTTGATATGCCGCATTCACTCTGATTTGATTATCATCGGAGTTGTTCTTGATTATTTGCCATTGGTACACATCAAGCGCAGCTTCTACGAAATCAGTAACTAACCGCCCAAGGGTTTTATCTTTACTAGACCAATGAGGGGATGCTTTTTCTAAATCTAGTTCAACCTGATTAAAATCAATATCTGAAAAAACAGCAGTTATTTTCTCGGTATTTGAAGAATCGTCACTTATGACCCCAAGCAATGTCTTATAACGATTGAAAAAATCATTCCTTAACGCGATCAATTCATCACGGGTAGCATATTTCACCATCACTTTTTGTTGCTCGTTTGATTTAGTTTTCGGGGTCTTATTATTCTGAGTTTGTTGCTTTGGTTGTTCTGCTACCTCTGGTTTTTCAGGCTGTTTTGGATTTTTGGCAGCGACATAGTTGCTATAATATTTGCTGATTAACTCCTTGTCAGTTGCGCTGGCTCGACCATTATATTGCATCGAGAATCCCTGAATGATTTTGTCCTTTGTAAAGACGTTTAGTTCGTAGGCTTCATTAAAGTATGAGTAAGCCAAATATCCATCTTTTGTTTGAAATGATTTTCCCGGAGTGCCAAGTATGGAAGTTATTTTAGATTCGTCATCTCCGACATTCAAGCCAAGACTAAGCCCTTTACCTGGCGAATCGGTAAAAATATATGTAAGGTCACCGTTGTCACTAAAGATGAGTTTTTGTCCATTGGTTGTGATTGTGTATTCAGCGAAACTATTGTCTATTTGGGCATCATTAGGCAGTTTATCCACTAATGAAGAAAAGGATGAACCCACCGTCCAGCCATCAATTAACAGTTCATCAGGCAGTTTAATATCATTTTTCTTGTTCTCTTCGATTGCGATAGTAGCAGTTGCATTTGATTGGGCTTCTGAAGGTGCTGGTTTATTGTTTTGTTCTGCCGATTGTGACCGTTGGATTTCATTCGTAGCCGAATTAATATTCGCTGGCGTATCAGCTTTGCAGCCTGTTAAAATAACTGAAACAATCCCCACTCCAATGAGACACTTATACTTCATACATTTCATCTCCCATTATTTATGATTGTTATGACCGGGCGAAAAACGCTGATTTGCTCCATGTAACACCCGCTTCCATATTGAAGTTCCCGGCATTCTTAAGATACACAGGCTTTTGATAAAATTCTAAGGAACCGTAGGGAATATTAACCATTTCAATGGTACTATTGATATCCTTTTTAAGTCAAAAGGAAATCAGTAGTTCCTTAATAGTTTATCGCACCTCAGGTAAGCTTTTTTTGAGGTGGTATATGTGACGGAAATAGCCAAGCTGCTTGGAGAGCGGATTCGGAATATTAGAAAGGAAAAAGGGTTAAGTCAGGAGCAATTAGGTGAAATGGGGGATTAAGTGAAAAATATATTGGACAAGTGGAGCGGGGAGTAAAGAATCTTTCCATTGATAGCCTGTATAAAGTTGCTCATGGCTTGAATCTGACGTTGGAGGAACTATTTCGTTCATTAGACCCGATTATCAGGGAGGATGATTTGGGGGAACTTCTGAAGCTTTTGAACAAACGTCCAAAAATCGATCATACGATGATTTTGAAGGTTGCCAAAGTGATATTCGAGCAGCGGGAGTGGGGGAAGTAACGAATATGGGCATTGCCGTAATTGCCGTAAAACTGCCGCAAAAATTAATGATAAAATACGGTAAATCAAGAGAATATAACAGAAGCGATCACGAAAAACCTTAATTCTATGCGGTTTTGGGCTACTATAACAGAAGGGGGAAAAATGAGGTAGGTTCCCGCATACGGTTCATGTTGAATGCTGTGTGTCGCTCGTACGGAAACAATCAATATAGCCGCATTTACCGATAATGAACTGATTCAATAATGACGTGAATGGCTTGCTTTTTCGTTGACATTATTTCGCAACTCTTGTATGATAAAGTCAATAGTTCCCACCACGCCTCTTAACAATGCGTACCAAGGTGGGCCTTCTTGTTTTTATGGAGGAATTTTATGTATTCCAATAATATACCTTCCATTAAGAGGCCTACTACATTTGAAGAGCAAGTCGAAATATTAAAGAGCCGCGGGCTCGTCATATCCGATGTTGATTCTGCTATTCGTACGTTGCAACGAATCAACTATTATCGGTTAAGCGCATATACACTCAGTCTAAAGAAAAATGATCAATTTCTTCCTGATATTACTTTTGAACATGTTGTCGCTTTATATGAATTTGATCGCCGTTTTCGTTATTTGATTATGGAGATGGTTGAGCAAGTTGAGATCGCTTTCAGGACCCATATTTCATATCATATTGCCCACACTTACGGTCCTCTTGGTCATTTGAATCCTCAACATTTTGATAATCATGATGCGTTTCTAGCTGAGCTTGAAAAGGAACTCAAGCGTTCCCAAGAACTATTCATTAAGCATCATTATGAAAAGTATGAGGGAAAAATACCAGTTTGGGTGGCTATTGAAGTTCTTTCGTTTGGAGCGCTTTCGAAGTTATTTTCCAATATGAAAAATGATGATAAGAATCAAATTGCCAAAAGAAATTACCGCGCTCCAGCCATATATCTTGAAAGTTGGCTTAAATGTATGTCCTACATTCGAAATATATGTGCCCATTACGGCCGTCTTTATAATCGTCCATTAACAAGCAAACCTAGGCTTGACCGAAAATCAAAGCAACTTGGGATTGATCAGGGTAAAATTTTTGCTCATCTATATGTTTTAAAGGATCTTATTCCTGACCGAGACAAGTGGCTTAATTTTATCATTCGATTAGAAGCGTTGTTGTCCGAGTATAGCGAAGTAGTGGAGTTGGATCGGATTGGATTCCCGGAGGATTGGGAGGCTGTTCTGATGATGGGGAGATAGCATGAATCAAGGTGGCGTTACAAAGTTGATTTTTCGGATGAGATAATCTCTACATAACACATGTGGAGTGCTGTGTTTTGCTCATTCGTAAGTAAATCTCAAAGCCGCATTTACCTATTGTCAAAGTCCGTGTGTTCTTCCTTTTATTATTATGGAAACCTATGCGAGTCAAACTGGACATGTGGAGTCGGTAATTTTGTTGGTTCGTAAAGCTTGAGATGTGACAGTACTGCTCAAATTTCAATTCTAAATGGTCTTAGTTGCCTTAAAGCCTAATCCTTTTGAGGAAAGGGCTTTTTGTTTTGAAAGACTGATTGAGACATATTGTATTTTAAAGCATAGGTAATGTATCCTATAAATGAGAGTTAGGCCCAAACGAATGTTAGGACCTTTTATTCTATTAAGGAGGTTGGAACATGGCTAGATGCACAGCTCCTGTAAAGGGACATAGAACAGCAAGTGCCGCAGCCAATTGTCCAGCATGTGGTGGGCGTTATGGCCGCTATGGTAGTTTTGGGAGCTACGGATCGTACTCTACCCCGACTTACTCCCCGTCCATGAGTAGCGGGGGTGGAGGAAGCAGAGGTGGAAATTCTACTCGTAGTATTAAGCCGCGCTGGTCGAGAGCAGGTTCGTCCGTTTGGTACACGCCGGAACAAGTTCGAGCACTAATACCAATCCGCAACAACGTCGAAAGCCTAGCAACGCAGACTGATCTTCGGGACGTTTTCCTATGCCATGCGTGGGACGACAGGCAGGGGGCTGCCAAAGAGCTACACGATTTACTTGAGGCACATGGTGTCTCTGTTTGGTTCAGTGAAAAGGATGTTGCTCTTGGCGTGCCGTTGCTTCGTGCCATCGATAAGGGTTTGGCGAATTCACGAGTTGGAATCGTATTAGTGACCCCTGCGTTGTTACGCCGACTCCCAGCAGAAGGCATCGCAGATAAAGAACTTTCAGCACTTCTGGCTCGTGAACGACTCGTCCCGATTGTGCACGAAACTACGTTTGAAGCTCTCCGTGAAGTAAGTCCTTTGCTTGCATCGCGAAGCGGTTTGAGTACTGCAGAAGAGCCAATGGCAGACGTTGCTGCAAAGATCGCAGAGCTTGTCGCCCTGTAAATCATTGTTTGTCCAGTAGAATATGCTGTTCGGAAATAATATATCCGCCACAGCTCATTAACAGCTTATTAATGCAATCATAATCTTGAAATTACGCCAATTGGAAGCTAACATACAACAAACTTCCGAGGAGGCGTTTTTTCATGTCCAAGCCCATCCATCTGTACCTTCTGGATATCGCCCCCGCCACCGAACGTCATCTGCTTTCCCTCGCCCAGCGCCATCTCAAGCTGGTAATTGAAAGCGGCCACCGCCGGACTTCTCCTAAGCGCCGTGCGGAGATCGGCCAAGAAATCGAAGCTATTCGCGCCGAACGCGACTCCATAATCGCCCGCCTGCGCAAAGAGGCAGAAATGCGGGTGACATCGTGAAGAATGAACAGCTTTCCGGCGGAACCTCACCGATCCGCCCCTCCGTCGATGACTGGCTTCAGGGGGTATGGGAGCGGTTCTACGTCCAATATGCCGTCCCTGCCATGAAGCAACATCCCGAGGCCAGTGCCTTGTCTCAACTTCAGGCCAAGATCGAAGAACAGTTGAAAAATAGCCTGACAGCGGAGCATTACCAGCTCGTGCTCGATTGGGAAGACGTCAAGAACCGGTGGCATGCGCTGGAAGTGGAGCGCATGTATGAACTGGGGGTAAAAGTGGGGATCAGAATCCAGCAGGAATACGACCAATTTACGAAGTTGCCCTAAAATATCAGCCATGCCCGATCCTGCGGCATGGCTATCATTGTTTTACGTATTTCAACACTTCCATAAGAATGTTCTTCGCCATTTCCACGGTCTTTTCATCATGCTTGGCCAACGCAGCGACAATCTCTTGGATGTGCTGTTCGTTTGCGGGAAGGTTCTCATAACGGTGGGAATAGATGAAGAACTGGTGGACACCGACCTCTAGCGCGTCCGCGATCTTGCTCAAATTGATCAAGGAAATGTTCTTCTCGGCCCGTTCGACGCCGCCAATATAGGAGAACGTAAATCCGCATTTCTCGGCCAATGCGTGTTGCGACAAGCCCCGAGCCTTGCGAAGTTCACGGACACGCTTACCGACTTGTACCAGAATATCAGCCATCGCCTACACCTCACTCTTGAGTGTAGAGTGAAAACGGTGAAACGAATATGCTATAGTAAAAGTCATTTCAACATACTTGATACATATAATAGTTAATGGTATTCTGTTACCAGTAGAGTAGTTTAGGCTTAAAAATTGGTCTTTTCTCCCATTGTCATTTGCCTTTATAATAAGAGCGATTAGGTAATGGAGGTACGTTCATGGTAGTTCGAAAGAAGTTAGGCAGAGCAGTTCTCAGCGCAGTGATCGCGGGAAGCGTATGTTCAGGAGTACCCGCTCTCGCAGCGGAAAATGCTTCGGCAGCATCCGTCCAACAAGCCCAATTCGAAGAAGTCAATGTCACGATTGACGGGGTACTGCAAAAGTTCCCCCAATCCGCGATCCTCTACAAGGGAAGCACGATGGTTCCCATGCGCGGGGTATTCGAGGCACTCAAGGCGGAGGTCAAGTGGGACGGGGCGACGCAGACGGTTACCGCGACCAAAGGTGACACCACGATCAAGCTGACCATCGGTAACAACTACGCCTACGTCAACGATCAGAAGGTCGCCCTCACCGCCGAAGCCATTATCGTCAACGGTTCGACAATGGTTCCGCTTCGCTTCGTTGCAGAAGCCCTCGGCGCGAAGGTCGAGTGGGATGGCGCGACTAAGACCGCGATCATCTCCCAAGGTAGCGAGATCAAGCCCGGTTCGGGGGTAACCAACCCTGCCCAGAACCAAACCAACCCGGCGCAGAACCAACAAGATCCAGCACAATCGAGCAAGAAATATGTGTATAACGGCATCGACGCCACCGAGACCAAGGGTCGCCTGTACGGAACCGAGAACCAGAAGGAATACGACGCCGTACTCAAGATCGCCAAGGAAGCCCTTGCCGACCTCGACTCCATCCCAGTACCTCAAGGCATGATCGATGTTCTTTATAACGGTAAGTCTTTTTCTCCAAATCAGCGAGCTAAGACTATATATGAGGTAGAGTTGATGGGGGCTACGCAAGGGTATAAACCTTTGCTTGATGCTGGAATCTCCCCTGATACTATTGTAAAGGCGTACAAAATTGGGCAGATAGTGATTAAGTTGACGAATACCACCTCTATGGAAGTGGAAGAGGAATCACCGGGGGTATCCAGCGCTTACGACGCCCTCGTCGAAGGTCAAATCGACTGCGACTCCCTCGCCAACACCTACGCCCTTTTCTACGACTTGGCTGGCTTCGAAACCGGAATCGTCCGTAATGGGTTTCATGCCTTTGTAATAGTTAAGTATGAGGATCATTGGGTTCGTTCTGGAAAGGTTCTCGATCTTCCTTCTTACTTCAAAGAGCATAATTTTAGCTGGTACACCCGCCCCGATTCGATCAACTGGGATATCAATGATTTGGTCGACTGGAACTTCTGGGACTAATCCATCTTCCCATCTCAAGTCTCCGACAACCCCGTCGGAGACTTTTCTTTTCCCATCAGACTCCCCTTTCCCTTTTCGATAATAGAGCCAACATACGCTATACCAATCGATTTTCTTGTTAAAGGGGTTGTTTACTTTGTCTGGATCTCGTCGTCTCAATCACTGCTTGGTCAGGGGTACCACTTACATGCTCGACCCCCTTCCGAGCAAGCCCGGTTTCGACCAAAAGCCCTTCAAGAAGAACCATCCTGCCAGCTCACTTTCACGCATGGTCGAGGCGGCTCCGTCTAAGCAGGAGGACGTCTTCCCCAAGCAACCGAACATCGAAGTCGTCGGTTACTTCAGCAGGGGTACGTCGCACCTCCATTGTCTGGAGATCAACTCGCTCGGAACGTTCGACTCCACCTTCTCCGAGGAAGCCGAGTACCAATTTGGCTCGAATCATTACCGGGTAGACCATGTTCATCGTATGATTAAGGAAGGCGTCCATTTCACGGCGGTGTCACTGGATCAAATCCAACCCTTCCGGGGTACCAGCCTTTCCTTAAAGGAAGGCTTCTCCTACTGGGCGGACTACAGTATTCTTCTGAAGCTGTACAACGGAGAAAGTTGTCTGCACGGAGATAAACAGGACGAAAGAACACGGGTCTTTGACGACCGCCCCGCCTACGATCTCGGGGTACGTGATACCGGGTTCGGGGTCATGAAGTTGCCCGAGACCAACCCCAAGTTTCCCGTGAACGCCTTCCTTCGCGGCGAAGATCTCGTTCTGCATCTGTTCAGTGTTGCGGGGTTCTATCACCGGAAGGGGAAAGTGACAGACATCCGCTTCCCGGCACGGCCTGAAACGGGCTATTTTTGTGTGCTGGCTGTTGGCCGTCCGTCCTGCCCTCGTCTTCGCTCCCTCCCCTTACGGCCCCACAATCGCCCGTGGCTTCGTGCATCCGGCGCTGGCTGGGTTAGTAGCCTGCCCGGCTCACGGCGGGCTGACAGGGTCAAAGAATTGGGCGGCGACGTCGCGACGCGGCTCCCGGTCGTCCGTCCGGTGCTCCGGCCTGTCTCGCCGCTGGAATCGGCTGTGGGAGCCTGCATCCGGGGGGAGGCTGGGGGTTGGCCCGTCGGTGGGGGTAGTGGGGCTGACGGGGCGAAATTTGTGGCTTACTTCCATGAAATGGGAGGTTGAGGGGGAAAGTTGCACGGAAGGCAGGGGGAATAATGCACGTTCCGGGATGTTTCGGGACGCGAAAACCCTTGCCGCACGCGGGTTTTCGGGATTCGGGGCGGGGGGCTGATAAAAAGACCTATAAGAACCATAAGGAACGGGGTTCTTGCCTTCGGCAAGCCCCCCTTATGGAAAACCCAAAAAATAACTCCAAAGCCCAAAGGGGGCTAGCTGATTAGTCATTAAAGTCTTTTAAGTCTTAAAGGACTTAAAGTCATTAAGAGCATTTTTCATAGTTTGATACCATTTCTACTCATACCCTACCCATACTCACACAGACACAGTAACGCTAAACAGACCAAGTGGCGAAATTCCCGCCCCGCGCGCGAGTTGGGGGCCTGCGCCCTGACTTCGCCGCCTTCCGTGCCGACATGGGCTTTTTCCTCTGCACGTTGCTGATCCGGGTGAGCGCCGTCTTCGTACCGATTTTTGCGCCATTTTCGCCCCGAATCTGGGGTACTCGCAGCCGGACGCATCGCTTCGCTTCAGTGCGGCGGGGGTACTTTTTACCGCTAAAAATCCGCTTCCTTTTCGCCTCCATGCCGCCCTGTTGCCGCGTTCAAACCGGTACCCGTGTTCAGTTTCCGACCCGGTTCGGGGGTACCGCGTCCCCGCAGTTGCCATCCCGTTGCCACCGCGTTTCCGCTTCCTTGCCGCCTCCACGCCGCCTCAGTACCGGCTTTTCTTCGCCCATACCTTCTCCTTGCGCCGCTTTCCCTTCAAACGGATGCTGATCCGTTTCTTCCTTAATTATATATCCGCGACTTTCCCCTTCCGGCGCTTCGAATGCCCGTTATGTCTGCAAGATACGTTTCCTCCGTCCTCATGATGTGTTTTGCGTGTTCTCGGGGGTACTTTGCGCTTGTTTGCGCCGTATGCAGCGAAATCCCCGACCTTTTTCGCCGAATTGAAGGCGATAACCAGGAATGCCGTGCGTACTGCAGACTTCTTCGTGCGGATATTTTTTTTTCTACGACTGACCAATTAACATACAATACTTATTTTCTGTTTCCTTGAGGTACTTTGCAGGATTCCGTCTAAATCTTCTGCGCTTTGTTGTTTCTTCAAGGCGTCTAGCCCAACGTTGTCGTTCAGCGTGGAACACTTCGTAGCTAACGCTTTGGAGCCTATTCAACACATCGGTTTGCCGGAGAGCATCATCGACAAATACAACAAACTCACCGGACCGCATGATGTACTCGTTCCAGCTTCTGAGTCCCGTCATTCGTCGATGACGTGTCTTTGTCCGTCGGAAAAATCGCTCATGATCGTTATTTGTTCGAGGAACATGAGGGTGATCGTAACAAGTAAAGAGTCCTTTCCAGAATCCGTTGGTGTAACTCTTGAAGTTAGTGACCATTGGGCGGTCGTGCTCTTTGGTGTATGTTTGCTCCAACCATTGCATCAAACATCGCATGTGGAGTCGCACCGATTCACTCGTTTGGTCAATGTCTGGATTCAAGATGTTAGCGGCGTGATGCAGAGGACGTGACCAGCGTTTCACTTCTTCATAGAGTTGATGGAACTCATTCAGTTTGTTGAATATTCTGAAAACGTTCTGGAGCAGAGAGGGCCCCTTTTTTATCCAGGCAATTTTGAAGCGATGTCTGAATGGCCTGGGCGTTTTCGTAAATTCGCACTCCGGGTAAGTCTAACGGTGGATTACCGTCCTCCAGTAGTACAGAACGGATCGCCGCCAAATAGTCTTTCACTACTTCGTTTTCCGGCGATTCGTCTTTGTCTAATTTTCTTTCGATGTCGCGGATTCCGCGAAGACTTTTCTTAATGCCGGTTTTCAGCTTCCGGTCAAGCTCCACTACTGGCTTAGCGATGTCTTTTAAGTAGTGGTACTGACAATATTGGTACGGCACCTCTGGGAGCAGCGACTCCATTGCAAGACGTATAGATTGCTGTCCGTCCGTGACAATTCCAATGATACGGAAGCCAAGATCAATGACAGGCTGAATAAGTTCTTTCAGTTCTTCCGACGAGCTGCTCTTCACGCTTTTCGCGACAAGAATCGTCCCGCTAAACACTTCACGGATCACATAGAGCGTCTCGTTTCCTTTCTCGGGTTGAACGCCATCCATGGAGATCATAATTCCTCCGTGTTCTTCAGCAACTTGTTTGAGGACGGATTTCACATGGTCTGTGACGCTAGAGCGCAGTAAAGTGACGTACCGCTCGTACAATCTTTGTGAGTTTCGCTCAGAAGTAGCGACACCGCGTTCATTAAGTTCTTGGGTGATTTCTGCAATGGTCATGTGATGCTTAAACCGTAATTGCCCGACGAGAGCCAATACATCGAAGCCGTATGATGTATGTTTCATGCACAAGGAATCTGCTTCAGCTGATCTGTAGTATGTCTTAGGGTAGGCGCAGTTAGAGTTGGAGCAGACATATGCCATGCTCCATACTTGAATAACACCGGAAAGAGTCGCAATATTTTTCTTCCATGCTGTGTGGCTACGTTTCAATTTCGAACCACAATGGAGACAACGCTCAAGCTCAGGTCGATAGTATATTTTTCTCTCGGGAACAATTCGATTTTTAGGCAAAGGCATTAGAAAACCTCCGTCAAAGTATGTAAAAAATACTTCGACGAAGGTCATTGGAAATCCTTGTTAGTTAATTGGTCAGCCGTAGTTTTTTTTCGATCTATGTTTGAAGTAGCAGGGTGAGAGCGATTTTTGTCCATGCAATAATAAATGGTGGTTCCATTTAAGGCGATGACCCATGCGGGGGATAATGATACTTCCGTCCAGCCACAGCTCTGCTTTTAGGCAGATCACGCAATGGGGGCGGCTTTTGAAGGTAGCGTCAAGAAGTTTGTGTAAGCTGGTAGGGTTATCCATCGGGACGATGGATAAGAAATATTTTTTATGTTTAA
>NZ_VEGP01000071.1 GCF_007679495.1 Paenibacillus sp. 32O-W | reverse complement strand
TGGCGGCGTAGCTCAGCTGGCTAGAGCGTACGGTTCATACCCGTGAGGTCGGGGGTTCGATCCCCTCCGCCGCTATTTTTTTTTGAAGCTTGTCCATTATTTTCAATTGTGGTAACATACTCTTACCTATCTTATGGACGCTTAGCTCAGCTGGGAGAGCATCTGCCTTACAAGCAGAGGGTCGGCGGTTCGATCCCGTCAGCGTCCACCATAAGCCGTCGTAGCTCAGCTGGTAGAGCAACGCACTCGTAATGCGTAGGTCGGAGGTTCGAGTCCTCTCGTCGGCACCATGCGAAGTGGAGCTGTGGTGTAGAGGCCTAACATGCCTGCCTGTCACGCAGGAGACCGCGGGTTCGAATCCCGTCAGCTCCGCCATTATATACATAAGGCTCGGTAGCTCAGTCGGTAGAGCAGAGGACTGAAAATCCTCGTGTCGGCGGTTCGATTCCGTCCCGAGCCACCATTATCCGGTATATATCGGATTTCATATGGGGGATTAGCGAAGTGGCCAAACGCAGCAGACTGTAAATCTGTTCTCTTACGAGTTCGGTGGTTCGAATCCATCATCCCCCACCATTCATAATCTCATTAAGAGCCATTAGCTCAGTCGGTAGAGCACCTGACTTTTAATCAGGGTGTCGGAGGTTCGAGTCCTCCATGGCTCACCATTTACTTAGACCTAGAACAAGAGGCCATACGGCCTCTTTTTTCGTTGTCAGAATATAACCTGCGAATCGAATCAAATCAATCTAACCTTTTGGCTCTATTGATCAGATGTTCAGCGGTCCGTGCGGCAAGAGCCATGACGGTATTGGTGGGATTAGCCCCACTGGAAGTCACGAAAATGCTGGCGTCACAAATATACAGATTGGGTATATCGTGAGTTTGCCCATAGGAGTTGACTACCGACGTTTCCGGATCATTTCCCATTCTGCAGCCCCCCATGAGATGGGCGGTATCCGGGACAACAAAGCGAATCTGGCCGCCGGCCGCTTTCAAGATCGACTTCATCGAATCCACAGCGTGTTCAATCATGGCTAAATCGTTGTGACCATAGCTAAAAGAAACTTTCGCCCGCGGGACTCCGTATTCATCCTTCTCATCGGATAAAGTTACCCGGTTACCCTCATGCGGCAGCACCTCTCCAACCATCGTCACCCTTCCATAATAATTGTATTCTAATGCGGCTTGTCGCAGCCTGTCTCCCCATACGGGGCCTTCCAAAGATCCGGATATCCCTTTGGCAAAGCTGACCGGTCTAGCGCCGTGCGCATGCAATGAATAGCCCCGGGCAAAACCTCTGTCGCGGTCCGTTGCATAATAGTGCTGGGTTGTCGCCAGTACGGGAGTTCCTTTGTACAGACGGACTTCTTCATCGAAAAGGGCGTAAACATCATGGCTGCTGTGCGGCATAATCGCTTTGCCCACCCATCCGCTCCGATTCGCCAATCCATCCGGAAATTGGGGGGTGGCCGAATGGAGCAGCAGTCTTGGGGTCTCGACGACAAAGGCGGCAAGGATAACCAGTTTGGCCCTCTGCTCGTAGGTCTTACCGTCATGAACGAAGACGACTCCTCTGGCCCGCCCGTCATGGTTCATCGTAATTTGTGTGACCCGGCAATCTGCAAGCACCTCTGCCCCGGCCTTAATTGCCTTCGGGATATGAACAATCAAGGTGCTGAATTTGGCATTCGGCATACATCCCTGATTACAGAATCCGCGATTAATGCAAGGAGGCCGGTCTTCGAAGGGGACCGAAAGGATAGCTAAAGGAGCGACAACACTTTCGATGCCCAGCTTGCTGCAGCCTTGTTGAAAAAGATAAGCGTTAGGGCTAAGCGGATCCCGCTCCGGATAAGGATAAGGCCCGTGAAAGCTGCCCCACGGAAAATAATTCGGGCCGGAAACGGCAATATCTTTTTCAATTTTGCTGTAATAAGGTTCCAGATCCGAATAGCTTATAGGCCAATCCTCCCCCACTCCGTCCACGGTTCGCGTTCGAAAGTCCGATTCATGGAAGCGCAGGAAAACCCCGGTGAAATGAACCGTTCCCCCGCCGATGCCTCGTCCGGAATTGTTATGTCCCATTTGCAGCGGATGGCAGCCATCCACCAGTCTTGTCTCCTGCCAGCCTAAATTTTGCATAGAGAGCTCATCGCTCGCAAAATCCCGCTGCGGGTCCCGCATCGGCCCTGCATCGAGCACGACGACGCTCATTCCCGCCTCGCTTAACTCTTTGGCCAGCACTCCGCCGGCCGCCCCTGCCCCAACAATGACGACATCAACTTCTTCATCTGCATATTTTCGCTGGATCATCGTTCTTTATCTGCCTCCCAAGGATCGAGCTGCCCGATGGCGGTGCGTATGTACCCTCGAGGATAGGCCGGGCCTCCGTAACCGATTTCCGACCAGATGAGTGGATGGGAATAATAAGCTTCCACTGTCAGAGTCAGCAGCTTATTGAAAACTTCGGTTTGCGGCAATCCGGTCCACACATAGGGAGGGTCGGCCCGATTTTCGCTAAGCTCGATCATAATTTGCCGCTGCTGGTCTTCCTTCAATTGGTGGAAGGGGGTTTGCCAACGCGACATAGCCATAAAGTCGAATGCCTGGATCGCTTGTTTAATCAAAATTCTGACGGGGGGAACTCCCTGCTTCCGCTGACCTTCTCCAATATTGGAGTGAAGGTGCCGGTCTATATGAGACAGCACGAAGCGAATCGGTTCATTCCGATAATCGCCGGCCAGTATGGAGCAGACCGCCCTCAAGGTCTCTGCCTCCGGCAGGCTGAGGTAACGATATTCAGGCTCCGGGTCAAGTCTATCCTCAACAATGGCGCGCGTATGCTTGTCCCAGTGCTCCTTTTCCCTCATAACGTCGTAGGTCGGATAATGAGATTGCGATGTCACCCGCTTCACCTCCAGTACACGGCAATCAGCCCGAGAGCACTCATGGCGAGAAATACAACCGGCAGGACGACAGGGGGCCCCATCAGGAAGTTTCGGGAAGCATATCCTCCCACACGAACGCCAACCCCTCTATAATGAAAATAAAATCCGGCCATTCCGGTAAGTACCCCTGCAAACAATAGAAAGACAAAAAGATAATGGAAGAAGGCGGACGGATAAACGGCCAGCCCTAATCCTGAGAGGAAAATTAGCGGAGATACAACGACAGGTGACCACATGGCTTTATGGTGAAAATTTTGCCGGTAATGCGACATGGTGACTTGCAGGCCGATGAGCAGAAAGGCTAAAGCTACGAACAAAATCAATAGCCGGTCCAGCGGCCAGCCGACCCAGTGGTACATAGTCAAATCCACCTTTCGTATTAATCTGGAAACCGCAAAATTGTAGATATTGTCGGAAGCCGATAATGCGTCAAATTTGAGAACCCGTAATGCATATTTCCTTCTTCTGCCTCAAATAGTCACGGGGCTTCCCGGGCGAATGTAATGGCTCCGTAAGGAAGGATGGCCACAGTATCCGAATGGGAAGAGATCAGTTTATCTAAAGTGGATTGCAGGTCCGGCACCGGAAGGAAGCCAAGTCTTTCGCACACTTCAGGAGGCACCGAGGAGTATAGGCAGACCCGGTGATTCTGAATAATCGGATTCAGATACGTCAGCTTGTGTGCGCCAAGCACGAATGATTTCTCCAGCTTTTGGACAGCTTGCTCCCGATCGGGGAAATTCTCCACCCAGTATTGGAATGTGTCGTCCCCATAGATTTCCTCACAGCGGGCAATCAGGAGGATCGTTCCTCCCTTTCGCGTAAAGGCGGAGGCATTCTGCAATGTTTTCAATGCTTGATACAGCTGAATGTCTTTGGGATGTCCCCCCGGGGAAGCAATGACCAGATCGTACTTCTTGTCGGAGGGAATGCAAAAAATTTTCTTGGCGTGAAGCACTCCCGCCCGGTGGGCATTTATAACGTCTCCCGCAAAGGCCGCAATCATTTCTTTCTTATGATTACAAATAACGTTAAAAAGAAAGTGAACCGGGACAAGCGACAAGGCCTCTTCCATGTCTCGGCGGATCTGATTATCCGGCGATCCGGGTACCGTTTGGGCCGACTGAGAGAGGGCATGGTTGGCTTCTATACAGCGTCTGGAGGCTACCCCGGGAAGCAGGGCCTTCGCGCCACCCGACATCCCTGCCAATCGGTGAGGTTCGATATTCCCGGTAAGAATCCGCAAATCGGCTTCGACCACCAGACGGTTTATTTCAATCGGTGTGCCAATGCTGGTCGTTCCTACCGGAATGCAATCTTCTTCCGCAGGGGAATGGTTCACTACCCGAACTCTGTGGAACACCCGGTCGCCAACGAGAGCGCGAAGCTCATCCTCAGTTTGCTTCCTATGAATCCCTAAAGCAACAATGACTGTAACGGAGGAGTCGGGCATCCCTCCTGCATTAAGCTCGTTCAAAAGCGGCTCGAGGAAAAGGTGGCTTGGACATAAGCGGGTCATGTCGCTAATGACAATGACCGCTCGCTCTCGTTCTGCGGCTAATTCCGCCAAGGACAAGGTTCCTATAGGGTTGCGGAGGGCGCGCTTAATCAATTCCCCGGAAGAAGCTTCAGTTAGAAGCAGGTTCTGCCCGTCCTCTCCTTCCTGATGCCGGCCATATAAGAGCCAATCCGGACGGGCCTGATTCGGGAGATGGAAGGTAACCTCACCTTTGCCATAAGGAATGGTGTAAATAGTAGCCCCTCCTTTATCTATTGGTTAGTCCAATTATTTCCCGTTCACAGCAAAACCATCCAGCCGGTAAGCGTATGATGGAATCTGTTTTAGGTTAGCCTAAAACAAGCGACAGCACCCGAGAGGAGCCAACGCAGATGAACATGATTGTGCCTTTCTTAGTCAGCTTCGTCATAGTGCTCGCGGCCGTCCCGCCACTCGGACAATGGGCAAGACGGCTGAATTTCCTGGATCGGCCCACCTCTAGGAAAACCCATGCCGCTCCCACTCCGCTGATGGGCGGCATTGCCATCTATGGCGGCTGCCTGCTGCCGATGCTTCTTTTTAGCGGATGGACGGACCTGACGAAGACGATCTTGATCGGGGGGACGCTGCTGCTGGCGACCGGTTTACTAGATGATGGGTTCAAGGCACGGGGGAAGGAATTTCCGGTATGGCCCCGTTTGCTGATTTATATAGCGGCCTCCACGGTTCCTCTATGGTTCGGAATTCAAATGATCGGCATTACGGATATTATCGGGGAAGGAATGCTTCTATTCCCGGATTGGCTCGCAGGGTTCGCCACAATAGCCTGGGTATTCGGCATTACAAATATGATCAACTTTATCGACGGGGTCGATGGTTTGGCAGCAGGCATAACAACTATCTCTTCTTTAACGCTGCTTATTGTTTCCTTGCTCATGCAGCAGCCCGATTCGGCTGTTCTGGCCGCCATTCTGGCCGGTTCCTGCATAGCCTTTCTAGCCTACAACTTCTACCCTGCCAAAATATTTCTGGGTGATGCCGGGGCTGTATTTCTGGGTTACACCTTGGCGGTCATTGCCTTGCACGGCGCGTTCAAAAGCGCGACTGTCGTGTCAATACTTGTTCCTTTCCTCGCTTTGGGTGTGCCTATCCTCGATACGCTAATCGTGTTCGCCAGAAGATTTAAGGAGCGCCGGGGACTGCATAGAGCCGATAAGCTCCATACCCACCACGCTTTAATGAAATGGGGTCTCAGTCAAATTCAGACGGTCTCTTTCCTTTATTTGATCGGGGCTGTGTTCTCCCTCTTATCCATTGTTCTATTGCTCGCTATCCGTTGATTATCCGGGCCGGATATTTATCTTGGCTCATGCCTATTTTTATCGAAAGGGTTTTCTTCCCGCCGTTCATTCGTTATCATTAAGTGAGATAGGAAACTACATACAGAATTAGGAGCAGGTTCATGAAATGGGAACGGGTTAAGGACAAGCTGGAGCCTATACTGGACAAGCCGTTGCGGATTAAATTCATGGCGACAGAGGATTGGAACCTGTTGGCCGGAAGTACGGGAAATACAAGCGCTATACAAGACGGGGAAATGCTTTTTCTGTTGGAAGGCGATGAAGATGAAGTCGAGCTTATTTCCGTGGGTCGGAGTATGACGGAAACCGAAAGGAAATTAGTGGAGCTGATTCTGGAATCGTTCCGGTTGAGCCATAGTAAAGAAGCCGCCGAAGGAACGGGGGCTGCCCTTAAGGAACCGAAGGCAGCGATCAAGGAATGGCTGCTCGATCAGCTCCGGATTGGGGTTGTCGAAGCGGATGTCCCGGAAGAATTGGCGGAAGCGTTTCATTTACACGAGGAGAAGATCCCCTTTTTACTGCATGGGGATTACTCCGCTTCCCGTCTGTCTCTGCAGACGGAGGAGCTGGAGAAGCTGCTCGTTTCTTTCTTCGATGCAGAGCTGATCGTTATTCCGCTGCTTGAGAAGGAATGGATCATTCTTGGCCCGGTAGAGCTGCTGGAAGCAAGCGGGGAGGAGAGCCGGGAGGATGCGGAGAGTCTGAAGGAGGCGCTGGGCTCCATATGCTCGGGGTTGCATGAGATGCTGGCTAACGAATGGATGGGGGAAACCCACCTGGCGGTTCAATATCCCATCATTCCGGCACAATCACTGCTCTCCACCGTTATTGGATTGAGAGAGACGATGGAGCTCGGGAAAATCTATCAACTGGGAGATCCTATCCATTTTCCCTGGGACCTTTATTTGGAAAAACTGTTGAATGAAATCCCGGCTGGCGATATGTCCGAGTTTATCCAGCAAATATTCAAGGCGGATGCCCCTCCGGATTCCGACACCCTTGCCGCGTTGGAAACGTTCTTTTCGCTCGACTGCAACGTCAGTGAAACCGCCAAAAAGCTGTATATTCACCGCAATACTCTGTTATACCGGCTGGACAAGTTTAAGCAGGAGACAGGTCTGGATGTCCGCAATTTTCGCGATGCCGTTCAAGTGCGCATTGCCTTGCTATTGTATAAAGTTACGAAAAGAAAATAATTTTTTTGTAGATATTGTGCATAGTCTTTTAATAGCCGGCTGGTATAAGATATAGTCATATCACTAATACGACTTATAAATCTTAAACTTAAATTTTGTAGGGGGAATGAGCATATGGCAGGAGTACGTTTACATCATATCGTTAAGAAATATCCCGGTAACGATGAACCTACCGTTAAGGATTTCCATCTTGATATCAAGGATAAAGAATTTATCGTTCTCGTAGGCGGGTCTGGTTGCGGGAAATCTACGACTCTTCGTATGATCGCCGGATTGGAAGAAATTACAGAAGGAGAACTCTATATCGGAGACCGCCTGGTTAACGACGTAGCTCCTAAAGACCGCGATATCGCGATGGTTTTCCAGTCCTATGCCCTTTACCCTCACATGAACGTATATCAGAACATGGCTTTCGGTTTGAAATTGCGTAAATTCAAGAAAGCCGACATCGACGAAAGAGTGCGCGCAGCCGCTAAAATTCTCGATATTGAGCATCTTCTGGATCGTAAACCGAAGGCTCTCTCCGGTGGACAGCGTCAGCGTGTTGCCCTCGGACGCGCAATCGTTCGTGAGCCTCAAGTCTTCTTGATGGACGAACCGCTTTCCAACTTGGATGCCAAGCTTCGTGTACAGATGCGTGCGGAAATCAGCAAGCTTCACAAGCGTCTTGGTACGACCGTTATCTACGTAACGCACGACCAGACAGAGGCTATGACGATGGGACAACGGATCGTCGTTATGGAGCAGGGAGTCATTCAGCAAGCTGCGACTCCGGACGAAATTTATAACCATCCGGTTAATATGTTCGTTGCCGGGTTCATCGGATCGCCTTCCATGAACTTTATTAGCGGAACATTGTCTGAGCAAGGCGGCAGCATGTATTTCAAAGCCCAAGGAATCAATGTTGAAATTCCTGTAGGCAAAGCCAATGTTCTGAAGGAAAAAGGATACGTAGGCAAAGAACTCGTTCTTGGAATCCGTCCGGAAGATCTTCACGAAGAGCCTGTCTTCCTGGAAGCTTCTCCGAATACAATCGTAGACGCTAATATCGAGGTAGCGGAGAACCTCGGACATGAAATGTATCTGTACATTTCGGGTCTTGGTCAGGACACCATCATCGCCCGTGTAGACGGACGTTCCGGTGTGAAGGAAGGAAGCACGGTTAAGCTTGCTTTTGATATGAATAAAGTGCATTTCTTTGATAAAGAAACCACATTGTCGATCTTCTCGAAGTAATCGACAGTGGTAAGTTCGGGCCGGCTTTTGCCGGCCTTTTTCTGTGTTTGTAAGTTCCGGGGCTCCCGCAAAGTACCCGGAATATGCTCGAAGGGTATGCTTCACTTTGTGGAGTAATGTCACATCCCGTATTTCAGGGACGGTTGATTTCAAAGAGCATTTCCTTTACGATATTAATATTGGAAAACTAAGGAGTGGGGAAGCGTGCCGAAAAAAATAAAGGTCTCCGACCTGGTCCGGCATTTTCGTATGGAAGTCATATGCGGCGAGGAAGGACTTAAGAGAGTGATTTCCGTTGCCGATTTATATCGACCCGGCCTGGAGATGGCCGGCTATTTTGCCTATCACCCTCATGAAAGGGTGCAGATATTAGGAAAGACCGAGCTGACTTTTTTCCAAACCTTGTCCGAAGAGGAACGCAAGGATCGGATGGAGAGACTCTGTGCCAATCAATCCCCTTGTATCTGTATTTCCAGAGATTTGGCGGTACCGGTGGAATTGATCGAGGAAGCTTCCAAGAAGCAAATTCCGGTGCTGCGGAGCAAGCAGACCACGACAACGCTGATTAGCAAGATTACCGGGTTTCTTGAAGGGAAGCTCGCCCCGTCGACGACCATCCACGGGGTTCTGATTGATGTATACAGCATAGGGGTCCTGATTACCGGAAGCAGCGGTATAGGCAAGAGCGAAACCGCCCTCGAGCTGGTCAAGCGCGGACATCGGTTGATTGCCGACGATGCGGTGGAGATTCGGCAAACGGCGGAAAATATTCTGATTGGCAATGCGCCCGACCTTATCAAGCACCTGCTTGAAATTCGCGGTGTCGGAATCATTAACGTGATGACTTTATTCGGAGCGGGGGCCATTCGCGACAATACGAAAATATCGATGGTTTGCAAGCTGGAAACATGGCAGCAGGATAAGCAGTACGACCGTTTGGGCTTGGATGAAGAGACGACACGAATCATTGATACCGATGTTCCTCTCGTCACGATACCGGTCCGTCCGGGCCGAAACCTGGCGGTCATTATTGAGGTAGCGGCGATGAATTACCGGTTGAAGAGAATGGGCTACAACGCCGCACTGCAATTTACGAACCGTCTGACGGAAACGATGAACGAAGAGATGGACAATATGGATTGATATTTTCTTAAGAGAAGGGGGATACGCCCTTGCTGTTAAAACTTAACCCGGTTGCTTTCTCCTTGGGGCCGATAAGTGTTAATTGGTACGGAATCATTATTGGAACGGGTGCTCTTATAGGCTTATTGCTGGCCGTTCAAGAAGGGAAAAGATTCAAGCTGAACCCCGATTTTTTCCTGGATCTGCTGCTTATCGGCGTACCGGCAGCGATTGTCGGAGCGCGGGCTTATTACGTTGCATTTAAGTGGGACGACTACAAGGATAACTTTCTTGATGTTTTTAAAATTTGGGAAGGCGGAATCGCCATATATGGGGCGCTCATCGGGGCGGTCATCGGGGCCTTTTTCTATGTCAGGGCGAAAGGGTACAACTTCTGGCGTATTGCAGATATTTGTGCTCCCAGTCTGATAGCCGGGCAGATGATCGGCCGTTGGGGAAATTTCATGAATCAGGAGGCTCATGGCGGGCCGGTTACTGAAGAATTTCTAAGAAACACTCTTCACCTACCGAACTTTATTGTTAATCAGATGAATATTAACGGGGTTTATTACCATCCTACATTCTTGTATGAATCTCTATGGAATCTGGCAGGCCTGCTGCTTCTGTTCTGGCTCCGCCGGCGGTCGTTTATGAGAGCGGGGGAGCTGTTTATCTCCTATCTGATGTGGTATTCATTAGGACGCTTCTTCATTGAGGCGGTTAGGACGGACAGCTTGGCGTTCAATGGTCCGGAATGGCTCGTATCACTAATTAACATTCTGTGGTCGCCGATGAATCTCTTGTTCGAGCAGGGCGCAATGGCTTACGGAAACGTTCGAATTTCCCAACTGCTGGCGATACTCTTAATTATTGCAGGCTTCGTTCTGATTTTCTATAGAAGGAAGGCCAAGCTGGCGGAGGTCAGATATTCCGACCCCATCGAATCCAGCAAGCCTCAAAGCGCTGTCCAATCCTAGCGGAATCCTGGTAACGGACACCGGGAGGAGCATGTATGACATGTTAATGATGCCTCCCCCGGCAAGGTTCGTTTGAGCTTGGCTAGTGAATGATCGTTTTCGTTTTCTCAGCGAATTACTAAATTCCGGCTTGGGCCGCAGGTTTAGTCAATGACCAGGCTTGTTTTGAAACCTTATAAGGAGCTAACCATGATTAAAACGATTTTGTTCGATTTGGACGGGACTATAATCAACACGAATGAGCTGATTCTTGCTTCTTTTTTTCACGCGCTGGAGGGAATAAGCGAGCAGCCTGTTACACGCGAGCAGATTATTCCTTACTTCGGCGAGCCGCTCGGTAAACAGATGAAGCTGTTCAGTGGTCTTGAACAGGTCGATCATTTGGTGGACAAGTACCGTAAATTTAATATGGCGAAGCATGATGAGATGACTACGGAATTTCCTTACGTCAAGGAAGTGCTTGATCAACTGCACAACGATGGAATCCGTATGGGTGTTGTGACGACAAAGATGAGGGATACGGCTGTCAAAGGGCTGAAGCTGTTCGATCTGGAACAGTATATGCAGGTTGTTGTGACGTTGGATGACGTAACGAAGGCCAAGCCCGATCCGGAAGGAATAAAGCTGGCGATGCGCAAGCTGGACGCCGATCCGGACAGCACGCTGATGGTTGGCGACAGCCAGTATGATATCCAGGCGGCACAGAACGCCGGAATCCGTGCGGCCGGGGTCGCTTGGTCGATCAAGGGCAAGGAATTTCTGAACCGGTTCGAGCCGGATTATATGCTGGACGACATCAGAGATCTGCTGGAATTAACAGCAAAGAGGGATCGGTCTTGAGAAATGTAAAGAGATATCCTACGGAAGGCCCTAACGCATTATGGCAAGTCTATAGTACGGTCAGCAAGTGGAAGGCGGTACGGAACTTTGTATTTATACAAATTTCGCGGTACTTGCCTTCTTTGCGCATGAAGAATTGGATATACCGCCATGTGCTGGGAATGAAGGTCGGAGAGCATACTTCGTTCGCTCTTATGGTGATGGTCGATGTGTTCTTTCCCGAGAAAATTCATGTCGGAAACAATACCATTATTGGATATAACAGCACGATACTGGCCCACGAATATTTGATTCATGAATACCGCTTGGGGGAAGTGCGGATTGGCTCCAATGTCATGATCGGAGCAAATACGACCATTCTTCCTGGGGTGACGATCGGTGATCATGCCGTTGTCGGCGCAGGGTCGGTCGTGCACAAGGATGTGGCTCCGTACAGCTTCGTGGCCGGGAATCCGCTGCGGGTCATCCGGGAACGTGCGGACCAGGAGCGGCCTGATTAAGTAGATCCGGCTCGGGGGGCGGGTTGACCACTGACTATGTAGCACAGCACCACGGGCTTTCCGCACCGTACGCGTCTCCCGGCGCCGCAGTGTTTGGCGTCACAAGACGGTGGCCAAGCACAAGCCGGGAGAGGCACTCGTTGTGCGAGGCCCTAGCGGTGATGCTCTTTCAGCGGCGCGAGGGGTGGGTTGACCCAATGACTATGCAGCACAGCACCCGGCCTTAACGGTGGTGCTCTGTCAGCGGCGCGAGGGGTGGACTAACTGTATTTTATGCAGGTAGTTTGGGGCCAATGGCCAAAATGATCGTAACTAACTGGAAAAGATGTAGTTAGAATGGGGGATTTTTGCTGATATCGCCCTTTTTGTATAATCTAGCTGGAGTTTTTCCACTTAGTTTTCATTTTTCGCCCAAGAGAAGCAAACTAACTGTATAAAATCCATTAAGTCTGCCGGGATTCGCTGGTCTTTTGGGCACGAGGTGCGATGTTTGGCGTCGCATGACGGTGGTCAAGCACAAGCCGGAGAGGCACTCGTTGTGCGAGGCCTTAACGGTGGTGCTCTGTCAGCGGCGCGAGGGGTGGACCAACTGTATTTTATGCAGGTAGTTTGGGGCCAATGGCCAAAATGATCGGAACTAACTGGAAAAGATGTAGTTAGAATGGGAAATTTTTGCTGATACTGCCCATTTTGTATAATCTAGCTGGAGTTTTTCCACTTAGTTTTCATTTTTCGCCCAAGAGAAGCAAACTAACTGTATAAAATCCATTAAGCCTGCCGGGATTCGCTGGTCTTTTGGGCACGAGGTGCGATGTTTGGCGTCGCATGACGGTGGTCAAGCACAAGCCGGAGAGGCACTCGTTGTGCGAGGCCTTAACGGTGGTGCTCTGTCAGCGGCGCGAGGGGTGGACTAACTGTATTTTATGCAGGTAGTTTGGGGCCAATGGCCAAAATGATCGGAACTAACTGGAAAAGATGTAGTTAGAATGGGAAATTTTTGCTGATACTGCCCATTTTGTATAATCTAGCTGGAGTTTTTCCACTTAGTTTTCATTTTTCGCCCAAGAGAAGCAAACTAACTGTATAAAATCCATTAAGCCTGGCCGCGAGTCGCCGGTCTTGGGGAAGCTATCCAGAAGGGCGGGGTTTCTGTCACTCGAGGGGCCAAGCGGCCAAAGCCCGGAGGAATACCCCGTATGCCCCGGTTCAAGCGGCAATTAAATTTAAGTGTTAACCTACAACAAATTAAATCGATCATTGCAATCAGGTTTTGAGCGGGTGAATGGTTTCAATGGTCATAAGAAGGGATTTTTAAACATAACAGGAATTTGACATTGACGGTAAAGCGCATACCATGGTATAGTAACGATTAATTCTTTAATTTGGTAGTATGGTAGCACACTAAAGCGAAGCGGGTGCATAATGGGTGCAGGGTGTACGACTATACCTGGCAGGTGCGCTTCTATCTATGGTTGGCCATTATTTATCCGGCTTTGGTTCGTTGTTACTACGGATGATTACTTATTAGACTACCTTGAAAATCCGTCTATTTTTATCATCTGATGGTGCCGCGGTTAGAGGCATGGGGGTCTAAATGGACAGCATTAACTTTTATAAAGGGGGGGAGCTTATGTCCAAACCGAAAGTATTTGAAAAGCCGACCGGAGTCAAGGATTACTTGCCCGAAACGGTTTCCAAGCTGCGGAGTATCGAGACTCGCGTTCTTGATTGTATGGAGAAATGGGGATATCAGCAAATTATTACGCCTACGCTGGAATTCTATGATACGGTGGGGACTGCGAGCTCCACGATGGACAGGAAGCTGTTTAAGCTGCTGGATCAGAATGGACGGACGTTGGTGCTCCGTTCTGAACTGACGGCTCCTATAGCGCGTGTGGTGGCTTCTCTCCTTAAGGATGAGCCTTTTCCGCTGCGTTTATCTTACCATTCGAATGTATTCAGAGCTTTCGAACAGGAAGCGGGCCGCGAGTCGGAGTTTTTCCAGACGGGAGTCGAGCTGGTCGGAGACGGGTCTCCGGAAGCGGATGCGGAGGTTATCGCTCTGGCAATCGCCACTCTGCAGGCGGCAGGAGTGCATGCCTTTAAAATTGCGTTGGGCCACGTCGGCTACCTAAACGGATTATTTAACGAAACCTTGCCGGGGCGCCTGGAAGAGCAGGAGGCGCTCAAGAAATGCCTGCTGAAACGGGATCATGTAGGCTATCGCCAGCAGCTTAGACAGTTGGATTTGGATCAAGGGACGCGCAGTGAACTGGAAGGAATATTGAGATTGCGTGGCGGCGAGGAAATCTGCGAGCAGGCGCGTTCGGTGACGAATGACCCGCTGGCTCAGCGCTCGATTCAGCATTTGTGCGAAATCTGGGATGTGCTAGAGGCCTATGGCTTGAGCAGCCATGTGCTGATGGATTTGACGATGATCGGCGACTTCTCCTATTATACAGGAATGACCTTCGAAGGATATTCGGCCGATCTCGGATTTCCGGTATGCAGCGGCGGGCGTTACGACAATCTGCTTGCTTTGTTCGGACGCCCCGCTCCAGCGACAGGCTTCGCCCTGAAGACGGACCGGATTCTGGAGGCCGTCTCGAAGCTTCCGGCGGAAAGGCCGCGCCGGATATTGGTGGCTTACACGGCTGAGGGCAGGAAGGCCGCTTTCGCTCGCGCCTCCGAGCTAAGGCAGGGAGCCGGAATCCAGGTGGAAGCCCGCCGGGTGGACGGAGAATGGAACGGTGAAGCCGAGCAGCCGGATGCCGATGGCTTATACCGTTATGCGGGCAAATTATATGATGAAGTGTATTATTTCGGATAAAGGAGGAGAGGCGGATGCAGAACCTTCTCAAAGTGGCGATGCCGAAGGGCCGGATTAATCAGCCGGCGGTTCGGCTGCTTCAACAAGCGGGCTTCTCCATTCCGGATGATTTGGAAGAATCGCGCAAGCTGGTCATTGTCGCGCCGGAGGCCGGGATGGAATTCATCATGGCGAAGCCGGTCGATGTGGCGACTTATGTTGAATATGGGGCGGCGGATATCGGGATTGTCGGCAAGGATGTGCTGATGGAAGAGAATCGGGACGTGTACGAATTGCTCGACCTGAATATTGCGAAATGCCGGATGTCTGTCATCGGTCTGCCCGATTGGCAGCCCAGTACCAATCCGCGAGTGGCCACCAAGTATCCGAATGTGGCTTCCCAATATTTTCGCGAGCGGGGGCAGCAGGTGGAAGTGATCAAGCTGAACGGCTCTATCGAGTTGGCTCCGCTTATCGGGTTGGCCGACCGGATTGTCGATATGGTCGAGACGGGAAGGACGCTCAAGGAGAACGGACTGGTCGAGATGGAAACGATGTTCGACGTCACCAGCCGTCTGATAGCCAACCGGGTCAGCTATCGGATGAAGAACGAACGGATACAGGACGTCTGTGACCGTCTGCAGTCGGTCATAGCAGGACAATAGATACAGAAGGAGGGCTACAGGGATGCGGATCTTACCGGCTAAATCTTTCTCGACCAAGAGGGAAGAGGATTACGGAACACCCGAACAGAACCGGGTGGTGAAGGAAATCATCGAGCGGGTCCGGACGGAAGGGGACCGGGCTTTGTTTTATTATACCGAGCAGCATGACCGGGTTAAGCCTGATAAGCTTCGGCTGGAGGAAGCCGAAATCCAGGCGGCCTATGAGCAGGTGGATGAGCCGTTCCTGCAGGCAATCCGCGAAGCGGCGGCCAATATAAGGGCGTTCCACGAGAAGCAGAAGCGGAATTCGTGGATGGATCCGCAGCCGGACGGAAGCCTGCTCGGCCAAGTGATTCGCCCGCTGAAGAGGGTCGGCTTATACGTGCCGGGAGGCAAGGCGGCCTACCCTTCGTCCGTGCTGATGAACGCCATTCCGGCGATGGTCGCGGGCGTACCGGAAGTGGTGATGGTTACCCCGCCGGCCACCGCCGGACAACCGGGAATTAACCCGTATATTCTGGTGGCGGCGGCCGAGGTCGGCATCACCGAGATTTACGGCGTCGGCGGAGCCCAGGCGGTCGCCGCGCTCGCTTATGGCACCGAGAGCATCCCCGCGGTGGACAAAATTGTCGGCCCGGGCAACATCTATGTCGCGCTGGCCAAACGCAACGTGTTTGGCGCCGTGGACATAGACAGCATCGCCGGGCCGAGCGAAATTGTCGTGCTGGCCGACAGCTCCGCTGATCCCGCCTATGTGGCGGCGGATCTGCTGTCGCAGGCGGAGCACGACGAGATGGCCTCCGCGGTGCTGGTGACGCCGTCGGCGGAGCTTGCGGAGCAAGTCCGCCGGGAGGTGTCGCGCCAGCTAGCGGAGCTGCCCCGGAAAGCGATAGCGCAGCGATCGCTTGACGATTACGGCGCCATATTGACCGTCGATAGCCTCGAAGAGGGCATCGAAGTGGTCAATCGGCTGGCGCCGGAGCATCTCGAGCTGCTGCTCGAGGAGCCGTTCCGCTATCTCGGAGCGATCGAGAATGCGGGGGCGATCTTCCTCGGCGAGTACAGCTCGGAGCCGGTCGGCGATTATTTCGCCGGACCGAACCATATTCTGCCGACGAATGGTACGGCACGCTTCTCTTCACCGCTTAACGTCGATGATTTCCTGAAGAAATCGAGTGTGATCTACTACAGCAGACAAGCGCTGTTGGAGAACGGCCGCAAAATCATAACCCTCGCTCAGCACGAAGGGCTGCAGGGGCACGCCCGGGCGATCGAGGTTCGACTGGAGAAGGAATTGGAGAAGGAGGAAAACAGGGATGGCGGAAACTAACGAACGCTCTTTGCGCCAGGCATCGATCGAGCGGAAAACGGGTGAAACCGATATAGAGCTGTCTTTTAACGTAGATGGCACGGGTGTGTCTGAAATAGAGTCGGATGTCCCTTTCATGAACCATATGCTCGATTTGTTTACGAAGCACGGCCATTTCGATTTGAAGGTCCAAGCACGCGGGGATGTAGAGGTCGATGACCATCATACCGTCGAGGATATCGGCATCTGTCTGGGCCGCGCCCTTCGCGAAGCGTTGGGTGACAAGGTCGGCATCAAGCGATACGCGAACGTTTTCCTGCCGATGGATGAGGCGCTTGCGCAGGTGGCCATCGATGTCAGCAACCGCCCGCATCTGGTTTATAAGGCAGAATATCCGTCGGCGACGGTAGGCAGCTTCACGACGGAGCTGGTGCATGAATTTCTGTGGAAATTTGCGCTTGAAGCCCGGATTACGCTGCATGTTATCGTCCATTACGGGCATAACACGCATCATATGATCGAAGCGGTATTCAAGGCTCTCGGCAGAGCGCTGGATGAAGCGACGAGCATCGATCCGCGGGTGAAAGGCGTCCCCTCGACGAAAGGGGTGCTGTAGAACTTGATCGCGATCATCGATTACGGAATGGGCAATCTGCACAGCGTCAGCAAAGCGGTGGAGCGATTGGGGTATACAGCGGAGGTAACGTCCGATGCCGTAAGGCTGGCAGCGGCGGATGGCGCGATTCTGCCCGGGGTCGGGGCTTTCGGTGATGCGATGCGGGAGCTTCGGGAGACCGGGCTCGGAGACGCCGTTCTGGACTACGTCCGCTCAGGTAAACCGCTGCTCGGCATTTGTCTGGGCATGCAGCTTCTGTTCACCGCGAGCGAGGAGCATGGCGAGCACGAAGGGCTCGGCCTGCTCCCCGGTAGGGCGGTCCGCTTCCGCGGCGATTTCAAGGTGCCGCATATGGGCTGGAACCGGCTTTGCTTTCATCGGGAAAGCCCGCTTTTTGCCGGGATGGAGGAGGGCCACGTCTATTTCGTCCATTCTTACCATGTAAGACTGGGGGAACCGTCGGATCTGCTTGCTTCCACCGATTACCACGGCCCGGTGACGGCTATCGTGAACCGGGACAATGTGTACGGAATGCAGTTCCATCCGGAAAAAAGCGGTGCCGTCGGCATGCGGCTGCTGGATAATTATTTGAAAATGTGCCGTTAACTGGGGAACGAACGGGATGCGGTCACCGTCCTGAAAGGCGATGACCTGCAATAATGCAGGTCTTCCGAAGACTAAAGGCACAATAAGCCAAGGACAAACAAAAGTGCAGGTAAAACTTAGCCGATTCACTCCATTTTCGGATTTTGACGGTGAATGACATGCATTTTTGCCCGTCTTTTTGGTGATTTAGCGGATTTTCGCAATTAAGACATGTATTTTAGTTGGTCTTTGGTTCTTTGGTGTAAAAGGGTCGGCAATGTCCGGGGATTTGGCATTTCCACGATGACGGCATAAGTAACTATAATCTTGTTTCAAAGTGCCGCTGCTTAAGGGAGTAGGAAACTACTGGTACTTGACATTGCCTGATCAAGCCGGCGGTAAGGCGGCGTATTTTGAATCCAGGGGGGAGATTAATGGTGGCGAAACGAATAATTCCATGCTTGGATGTGAAGGATGGACGGGTAGTTAAGGGTGTTAATTTCGTTAATTTGCGGGATGCCGGCGATCCGGTGGAGCTGGCGGCGTTTTATGATAAGGAAAATGCGGATGAACTGGTCTTCCTCGACATCTCCGCATCCGTAGAGGGCCGGGCGACGATGATCGAGGTGGTTCGTCAAACCGCCGGGGAGATTTCCATTCCTTTCACCGTAGGGGGCGGCATCTCCAGTGTGGAAGATATGAAGCGGCTCCTTAGAGCCGGAGCGGACAAAATCGGAATCAATACGGCAGCCATCCGCCAGCCGGAGCTGATTTCGGAAGGGGCGGCGAAATTCGGTTCCCAATGTATCGTTGTAGCGATTGATGCGAAGTATAACGAAGCCTGGGGAGACTGGGAAGTGTATACGCATGGCGGCCGCAAGGAGACTGGCCTTCGAGCGCTGGAATGGGCCAAGAAGGCGGAGGAGCTGGGAGCCGGCGAATTGCTGTTGACCAGCATGGACGCGGACGGCACGAAGGACGGCTTCGATCTGAAGCTGACCCGGGCGGTATCGGAGCTGGTAGGCATTCCGGTTATCGCTTCGGGTGGAGCCGGTACTGCCGAGCACTTCTACGATGTGTTCACGGAAGGCAAAGCGGATGCGGGATTGGCCGCAACGGTGTTTCATTATAAGGAATTGACGGTTCAAGGCGTGAAGGACGTCTTGAAGCAGAAAGGAGTGGAAATCCGTTGACAGAATCGAAGAGCAGTCAAGGTACAACCGGGGGAGCTGAGCTTCGGGCGGTAGATTTCGCACAGGCGAAGGAGACGATTCGTTGGGATGACCGCGGACTCGTTCCGGCTATCGTGCAAGATGCGATCAGCAAGGAAGTCCTTATGATGGCATATATGAATAAAGACGCGCTCGACAAAACGAATGAAACCGGCGAAGCCTGGTTCTGGAGCCGCTCCCGCGGGGAACTATGGCATAAGGGGGCTACTTCCGGCCATGTGCAGCGGGTTAAGTCCCTTCACTATGACTGCGATGCAGACACGTTATTACTAAAGGTGATTCCGCAAGGACCGGCTTGCCATACCGGCAAGTATACCTGTTTTCATAATGAAGTTGAGATTAAGGAAAATGCTTCATCGGGACAGGCTGATGATTCTTCTAAACCGGCCGGTGTTTCGGACGGGGACCGATTCGCTATCCTCGGCAAGCTGGAAACGATTGTGGCCGAGCGGGATGCGGAGCGTCCGGAAGGGGCTTATACGACTTATCTGTTTGAGAAAGGCGTCGACAAAATATTGAAGAAAGTCGGTGAAGAGACGGCTGAGGTCATCATCGCGGCCAAGAACAGGGACAATGAGGAGCTTCGTTATGAAACGAGCGATCTGATTTTCCACCTTCTTGTCTTGCTGAGAGACCGCAAGCTTCCTTTGGATGAAGTGCTGTCGGAGCTGAACCGCCGGCATATTCAGAAGCCCGCGGGTGAATTTAAATAAAGATGCATGCAGCGGTCGCGATAACCGGCAGAGGGCTGGAAAAGTCCTCCGGTTGTCGGCCGCTTATTGCTGTTGTTGAAGAACGTTATGTTAATCAACATGCATCTTCGTCCGCTTTTCGGGAGACTTGAATAGAAATCTTTCTTCATGTGGATTTTATATCAATTTTCAATCCAATGTTTCCTATGGGAAACCGTCATCTCATGTGAATGCTGCCTCCCAAGTTGGAGAATTAAGGGGATAGTGCGAAAATTTCGGGCCATAAATCTTCAACAAGGCTAATTAAATGTAAACGTTCGATAATTTCCGTTGTAAGTGCATTATTTTGAGATGCCAGGAATTAAGTCGGAGTAAATTGCGTGGTTTGGAGAGGCAAAGAAAATTGCACAATTTTAGAGAGCAAGCCTCGGAATGTAAGGAATTCGCATGCAAGCTTAAGACAATGTGGAATTGCAGTTGTTTCGTGTTGTCAAGCATTTAGATAAATGTCACGAAAAGTTCGTCCCTGCTCCGGCATGTGGCTTTGGAAATTTAACCGTCGTCACGGTATAATAAAGTAAGTTAATCAAAAATGCTGCGCAGGTGGGTTACAAAGTTTCGGGAGGGTATTATGAGCAACCACTTTAAAGTATTTTCCGGTTCATCCAATCCTAAGTTGGCAGAATTAATCAGCAAGGAGCTGGGTCAGCCACTCGGCAGGGTGAAGCTCTCACGGTTTAAGAGCGGGGAACATTATTGCCTTTATGAAGAATCTATCCGTAATTGCGATGTGTTTTTGGTACAGACCTTCTCGGGTCCCATTAACGAACATTTTGTCGAGCTGCTGGTTATGATCGATGCCGCCAAGAGGGCTTCCGCGAAGACAATCAATTTGGTCGTTCCCTATTACGGCTACTCCCGGCAGGAGAGAAAATCTGCGCCGCGCGAACCCATTTCTGCGAAGATGGTTGCCGATGTGCTGACGACGGTCGGTGCGGACCGGGTAATCACGATTGATCTCCATTCACCGGCGATTCAAGGCTTCTTCAATATACCGGTCGATCACCTGACGGCACTGGATTTGATCAGCGATTATATCCAGAAGAAGAACATTCCGAATCCGATTATCGTCTCGCCGGATGCCGGACGAGCCACGACCGCGGAGAATCTGGCCAACATTCTGTACGCGCCGTTCGCGATCATGATCAAGAAGCGTCCCGCGCATAACGAATCCGTCATTACTCATATCATTGGGGATGTTGAGGGCAAGACGCCGATTATTATCGAAGACCTGATTGATACCGGAACAACTATCGTTAACGTGGTCGAAGGCTTGAAAGAGCGGGGGGCCAACGACGTATACGTCTGTGCTACACATCCCGTCTTCTCGGGCCCGGCACTGCAGAGGCTCGATCATCCCAGCATTAAGGAAGTGGTCATTACCGACTCTATCGCCATTCCGGAGGAAAGGTCGGACCGCTTCAAGGTGCTGTCGGTTGCACCACTCTTGTCTAATGCCATCCGTATTAACCGCGAGGGCGGATCGATCAGCTCCCTGTTCAAATACGGAGGAGTCTAAATCAGAAATTATTCATGCAGCGGGCCAAGCACCGGCAGCCACTTGCCGTGTTCGCGCGCTGTTCTCTTTATCGGCATAAGAAAAGCCTTGAAGATGTTAACGGTAGGTATTCCGGATTAACTATGATATACTTTTGTTTGATAACCTGATAAAGCGGTCAGCCGCTTGTCAGATGAGCCGGAGGTGCCTTGCCCATGGGAAGGAAACTGAGTGTGGCAGACCAGCCAAAGCCTAAAGTGATTTCGTTGAAGATGGATGCCACCTTTTTTTTCGAGAGGGCTGTCCGGTCGTTGGACCGACTTCATTACGACAAGGCTCTTAAATATTTCCGCAAAGCGGTCGATTATGAACCGGATAACCCGGTCAACCATTGCAATCTGGCTGGAATATTGTCAGAGATGGGCATGTTTGCCGATTCCAACCGGATTTTAAAGCAAATTATAGATGAGGTAGATCCGTCCATGACGGAGTGTTACTTCTATATGGCGAACAATTACGCCAATATGGAGGATTTTGAGAACGCCGAGAAAGCGATTATCCAGTATTTGGAGAAAGATCCCAACGGACAGTATCTGGAAGAATCCGAAGAGATGATCGAACTGCTCAGCTACGAGCTGGAGCGCCCGACGCGACTTACTTTCGTCAAGAGCAGGGAAAGCATGTTCGAGCATGACAAGGCCAGAAGCCTGTTGGAGGAAGGCCGTTTCGGGGAAGCGGTCCGGGTGCTGAACCGTCTTGTTAAGAAGTATCCTGATTTTCTGGCGGCGCGCAATAATCTGGCTTTGGCCTATTACTATATGGGCCAGTTTGATAAGGCGATGGAGACGATTGTGCAGGTGTTGGAGCTGGATGCCGGGAATTTGCATGCTTTAAGCAATCTGGCGATTTTCTACCAGCATTTCGGGGCAGAGCAGGAGCTGGAGAAGCTGCTGTCGCTGCTTAGGAAGACTTGCCCGTTCCATCATGACCATGTCTTTAAGCTGGCTACGACGATGGGCATACTGGGTGAGCACGAGACCGCCTATGTATTGTTCAGGAGACTGATTAAGAGCGGGGAGGCGGGGGAAGACCCCTGCTTGTTCCATTACACGGCCGTTGCCGCTTATAACATCGGAAGGCTTAACGAAGCCCGCAAATATTGGCAGCAAGCCGAGAAGCTGGACCCGCATTCCGATATCCCGCGTTTCTATTTAAGTCAGCTGGAGAAGGTGCCTTCCGAAGAAGCGGGCAAGCCTTATTTCAGCTATCACTATCATCTTCCGTTCGAAGAGCAGTTCCGGACGATGGTCAAGACGAAGGATGCGTTGCCGGACAGTCTTAAACGGGATCCTCTAGTCCGCTCTTCTTTCTTCTGGGCCTTGAGACACGGCGATGTAGAGGCCAAACTGCAGGTCATCCAAGCCTTCGGCATTATTGCCGACGCGGAAGTGGAAGAAGCGCTACGGGAGTTTCTGTTGGAGCCGGGCGAAGACGATTATTTAAAAAGAGTCGCTTTATTCGCGCTGCGGAGCATGGGCGTTAATGAGCCGCTGCAGGCGGTGATGGCCGGGCAGCCGATCACTCTTCCCGCAACGCCGGTTTCTCCGGATCTTCCCGTATGGGAGCCGAAATGGCAGCGGGTGCTGGAGCTGGCGCTCCAAAATATGCAGAAGCGCTACGATATGATTCAACAGTATGATATGGAGACCCTCTGGGTGGAATACTTATCCCGAGCTTATCCTTCGGTCCCCGTCATTCATAAGCCGGAGGGCTGGGCGGCGGCGCTGGAATACCTGACCGCCAAGATGCACCGGCGTGCCATCTCCTATGAGGAAGTGGCCAAAAGATATCAAATCTCTGTAACCACGATCTGCAAGCATGTGAAGTCCATAGATGAAACCTGCGGACTGAAGCAGAAGATGGAAGCGATCTTCCCGAAGTTTTCCAGCTACATGAAGCAGGACGAAGAGAAGTAGGCCGGATACCGCCGATGTGAAGATCCGGTCTATCTCCGAAGGATTTGCAATCAGGTAAGGAGGAAGAACAATGTATAAATCCGTAGTTATCGGCACCGGTCCGGCAGGACTGACTGCCGCCATCTATCTGGCTCGCGCGAATTTGAATCCGTTGGTCATCGAAGGCCCCGAGCCTGGCGGCCAATTGACGACAACGACCGATGTTGAGAACTTCCCCGGATTTCCGGATGGAATCATGGGTCCCGAGCTCATGGACAACATGCGCAAGCAAGCCGAACGCTTCGGCGCCGAGTTTAAGACGGGCTGGGTGAACAGCATCGATTTGAGCCAACGCCCCTTCAAGATGAGTGTCGAAGGACTGGGCGAGCTCGTATCGGAAACCGTTATTATTTCAACCGGCGCGTCGGCGAAGCTGCTGGGAATCCCTAATGAGAAGGAAAGCATCGGACGCGGAGTCAGCACTTGTGCAACCTGTGACGGCTTCTTCTTCCGCGGCAAGAAGATCATCGTGGTCGGCGGCGGGGATTCCGCAATGGAGGAAGCCAACTTCCTGACCCGTTTCGCCACGGAGGTCAATGTCGTTCATCGCCGCAATGAATTGAGGGCGTCCAAGATCATGCAGGATCGCGCCCGCGAGAATTCGAAAATTACCTGGAGCCTTAACCGTACTCCTCTTGAGGTCCTCTCCGGAGAGAACGGCGTTATCGGCCTGAAGGTGAGGAATAACGAAACCGGAGCGGAAGAAGTCATTGAAGCCGATGGTATATTCGTTGCTATCGGTCATACCCCTAACACGAAGTTTCTTAACGGGCAGATCGATACGGACGAGATCGGATACATTCGGGTTAAGCCGGGAAGCTCGGAGACGAATATTCCGGGAGTTTTCGCTTGCGGAGACGTCCAGGACAACAAGTACCGGCAGGCGATTACCGCAGCGGGAAGCGGCTGTATGGCCGCTCTGGACTGCGAGAAGTTTCTGGAAGGAAATATGGTGCATGACTGGAGTCAAAGCTTAAGTGAATGATGGCGAAGTTCCGGATAAATTCCGGCTCTTATCGCACGTATAGGAAGAAAGGATGAGTTGCGTTCAACTTGTCCTTTCTTCCCGATTGCTTATCATCATTAAGCGGTCTGCCGTAACATCCTTGCCGATGAGTGCAGGGTTTAGCAGAAATCGGCAGAGGCAGTCCATTAATCGGAGAGGTGACATGAATGTCGGGAAATCTGTATGTCGGTGTCGATCTAGGAGGCACCAACATCAAAGTGGGGATATGTGACGAGACCGGAAAACTGCTGCACTCTTATGAAGGGCCTACGGGGACTGACGAGGGAGCGGAATCGATTATTGCCAAAATTGAGGAATACGTCCGCAAGCTGGTGGCCGATGCTTCTTTGTCTTTAGATCAAGTAGTAGGAATTGGGGCGGGGGTTGCCGGCTTCCTGGATATCCCTAACGGGATCGTCCTGTCGTCTCCCAATATTCCGGCCTGGCACAATGTGCCGTTGAAACAAATCCTCGAGGAACGGTTTAACAAACCGGTCATTATCAATAACGATGCCAATGTAGCTGCCCTGGGAGAAGCTTGGGGAGGCGCCGGAGCGGGCATTTCCAATCTGGTCTGCTACACTTTGGGAACCGGGGTCGGCGGCGGCATTATTATTGACGGTAAAATCCATCAGGGCTTCTCCGGAATGGGCGGCGAGCTGGGACATATGCAGGTCGTTCCCGACTTGGAGGCTATCGTATGCGGCTGCGGCCAAACCGGCTGTCTGGAAACGGTATCGTCCGCCACTGGAATCGTGCGGATGGCTAAGGATGCCGTAGGCCGGGGGGATAAAACGTCCCTGCAGCTGCTGGAGCAAATTACCGCCAAGGATGTCTTCGATGCCGCCAAAGCAGGCGATGAAGCAGCCATCCGGATTGTGAACCGGGCCGCATATTATTTAGGGCGGTCTCTGTCTATGCTGGCGGTTATCGTCAACCCTCAGCGGTTTATTCTGGGGGGAGGCGTTTCGAGAGCCGGAGAGATTCTGTTCGAACCGATCCGCGAAATTTTCTCGCAGTATACTCCCGCACCTGCCCGGGAAGGGGTCGACATCGTGCCGGCTATGCTCGGCAATGACGCCGGAATGGTGGGAGCGGCCGGTCTGCTGAGACAGCTATAATGTAAGTAATGCTTATAACAGAATAATTATTTTGTAAAAGGCTTTAGCAATCATATGGATTTTTATTCCAATGTATCCCATAATAGGAATAGGGTAACAAGCTGATTGAGTTCGAAGGCTCTTTCTTTCGGGACTGCATGGATGCTAATGGCTGTAGCTATAGGGAAGCAGGGGAAAGGAGAGACGGAGGATGGAAGAGAGGAATGGACTGGCGAAGCTGGTCATCATTACAGGCATGTCCGGAGCAGGCAAAACGATAGCGGTACAAAGCTTGGAGGACCTGGGATTTTTCTGTGTGGATAATTTGCCGCCTGTCTTGATTCCCAAGTTTGCCGAGCTGATTGAGCAATCTAACGGCAAGATCGGAAAGGTCGCTCTCGTTATCGATCTCCGGGGACGTGAATTTTTTACCGCGCTTTTTGAATCTCTTCGCTATATTAAGGAAAACTACACAATAACGTATGAAATTTTATTTCTGGATGCCATCGATTCGGTTCTTGTTCAAAGGTATAAGGAAAGCCGGAGAAGACACCCGCTGGCGAAGGATGGTTCGCCCCTCAGCGGTATCCTGCAGGAAAGAAAATTGCTGGAGGAACTGAAGGGGATGGCGACACAGGTGATCGATACGACCAGCCTGAAGCCTGCTCAGTTGAAGGAGCAAATTGTCTCCCGCTTTATTCAATCGGACGAGGATGTCATGGCGGTGGATGTCATTTCATTCGGCTTTAAGTACGGCGTTCCCATCGATGCGGATTTAATCTTTGACGTTCGTTTTCTCCCCAATCCGCATTATATAGAACAGCTTCGGCCGAATACCGGACAGCATCCGGAAGTATACGATTATGTTATGAAGTGGACGGAGACCCAGGAATTCCTGACCAAGCTGCTGGATCTTCTCCATTTCCTTATTCCCCAGTACAAAAAGGAAGGCAAGAGCCAGATTGTCATCGGAATCGGCTGCACTGGCGGCAAGCACCGTTCCGTAGCAATTGCCGAATATTTGGGTAAAACTCTCGGCTCCAGCGATACCGAACGGGTTCGCGTATCCCATAGAGATTCGGAGCGCGATCGCCTATGAGGATGGAACCGTTCTTGGCGGAAGATAGGGGAAAGGGAGCGCGGCCCAAGATTGTTGTCATCGGCGGCGGCACCGGACTGTCGGTCATGCTGCGCGGACTGAAGCAGAAGCCGCTCGATATCACCGCTATCGTTACCGTAGCGGATGACGGGGGCAGCTCGGGCATTCTCCGCGATGAGATGCAGATTCCCCCTCCAGGGGATATCCGCAATGTGCTGACTGCGCTTGCCGATGTTGAACCGATGCTGTCCCAAATGCTGCAGCACCGGTTCAATAGCGGGAGCGGCCTGGCCGGCCACAGCTTGGGGAATTTGATTCTGGCGGCCATGAAGGAAATTACCGGGGATTTCGTATCCGGAGTCCGGGAATTAAGCCGGGTATTGGCGGTTCGCGGCAGAGTACTGCCTGCCTCCAACCATTCCGTCATCTTGAAGGCGGAGATGGAGGATGGGACGATCGTGGAAGGGGAGTCCAAGATTCCGCAAGCGGGCAAGAAGATCAAGCGGGTCTCTATTGAACCCGCGGACGTAGAGCCGCTTGACGAAGCGATTGAAGCCATCGAAGAGGCGGATGCCATTCTTATGGGACCGGGAAGCTTGTATACCAGCATTTTACCCAATTTGCTGGTTCCGAAGCTCGCTGAGACGGTCGTCCGCTCCGAAGCCGTCAAAATTTTCGTCTGCAACGTCATGACTCAGCCCGGCGAGACGGATCATTATTCGGTAAGCGACCATCTGCAAGCTATCTGCGATCATGTCGGGCACGATTTGTTCGATTATGTTATCGTTAATAACGGCAGCATTCCGCCGCAGGTTCAACAGAAGTATGCGGAAGAAGGGGCCGAGGTGGTGCGGCTTGATCTGGAAGCGGTAACCAGCAGGGGATGCCGTGTCATTGCGGATCGTCTGGTGCTGTTCCGCACCTATTTGCGGCATGATGCCGATAAATTAAGCCGCCATATCTATGATTTGGTACAGCGCCGAATGTCTGAGAAGGAGTGAGCGGTATGTCTTTTGCGGCGGAGACGAAGAAGGAATTGACGCTGATCGAAGGCGAAGAATGCTGCGAGCATGCTGAGCTGGCGGCGCTGATCCGGATGAATGGGACGGTTCAGCTGACCAATCAGCGTGTAGTTCTGGATATTTCCACGGAGAATGCCGCCATTGCCCGCCGTATTTATTCCCTCATGAAGAAGAAATTCCAGCTGCATACCGAGCTTCTGGTCCGCAAGAAAATGCGTCTTAAGAAGAACAATGTGTACATCGTGAGAATTCCAAGCCAGGTTCAAGAAATATTGGCTGAGCTGAAGATTGTCTCGGAGGGCTTCCTGTTCACCGATGGCATCGACAAGCAGATTATCCGTAAGGATTGCTGCCGCAGAGCTTATTTAAGGGGAGCATTCTTGGCGGGAGGCTCGGTCAATAATCCGGAGGGATCCTCTTACCACTTGGAAATTGCCTCGATGTATGAGGAGCATTGCAAGGCACTCGTTCAGTTGGCCAACAGCTTCCAGCTCAATGCCAGATGCATCGAACGGAAGAAGGGCTTCGTCTTCTACATCAAGGAAGGGGAAAAAATAACGGAGTTCCTAAGCCTGATAGGCGCACATCAAGCCTTGCTGAAGTTCGAAAATGTAAGAATCATGAAGGACATGCGAAATTCGGTCAACCGGATCGTCAATTGCGAGACCGCCAATCTGAATAAGACGATCGGAGCGGCGGTAAGACAGATCGAGAACATTAAATTGCTTCAGAAGGAAATCGGCCTGGAGAATTTGCCCGACAAGCTGCGTGAGGTCGCCGAGATCCGGCTGCAATACCCGGATATTAACCTGAAGGAGGTCGGCGATTTGTTGAAAGGAACGGTCAGCAAGTCAGGGGTAAACCATCGGCTGAGGAAAATTGATGAAATGGCGGAAAAGATTAGGGCAGGAAAATAAGTTCGCCGACTTTTTTTCTAGTGTAGTTGTGGGAAAAATGATATAATATTTGAAAAACGTTGTTTTCTGGAGTAAAATTCGGTGTGATTAAGAATGGTAGGGGGTATTGGTTCATGACAAAGCGACCTGTTGTCGTAAAGTTGAAAACGGGCTTGCACGCAAGACCCGCCGCTTTGTTTGTACAGGAAGCCAACAAATTCTCTTCTGAAATTTATGTGGAAAAAGACGAAAAACGGGTAAACGCCAAGAGTATCATGGGAATTATGAGCTTGGCGATCAGTTCCGGTACGGAAGTAAACATAAGTGCAGAAGGCGCGGACGCGGAACAGGCTGTAAACGCTTTAGTTGCGTTGGTCAGCAAAGAAGAATTGGAGAATCAGTAATCAAGCAAAAATTGCTCTACATACAATGAAACCTTCTCCAACCGCAACTCCACTTAAAGGGAAGGCGAGTTGGGAAAGGTTTTTTTGTGCTGGCTATTATGTGAAGCCAAGGATAAACGGCTATCGCCGTCCTTAGGACGGGCGGCGTTTACCTACGAAATATAAGAACAGATATAGGGTGAAAACTCTTATACTTTCTTAATATGCTTAAAAAAACCGGTTCCCAGAGGAACCGGCATGAATGATGCATCCTATTACAGAGATTGAATCACTTTATCGACCAGCCCGTACTCCTTGGCTTGATCGGCCCACATGAAGTAGTCGCGGTCGGTGTCCTTCTCAATCTTCTCCAGTGGCTGGCCTGTTCTGTCGGCCAAGATTTGATTAAGCTTCTCCCGCATCCGCAGAATGCGCTTGGCGCGGATTTCGATATCACTGGCCTGACCTTCCGCTCCACCGAGAGGCTGGTGAATCATAATTTCACTGTTCGGCAGCGCGAAGCGCTTGCCCTTCTCCCCGGCAGCCAGCAGGAAAGCACCCATGGAGGCCGCCAACCCTACACAAATCGTAGAGACATCGCTCTTGATAAACTGCATCGTGTCATAAATGGCCATTCCGGCAGTAATAGATCCGCCAGGGCTGTTAATATACACATGGATGTCTTTATCGGAATCTTGCGCATCCAGGAACAGAAGCTGCGCGATAACCGTATTTGCAACGGCATCGTTAATAGGTGTCCCCAAGAAAATGATCCGGTCTTTCAGCAGGCGGGAGTAGATATCATAAGCGCGTTCTCCCCTAGCATCCGGTTCAACAACCATAGGAATAAAGCTCATAGCCGTTTCCTCCCTTATTTTATCCAGATTATGATCCTTTAAGTGTAGACTAAATTTTCAACCTAAATACATAATACCTAATATTTTATCAAAGGTCAAGAAAGGTCAAACTGTGACATAAAAAAAGCACCTTGTTCAAGGTGTTTAGCTTTTAAATGATAAAATGGCGCGCCCGCGAGGAATCGAACCTCGATCTCAGGCTCCGGAGGCCTACGTCATATCCATTGGACCACGGGCGCTTATGATTTTACAATCGTAATTGACAAGCAAAAGTAATTATATGATACTGCCATAAAAAAATCAAGTGGCAAATTTTAGCGATTTGGGGTCGCTGCAGAAAGTCCGCCGAATGCGCATGTACTCTCCTTGGAGATAGAGAAGCGGCCTGATTAAGTGCGTGCTGGGGATAGAACGATGTTGATTTTTTGGGACTTGAGCAGTCTTGAGCGTGTGAGCTCTGTCAGCGACACGGGGGGCTAACTGTATTTTAGAGGCTGTCGATTTAATGTGGACACATTTTATTAATTACAAAATCGCCTCTAAATCGCCCTCTTATACGGATTTTTAATGCAGGTAAATCTCTTGTCGAAAAGAAAATCGATCTGAGGGCATTTGAGAAGCAAGTTAGAAAACTGTCCACAGTTAATAGACAGCCTCTTTTATGCAGTTAGTTTGAAGTGAATAGCCAAAATGAACGGAACTAACTGGAAAATCAGTCTATTTTCACCGCCTGCTGGTGCCGTGCAAACGGAATGGTGCGTCTAACTGGATGTAGTTAGAATGGGATATTTTTATTGATACTGCCCATTTTGCATAAACTAGATGGAGTTTTTCCATTTAGTTTCCATTGTTCGCCCTTGAGGTGCAGACTAGTTGTATAAAATCCATTTAGACCCTCATGCCGCTGACCGCGACACCATCAGATGATGAAAATGGATGGATTTTCAAGGTAGAATAGAGTTGAATTGCTTTCAATTGTGTGAAATTTGAAAACTAAATGGATTTCATACAGTTAGATTTCTATATTCGGAAGAAATATGGAAACTAACTGGAA
>NZ_VEGP01000070.1 GCF_007679495.1 Paenibacillus sp. 32O-W | reverse complement strand
CGCATTGAACGGGGATTCTGGGGACAAAGACGGGTTATCCACAGATTTGAGTTATCCACATTCCGATTTCATGTTCAATATAGAATCATAGGAAGAGAAGGAATACAATACAAAATTGATACTTCTTCAGTGAAATTGGTGAAGTATACGCATCTTAAGTCGTATCAATTACCTCAAGGTGTTAAGGAATTTCTGCGATAAATTGCAACAATGGCCAATCATATTAAGGATTGGCTTCCCATCTTTGTACTACAAACCATGGGAGCGATATCTTAGGGGTTACCCATCTCCTCACCAGGTCCTTCCTTCTTTATCAAACCGCAAAGACATAAAATAAAATAATTTACTTTCTTTGTATTTCCGCTTTTGTATCACCACTTAAGGTGACGGAGCCACTCCCTTCCCATTTGGAATTCTTATATATAGGATAAACTTGAACACGGTAACAAAATTACGGTGATCCTGCATCCGGAAGGAGAAGCCGACATTTTCTGCACTTCGATAGACTTTATTGTTGCTTAGCGAGAGAGTATACGTAAATTCGGCATTCTTTTCCTTTTTATTTGGATGATAGAATTGCCCATACGTATGATATTTCTCTAGCCCCGCACGAGGTTGAGGATCACTTCGGAAGCGAACCGTTTTAATTCGCTAACACATACGGATCGCCGTCATCATCGTCTTCCCGCGCATAGTAATGGATTAATATTTCTTGATTATCCGTTAGAAGTGGCTCGTGGTTTAGCTTGAAGCCCCCTTCCATTTAGCTTGAAGCCCCCTTCCATGTAGTGGCTTCCTTTTTCCTGTACAATCTCATCGATGAATATATTTTCAACCAATTTCCCTGTGATGATATCAACGATATCTAGCGATAACTTAATCGCTTGCCGGGATCCAGTTTTATAATACTGCTCTTTTACGGGTCGAATGTAATATCCGTCTCTGCTGACGGTGCCAGTTACAATGATTGAACCCTCTGGTACATCACTAAATTGTTGGGAATTTCTCCATTTTATGTTTCCGTTATAATCCATCGCAAAGGTTTCTACATAGATCAATGCAAGACGCTACCTCCCTTCTCTCTATAACCATGGTATCGTCATAATATGCTATAAGGTGATAGTTTTTAATGCCACTTTGGGCCGAGTCGGAAAAAAGAAAATAAAGCAAGTGGTTTGTCCCATCTTTCTTGGGATTAACCACTTGCTTATTTGTTTCCTACTCATAATAAGTCATTCTCTGAGCCCAGACCTTAAAAAGTAGGGGATCATTTAAGATTGTGACTATTAGAATTCATCTTTTTTATAATGTAATAGATCACAATTAAGTCGAATAACAAGCTAAAGTAATTCCCGGTTATCATTCGTTGGAAAAAGTCATATCTAACTTGATTTTCAACAATATCAAACATTATAAAGCCAATACTGAAACTGGATGTAACTAGAGAAATAATAAAGTACCATAAATAGTTCATATAGGTTACACGACGGTTAACAAAATAAACAATGAGTAAATACGAAGCGATTATGACAGGTATTAATCTAATTGACTTTATTATCCATGGAAGAGCAGGTTCTGGATTTTGTATCAGATAAAGCAGTAAACTTGAGAACAAGATAGCTATGCATTCTACCCAAATCAATATTGGAATTATTCTTTTTACCATAGGAGCGACTCATCATAAACTGTCCAGAATATCGGCACACCTTTAACAGCTGCTGAAACTGTCGCTTCAGCTAAGAATCTCCCTGTAGTTACATCAATATCCCAGCCACCATCAACTTCCGTATACCCTGGAGAGACCCATGCAGGGGTCCGCCAAGCTTCAGTAAAATTGTCACGCCACAACGATACTCCATCAGATGGCCAATTCCTTGCAACGTTATAGGCAAGTTCATTTACAGCATAAAGGTTATCGTACATTAGTGTGGATGTAACCCATCCTTCAGCAAATCCCCCGTCTATTAAAAAGGGAATGTCCAATCCTGAGGCTTGAACATGAATTCTTTTAGAAGATGATAATGGTTCTACGTTATCTTCATCCAAAAAACTTAGCATTCTATCTATTCTAGATTTAATTTCGGGTGTGTTTTTTAAATCTACAAATGATTGAGTGGTTACTAAATTACCATTAGTGATAGAAAAATTAAAGTTGTCTTCACTATTGTAGTATTTTTCTTCAAAAGTTAAAGCCGTATCAATAATTTGACCCGTCACCATCCCTTCGTATATAAGGATATTAGTAACAACTGACCCTTCTTTAGATGTGTATTTAGTCATTCTATTGTCAGACTCAAAACTCTTAGCTTCTAAAGAAAATTCTTGGTCAAGATAAGAAAACGATAATTCGACAGTTTCCTCATCAAACGAAAGGCTGATGTTATCTAACTGAGAAATTTCTTCAAGCGTATAAGGATTGTAAGCAACACCATTCAATTTGTTTTCTTCTGCAAGAACAATACTACTAAGCGATAGAGTGAGCACCATTACTAAGGCGATAATTTTTTTCTTCAACAAAATTCTCTCCTTAATCTATTGGTATACCCAATACTATCCACACTTCATGGAAATGTCACCATTTTATAGTGATTTGATAGCTTAGTAGCATACAAATTGATAGGAAAGTCCCAAAATATGACAATACTGGATTTTATAAAGAAATAATCCGGAACACTTTGCCAACAAATTCAAACAAAACAATTTGTACCTCTAGTTATCCGTTTGACTCCATTTTTAAAGAAGCTCAAAAATAATTGACGGATACAAAGAATCATTCTTAAATTCAGAACCAAGCGCTCGCATGTCGCAGGGCGATTTTTACGAGGAATGAATACCCGGAAGGGCCCTTGGGCCCTTGATAAAGCCGTCGCCTATTACATACCCCTTTGCCTGCCCTGAAACCACGTTTCAGGCCCATTATTTTCCCGTCTATATATAGTTGCAATTATTCAGTTTGATGGAGAAGAAGATGCCGGTCAGTTGCGGGAAGCATTAAGTTTACCAATCCGACTTGCATTTTTACGCAGTATTATTGTATGAGCAATAGAAGGGTTTTCAACGGAGCTGTCAGATATTTATCTCGATGGCGAACTGCAATCAATTCATTTTTCAATATAAGGTCTTGAACAGACAGCGAAATCAACTTCCCCTGCGTTAGCGGCTCACTTACAAGAACATCCGGCAAAATCGTTATGCCTAGCCCGGCCTTGGCAGCTTCTATCAGTGCCAGGGAATTTACGCTAGTCCACGCAGGTTGCGCGGTATATCCTGACAAATAAAGAACGCTGTCTAGCTTATCGCGAATCGCGCTGCCCCTGTGATCCTGAAAGTACCGCTGTAGACACAGTTATTATACCGCCAAATACGGAGGGTTCTGGGGAATACCTACTCGGTTACGAAAAGTGGATATTACAGGATTGGTTTGGGATGTGGGGGTAAAGATCAAACTGGTTGTAGTGTGTTGGAGTTATGGAGAAATTCTGAGAAATAGAGTAGGTGCATGATGGGCACGCGCCTACTCTATCTTTGTACGTCAAACCTGAGATCCGTATCTTAAGGATTACCCATTTATTTCCTCAACCATAGCCAAGGAATCTGCAACTCTTATCAAATATTCTAGAGCCGTCTTTTTTTTGATTTGCTTAACATTCATTTTATCAATAAGGATAAAATAGTTCCTTCCTTCTTTATCAAACCGCAAAGCAAAAAATAATTTATTTTCTTTGTATTCCGCTTTTGTATCATCACTTAAGGAGACGGGGTCACTCCCTTCCCATTTGGAATTTTTAATTATAGGATAAACTTGAACACGGATTTTCTGATGATCACCTTCGTATTCTGTTTTTAGGGCGGATCCACATCCTACAATACGTACACTTTTTGAAGTTGGATCAAATGGTAACCATGTTGGCATTAATACAGGACTTGAAGAAGCCGTTAATTCTTTATATTTTGTAACAGCTTCTTCTAGAGTATCAAAATATGTTATCGGATAGCAGTCCGGATTCCCTTTTGGAAATTCAGAAGCATACGAACATTTGTCAGTCCAACTGCAATTAATGCTAAACAACAACATTTCATCATTAAAATCTTCAAAATATCCTCCTCCAAGCCGACTTTTGGTCACTTTCTGTTGTGTCAGGTTATTCCTATAATTTCCTCCTGCCATCTTAATTATTCGTGATTTCTTTATTTTATCTACGAGCTATGATCCAACCCATCTTCCGCATGGGGAATGGAGGATCGGTTCCGATGCAGGGACCGGCTGATCGGAAAGACGGCTAGCTGAGATGGAACTGCTTGTCTCTGATCTACCGATGCTTGCATCAGTTTGTCCAATGTTTCTTGGGTTAACCGCATGCTTATTTATTTCTACTAAGTCTTATTTATCAGAAAAATAGATAAAAATACTAAAAAAGAGTGATATATCCAATCGATAGGGCGTCTATATATTGAAGGGGGTAAAAAATAGCATGAAGTAGAAAACAAAATAAGGAGGGAAGATTAGCAAGACTGGCGTCACTACATTGAATTGCACCGCGTAAAGAACCTACCCATTGCCCGATCTGAATTACAGTCCTGACATTTGCATTTACCGTCAAACGCCATATTTGTCTCCAGCGAAAGTGATGCTATACCGTCCTGTTCTCATTCAACACACCGTGTCTAAAGCAAGGGATCTTCTGGTCTAAATGCAAATTTTTTTGAAAATCCGTGATTCTTTTCATTTTGAAGGTGTCTTATAATTAGAATGATTTCTTGTTGGATTGCTTAGGTTTCCTGGAGTTCAGGTAATCGAAATGTAATGAAAGAAGAACCGGCGACCACTTTGTGAAATTTCCAGAGCTGAGAAAGGATTGTGACGATTATGAAGATTGTTGGAGTACTATTGGCACTGGCGTTAGCGATTGGAATACCTACTGTATCTGTTATAAATTCCGATGAGAATGCGGATTTTTCCAACAGTATACCAACAACTAATGGAAATGTCCCAGACTATTCAGAGAACGAGCAGGGAGATAAAATTGGACATGGACCCTTCGCTCCTGGCCCATCACAGGAGCCAGACTTAATTAGGGCAGAAGGGGGAGATGGGGTAGTCGGTTATGTAAAAGCTTCGGATATGAATCCTTCGTTTTCTTCACCGGAGGAGGCTATAGCCAACCAAGAAGCTATTGAAGAAATCGGCTATAGATCAATCCCATTATATGATTCAGATGGTAAGACTGTAATCGGTGAGTTTAAAATGTATCCGTCCAATAGGCAATAGTGCAATTAATTAATTATGATCGGGGAGGAAAGGAAGCATGAATAAAAGAATAACAAAAGCTGGCACTATCTTAATGTATTGTGTTTTGTCAGTTTTTTTGATTTCAACATCAGCATTTGCTGCCACTGCTGTATCGCCACCCTATGATACGGGTACAATCAATGGCTATAGCTATACTATTATTTCCGAGGTAACAGAACGGACTATTATTACAGTCCAAGCAGTAGCTGAGATCAGAGCAAATGCAAATGTGCCCATTGGATATATGGGAGGACAAGCCCGTTTATTTAATGCAGATGGCACTCTAGCATTTTCGAGTACTATGACATATAACACAGGTCAATGGTCTAGTATGTATGCGTATAGCCCTGAAACAATTACTGAAGGACAGTACTATTCTCAAAGTAAAGCTGAATTCTATAATGGAGATGGTTATACAACATTTACTGGTTACAAATCTCCAATTTTAGAATTTGAGCGTCCATATGATGTTCCCGCAAATATAAATAAATTGAGGCTTCATTTCGAATCACTCTAAACGAGAGCAAATGTTTTTTTACGAGTTTCAGTAATGACTTTTGAATTCCAAAAATGATAGTTTTGTCGTAGAATAGATACGAATAAAGTACCATATAATGTAAGTGAACCTAAGACAATATTGGTTGAAATCCAGGGACAGGATAGGTCACGCTGGCCAGGCGCCGCTGCAAAACCTGATGGTCCTCCAGGCTTGGAGAATGATCGTTATTCAGTTGATCGAGAATATGATCGTATATCAAATCCAGTGAAGCTTTTAACTGCTGCCTGCCGTTCAAGCTTGAAGTGGCTGCAATCACCAGATTTTCCTTCGGAGCAACAAAGCATAACTGGCCGAAAGCCCCATCCTCCCTCTCCGCTCAGGTGGTCCGGGCTCATTGAGTTTGGTTCGAGCCTCCGGAGATAGCTTTGCCTCGGTAACTGCTCCATCCCCCTTTTACGAATAACAGAACAGCCTTCGATTTATATAGTATCATGCCGTCACGCCCGGCAAAATTTCGGTTCGGAAAGACTTAGACTACCTTCTTCCCTTCCTCTTAAATAAAATCACACTTTGTACTCTTGATACTACCCAGAAACTGGAACAATAACAACCAAACAGCGGAAGTTTAATAAATGTCACCGGCAGCGGCCGCCTCTGATTCGCTTCAGGTTAGTTTCCTCGGGTAATTTTTAAAAGTCAAAATATTTTTGAATCAGTCATCTTTTTAACTTCTCCGAACCCGTCTTTGTTTTCTAATATATAGATTACGATGCTGCACAACATGACGAAAGGCGTGATTGCAATAAATAAGCAGAAATGGAGGGAAACGTTAACCGGATATTTGTTTATTGCTCCCATGCTTATAGGAGTCACCATATTTTTAATTATGCCGATTATCGCTTCCTTTATATTAAGCTTCACTCACTGGAATCATATTTCGGGCTTTAAAGGTGTGGAATTTGCAGGGCTTACTCATTTTAAAAACTTGCTGAATGACGATTTATTCTGGAAATCTATCAAGAACAACCTGATCTTTCTGCTCGTCGTTCCTATCACTTTGGCCATATCCTTATTTTTAGCCGTCATTATCAACAAAAGCGTCTATTTCAAAAGCTTTTTTAAAGTCGTTTATTTCATGCCGTATATTTCCAGCATTGTTGCTGTAGCGATGGTGTGGCAAGTGCTGTTCCATCCCTCTTATGGCCCCATCAACAGTATGTTAATGTCATTAGGGATTGCCGATCCTCCCAAGTGGATTGCAGACATTCATTTTGCCCTTCCTTCCGTTATGATGATCATGGTTTGGGTATCTATCGGCTACAATATGATCATTTATATTGCCGGCCTGCAGTCCATCCCGCAAGAGCTGTATGAGGCTGCGGATATCGACGGTGCTACAGCTTCCCAGAAGTTCAAATCGATCACGCTGCCCTTGCTGTCGCCTACGACCTTCTTTTTGCTGATCACCGGAATTATCGGCACCTTCAAGGTATTTGACATTATCCAGGTATTGACCAAGGGCGGCCCGGCAGGCTCGACCTCTGTCGTCGTCTACTATTTATATGAAACGGCCTTTATCAATCTGAAGATGAGCTACGCTTCAACAATGGCCTTGTTCCTGTTCTTCGCGATCTTTCTTATTACTCTCATTCAATGGTACGGACAGCGCAAATGGGTGAACTATTAAGGGGGGACTGACAATTGAATAGCAATAAATGGAGGAAAGCTTTCGTTACTTTATTGATGTTCCTCATCGGGATTACGTTTTTATTGCCCTTTATCTGGATGCTGTCCGCATCGTTCAAGCCTGAGACGGATGTGTTCAAATATCCGATTGAATGGATTCCGAGCAAGTGGAACATCGTCCAAAACTACAAAGAAGTATGGCTCGGCAAATATCCGCTTTATTTATTTTATTGGAATTCCATTAAAGTAACGGTTCTGACGACGTTAGTTTCCGTGCTGGTTTCTTGCATGGCCGCTTACGCCTTCGCCAAGATTCAATTCAAGGGCAGGAACGTGGCTTTCCTGGTAGTGCTGTCTACTTTTATGATTCCGAGCCAGGCTGTTCTCGTGCCGCAATTTATTCTTTACCGTCAGCTGGGATTATTCGATACCCACATCGGACTCATCCTTCTGGGCAGCTTCAGTGTGCTGGGAACATTTTTGCTTCGCCAGTTTTTCCTCGGGGTGAATAACGAGTATTTGGAAGCAGCCCGTATAGACGGTGCCGGACATTGGAAAATCTTCTTCACGATCGCGCTGCCGCTGGTACGCCCGGCTATTGCCACGTACGGAATTTTACGCTTTATCTGGACCTGGAACGACTATCAGAACCCGTTAATTTTCCTGCGCTCCGAGAAACTTCTTACCTTGCAGGTCGGCATCCGGAAATTTGCAGACGCTTACGGCGAGTTCTATTCGTTAATGATGGCAGGCTCTGTCATCGCCATTGTTCCCCTGCTGTTAATCTTTATCATCGGGCAGAAGCAAGTCATCGAAGGCATCTCGCTAGGCGGCGTCAAAGGATAACGATAACCCGGTATTAGAGGTTGCTTTTTATGCCAATAGGATTCTTTGTTCTGCATCACATTAACATTGTAAAGAACTTAAAGAATCCTATGTGGTAAAAAAAGCTCCTAACGGAGCCTCTTCGAAGATGAATAACCCGGTATTAGAGGAGGCTTTTTATGCCAATAGGAATCTATATCTTCATCGTATTAACGCTGTAAAGAACTTAAAGATTCCTATGTGGTAAAAAAAGCTCCTAACGGAGCCTCTTCGAAGATGAATAACCCGGTATTAGAGGTTGCTTTTTATGCCAATAGGATTCTTTGTTCTGCATCACATTAACATTGTAAAGAACTTAAAGATTCCTATGTGGTAAAAAAATTTTGAATCCAGTCAAAATTTTGAAATGCTGATCATTTCCGAAACATGATAGGATGAAGTCTGTACAAATAAATAAGAGGGGTGTAAAAATGATTCGTAGAAAACAAGCAGCAAGCTGGTCTCTTGTTTTTCTCCTTGTTGTAAGCTTAATTTTAAGCGCTTGCACCAAGAAGGACGCTGCTCCCGGTGCTAATGAAGACGGCAAGCCGCAGCAAGTCACTATCAAGTTTCATGCACAAGAGGTTACCTTTACCAAAGAAATGATGCAGCCGGTAATTGAACAATTTGAAAAGCTGAACCCCGGCATCAAGGTTGATTACGTACCGATGACCGAACCTACGAATGACGAAATCATGAAAAAAATTGACCTGTATTCCGCTTCCGGAGAGACTCTCGACGTCTTCCTGATCGCCGATGAAAGAAGCTACGCCCAGCGCGCCGCTAACGGAATGCTGGAGCCGCTCAACACCTTCATTGAACAGGAAGGCTTCAATTACGAGGAAGAATACAAGACCAATACAGGCATTAACGGCAAGTATTATGGCCTTCCGGGTACGTTCAGCACCTGGTTCGTCATGCTGAACGAGGATCATTTGAAGGAAGCCAACTTGGCGGTGCCGACGATCGATTGGACTTGGGACGATTTCATGGATTATGCCAAGCAGATGACGGCCGGCGAAGGAGCCGACAAGCGCTATGGAACGTATCATCACACCTGGACCGACTACTACACGTTAGGCTTATGGCATCAGCCCAAGAACAACGACATTATTTTGCCGGATCTGACGATCAACCTGGATGATCCCGGTGTCCGTAAATCGATCGAAATTCGCCGGCAAACCGAAATGGTGGATAAATCCGCCGTTCCGCTCGTGGATGTCATTTCTCAAAAAATGTCCTATCGCCCACTCTACTTCAACGGCAAGGCAAGCATGATTGTCATCGGCTCCTGGATGATCGGTGAAGCGGGAGGAACAGATCAATACGAAGCTAACCATAAAACGATCTTCGCGCCGATTCCGAAAAACAACCCCGAGGATGAAGGCGGTTATGCTGTGTCGTCCTCCAACTATTTAGTGGTTTCGTCGACTTCAAAGCATAAAGAAGAAGCTTACAAATTCGCCAGATATCTCTCGACCGAAGGACTCTCCTCTATGGAGAAATATTTGACCTCCTGGAAGAAGGAAGATACGGGCAAGCTTCTCGAAGCGATCATCAACCAGACCAAGAAACCGGAAATGGTAGATAAGGAATCCCTGCTATATGTATTGGATCATGCCAAAATGACTTCCCTGCCGCCGGCCCATCCGTTCCAGGCCGAGGTCTATAAAGCTTATCAGGATGAAGTCGATCTCGTTCTGCTGGGACAGCAGGATATAGACCAGGCGATAGCTAACGCTAAAGACAAAATTCAAAAAATCATTAACGCAAATAAATAGTTTTGCTGTCAAGTCCTTCAAGGGAGTAGAAATATTCTGCTCCCTTATGTATATTATGATAGCGGTTAACTAAACGGCTAAAGGAGCTTTAGGAAGTCAATGCGACTAATGAACCTGTACCGAAAAAGATCATTGCGCCAAAAGCTCATCCTGTCTTCTATTCTATGTCTTGTCATACCGACGATTATTACATTGATCCTTTCTGATTACACTTCCAAGAAGGTGCTTAAGGAGGAAGCGGTCCGAACGGCCTCCGAGACGCTGGAGGTTATAGAACAGTATATCGAGAACCGAATCAATAAAATGATCTACGTCTCCAACTTCATCCAGTTCGATAACGAAATCCGGTCCATTGTCATGCAGCGAAGAAACGAACATCGATTAAATCTGGAACCGGACGAGATAGAGTTATTTGAAAGCCGCAAAAAAATTACAGCCAAGCTGGATAATATTTCTTTTCCCGACGAAAAGACCTATATTACCATCCTGCTGCCAGACGGCACCAACTATACGAATTATCCTTATTACGAATTCGACCCCGTCGGTCTTTTTGAAGAGCCTTGGTTTGTCGAGCTCCCGGATTTCCCGGCTTCCAGCACCTTATGGGTTGGAACCCATCCGGCCTATATCGAATCCGAGCGCAAGCAAAATGAACAATTCATGACCTTAGTTCGGACGATCAAAACCTTCTCATCCGAATTATACGGTTATATTATTATAAGCATTAGTGAAAGCCAGATTAGCCGGGTGTTCTCCAATGATCGGGCGGAAGGCGAGAAGCTGCTGTTAACCGGCTCAGGCATCATCTTATCCCATGCCGACAAATCGCAAATCGGACAGCCCTTTGCCCATAGCCAAGCACTTCCTGAAGGCGAGAGCAGCAGCAGTCAATTTATTCATTTGAATGGGGAGCAATACCTGGTCGTTGCCAACAAAACGACCTATTCCGATTGGTACCTTCTCAGCATGACTCCCTATGATACTGCTTTAGGCCAGATCCATCAAATTTTACGGACGAATGTTTTTTTGCAAATTATGTTCTTCTCCGCCTTTCTAATCATTCTTGTTTATTTGGTCCGCCAATTTACGAAGCCGATTGTCCGGCTGGGACAGATCGCCTCCGAGGTCGAATCCGGCAATCTCGATGTACGCTCGCGGATTCGGGGGCCGGACGAGATTGGCAGGCTGGGCCGCTCCTTTGACCAAATGCTGGGGCGAATTCAGCACATGATCGAGCAAATCACTCTGGAGCAAACCCTTAAACGGAAAGCGGAGCTTAAGATGCTGCAGGCGCAAATCAACCCTCATTTTTTATTTAATATCCTTAATTCTATCCGGATGAAAATATGGCTCAAGGGCGATGAGGAGAACGCCGCGTTGATCAGCTCCTTGGCAAAGCTGCTTAGAATGACCATCAGTCAGAAGGATGAATTGGTGCCTCTGCAGGAAGAAGTGGACACGACCGTCAATTATATGAAGCTGATGAATTTCCGGCATCATGGAGCGCTGAAATGGGAGATTAACCTGCTGGAGGAGACGCTCGATGAGAAGGTTCCCCGCTTTTTCATGCAGCCGTTGATCGAGAATGCCATTATTCACGGCTTTAATCAACAAAAGGGGACGATTCGAATTTACTCTCGAATCGCTGCGGACGAGCTGGCCATCCGAATTGAAGACGACGGTGCGGGAATGAATACAGAGCGCTTAAACCGGTTGAAGGAGAATCTCAAGCAGCCTATCCATCCCGGGTGGCAGGAGGATGAATCCTTCTCGGGAATCGGTGTCAAGAATGTGTATGACCGGTTGAGATTAATCTATGGGAATCGGTTCAATATCGAAATCGAAAGTATGCCGGGACAAGGCACGCAAATTACGCTTTACATTCCGAGGGCTAAGGAGGAGTAAGTTCTATGCTGAAAGTGATGCTGGTGGATGACGATATTCCGGTCCTGCAGTTTCTGGAGCGAACGATTCCATGGGACAGGCTGCAATTACAGCTTACCGGCATGTTCGAGAATGGCTTGAAGGCCTACGAGCATGTAAAGCAGGAGCCTCCCGACCTTCTGATCACCGATATCGGAATGCCTCTGATGGACGGCATCCAATTGATCCGTCTGACCAAAGAGATCAACCCGGACGTCATGGTCATTATTTTATCCTGCCACGACGATTTTAAGTTAGCCCAGCAAGCGATTAAGCTTAATGTGCACGATTATTTGCTTAAGGAAACGATTGAATCGGAAACCGTCGTCCGACTTCTGGAAGAATGGCTCCGGCAGCAGGCCGACAAGGAAGCTTCTCAGGCGCCTCCGGCGGCACCTCTCCTTCATTCACACAAGCAAATTATGAAGGAGCAATTCATTCGCTCCACCTTGTACAATCCGGTGTGGGACGTGGAGGAATGGCTGGAGCAAGCCCGGCAGTTCAGCATACAGCTGCAGTTGCGGCCATATATGCCCGTTCTCGGTTATATAGACGAATACCGGACGGCCCGGGGCAAATTTATATCCGAGGAAAACTGTATTTTTGCCGTGGAGAATGTTATTGAAGAAATTCTGAAGCCCCATGAAGGGACCGTCCTGTTCCGTCTGTCGATGCAGGAGATTCTATTATTATTCGACAGCTCCAACTCTCTGAAGGTGAACGACTTCGATGTCGTTCGCCGAAGCCTGAAGCAAATTCAGTTTGCGTTAAGTAAATATTTGAAAATCCATCTGTCCTTTGTGTTGGGAGACCTGAATGCTTCCTTTAAACCGTTAAAAGACAACATTCTCACCCTGATGAAAAGCAAGGAGCAGCGCTTCTATAAGGAGCACGGCTCCATTTACAAGCATCGTCCGTTCCCTTATGCTGCGGACGACCTGTACTTGCACTACACGGCTGCCGTTGAGCAATTTCAGAAAATTGTGCTGGAAAGAAAAACAGAGGACGTTGAAGCGGAGGTCGACCACTGGCTCGAATGGATCAGGCAGAACCATTATAACCCGGAGGTGGTCAAGGAATGGTTTCTCAAAATACTGCTGAGCCTGCAGATCAAATTCAAAAGTATGCAGCATTTTCGCACCCTGTACTCCCAGGATGTTCTGCATCGGATTTTCCTCGACATTGAAAACATCGGCGCCCTGAGAGCGGTTGTCATTGATTTTCTGCAAGAAGCCATTGCCTTCACCAGCCAATTATTCAGTCAGCCTAACAGAATGGAGATTTGGGAAGCGCAGCGTTATGTCGCCATGAATTTGCACCGTAAAGTAACCTTGGAGGAAGTCGCCAAGCATCTGCACCTTAACCCAAGCTATTTCAGCCGATTGTACAAGAAGGAAACCGGCGAGAATTTTATCGAATATGTGATTCGCTCCAAGATGGAGAAGGCCCAGGAGCTGCTGGATCAGTCTACGCGCAGCATCGACAACATAGCGGATTCATTAGGCTATGATAATAAAAGCTACTTCAACAAGCTGTTTAAAAACTTTAGCGGAATGTCGCCTAACGATTACAGAATGAGATTCCAATCTCACTAAAGGCAGGAGAGGCCAATGCAGGCAAGCAGCATTAGCCTCTTTGCGTTTTAATCTCGGAAACTTTCTGAGCTATCATTTTTGTCATCGCATGCTTATGAGGGATTCCCGACGAGTTGCAATCAAAAACGACCTCGGAGCTGTCCGGAATGAGCCAGTCATGGTAATACCCGAGCAGTTCGCCGGAATGCCATTTGTAAGCGTTGGGCTCTTTTTCGGGAGGGGGAGCGATAAAAGGTTTATTGACAAACACATTAAAGACATGAATGCCGTTCGTGTTCGTAAATTGTTTATAATTGCCGAAGATCTCCTCACGGTATTCCGGCTTGATGTAGTGCAGGACCCCGCTCGAGAAGAGGATGTCGTAATTGGAGTCCAGGCGGAAATCCAAAATATCGGCCTTCAATACTTTAATGGGCACTCCTATTTTGTCGGCGAGCCTTTTCGTCTTATCCAGCCCGGCATCAGAAATATCCAGTGCCGTGACGTCATAGCCGTTGCGGGCGAAGAACACGGCATCCTTCCCTTCTCCGCAGCCGATGTCCAGCAATCGAAGGTGTTTGGTCGGAGGCAGGAGCTCCAGGACACGGTAACACATTCGGGACGGCTCCAGCCCCCAATAATATTCCTGGGTTTTATATTCCTCTTCGTAAATCGTAATTTTCTTATCCTGGTAAGCATATCCCAGAAGCTTATCGATACTGACCTCCAATACTTGGGACAGCGCCGGCAGCAGGGACAGGTCCGGCATCGTCTGGGCATTCTCCCACTTGGAGACCGCCTGATACGTCAACCCCAGCTTCTGGGCGAGCGCCTCTTGGGTCAATCCTTTTTCTTTGCGATATATGCTTATATTTCGGGCAAGCTTATCCTTCATTCTTGTCACGCTCCTTCATCACTTCCAGTTTATTAAGGTTGCCGGGAGCGCACAATAACCTCTTGTTTGATCTTGTGCAAAACTCAACCGGAAGTTGAGTCACGTTGCAACTTGGATAACAAGTCATCCGCCTTCCATTAATGACTTGGCGACCTTTTTTCAATAACACTGCTCTTGTTCTAATGCCTTTATTTACTAGTTAAATGATCCGTACAGTTATAAAGCTTACATACCCATTCATCCTGTTCTTTGGTCAGCAGCGTCAGCGAAGTATTTTCAATATAAGTAGTTTGGAAAATGTGGGGCATTAATCGTTTAAGAGTTAAGCCTATTAAAGCCGCATGACATACAACTAATAGCTTTTGGGAGTAGTATCGCTTGTAGGTTTCCTCCAGAAAGTGAGTCCCCCTGGCCGCTACGTCCTCGAATTTTTCCATTCCAAGGTCTAGTTCCCGCCAATTCTCCCCCCATTTATGGATTCTTTCCTCTTCGGTCATCCCTTCGATTAACCCGCAATCTATCTCACGTATTCTATCATCTGTTATGGTCAATGATACCCCTGTTGCTGAGGCAATAATCCTCGCGGTTTCCCTGGCACGACTTAGAGGGCTTGAAATGATAAGATCCCATTCTTCATCACATAATCTATTTGCCAATCTTTCAGCTTGCTTCCTACCTTCTTCATTCAGAGGTATGTCGGATAATCCCTGTGCTTTGCCTTGAACGTTCCAATCGGTTATTCCATGTCTTATCAAACCTATGGTTGCCATCGTACGCCTCCTTAGATCCGCTTCCTGAAGCTTCATTGATTTTATCCCTTATAGCAATAAAGAGGAAAGCCCCTTCCCGGACTCTCCTCTTATCTCTCGCATTTTGACACCATTGCGGCCTGGCTTAACCTTCAAGCATTAATCTGGTGAGTTCTAACGGCTCCACGTACTTGCCGTCCTTGTAAGCTCTCATATTTCCGCCGGAAATTTCGTCAATCAGAACGATTTGACCTTCTTCTCCGATCCGGCCAAACTCCAGTTTGATATCATACAGCTCCATTCCTTTGGCAGCCAGTTCGGTTTTGACTACATCGGCAATGGACCGGGTCAGCTCTTTCAACACCTTATATTCCGCTGTAGAGAGAATCCCGAGCATATCCAGCGCATCCTCGGAAATCGGCGGGTCCTGGCGTTCATCATCCTTAATCGTAACCTCGACGAAGGCGTCCAAGGGCTGCCCTTCTTCGGCATACAGACCATAGCGGCGAAGGAAGCTGCCAACCGCCCTGTAACGGCAAATGACCTCCAATCCCTTGCCGAATACCGAAGCAGGCTTTACCGTCATGGTGGCTTCCTCGATATTAGCCTCTACGTAGTGAGTAGGGATGTCTTTCTCCTGTAACCGTTCAAAGAAGTATTTGGTCAATCGGAGTCCCGCTTTGCCGGCTCCTTCCATAGTCAAGCCAACCGTGTTGGCCCCGGGATCAAACACTCCGTTCTCCCCTGTTACGTCATCCTTAAATCTTAGCAAGTAGTTCCCATCTTCCAGCGCGTAGACATCTTTGGTTTTTCCCGTATAGATAAGCTTCATGGTTACGATCCTTTCTGACATCAAATTATACCTATAAATATATCATGATTTGATAAGGGCACCAATGTCCATTCATTTTACATCCCCTATAAAAAACTCTTATAGCGTTGTTTTGGCTCTGGCGGTCACCTGTGCAAACGGAATGGCGAGTCTAAATGGAATTCATGCAGTTAGTTTGCTCCTTTTGGGCGAAATATGGAAACTTAATGGATTTTATACAGTTAGTTTGCTAAAAAGGGCCGCTATTCTTACAAACTCCCCATTCTAGATGTAGGTTTTCCAGTTAGTTCGGTTTGATTTGTGATCTGCATCTAATCTACCTACATAAAATACAGTTAGAATCCATGCCGCGCGTGGCACCATCAGGTGATGACTCTTTATACATATCGAATCCCCGATCCGTAAAGACCATCATCCTCGTATAACTATCTTGAAAATCCGTCTATATTTATTTTCTGCTGGTGCTGTGCAATCGGAATGGCGAGTCTAATGCAAAAATGCATGTCTTTTTCAGGAATTTAGCCAAAACCCGCGAAAGACAGACAAAAGTGCAGGTAAATTTGCCCATTTGGCCGATTTTCGGAATTTTGCAGCGAAAGACATGCATTTCTGCTCGTCTTTTCCGACTTTTGCCGGAATCCCGCAAAAAGACGTGCACTTTTGCTGGTCTTGGATGCATAGGATCAACCGTTTCCGGGAAATGGCCGCACTTTCCTTGAAGCCGGCCGGGCACGAGTTGATTCACGAAGAACCGGGAGAATAGCCTGTTCTCTTGCTTGATGATGTCTTGTCCGAATTGGATCCGTATCGGCAAAGAGGTGGCTCAACCGAATCCAGCGCACGGAAGCCGAAGCTTGGTCCAAAGTGCCGGAGAAACTATGAAGCATCATGAAAATAACAGTAGTGAGCTATCTATTTCGGGTATGAACTTTCCTCAATCTTTCTTCCAAACCTTCCCGTCCACATAGACTCTTACTCAGAACAACTCGGCTTCCTTCCTGACATATAAAGATATATCCCGCAGTAAACTGTCCATATCCAAATGGCAGGCATACTGTCCTGACTTTAAATAGTCCATTACCTTCTCTAAATCTTCGTTTCGCTCGAAGCTGGCGAGAGTCATAAACCGATACAGAGCCTTTCTCTTGGAAAAAATATATTCATCGGTTTTAGCCCAAACATATAGTCTAATTTCATATAAAACCGTATTAACTTTAGCGTCAAACGTCATGTCATCCGGCTGCTGATCAATATAGTTCTCCCTTAACCAACTATAAAACTCTTTTACATACTTAAGAAAATCTTCTCTTGTCGGTTGTCGGATTTCCTCTGTATTGAAATTCCCCCAAATCAGTTTACCTTGATTTTTGAGGCGAATCATTTCGGGAAACAGTTCCTTGTCCGGAGTGCCGCAGCCTGTTATTTCGTCTTCAGTAATCATTACACACCCAAATCCTTTGGGAATGTTAAAATCGGCATGATACTTCGCTGCTAATTCTTTTATTTTCAATCGTTCATCTTTACTTATGAAATTGCTGACAATCAGTATCGTATCGATATCGCTCCTGCCCGGAACATATTCTTCCTCTGCCAAGGAACCGACAAGAAATATTGCTTGAATCCGGTCATTTACCAGCTTAACTGCATTTTGGGCAAAGTCATGTACGATTTGATAGGCCTTCTCTTTAGAAATAGCCATATTCAACCTTTCCCTCTCATCCAAACGTAATCATTCACAGCCCCCATTTAGCTAAATTGTCTCATGGGATCTAATGCGGTCCTTCCTACCTTACATATTCGGGAATCTTTGATAGCATCGATACGAATTAGATTTGCCGGGTATTAATACAAGCATAACTTGGCTCGCATCTATTGAAGGGTGAGGGCTTATTGACACTTAACGACCCTAAATTTTAACCTTTCATAGAGCCAAGCAGCATCCCCTTGTTAAAATGCTTTTGGAGAAAGGGGTAGACGCATAACAGCGGAACGGCTGTTATTAGAATGGCCGCCATTCTTGCCGAGTGAGTGAAGTTGACGCCTTGCATTTCCTGCTGTGCAAAATCAGCATCCCCCTCAACAAGCATCAATTTCAAGAAAACTTGCAAAGGCCATTTATTATTATCGTGCAAATAAAGAATGGCATGGAAATACGTGTTCCAATTGGAGACCATGTAAAATAAAGTGAACGTTGCAATCGCCGCCTTGGAAAGAGGAAGCACAATGGAGAAAAGAATGCGCCATTCCCCAGCCCCGTCAATCCGCGCGGAATCAAATAGTTCATCAGGAAGTCTAAGGAAGAAGCCGCGCATCACGATCAAATTAAACGGTGCGATCGCCGTGGATAACCAGAGTGCCCCATAGGTGTTCAAAAGTCCCAAACTATCCACAACTAAATAAGTTGGAATCATCCCGCCTGAGAAGATCATTGTGAAGACAACGATGAAATTTAGAAACGAACGCCCTTTAATAAATTTTTTGGATAAACCGTAAGCCATTAAAGTTGTAATTGATATATTAATGAAGGTACCTATGACTGTAATTTCAACCGCATTCTTAAACGCTCTCAAGAAAGAATTATTCTTCAATAAATACTGGTAGCCTTCCAAAGTAAATTCACGCGGAAAGATAAAAAAACCGCGGGTTAAATATTCCTTTTCCGTTGCAAATGAGGTCATCACAACGTAGAGGATCGGGAGAATAATGATGATCAACCCAATGATGAGCAAGCTATAAACAACTATATCCAGGAATACATTTCGTCCTTGAGGGTTATGCCCTGCCATTAAAAAATTCCCTCCTCCCCGAGTTTTTTAACCGCTTTATTGGCTCCGACAACCAGGATAAGACCAATAATTCCTTTAAACATTCCTACTGCTGTAGTAAAACTGAAATTCCCCATTAATATACCGGTCCGATAAATAAACGTATCGAATATGTCGGAAGTCTGCATATTTAACGGGTTCTGCAATAATAAAACATGTTCAAACCCGATATCCATGAATGAACCTAATCGTAAAATAAACAAAATAATGATCACGCCGCGTATGGCCGGTAAAGTAATATGCCAAATTTGCCGCAGCCGCCCGGCTCCATCGATGGAAGCCGCCTCATATAAATTGGGATCTACCCCGGCGATTGCCGCCAAAAAAATAATCGCTCCCCAACCGGTTCCTTGCCAAATATTATGTAATATCCAAGTCATTCGGAAACCGCCTGGTGTTGTTAAAGGCTCAATGGTACTGAACCCTAAGTCTCTCAGAAGGATATTGATTCCTCCGTCCCGCGTTGCAAATAATACAACGGTTATGGCCACAATGACGACCCAAGATAGAAAATGCGGTGCATAAAAGATCGTCTGTGTCATCACTTTAAACCACTTTATTCTTACCTCATTTAATAAAACGGCTAAAATAATCGGCATCGGGAAGAAAAATACAATATCGAGAGCGCTCAGGATCATCGTGTTCGCCATTAAAGGCCAGAAATCCCTGGTCGTAAAAAGTCTCTCAAAGTTTTCGAATCCTACCCACTTGCTGCCCCAAAAGCCCAGAAAGGGATCATAATTTTGAAAGGCTATCATAATCCCGGCCATTGGAATGTATTTAAAAATGATAAAAAATAAAAAGCCCGGCAAGATCATCATATAAATAGGCCAAGTACGTTTAAGGTTGAACCTGGTCTTTAGGGGACGTATCGATGCTTGTGGGGTTCCTGCAGTTAATGTTGATTTATTCGTTGTCCTCATGTTCATTCGCCGCATTACTCCCTCGCTTCATTTATAACAAGGAAGGGCGAGATGCCCTTCCCCTTATTTTGCTGCTTTTTGCTTCTGATAAGAGTCGTTCACTTCTTGGATTATTTTATCTCCGCCGTCTGCCTTCCAACGAGCAATCACCTCATCTATATAGTCAACAGGCTTTCTTCCGGCGATGATATTGGCAATCCCTTCATTGAACTTTGCCGCAAGATCTTTGGAACGATCTTGGAATGTGGGAGAGTCAATCGTGTAAGGATCTCCCGCATCTCTCCATTCAGAAGGATATTGATCGACCGCCTTCTGGAATTCGGCATCGTATTGTTCTTCTTCCGGAGTCCAGCCATGAATATTAAAATTGTCATCGGCAGCGCGGAATAGCCAGTTATTCAACAGACTGATTTGTTCCTCATACTGCTTTCCTTTTTCCGTCAGGACAATTTTGCCATCCGCATTTTTCTCCCAAATCTCTCCTTCGGGACCATCTTTCATCACGGTAGTCCCTTCTTCCGTAATCCACCAATCGAGCCATTCTAAAATCCGATAAATTTTTTCCTCTTCCATTTTGGCATTCAAAACGAGCTTTCCTCGCCCTTGTACCGTTACCAACAAGCCCGATTCGCCTTTAGGCCCTTTGGGTGGATAAGGAATCATAACGAATTCCGCCTCGGGGACAATTTTCTTCAAGGCTTCTTCTCTCTTTTTAATTGTGCTGGGCCCTGCGATCTCCCAACCGATTTTATTTCCTTCCACCAAGGCCACAATATCGCTTCCAACATTCGTAGCGAAATTATGATCGAATACATTTTCTTGATAAGCTTTACTTAAAAAGGTTAAGAGGCCCTTCCATTCTTCGTTTTGCTCCTCCATTTTTACTAATCTGCCGTCCTGCTCTTTCCATTCATAGGCAATCCCATAAGCCGCTTGCAGAAAGGCATTCCGGCTCTTGCCCAAACCGGTCGATGTTCCAAATTCATTGGTGAAACCAACGGTACCGCCTTTTCCATTTCCGCCCGGATCTTGTTCGACAAAAGCTTTTGAGATTTCATAGAACTTATCTATCGTAAATTCCTCGGGGCTTGGAATGGGAATACCCAATTTGTCCAGCCAATCTTTGCGAACCCATAGAGCGTTGCTATATTTCATCGTATATTTCGGGAATCCGTATATTTTCCCCGGTTCATTAAACACTTCCATTGCATCCTGCGGGAATTCGCTTGCTAATGCGGGGAATTCTTCCAAATACGGCTTCAAATCAACAAAAGCTCCGCTCTTCTGCCATTTTCTAAAATTAACGGGCTCATCTACATAATACATGTCCGGTAAATCTTTGGAGGCGGCCAGACTGTTCAACGTATTTTTATAATCATTGCCCCCTGGTACCCAGCGGATATCCAAGTCAATATTAAATTTGTCTTCAACATACTTAATGGTCGGGTGATTCTTGTCCTCCCAACCCCCTCCCTGCTGCACAGGTACGATCATCGAGATCTTCAATCTTTTGGAACCGTCATCGACCTGCTTGCCACCAGGTTCTCTTGCACCGGAATCTTTAGAGCAACCCATAATCATAATGACAAAAAACGTAAAGGTAAGAGATAAATAAGCAATTTTTCTCACTAGAGTACCTCCTTGTTTGGTCATATGAAATTCATAAATGGAATAAGCCGGAAAGAATCATGGAATCAAAAGATTTCGCCAGCTTTTGTATTTTTATTAATTATTTTCCACTATTTTTGAAGAACCCCGCTTCGAATAGAAGCAATTAGGACTGTAAATTTTAGCTGAAAGTTGTGTAGAATCAATGGATCAAGAGCAAGTATAAACGTAGATGGCTTAGCTTGGAGGTCTGATGTAGTAAACATTCTATTGGGGTTGCAGCATAGCGGGTCATCTGAAAACAGATAGAAAACACAAAAATAACGTTTGAACAACGGAAGGATCGCTAGAATAACAGCTAGATAAAGATGTCACATCAGAAGTACATATATTTCTATTTCAATTAATGCTATCCCCCCTAATTTCCACTTAATTAAGACCACTTTAAAACGAATTGGCAGCTATTCCTTTCTTTTCTTTCTTACCGTAATCTGTTATGATGAACTATAATTTTTCCAAAGTATACCATTACTTCAACTCTACCGCAAGCGCTTACTTAATGATTCCTTAGCGGTTTTCGCCTGCTTTCCGTATGTCATTGAATGTCGAATAATCAATTGTATTGTCTATTAAAAGGAATTTAGGCTCCCTATGGTGAATGAACTATTCAGAGTAATTTTCGGGGTGGAAAGTTGATTTAGAACGTATTGGAAATAAATATAAACCTTGTATCGTTTGTGTACAGGACTAAAATCTATATCGATGAGGTGAGTAATAGATGCATCAGTATATTACATTCGATCTCGACGAAACCCTCATGCAAAATCCCTTCTCAAAATGGGTTTTTCCGGAGATTGATCGTCTTGTAGCCCCCCATCTGGAATTAAAGGATGGAATTCTCCCAGAAATAAAAAAAGAACATAGAAAACGGCTGGAGCAAGCGCAAGATGCGGCCGCTTATGACTGGGATGATATTTTGAAACAAATTTTAGTTGAGAAAAATATACCGATTACCATCGATATTGCTGAAATAGTTCAAAAACATGCAGTTGATCCTAAAGTCTACTTGTTGGAAAACGATGCTTTAACCGTCTTGGAAGAATTAAAAAGTAGAGGATATTTACTCGGCGTCGTGACGAACGGCTTTTATAAATACCAAGTTCCTGTCATGGAAACGATTCAATTAGTAACGTATATTGATAAAATTATAACCCCTTGTAATACCGGGTACTGCAAGCCGGAAATTAAAATGGCGGATCGGCTGCTGGAGGAAGGGGAAATCATCGCTCATGTAGGGGATCGGTTGGATCATGATGTGTACTTTGCCAACCAGTTGGGGGCCCTATCGATTTTGATCGATCATCAGATGCCGGAGGCCGTAAGACGGATCTCGCCCGATAGAAGGGTTGAACAGAAAGATTATTTAAAGACCGTTTTTCAGCAAAAAAAGTATGGAGAGTTGGTTCCTGAAGAAAACTATCTGCCGAAAATCGTTATCTATTCGATCCGGGAGTTGCTGGATATAGAGTTAACGAACCCGTCTTGAGAACGTTCTCCCATTCGAAAGACTCCTAGGAAAATCACCTTGAGGTTCGACATCGTCTTGATTTATAATCTCGAAATCGCTAAATCCCCCTGCAAAGACCGGCGGCTTCTTTTATCTTGATCTAATGCAAAAATGCAGGTCTTTTTAAGGATTTTAACCAAAATCAGCAAAAGACAGACAAAAGTGCAGGTAAATTCGGCCATTTGGCCGATTTCCGGAATTTTTCGGAGATAGACATGCATTTTTGCTCGTCTTTTCCGAGTTTTGCCGGAATCCCGGACAAAGATATGCATTTTTGATGGTCTTGGGTCTTGGATGCAGGAACTTCGAGCCTGTAACGGCTAACTTTCCTGCGAAAGCTGTTGCCTTTCGATCCTCTCCAGCATATATTTTGCGAAATCGACCAGCTGCGGTTGGCTAAGCTCCAACTTATTCAGGTTCCCGTTGTAATGGGCCAGGCATGGGTCGACTACAGCAGCATATACGAGAGGCAGAGCTTTCATCGCCCATTCACCGCCTTCTCTCTTCGAGGCGATCGAGCCATTTTCCAGAAACAGAAGAGCCCTGCACAAGTTCAAAACATAATACACCGGATGATTGACAATTTCCTCTAAAGCCTGATCCACATCAAATTTTATCGATTGAAGAAAGCATGTCCTGTCCACAGGCTTGAATACTTCGCGGACTGGTTTCCCGTACAGGGAAATTCCTCGCTGACAGGTCACGCCGAAATGAGCAGCCAAATCGGGGTCAACCGCATCGCCGCAAACATAGTTATCCTCGGAGTCATATCTCTCCTTGTGGGATGGCGAGTAATGAAATTCAAACGGAGTCGGGTAAACCATGCACCGGACTACAGACTCCAGTACAATACTTAGCTCAATACCCTTGACCCCTAGCCGCTCCTCTTCCGCCATAAGCTGTTGTGCTATTCTCCGATAAGTCTCCCTGGGCTGCTTGTTCTTAATGACCACCAGTAAATCTATATCGCTATGAGCCGGATGATAACATCCCATGGCCATAGAACCGTGCAGATACAGGCCTACCAAGGAATCCGCCATCTCTCTCCTGAACAACTGAATGATGCCGTCTAAATCGGCGGGCAGCTTCATAACAATCCCTACTTTACAAGATTTATTTGTAAACATAATCTCTACGGTATGCATTATACGAGACGGGCGGCTGGAACGTCTCAGCAATCTGAGTAACTAATCCCTAGTGGAAGTTTTATCTATTCGTGGCATGAGGAGTATGGTAGTTATTTCATAGATTATGATGTTTCATCAATTGAAGGATTAACTCATAATTGTCTTCTTGTACCGTGTTCTGAGCAACAACATTTGCTTTTTTATCTCCGCACTTCACACATTCATGCAGAAGCTGCAATCCTTTTTTTGAATGGAAAATAACACCGACGGGCCTCATCAACCCGCGACAGGTTTGCATTCGGTCTCCCGGTAGAATATCTACATGCATGGAATAGAGGCAGTATGGACAGTGATTCCTATAGCTACCGTTAGTCAATGCATATACATGTTTCCCGCAATGATTACATACAAAGGATTGATTTTGTGCATCTCGATTCAAGCCCTTCTCCTCCCAGATCTTAAAACATATAGATCTGTTTGGAATCAGGGTTCCGTTCGATTCTTCTCATCCAGGATGAGCCTCAGGCTTCTGCCAGACGAGTGACCGATTCACCGCAAATCTTTAGGACCCGCGATTACTTCTCGTTCCCGCTTCATTGCAGCCTGTTTCATCTGCAAATCCGGACCACGACTGATTTTATATAAATTGTCTCAGCCACTGTAAGACAGGGTCTTCCCCCACCTTCCACCAGTAGGTGTTTGTCTGAAGTCACTGACTTTGGCTTCGTCCCCTACAGGACTTGCATCGATTTCTTCATTAACATACGCAGCACACCCTTCCCCTCATGCCACTCGAAAACATTATACCAATAAAATACCCCTCACCAAGGGCGCTTTTCCGCCTTGGACGCTTAACTGGATTTCATACAGCTAGTTTGCTCCCATGGAGCAAAAAGACGGAAACTAAATGTAAAAACTACAGCTAGTTTGTGCAAAAAAGGCCATTTCGGCAAAATGTCTTTAATCTAAATGTAGTTTTTCCATTTACTTTAATCGCTTTCCACCAATCGCTTGAATTTAACTGCATGAAATACAGTTAATCATTTTCACCAACTAGAAATCAATAGTTTATTTCCCCGGGATTTTCCATTTTATTCTCACCATATCTTCTGTTCCTTTAGCAGCTCCAACAGATTGAATTTTTCTCTATCTAAGTTAATCTGAACTTTGCGAATCGTAGAGTGATGAACAAACGACAAAGACAGGCGAAAGTGCAGGTCTTTGAATGATTTTAGTCTAAATGGGCCGAAGACATACCAAAGTGCATTTGATTTTAGCCATTTAGCCTCCTTTTCTTGGATTTTTTACGATGCACATCTCTTTGAAGCATAGGGAGAGCGTACACTGGACGCTATTTCACTCTTTTTCTGATAAACAAAACGGCGAACACGATAAGCAGCAATGCCAGCACTATGTATACTGCATTTGAGTACATATCCATAAAACCTACAATGGTTCCCCATGACCCCCCGACTGCGGCGCCAATATTAATTAGGACAACATTCCAAATAACCGTTCCCAGAGTTGTTAATAGTACAAAAATTCCGAAATTCATATGTGCCATTCCGGCTGGAATAGAGATCAGGCTTCGGATTAAAGGGATGAAACGGCAGAAAAATACCGTCCAAGCTCCATATTTTGAAAACCAATCATTCGCTTTATGAATATCCTTCTTCGTCAGTCTAAGAATAGATCCCCATTTCTCAACAATTTTTTCCAGTCTTCTAACATCTAAAAGTAACCCAATACCGTAGAGAATGATGGCCCCAGCCACCGATCCGACGCTGGAAGCTACGACTAAACCGAATACACTTAAATTTGTATAAGTTGTCATAAAACCTCCGAACGTTAAAATAACTTCGGAAGGAATCGGAGGGAACAGATTCTCCAACATTATCAACATGAAAATCCCTATATATCCGAATTGCTCCATTATATTTGTTATCCAATTCTCCATTTACCTGCTCCTTCCACTGGTCACAAATAGTTTTATTCAAATACCTCTTTAAACTTTTGATAAATAGCGGCATCGATCAATTTATATAAGAAAAACATTCCAAGCAGCCCAATACTATAAGCGGCTAATACATTTTCCACAGCTTCGATCACTAACGAATCCGGAAATAATGCCGTCTCCAATAACCAGGCCAAAATAATAGAAATCACGGTTATCGTTGTCCAACCGATTAAATAATAATGGGCACTCAAATTGAAGAACATTGTATTTTTAGATAATGATAAAAATTCTTTGACCTTGAACTGATTAATAGCTTCCCTCGCAGCCTCATCTTCGGTTTTACCTTGTTGAATCAAATCCTGGACATAATCTTCTAAATATGTTTGCAGCTCCAGTTTATCCTCTTCGCTCATGGCCAATTGATTTACGTACTTCTGTATGTCATTTTGTTTCTTGTACATACTGTTCAAGCGAACGTGGCTGATATAGTTCAGCACGCCCCAAAGAACCGCAATCGCAAACGAAAACCAATAACTAATATGTACCCATATCGGATCGTTTATATAGGTTTGGTCAAAATAATTGGATATTCCAAATAGTGCGGATGAACCGAGCAATACCCACCCATATTTAACATCACAGAGACTGAAAAGTTTCCGAATCTGTGGACTCATTGATTGCCCCCCCTTATAAAAATCGTTTAACTATTTCAGAGACCTTCTTCCAATCTTCTATAATATTATCCAGTAGTCGAATCCCTTCATCTGTAATCGCGTAGTATTTGCGCCTTCCGCCATGACTTTCATTTCCCCAGGAAGAGGATATGGCGCCCTGCTTTTCCAACCTTTTTAGCGATAAATATAATGTTGCTTCTTGAATTTCAAAATCACCCTCCGTTTTTTCCTTAATCGTTTTAGAGATTTCATAGCCGTAACTCTCTTTCTCCTTGACTACAGAAAGGATGAGAAGATCGATATTTCCTTTCAGCAATTCTTTATTCAACATCATACACATCCAATCGATTACTTAACATTATTAAGTACATTGTTATTGTAAGTTATTTTACTTAATATAACAAGGTACTATTTAACATTAGTTATTTTTTTATTGATTATCAACGAAATATATATGATGGAGCGCTCTATTATCGGCATTAGGGGAATCAAAAAAGGCTCCGGCAAATTTACTTTTGCTGAAGCCTTTAATAGTTGGAATATGTGCGCCTTCTGCCTTAACTTCCGGAAATAGAATATCTTTCTAATCCTCAATACGGATCCCCATATTCCTGGCTGTGCCGGCAATGATTCGCATGGCGCTTTCCAAGTTAGTCGTATTCAGGTCAGGCAGCTTGATCTCTGCAATTTGCCGCAATTCATCCCGGGTAATGGACCCGGCGATGGTACGGCCCGGGGTGGCCGATCCCTTCTCTATTCCGGCGAACTGCTTGAGGAGGAAAGAGGCCGGCGGTGTTTTTAACGTAATATCGAACGACCGGTCCTCGTACACCTTGATCTCTGCAGGAATGACCTGGCCCGGCTTGCCTTTGGTCAATTCATTATACTGTGTGCAAAACTGCATCAAATGGATGCCGGTCGGGGCGAGATCCTTTCCCACTCTGGCGGGGTTCGCTTTCCCTGCCTCCAGCGCCAGTTTTACTATCCGTATTACTTCTTTAGCCATATGTGCTCACCTTTCTTTGTTTAACTATTAGGAATCGTCTGACAAACTCGAGTATAAAGATTTACGTAACGTTAATGTCAAGAACAGATCCCCAGGTGAGCACTCCCGTATTGGACTGTTTCGCTGTCCCTTTGGCTGTTCACTCAGAATCTTCCGTGAAGATTCGAACCACAGTCACTTTTGGATCCCTGTGTATATATGAATGGCATCTCGCAGAAATTTGGCGGCTCCCGGCTGCTTTTTATCATAATAAGCGGTGAACCGTTCGTCATCCACATACATTTGAGCCAGGCCGGCATGAGCCTCCGGGCTGTAGTCATCCCAATAAAACATTAGCCATTGTTTATGCAATGCGGCAGCCTTCTGCGCCAATTCTCCGGCAGGATCTCCAGTTCGAACGGCTTCGGCCAGAACATCGGTAATTTCCTCCGCAAGACGCATGGTCTCGTCATATTCTTCCTGCGACATATTCATCATCTTCCGGTTGGACCTGTCCACCGTCTCATCACCGTATTTCTCGCGCACCTCCTTGCCATATTTCTTCTCGTTCTCTTCAACCAGCTGCCGCTTGAAGCCTTCGAATTTTTCCTGATCTTTCATTTCGATTCTCCCTTCCTGCCAAGCCATCGTTTTCTCTACGTTGGCAATCAGCATATCTAACTGTTTTCTCTTCTCCAGAAGCTTCTGATGATGCTCCCGAAGAGCACTCCCTGCGTCAAAAGTCGGAGATGTAACAATTTCTTTAATGCAATTCAGATCGACGCCCAATTCCCGGTAGAACAAAATTTGCTGCAGTCTGTCCACTTCCTTCTTCCCGTAAATGCGGTACCCCGAGGAGTTGATCCGGGCCGGCTTCAGAATGCCGATCTCATCGTAATAACGCAGTGTCCGTGAGCTGACGCCCGCCAATCTGCCAAGCTTCTGTACTGTGTATTCCATTGGCTCACCTCCTGACAATATCCACTCTACACCTTTACGTAACGTAAAGGTCAATACTTCTAGCTAAACTTTTATCTGTTCCATTTCTTTTTGTTCCATTCGTCCTTCAGCAGGAAGCTCTTCTCCAGATCAATCTCGTAAACATTCGCCAGAGCTATAACATAGTACAATACATCGTTTAATTCCCCTTCTATAGTTCCTTTAATATTTCCAGTTGCAGAGCAGCGCGAATCTTTTCTTATCATTTCGGCTAATTCGCCAACTTCCTCTGTCAGCTTAAGAAAATAGTCGGTCTTCTTATCCGGGCGGTAATCGAATTGCTTAATATACTGTTGAAGATAAGATAGGGTAAGTTCCTGCTTCATCCTGCAGCCTCCATTTCAAATAAGTTGCCGTTCTTGCTGATAACCGCCCAGTTGAATGAGCCGGCTTTTTCACATAGCAAATAGTCCGATTGGTGCTGCTACTTCAGGTGCGTAGGCGCTTAGAATAAACTGACCGGGGGCACTTCCCCATTTAGGTGCATAGGTGCGACTGGCTTCCCCGTTGGGTGCATAGGTGCTTAATCCGACTGGGGTTCCCCGTTGGGTGTCGGATAGCTAACTGGATTTCATCCAGTTAGTTTGCTCCTTCTAGATGAAAAACGAAAACTAAATGGAAAAAGTCCATCTATTTTCCACAAAAAGGGGGATATCCGCAAAAATCCTCCATTCTAAATGGAGTTTTTCCATCTAGTCTAGTTACTTTGCGCCATTCGCTTCAATTTACCTGCATAAAATCCAGTTAGACGCGCCATTCCGTTTGCACGACACCAGCAGAAAATGAAAATAGACGGATTTTCAAGGTAGTTCCCAGGTTCCAACGAAACCATAACCTTATGGTTGATGTCGTATTCTAGCTGCACAACTTCAATAGCTATTCACCGAGTCATTGGCTGATTCCGGGTGGATATCGTTACCGGATCCAATACGTGATCCTGCATCTCGTGCTGAACCGCTTCCCCATCAGAACGTCCCGGCTGCTCTCCGTTACCTTGCCTTGGCTCTTTCATCCCGTTCCTCCCCCCCATTATTGAGCAATGAACTAATTAGAGCCATAGTATAACAATCCGGGCTGCTAATGGGAGGCAATACGGTTTTTGATGACGTTGGAAACGGTTTTTTCGATGCTCAGTCGTTAAACCTTCCCATTAATATAGTGTTGTAGTAGTTTCCGTCAGATAGAATCTTGTCCTTTTTTAATACACCTTCCACTTCAAAGCCATATTTTTTATACAGCCTTATCGCTTTATCGTTCGTTTCAAGCACATTCAAAGCAATTTTCTTGATTCCATTGGAATCCGCCCAGTGAACAGATGCTTCCAGCAAGTTTTTTCCTATTCCAAATCCCCAATATTGCTGCAAAATACAAACTCCGAATTTATGCGAAGTTCTTTTCAATGCGTTCCCTGCACATCTTGAAAAACCCGCAATTCGTCCATTAACTTCAACCACTAACAACAGGCTGTTGATGCTTTCCGTATCCTCTTTAATGATTTTCTTAAACCCGGATTCATCGATGAATGCTTCGCCTTGTTCCCGGTCCAAAAACTCGGTTTCGCCATCTATCTGCAGCCTTACTTCAGACAAGTTTTTCGCATCGTCTTCTGCGGTGGACCTTATAATATAACGTAAATTATGTACGTGAAATTCTTTTGGATCTATTCTCACTGCAGTCACCCCACCTTCTAATCAAGCTTCTAAACAAAGGGCTAGAATAACCCCACAAAGTGACACATAGCCTTCGAAGCATATTCCGTCCGCACTCCAGCGGAGTCGGCGTCTAAACCTTCCTATAAACGCGGTCGATCTTCTTGCTTTACTTCGATAAAGCTTTATACAATACTTTGCGGGGAGCCCCGAAACTTATAAATTATTATTTACTCAACTTTCGCAGCTTAGATTGGCAAACAAACCCTTGATATAACTGGGTAAGGTGCTCATCCATTGCTGGACTTG
>NZ_VEGP01000006.1 GCF_007679495.1 Paenibacillus sp. 32O-W | reverse complement strand
CCCCGATGTCTACAAGAGACATCGGTTGCTTACTAAGACAACTTCACAGATACCCCGTACTTGGATATGGAGTAGATGGGGCAAAACCCTATCTACAATAGGTACATGAAGTTGCCAGTGGTAAGAAGCCCCGACTTCAACTCGCGATAGCGAGTAAGTGGGGGAGGTTCACGAGTTCACAGGTTTCCCATATTCGTGACAAAAAATCGAAAGTTTACAAATTTTGCATTGTGCAACGGCCCAACATGTGGTAGCTTAAAAAAGAAAAGAAAAGAAAAGAAAAGAAAAAAATGCCGAATCCAGCTCTATTACAAGCTGGTACGGGGGATCACTATGGGGTGAATGCTATTGCGGGTGCACGCTTTAGCTAGGGAATCCTCGACCCGAACCCGACAACTAACTCCGGAGGCATAAGGAGGAAGCAACACTGAGGCTCAATCATTTTGGCCAGAAACTGGCATTATCTTTCGCGTTATTGTTATCTGGATTATTTGTTTCGCATCAGGCTGATGCGGCTGAATCGAATATTGATGTGAAAGTACAAATAAATGATGAATTGGTCGTTTTCCAAGAGGGACAGCCTTATCTGGATGCCACGGGGACGACAATGGTGCCGCTGCGTCCGGTTGCCGAGAAGCTTGGTTACCAGTTGAACTGGTCCAAGGAGCAGGACAAAGTAACGACTGAGGTATTTAACGAAAGCCGGAGGATCACTTTGGTTACCGGCTCTAAAGAAGCGATTGTGAACGACGAACCTGTAGCTTTGGACTCCGAAGTAGATTTTGTTGACGGACAGGTATATGTTCCTGTGCGTTTCCTATCCGGAGCGTTCGGTTATATGCTGCAATGGGATGACGTTAATTATATAGCAATTATTGCGGCAGATGGAAAGTATCATGCTCCGGCATGGTATTCTGCTCCTCCCGAAGCCGCCGAAGAGGTAGTCGACACCACTCCGGCAGTTATCGAGAAGGCAAGGGAATATCTGGGAACCCCTTACCAGTGGGGAGGAACCACGCCTAGCGGGTTTGACTGTTCCGGATTTATCCGTTATGTGTTTTCAAGCGAGGGAATTGAGCTGCCTCGTACTTCTGCGAGTATGTACGATGAGGCAGGCACTTCGGTTAACGAGTTGAAGGAAGGGGATCTTGTCTTTTTCTCGATCACCAAGAACTTCTCTATCTCGCATGTCGGAGTTTACATTGGCAATAACGAATTTATTTCGTCTACAACGTCTTCTGGTGTTAAGGTAGATAGCCTTAACAGCAAATATTGGGGTCCGCGCTATGTCGGAGCCAAGAGAGTATTGTAATGGATACTAAGCGATTAGACGCAAGCATGCACCTGCTTGTGTCTTTTTTTGTACAAGCATATGTTAATCGGAAGACCTTTATGAACAAAGATCTGTGCATCAAGTGCATGCGTGAAAAGCTGCTATAGCGCTGAAAGAACAATCTTCGGAAATCTTTCCGTTAGAAAGTCTTCTTATCTTTACTTTAACCCTTATCCTTATGGTCTAAACCAAAAGCTTATTTAAAGCTTACATGAATATAGACGGATAAAAGTAACAAAATGTTTTCAATTTTACGATGATTTCAAATTAATCTGATATTTGTTCACGAATTTGACACAATTGAAAAATAGACGCTCATCTCATGAAAATCACTTCGTATCTTTTTTGACAATTGACTAATGTGAGGTAAATTTTCGAGAATGATTAATCCCTTCGGGTTACCCGGTTGGAGCGGTGTTGTAGTGTTGTGCAAGATTCCAGCCGGAAAATCGTTTATAATAAGGATGAACTCACAGATGGCTATGCCTTGATAAATATATGCTGCGGAGGGATACAATGAGAACGGTCGATATAATCCGTAAGAAAAGGGACGGCGGGGAATTGAATTCGGAGGAAATCGCCTTTATAATCCGGGGCTGCACAGACGGGTCCATACCGGATTATCAATTGTCGGCATGGGCTATGGCGGTTTATTTCCAAGGGATGAACGCCAGGGAGACCGCTGATTTGACTATGGAAATGGCCCGTTCGGGGGATCAGATGGATCTCGGCGCCATTCATGGGATAAAAGTGGATAAACACAGCACTGGCGGTGTAGGGGATACGACTACGCTTATTCTTGCTCCGCTTGTCGCAGCGGCGGGAGTTCCTGTGGCCAAGATGTCCGGGCGCGGGTTGGGCCATACCGGCGGCACCATCGACAAGCTGGAGTCGATCCCCGGATACCGGGTGGAATTGAGCAAGGAGCAATTCGTGGAGCAGGTCAACCGGGTTGGCGCTGCCGTTATCAGCCAAACAGGGAATATTACACCCGCGGACAAAAAGCTGTACAGCTTGAGGGATGTGACGGCGACGGTCAACTCCATCCCGCTGATAGCCAGTTCGGTGATGAGCAAGAAAATTGCCTCGGGTGCCGATGCTATAGTGCTGGACGTCAAAACCGGCAATGGCGCCTTCATGAAATCGTTGGAGGAATCGATTGAGCTGGCCGAGGCGATGGTTGCCATAGGCTCGCAGGTAGGGCGCGAAACGGTAGCGGTCATTACCGGTATGGACGAGCCGTTGGGCAGCTCCATCGGAAATGCTCTGGAAGTGAAGGAAGCGATCCGGGTGCTGAAAGGAGAAGAGACCGGCACTCCGCTGAGGAAGGTCGCCTTGATGCTGGGCGCGCATATGCTACTGCTGGGGGGCAAGGCGAAGGATTATGTCCAGGCTGTAGGTATTTTGGAAGAGGCTATTACAAGCGGTGCGGCCTGTAATAAGCTGAAGGAAATGATCGCAGCCCAGGGAGGGAAAGCGGATATCGTCGATTTCCCGGAGCAGCTTCCGGCGGCCGATACGATCATCCCTGTTCATGCGGATGGGGAGGGCTGGATCGAGAGTGTCGCCGCGGAGGAAATCGGCTTGGCGGCTATGAACCTGGGGGCCGGTAGGGCCACGAAGGAGGACAAGATCGACTTAGGCGTAGGCATCGTGCTTCATAAGCGGTCCGGGGAACGGGTAGTCCGGGGAGACACGTTAGCGGAGCTTCATGTGTCTGCAGGCCGGGCTGAAGCAGCGGAAGCGGCCGGGAAGCAGGTTCTTACCGCCTTCAGGCTGGCGGAGCGGCCGGTCGAGCCCAAGCCTCTCGTTTATGCCGTGGTTACCAAGGACGGGGTCCAAAGCGGGGACAAGGTTTGGCAGTAGGGGGCGAATAGCTTAGTGGAGATCATCCAGCTAGTTTACTCCCTGGAGGTAATATGAGGAAACTGGATGGAAAATCTCAGACTGTTGAAAAAAGAATCTCAGTATCTTCATCGTAACCGTACCTAGCGTAGTCAGTAGAGATACAAATGCGCGAAGAGTGATCGAACGAGTGCGTTTTATACGAAAAAAAACATACAGTCAGACAAATGAATCACAAGTTCTGTTGGGTAACTGGAAGTACAAGCTTTGCGCCGAGCGAATTATTTTACAAAAGAACGGGATGAAAAGGTTGAACATTAAAGAACAAATACAGCTGCAGCCGGATTGGCTGAAAAAAGTGACGGTTATTCATACCCAAGCGAAGGAAGCCGGCGGTTCTTTTCCGATATTGCTTCCCTTTGCATGGGATGAGGTTATGTGCAGACAAATAGAGAAGAAATCGGGGCCGCTGCTCCATATATGGAGGCATCCCCGGGCTTTTGTCGTCGGCTTGAGGGACAGGAAGCTTCCTTATGCGGAGCAGGCCATGGACTGGCTTAGAGGGGAAGGCTATGACACGGCCGTCCGCAATTCGGGCGGGGCGGCGGTTCCTCTGGATGCCGGCGTGGTGAACCTGTCTCTTGTTCTACCCAACCCGGAAGGGAAGATGGACTTCCATCAAGATTTTCGTTTCATGGTTTCCCTGCTCCGCCAAGTCATTTCGCCATGGACCGATTCCGTGCAGGATGGGGAAATCCGGGGGTCCTATTGCCCCGGGGATTACGATCTGGCGATAGGCGGGCGGAAATTTTGCGGGATAGCGCAGCGGCGCCAAGCCCGGGGCTTCGTCATCCAAGCCTTCGTCGTTGTAGAAGGCAGGGGAACAGACCGCGCCTCCGTCGCCAGAAGATTCTATGAGATCGCCTCCCGAGGGGATTCCGCCCTGGCTTATCCCCGAGTCAGCGACACGAGCATGGGCAGCCTGGCGGAGTTGGCGAATGTGCCTTCAGCAGAAGCCTTCGCTCAGCGAACGGTGGAGGTTGTCCGTGAAGCAGGAGGATGTTTAAGGGAAATCGGACCGGCGGAGCTGCTGAATCCGGAAATCGAACAGACCATGACACTGCTCAAAAACCGATACGATCGTTAAATAATCGCAGCTCCCGCCGTATATGATAATCGTTCTAGCCCAGAAAGTGATACAATGCCGAGGGAAGCTTCTTCTGCCAGAATCCCCATAGATGCTTTCCTTCGTCTTCTTCGTAATAAACATTAGCCCCTTTACTTGTCAACAGCTCTTTGGCCAGGCGATTGGCTTCCAGGAAATCGAAGGTCCCTCTCTGAGTTTTCACTTCTGTTTCCTGCAGACCGATCAACATATACATGTCGAGCCCGCTTAGATCCGATTCGCCCGTCAGGCGCTGCCGCGTAGGTGGCAAGAAGGCGCCGGACAAGGAAATCAGCTTGCGGAACAGATGAGGGTGATCGAGGGCCAGATGCAGACTGACAGTGGCCCCCAGCGAATCCCCCGCCAGTATTCTTTCCTCGGCGGAAGCCCGGATCGGGAAGCTTCGTTCTATTTCCGGCATCATTTCTTCCGTCCAGAAACGGCAATAAGCCGAGAAGCGTTCTCCGTCCGGAGAATACTCCTCTGTCCGGTTTTTCAGATCGACATGTACTCCAACAATAATAGGGGGCTCCATGTCTTCCTCTAGGACAAGCTGATTCGTTGCTGTTGCAATTCGGCCATAATTCAAAAATTCGACCCCGTCCTGGCAGTAAACGACCGGATAGGTCAGCAGCTCGTTATAGCCGGGAGGTAAATACACCCAGATCTCTCTCTCCGTCTGAAGGGAAGCCGAATAAATTTGTTTCTTGAGGATAGTGCGATGGTAAATAGATGGATTGGTCATGATACATTCATCCTTCCTGTTATACTCCCGTCTTATTTTTTTCAACGGGGAGGTAAATGATATAATATTGAGGCTAAGCTATTAGATGGGGTTTTAATGAATTAGCCGGCCATCTGTTATATAACTTTTTTTCAACTGTTTAAAAACAGTAAAGCCTATAAATCGAACAAACTTTATATTTTGGTGGAAATTCTAGTGAGACAGTAATATAATAATTGTATAACAGATTACTCTTCGTAACAATTATTGACTAGCGAGGTGCGAAGCAAATGAGTAGTGAGGTGCACGTAATGAATAAAGCTTCCGAGGTTAGCAAGGCTTATGAAGTACAGTCGGAGGAAGTTCAGCCGCTGTCCATCCTCTCCCCGGATGGAGAAATTATCAATGAAGCGGAAATGCCCGAGCTGAGCGATGATGAGCTGAAAGAGCTGATGCGGAGAATGGTGTTCACCAGAACCTGGGATGAGCGGGCTGTCAATTTGGGACGTCAGGGCCGTCTCGGTTTCTATGCGCCGGTATCCGGTCAGGAAGCTACAATGGTCGGCAGTGAGTTCGCATTGGATAAAGAAGACTATATTTGCCCCGGTTACCGCGATATGCCTCAATTGGTATGGCATGGCCTGCCGTTATATCAGGCGTTCTTGTATTCGCGCGGCCATCAGCATGGGGGACAGATTCCGGAAGGAGTCAACGTGCTCATGCCCCAAATTATTATCGGTGCCCAGATCCTGCATGCGACCGGAATTGGTATGGGATTGAAGAAGCGCGGCAAGAAAAATGTCGTTATTACTTATACCGGAGACGGAGGTTCTTCCGAAGGCGATTTCTACGAAGGCCTGAACTTCGCAGGTGTCTTCAAGCTGCCGGTCATTTATTTTGTCCAGAACAACGGTTATGCCATTACGACCCCATTCTCCAAACAAACTGCGGCTCAGTCGGTTGCCCATAAAGCAGTAGCTGCGGGAATCAAGGGCGTACAGGTGGATGGAATGGACGTGTTCGCCGTTATTAAAGCCGTACGCGATGCAGCCGAACGCGGCCGGAACGGGGAAGGAGCCACGCTGATCGAAGGCCTGACCTACCGTTTCCGTCCTCACTCGATGTCTGACGATACGACGAAATACCGGACCAAGGACGAGGAAGGCGTATGGAGCGAGAAGGATCCGATTGAACGCTTGCGCAAATATTTGAACAAGAAGGGCCTGTGGACAGAGGAAGACGATGCCCGAGTCAAAGACGAAGCGAAAGCGGCAGTTGCCGAGCATATCAAGAAGGCGGAGCAAATCGAGAAAATGACGGTGCCCGGACTGATCGACAGCATGTTCGAGTCGACACCGCAGCATTTAGAAGAGCAGAAAGCTTATTACAATAAAAAATAAGACCGGAAACAGGCCTTTACGCAATATATAACAGCTTGATTAGGTATTCTAAGGAGGAATCGGGTTAGTCATGGCTCAAATGAACTTGAAAGAAGCAATCAGAGACGCTATGCGCGTCGAACTTAAACGCGATCCCAACGTTCTGTTGTTCGGGGAAGACGTCGGTAAAGTCGGCGGAGTATTCCGTGCGTCCGAAGGTCTGCAGGAAGAATTCGGTGAAGAGCGGGTGTTCGATACTCCACTGGCGGAATCCGCTATCGGCGGATTGGCGGTCGGCTTGGGAACGCAAGGTTTCCGGCCGATTGCCGAAATTCAGTTTATCGGCTTCATATTTGAAGCAATGGACCAAATCTGTGTGCAAGCTGCCCGCATGCGTTACCGTTCCGGCGGAAGATACCATGCACCAATCGTATTCCGTACTCCTTTTGGAGGAGGTGTCAAGGCGGCCGAGCTGCATACTGACTCTCTGGAAGGATTGCTTGTACAAACTCCAGGTATTAAGGTCGTTGTGCCTTCCAACCCGTATGATGCCAAGGGTCTTCTTATTTCGGCGATCCGTGACAACGATCCGGTCTTTTTCATGGAGCATCTGAATCTGTACCATGCTTTCCGGGAAGATGTTCCGGAAGGAGAGTATACCGTACCGCTCGGAAAGGCCAAGGTCGTGCGCGAAGGAACGGACGCCACCATTATTACTTACGGGGCGATGGTTCATACTTCGCTCAAGGCGGCGGAAGAGCTGGAGAAGACGAAAGGGGTTAAAGTCGAGGTTATCGACCTGCGGACAATCATGCCGATCGATATCGATACCATTGTGGAGTCGATTAAGAAAACGAACCGCGCTATCGTTGTTCAGGAAGCACAGAAAACGTCCGGCGTAGCTGCAGAAGTCATCGCGCAGATCAATGAAAAAGCGATTCTTCATCTGGAAGCGCCGGTTCTGCGCGTAGCGCCTCCGGATACCGTATATCCTTTCGCTCTTATCGAGGATCAATGGCTTCCGAATCCGGCTCGCATTATTGCAGGGATTAATGAAGTTCTTGAATTTTAACCGGATTGGACAAGTCAGCCTTTCTATCAGTAAGAGACGTATCCGAAGGAATGCGGATGCGTCTAAATTTCGCTTGCTTGCACAGGAATGCACCTAGGAAGTCGGAATGGGCAAGGAAGCCGAGCAGAATGTTTAAATAACCCTACATAGGGGCGAACGGAATTAGTTTCATGCATAACGATCAAGGAGGTAGGGGCCATGGCCATGTTTCAATACAGATTCCCTGAGCTCGGGGAAGGCCTGCACGAAGGTGAAATTGTCAAGCTTCACATCAAGCCTGGCGATAAAATAACAGACGATGATATCATTATGGACGTGCAGAACGATAAGGCGGTTGTTGAGGTGCCTTGTCCGGTTAACGGTACCGTCGTTGAGGTGAAAGTACAGGAAGGGCAAGTATGTACAGTCGGTCAGGTAGTGGCTGTCATCGATGCGGAAGGCGATCTTCCCCCGGATCATGGCGATACGGAAGGAACCGCTGAAGAAAAAGTAGAAGATAATATAGGCGAAGCGGTCGTTGACAACGTGGAGAATACGGCCAAGGCGGATGCTTCCGAGGGTCAGGCCGGACAGGGTACGAACGCCAAGCCGGCGGCTTCTGCGAAGGAGGTGCTGGCAACGCCTAGCGTTCGCAAGCTGGCCAGGGAGAAAGGTATTAATATCGCCGATGTCCCGGCTACCGGCAAGAACGGGCGAGTCACCCGCGAGGATGTGGAAGCTTTCGCAGCGGGCGGAGGCCAGGCTGTCGCGGACAAGCCGGCAGAGGCGGCTGCTCCGGCAGCAGGTGCTGCGGCTGCGACCGTTGTAGCGGGAGACCGGATCGAAGAACGCGTTCCGTTCAAAGGTATCCGCAAAGTGATCGCCAACGCCATGTCCAAGTCGGTATATACGGCACCTCATGTCACTATTATGGACGAAGTGGACGTATCCCAGCTTGTGGCGCTGCGTCAGAAAGGCAAGGCACTCGCCGAGCAGAGGGGCGTCAAGCTGACTTACCTTCCGTTTATCGTCAAGGCTCTTGTGGCTGCGGTCAGACAGTTCCCGGTCATGAATGCGATGATCGACGAAGAGAAGAACGAAATTGTGTACAAGAAGTACTACAATATCGGGATTGCGACCGATACGGATAACGGCTTGCTCGTTCCGGTGATTCACGATGCAGACCGTAAGAATGTCTGGACGATCGCCTCGGAAATTAAAGATTTGGCCACCCGCGGACGTGAAGGCAAGCTCGCACCCCACGAGATGAAGGGAAGCACGATTTCGATCACGAATATCGGTTCTGCCGGAGGAATGTTCTTCACCCCGGTTATCAACTTCCCGGAAGTGGCGATCCTCGGAACCGGACGGATATCCGAGAAGCCGGTAGTGAAGAATGGCGAGATTGTAGCCGCACCGGTTATGGCATTGTCGCTTAGCTTCGACCATCGCATTATTGATGGAGCCACCGCTCAAAATTGCATGAATTATATCAAGCAGCTGTTGTCCGATCCTGAGCTGCTGGTCATGGAGGTGTAATAACTATGGTAGTCGGAGATGCGTCTATCGATATTGATGTTCTAGTTATTGGTGCGGGGCCTGGCGGTTATGTAGCCGCCATCCGCGCTGCCCAGTTAGGTAAAAGCGTGATGATCGCCGATAAGTCTGACTTCGGAGGCGTTTGTCTGAACCGCGGATGTATTCCATCCAAAGCGCTTATTTCTGCAGCCCATCAATATGAAACGATGCAGAATGGCGATATCGGAATTTCGGCGGAAGGAATCAAGGTTGATTTCGCGAAAGTTCAGCAATGGAAGTCCTCGGTCGTTAACAAGCTGACCGGTGGAGTCACTTCCCTGCTTAAAGGGAACAAGGTTCAGACCTTTAACGGCGAAGTTATGTTCATCAACGAGAACGAAGCACGCTTGTTTAACGAAAGCGAGTCTCCCCGTTACCGTTTCAAGCATTGCATCATTGCGACGGGCTCTCGTCCGATCGAACTGAAGACATTCCCATACGGGGGGCGTATCCTGTCCTCTACCGAAGCTCTGGAGCTCGGTGAAATTCCGAAGAGCCTGGTCGTTATCGGAGGAGGCTACATCGGAATCGAGTTAGGCCAAACGTTCGCCAAGTTCGGTACCAAGGTAACTGTGCTGGAAGGTTCGGACACGATTCTCCCAGGTTTTGAGAAGGATTTGACACAGCTGGTGTCCCGCAAGTTGAAGAAATCCGGCGTCGATATTCATACCAACGCTCTGGCCCAAGGCTGCGAACAAACGGATAAGGACGCTACCGTTACATTTACGGTTAATGGAGAAGAAAAGCAGGTTACTGCCGAATACGTACTGGTGACAGTAGGCCGCCGTCCGAACACCGATGGCGAGCTTGGTCTGGATCTGATCGGAATCAAGATGACGGATCGCGGCATGATCGAAGTTGACGAGCAAGGCAGAACCAGCATTCCGCATATTTATGCTATCGGCGACATCGTTGCCGGTCCGGCGCTTGCCCATAAAGCTTCGTATGAGGGCAAAGTGGCGGCAGAATCCATTGCCGGCTTGCCAAGCGTTGTAGATTACCGTGCGATTCCGCTGGTCGTATTCTCCGATCCCGAGATTGCCAGCGTCGGCATGAGCGAATCCGAAGCCAAGGAAAAGGGAATCAACGTATCCGTGGGCAAATTCCCGTTTGCCGCTAACGGACGGGCATTGTCCTTGAACGCTACGGAAGGATATGTTAAAGTGATTGCGAACAAGGAAAATGGTCTTGTGCTTGGCGCACAAGTCGTTGGTGCGGAGGCATCCAACATTATCGCAGAACTGGGACTGGCTATCGAAATGGGGGCAACTCTCGAGGACATCGCCCTGACGATTCATGCCCATCCTACATTAGGCGAAATTGTGATGGAAGCTTCGGAGGTCGCTCTCGGACACCCGATTCATATTAAAATATAACGCACGACAACAACATGGATTCCTACAGACCAACCGCAAGGTTGGTCTTTCCATGTTGATCTTAATTCAGATACGACTTGGCCGAAAGATTGGGAGGGATTTCATTGCTGCTGCATAAAGGAGAGGTGCTGTTTCGTCAAGGGGAGACAGGGTCCTTGTATCATCTCAAGAGCGGGATGCTGAAGATCGTCCGGGTCCATCAGAATGGATCGGAATTGTTGATGAATATCATTGTTCCAGGGGAAACGATACCCCATCATTCTTTAATCTCCCAAAATCCGTATCACGGAACGGCTGTGGCGATCGTAACCAGCGAGGTGGAGCCGATTCCGGCGGAGGAATGGTATGGCAAGCTGGAGCGCAATCCGGAGAAGTACCGGGAGGTCGCTCTTTTACTGCAGCAAAAGCTAAGAATGATGCAGCAGCGAATGGATCATTTGACCACCATTTCTCCCTCGGATCGGCTGAGCATGTTCCAGAACTGGTTCGCCGAGTATATTCAAGAGGTTCCGGTCAGTGACGTTCTGACCCAAGAGGAAATCGGGCAATGGATCGGTATCCGTAGGGAAACCGTTAATAGATTACTTAAGAAGCATTCCCTCTGATGGTAGCCAGATACCTGTTTTGTCGGTATTATATAAGCGGAAAAAGTATTAACCTTCAAGCTGTTCCTATTGCCAAGATAGAGAACGTTTTATTGCGAAACGGAAAGCTTGTAAATAAGCCGTCTTAAGAAACCAGCTAATGAACAGCAGGAGTCTTAAGACGGCTTTTTATTGGTAATATAGGTGATTCATCAGCGGACGCTTTCCGTCCGAACCTCGCTGGCCAAAGCAATATCCGGCCCGAAGCATTCATAGTGGATTCTATCGGCGGCTACTCCCCATTCTGCCAGCGCACGGTAAACCGTACGAAGCATGGGCACCGGTCCGCAAAGATAAAAGTCACAGTCCGTTCCCGGAACTATGCTTTGCAGCCAAGGAAGATCGATGTTTCCATCCTTGTCATACAACCCGTTACTCCGGTCTTCCGCAGTCGGCCGAGAATAGCAAACATAGGAACGAAGCCAGTCGTTCTCGGCGGTCAGACGGGCAACATGCTCCTTCATGGCATGAGTGGACGAATTTCGGGCGGCATGGATGAAGAACGTCGTCGGACGGTTATTAGGTGAAGCGGCCAACGAATTCAGCATGGAGATCATCGGGGTCAGACCGACTCCTCCGCTGATCAGCACGATCGGCCGTTCCGATTGGCGATCCATTGTAAAGTGGCCGGCCGGAGCGCTAAGCGCCAATATGTCTCCTTCTTGAACAGAATGATGAAGGTAATGGGAGACCACTCCGTCAGGTTTTCCGTCAATCCCATCCTCTCTCTTGACACTGATCCGATAATAACCGGTTCCCGGCTTATCCGACAGGCTGTACTGGCGGATATGGGTATATTGCTGCCCCGGAATCTCCAGCTTCACGCTGACGTATTGCCCCGGTTCAAAGGAAGCCAGTTCCCCATTGTCGGCAGGCTGCAGATAGAAGGAGGTAATCACTTCGCTCTCCTTTATCTTCCGGATGACTTTGAACTCCCGGAAGCCCTCCCAGCCTCCCGGCTGCCGGGAGCTTTCCTCATACATTCCTTTCTCCACCTGAATGAACGCCTGAGCAATCGTTTCATAGGCCTCGGTCCACGCCTGAATTATTTCCTCGCTAGCCAGCTCCCCGAGAACATCTTGAATGGCGAGCAGCAGATGCTTGCCGACTATCGGATAATGCTCCGGAAGCACGCCCAGACTCCGGTGCTTATGAGCGATCTGGATAACGGCGGGAAGAATGGCCTCCAATTTATCGATATTTTGCGCGGCGGCCAGAACGGCCTGTGCGAGAGCCGCTTGCTGTCTTCCTTTATGCTGATTCGCGTGGTTGAAGATGTTTAACAATTCCGGATGATTGGCAAACATCAGTTTATAAAAACGCCCGGTGATTTCCTCTCCGCGTTCCTGCAGGACAGGCACGGTGGCTTTAATCGTCTCTATGGTCTGTTGACTAAGCATAATGTATCTTCTCCTTTCAAGGGATTGAACTGATTTCAGTATAACGTTTCATAGTTTACCCGCGTGTGATCCAGATCACTTCAGAAATGAACGCTCTGTGACTGAATTCGGTCTTACTCTGGAATAATTTGCGTCTTTTTGGTCAACAATGGGAGAAACAATGATTTCTTCGAGCCATGCAGAACCAGGAAGGGGAATGTTCATGTTGAAAAAATGGATTTCTAGTGCGCTGGGAGCGGCTTTGTTATTTACGGCCTTAATGCCTGTCGCCAATGCCGAAGAGAAACAGAGCGGGGCCATCGATTTAACCCCCGGCGCCCGATCCGCTATATTAATGGATGTCGATACCGGTACGATCATCTTTGAAAAGAATAAAGATGAGAAGCTGCCCCCGGCAAGCATTACTAAAATCATGACCATGCTTCTGGTTATGGAAGCTTTGGACGAAGGCAGCCTGCAGATGACCGACAAGGTGCGGACCAGCGAATATGCGGCTTCCATGGGAGGCTCCCAGATTTTTCTGGAGGCCGGCGAAGAAATGACTGTGGAAGATATGCTTAAGGGAATCGCGATGGCCTCGGCGAATGACGCTTCCGTAGCCATTGCCGAGAAAATTTCCGGCTCCGAAGAAGCCTTCGTGCAAAAAATGAATGAAAGAGCCAAGCAATTAGGGATGAAAAACACGCATTTCGTCAATCCGAACGGACTGCCTGCGGCCGAGCATTATACGACTGCTCATGATATTGCCATCATGTCCAGAGAATTGATGAAGCATGAGGAAATAACGAAATTTACCGGAATGTATCAGGATTACCTGCGCAAAGATACGGCCAAGCCTTTCTGGCTGGTCAATACGAACAAGCTGGTCCGCTTCTACGAAGGAGTGGATGGTCTTAAGACGGGCTATACAAGCGAAGCCAAATTCTGCTTGTCGGCCACTGCGAAGAAAGACAACTTCCGGGTCATTGCCGTCGTTCTCGGAGAACCAAATACGAAAACCCGCAATGCGGAAGTGACCAAGCTGTTCGATTACGCCTTCTCACAGTATACGAATTATCCTATCATCAAAGCCGGAGACAGCCTGGGCGAGCTGAAAGTCAATAAAGGCAAGCACAAGCTAATCCCTCTGACCGCCAAGCATCAGTATGGTGTGCTGCTTAAGAAGGGCGAAGTAAGCGAAGGCATCCGGCATGAGGTGCAGTTAAATACTGAGCTGAAGGCTCCGATCAAATCCGGACAGGAAATCGGAAAGATTGTTGTGTACAAGGCAGACCAGCAGATTAAAGAGTTCCCGCTTTATTCTCCGATGGATATCGGCAAAGCCAACTGGTGGGATATGCTTAAGCGAACCATGGGAGGGTTATTCTTCCTCGATTGATATCCAAAATGCCAAGCTTTGTCGGATTCTATCGCATTCCTTCTACTTCTATCGCTTTTCTTCTAGTTTTGTCGGGGAGGCAGGATTTTCCCGGCAGCCCGTAGAATTGAATGGGCAAGATGGAGGAGGAATGAACAGATGAGTCTACAAATCGAAATGGAACATGGGCGAAGAGCTCTCATTGTCCGACTGGCGGGGGAGCTCGACCATCATACGGCGGATATTGTCAAGACACGCATGGAAGAAGCCATCGCCAATGAAGACGTCAATCACATCATTCTCAGTTTGGAGCAATTGAATTTTATGGACAGCTCGGGGCTGGGCGTTATTCTCGGGCGCTACAAGCAGATTACCGGTAAGGGCGGTAAAATGATCGTCTGCGGGGTTAACCCATCCGTCTATCGTCTTTTCGAAATGTCGGGCTTGTTTAAAATATTGGCCATCGAAGAAAACGAGAGACAGGCGATCTCTAGTTTGGAGGTTGTATCATGAGCAGCAATTACATGAAACTCCAATTTGCCAGCCGGTCGGAGAATGAATCGTTTGCCAGAGTAGCGGTTGCAGCGTTCGTCTCGCAGCTGGATCCTACACTGAACGAATTGACGGATATTAAGACGGTGGTATCCGAGGCGGTTACGAACGCGATCATCCATGGGTATGACGGACGGCCTGAAGGGATAGTCACCATCACCTGTTCCATCGAGGAAGATACCGTGCGAATTTCTGTAGAGGACAACGGCCGTGGAATAACCGACTTGGAGCAGGCGAGACAGCCGCTGTATACATCAAAGCCGGAGCTGGAAAGATCGGGGATGGGCTTTACCATTATGGAAAATTTCATGGATAATATCGAAATTGCCACGCAAGTCGACAGCGGAACGACGGTTACAATGACAAAGCGGATAGAATCAAAAAAATGCGCCGTTTGATTAGGGGTAATGGATATGAATGTCGATTTAAAGAACGCCTCTCATAGCTATCTTGACGATGCGGAAGTAAAGCGGCTCATCGCCCTCAGCCAATCCGGCGACCCGATTGCCAGGGATACGCTGGTGAACTGTAATATCAGGCTCGTCTGGTCGGTCGTTCAACGGTTTCTTAACCGGGGATATGAGGCGGAGGATTTATTCCAAATCGGCTGCATCGGCTTGCTGAAGTCGGTGGATAAATTCGATTTATCCTATGACGTTAAATTTTCTACCTATGCGGTTCCGATGATAATAGGTGAAATTCAAAGATTTCTGCGTGATGACGGGACAGTGAAGGTCAGCCGCTCGCTCAAGGAATTGGCTAATAAAGTACGCAAGATGAAGGATGAGCTATCCAAGACGATGGGGCGGCTGCCAACGATCAAAGAGGTGGCGGACGCGCTCGAAATCGATCCGGAAGATGTCGTCATGGCCCAGGAAGCCAACAAACCGCCATCCTCCATTCACGAAACCGTGTTTGAGAATGACGGCGATCCCATTACTCTAATGGATCAAATTTCGGATGAATCCCAGGATAAATGGTTCGAGAAGCTCGCCTTGAATGAGGCGATCGGAATGCTCAACGAACGGGAGCGGTTGATCGTTTATCTGCGGTATTTCCGCGACCAAACACAATCGGAAGTGGCCGAAAGGCTGGGGATTTCGCAAGTGCAAGTATCCCGGCTGGAGAAAAAAATACTGCAATCGATTAAAAATCAGATTGCGCAGTAATTGTTTTGCCCGGCAGCAAAACATATTTTAATCTGTCGTCGGATGGAATTAAAATGAATTAAAGATAAAAACCTCCAAATTGTACGGAGGGATAAATAAAAATGTGGCGAAGAGGAACGAGCCGAAGGCTGTGGCGTAAAAGTTCCGTGATTCGCCGCATTTTTTTGTTCTCTATTGCCTATGGAATAGGCCCGAAGGCTTTTTTGCCGTTTCGTGAAGTGTAAAGGACCAGGGCCGGGGCTTAGCTTTTCCTGGGAATGATTAGCGAGCCGCCGTTCTTCACATAATAAAGCAAGCCAGGGAACGGAAATTCGTAAGGGAGGGAGACGAGATGGAACGCCGCAATCATTCTGTCATCTATATCCGTTTTAGAAAAAGAATCCGCTGCAGGCCCGGACAATCGATCGTGCTCGGCCAGATTGCACAAATCGTTGCGGAACCGGAATGGGAAGGGAGGCTAAAGGACCTGCCGATCCGTTTCCCGGAGCCTAAAGACGGAAATATGCTGCTTATCGATATGATTCACGTAGTCCGGAAAGTAAAACAGCTGCTTCCGGAGGCGCAAATCGAACTCTATGGCGAACCCCATGTTCTGGTCGAAATTTCTAAGGATGAGCGACGAGCCCATCCGCTCGTGATCGCTTTTGTGTGGGTGCTGCTGTTTATCGGCTCCGGGTTGGCGATTATGAACTTTCATGTCGATGTCAGTATGCCTGCAGTCCATCGGAGAATTTACGAATTGTTAACCGGGAACACCACTGAAAAACCGTACCTGCTGCAGATTCCGTACTCTTTTGGGATCGGGGTGGGAATGGTTTTGTTTTTCAACCATTTGTTCAAGAAGAAGTTTAACGAAGAGCCCAGTCCGCTTGAGGTGGAGATGTTTCTGTACCAGGAAAGCATGAACCAGTATATTATTACCGAAGAATATGCCAAAATGGGCGGCAAGGAAGCGGCGCCTTATGATGACGGTATTCGTTAGTCTCCTGCAGATCCTGATCGGTCTGGCGGGAGGACTGGCCGTCGGCAGCGGTATGGTTGCTTTTCTGGTCGTGCTGGATATCATTCCGAGGCTCGCGCAGGTGACTAAATCCTACCGGTACATTCACTGGTATGAAGGGGCCGTCATTAGCGGGGCTTTATACTGGACGTTTGCCGATTTTTTCGATTGGCAGGCGGCCATGACTCCTTTTTCTGCTGTGTTTCTCGGTTTTTTCGCTGGGGGCTTCGTCGGCATGCTGGCGGCGGCCTTGACCGAGATTATCAATGTTCTGCCGATTCTGGCCAAACGGCTCGGATTAGGACAATATGTCATCCTGTTTTTGATGGCGATGATTTTCGGGAAGGTCATTGGCTCCTTGCTGGAATGGTTTCTGTTTTAGGGATTCGAAAAGGCTTCGTTAGAAGCTTTTTTTACCACATGCCTCGTTAGAAGCTTTTTTTATCCCGCTGAAAAAAGATATAGATCAGGCTAAGGTCCCCAATAAGCCTCTTTTGGATTGTGTTCTAAGAGGGAGTATGATAAATTTTATAAGAATAATAATCGCAGCAATCAGGTCCAATGGCTTATAGTATAGGGAAATATACATCATTTAGTTTCCATTTATTTACTGTTGTTGTCCCGGTACGAGATGCTGCGGCCAATAATCAAAGGTTATATATTATCTGCAGTAAAGTGTCCTAGGAAGCAAGGGACAATGGAGTGTCTTAGGGGTTTGGTTTTGTATTCCTGCTTCCGTAGAGTCAACTTTATTGCTTTATCTATAGTCTGGTTCTCTGCATCAGTGCAAAGATATTCTATTGGGAGAGGAAGTATCGATTATGTTTCTACATGGTACCAGTCAAATTAATGATAAAGGGCAGTTGGAAATAGGTGGCTGCAATACGGTAGACCTGGCGGCCCGCTTCGGAACGCCGCTGTATGTTATGGATGAGGCGTTGATTCGCCAAAGATGCCGGGAATATATTAATGCTTTTCGCGAGTCCGGTTTGAACTTTCAGGTTGCTTATGCCAGCAAAGCTTTTTGCGTTATGGCCATGTGCCGTATTGCGGAAGAGGAAGGCATGTCTCTCGACGTAGTTTCCGAAGGAGAGCTGTATACCGCTCTGCAAGCCGGTTTTCCCGCGGAGCGCATTCATTTCCACGGCAACAACAAGACGCCCGCGGAAATCGAGATGGCGATAGACGCGAACATCGGCTGCTTCGTGGTGGATAACTTCATCGAGCTGCAAATGCTGAATGCGATCGCGGCCGAGAAGAAGCGGAAGGTCAATATTCTGTTAAGGATTACCCCGGGTGTGGAGGCTCACACCCATGAATATATATCGACAGGCCAGACGGATTCCAAATTCGGCTTCGATTTAGGAAACGGTTCGGCTTATCGCGCAGTTGAAGAGGCTGTGGCACAGCCTAATCTGGAGCTGCTCGGAATTCATTCCCATATCGGCTCCCAAATCTTCGAAGTAGACGGCTTCAAGCTGGCTGTCGAGAAGATGATCGGCTTCGCAACGGAGGTTCGCTCCGGGCTGAACGTCACCTTCCGCGTAGTTAACCTGGGAGGAGGCTTCGGCATCCGATATACGGAGGAGGATACGCCGCTGCCGTTGCGGGATTATGTCAAAGCTATTACAGACGGAATTGTAACCTATTTTAGCAGCCACAACTATCCGCTTCCGGAAATCTGGATCGAGCCGGGACGCAGTATCGTCGGAGATGCGGGAACGACTCTATACACCGTCGGCACGGTCAAAGAAATTCCGGGAGTGCGCAAATATGTGGCCGTAGATGGCGGAATGACGGATAATCCGCGTCCGGCCTTGTATGATTCGAAATACGAGGCCATGCTTGCCAACCGGGGGAAGGATGCGAACGCGGAGACCGTATCGATTGCCGGCAAATGCTGCGAAAGCGGAGATATGCTCATTTGGGATTTAGAGCTGCCCAAGGTACAGAGCGGGGATATTCTGGCGGTATCATGTACGGGGGCGTACAATTATGCCATGGCAAGCAATTATAACCGGATTCGCCGGCCTGCGGTTGTCTTCGTCAAAGACGGACAGGCCGATCTGGTTGTCAAACGGGAATCGTTGGACGATCTGACGGATTTGGATGTTATTCCGGAGCGGCTTCAGAAGAAGGCGGCAGGAACGGTCTAAATCAATAAAGGGGAGCATGGACGTTTGCAGTCCATGCTCCCCTTTTATTGCAGGCTTGGTATCCCTTCCGTCTTGCGTGAAAATAGCCCGGTTCTGAATATGCCGGCTTCGCATCGGAACCCGATGCTGGCGTTTTTGGACCAAGTCGTTTACAATGTAAGAGTAGTCTACTATTTGAGAGAAAGGAGTGACCTTATGGCTAAGCAAGCGACCATTACATTGGAGAACGGCGGAGAAGTCGTCATCGATCTGTTTGACAAGGACGCTCCTAACACGGTAGCGAACTTCGAGAAGCTCGCTAACTCCGGTTTCTATAACGGTCTGGTTTTCCATCGAGTCATCCCCGGCTTCGTTGCTCAAGGAGGATGTCCCCACGGTACGGGTACCGGCGGTCCGGGCTATACGATTAATTGTGAAATTAATCCCAACAAGCATGAACGCGGGACTCTTGCTATGGCTCACGCAGGTCCGAATACGGGCGGCAGCCAATTCTATATCTGCTATGCTCCGCAGCCTCACCTTGACGGGGTGCATACCGTCTTCGGCAAAGTGGTTAAAGGAATGGAGCATGTGGATGCTTTCCAGGGAAGAGACAGGATGGAAAGCGTGAAAGTAAGCGAAGCTTAAGTAACTGAAATTAATAATCGAATACAATTTCCTTCGGGGTTGGGTGAAATTCCCTACCGGCGGTGATCCCGGGCGGCCATTGGGCGGCTGCGGGCAAGTCCGTGACCCGGCTGCTATGATGCTCTTTTGCGGAGCGCAGACGGTGGATCCGGTGAGATTCCGGAACCGACAGTATAGTCTGGATGGGAGAAGGAGAAAGAAGCAAGTGGCCGGCTCGGCCTTGCGCTTTTTTTCACATGTTGGACGATGTGTTAAAGAGGCGGTTTCAGGTGTGCTTATATAAGGACAGGTCGTTGATTACTTATCAGGCATCTTTGTTCTTATGGGAGGACGCCCAACGCCCCCTCTTTAATCGATTATGGCGACAGTGTGCTTTGTTTCGCATGCTTCTGCCACAATGTGAAAATAAGCCGGTGAGATCCGTTTATTTGCTTGTTTCCTTGTACCTTAATCCGCCCCCTGAAGAACGAGGCTTGTCGACCTAGCGGCCGGCTCCCGGTTTTCAAGGGGCTTTTTTCCGTATTCGGGATTTAGAGGAGAGAAGGAAGGATATGAATGTGCTGAACGATGAGTATTACATGAGGCTGGCGCTGGAGCTGGCACGCGGAACTCAAGGACAGACGGCCATCAATCCGGTTGTGGGCTGCGTGGTGGTTAAAGAGGGGCGGATCGTCGGGATCGGGGCGCATCTTCGGATGGGGACGGCCCATGCGGAAGTTCATGCATTGACTATGGCGGGCGAGCAGGCCGAAGGCGGCGTCGCCTATGTGACCCTGGAGCCGTGCAATCATTATGGCCGGACGCCTCCCTGCACCGAACGGCTCATCGAGTCCAAAGTGGCGCGTGTTGTCGTTGCATGCACCGATCCGAATCCCAAGGTGGCCGGATTGGGGCTGGAACGGCTCCGAAGCCACGGAATCGAAGTCGAGGTCGGGGTTCTGGAGGTCGAGGCGAGGGAATTGAACGAAGCCTTCAATAAATTTATTGTGACCGGGCGGCCTTTTGTCACGCTGAAGACCGCCAGTACCCTGGACGGTAAAATCGCCAGCCGAACGGGTGACAGCAAATGGATAACGAATGCGCGTTCGCGCGAATTTGTCCATACTTTGCGGCACCGCCATCAGGCAATTATGGTAGGGGTGGAGACGGTAATTGCCGATGATCCGCAGTTAACCACGAGATTGTCTGTACCCGCTCTAAATCCGGTCCGCATCGTTATCGATTCCCGTTTGCGGGTTCCTGCGAATGCGAGAGTGCTTGACGGAGAAGCGGAAACGATTATCGTTACGACTTCTGCCGCTCCCGAAGAGAAGCGCAAGGAGCTTCGGGGGCGCGGAATTGTATTGCTGGAAGCAGGCCCCGGTCCGAGGGTCGATCTGGAGCTGGCGATGCGGATGCTGGGAGAGAGGGAAATCGGTTCGATTCTGCTGGAAGGGGGCGGCAGGTTGAACGGGGCTATGCTGGAACAGGGCCTCATTGATAAATGCTATCTGTTCTATGCCCCGAAAATCATAGGAGGCCCCGAAGCACCCGGCAATTTCAGCTTTCCCGGCTTTGACCGTATGAGCGAGGCCGTCACGATAGATAGGCTTAAGGTGGAGAGATTTGATGAGGATATTTGTATCGTTGGATATCCGGTGAAGAAATAAATAGATGCAGCAGAGATCGGAAAGGAGGAAGTTAATTGTTTACCGGACTTGTGGAAGAAATCGGAACCCTGCGCCGCATTTCCAGGCAGGGAGAGGCCATGATTTTAACGATTGAAAGCAAACGCGTGCTGGAAGATATTCAGGTTGGAGACAGCATTGCGGTCAATGGGGTTTGTTTGACGGTCATTGCCTTTGACGACGCATCTTTTACCGCAGATGTCATGCCCGAGACGTTCCGCAGATCGACTCTTCATCAGCTCGCACCCGGGAAACGGGTCAATCTGGAACGGGCCATGTCCGCGCAGAGCCGTTTCGGCGGACATATCGTACAAGGGCATGTGGATTCGACGGCGGTTATCTCGTCAAGACGCAGGGAAGATAACGCCGTCGTCTTCCGGTTGGAGCCGGAGGAGCCGGCCATTATGAAATACATCGTTCCCAAAGGCTCGATAACAATAGACGGGATCAGCCTGACCGTCGTCGAGGCGGAGAGCGACTATTTTACCGTTTCGATAATTCCTCATACGCTTGCGCAAACGGTTCTGCAGCACAAGGAGCCGGGAGAAGCGGTCAATATCGAATGCGATATCCTGGGCAAATATGTGGAGAGACTGTTATCCTTCCGGGAGCAGTCAGCGGGCCGCGCCGGTAGGAAACCGGTATTGACGGAAAGCTTTTTGGCCGATCACGGATTTTATTAATGGAAAAGGGGGGATACGCTATGGCGGATCCGGTACAATTTGATAAAATTGAAGAAGCGATTTATGATTTAAGCATAGGCAAGGTAATAATCGTGGTGGACGATGAGGACCGGGAGAACGAGGGCGATTTTATCGCGTTGGCGGAACGGGCAACTCCCGAGGTCATCAATTTCATGATCAAGGAAGGAAGAGGGCTTGTCTGCGCGCCCATTACGGAGGAGCGCGCGAGCGAGCTGAATTTGCCGCCGATGGTCAATCATAATACGGATTATCACGGTACGGCTTTTACCGTTTCGATAGACCATATAGAGACGACTACGGGCATTTCCGCGCATGAGCGCTCTCTGACGGTTCAAGCCTTGATAGACCCGCGGGCGAAGCCGGAGGATTTCCGCAGGCCCGGGCATATTTTCCCGCTGATCGCCAAGAAGGGCGGGGTGCTGCGCAGAGCGGGCCATACCGAGGCGGCCGTCGATTTGGCGGTGATGTGCGGCTCGTCCCCGGCAGCGGTCATTTGCGAAGTCATCAAGGAAGACGGATCGATGGCCAGGGTGCCGGACTTGGCCCGGATTGCGAAAGAGCATGACCTGAAGCTGATTACGATCCGCGATTTGATTCGCTACCGCAATGAGAAGGAAAACCTGGTCAAACGCGAAGTCGAGGTGAAGATGCCTACCGATTTCGGGCAGTTTACCGCGGTCGCCTATACAAATCAGGTGGATAACAAGGAGCATGTCGCACTTGTCAAAGGGGAAATTGACGGCTCCCGGCCGACGCTTGTCCGCGTTCACTCGGAATGCTTGACCGGCGACGTCTTCCACTCCCAACGCTGTGATTGCGGACCGCAGCTTGCCGCTGCATTGAAGCAAATCGACGAGGCAGGCTCCGGCGTTCTGCTCTATATGAGGCAGGAGGGCCGCGGAATCGGCTTGATCAATAAATTGAAGGCCTATAAGCTTCAAGAGCAGGGACTTGATACGGTTGACGCCAATCTCAAGCTTGGCTTTGCCCCCGATTTGCGCGAATATGGAATCGGAGCGCAAATTCTGAAGGACCTGGGAGTGCGCAAGATGAAGCTGTTAACGAATAACCCGCGCAAAATCAAAGGTCTGGAGGGCTACGGCCTGGAAGTGGTGGAAAGAGTCCCGATTCAGATGGAAGAGAACGAAAGCAATACCCGCTATCTGCACACCAAGAAGGAAAAATTGGGTCATTTGCTTCATTTTATAAACGACACAGAAGAGGAGACGAACAAACATGGCAAAATGGTATGAAGGACATTTAGTTTCTAAAGAAGCAAAATACGGAATCGTGGTAGGCCGGTTTAACGAATTTATCACCAACAAATTGCTGTCGGGGGCTCTGGACGCTCTTAAGCGCCACGGGGTGCTGGAGGAGGAGATCGAGATCGCCTGGGTTCCGGGCGCTTTCGAAATCCCGCTGATCGCCCAGAAGATGGCGGAAAGCGGCAAGTATGATGCCGTCATTACTTTGGGTGCTGTGATCCGGGGGTCTACGCCTCATTTCGATTACGTATGCAGCGAGGTTTCCAAGGGAGTGGCCGCAATCAACCTAAAGACCGGTATTCCGACGGTGTTCGGCGTACTGACTACCGATTCCATAGAGCAGGCCGTGGAAAGAGCGGGCACCAAAGCCGGCAACAAGGGCTGGGAAGCCGCAACGACCGCTATTGAAATGGTCAATCTTGTCAAGCAGCTGCAGGCCTAATGGACTTCGGGTCTTACATTGATCTGGATACGCTGTTGTTTCGGGCGGTAGCTTTCCTGCTTGCCGTTACGTTGCATGGCTGCTGGATGGCCCTGTTCTCCCGCTGGCTCGGGGACAGAACCGCCGGGGAGCAAGGCCGCCTCAGCTTAAATCCGGGCAAGCATCTCGACCCTCTGGGAACGGTCATGGTGCTGTTCGGCCCCTACGGATGGAACCGGCCGGTGCCGGTCCATCCGGATCACTTCGGGAAATCCGCCAAAGGGAAGCTGGCGCTGTGGGCATTGTCCGGGCCGCTGCTGCATCTGGTGCTGGCGCTTCTGTTCGGCTGGCTGTTTCTGGAGCTTCCGGTAGCGGCAGGTGGGGGCTCATGGGCAGGGGCTTTGTTTAAGGGAATTCTGCACTACTGTTATATCGTCAATGTTATGCTATTTCTGCTTAATCTGCTGCCTATTTATCCGTTGAACGGCTGGAAGCTGCTGCGACATCTGGCCGGTGAGCGGGCGGCGGCCTATCTGGACAAGTATGAGAAATGGGGCCTGCTCGTACTCATTGCGCTTCTTGCGCTTCCGGCAGGGCAGCGGTTGCTTGAAATGCTGTTTCAACTGGTCAATCAATGGCTGATGAAAGGTTATTCGGTATGATGAGGGGGACTAGGAATGAAGATCACTTTCAAATTGGAAACGTTCGAAGGCCCCCTCGATTTGCTGCTGCATCTGATCGATCAGGCCGAGGTAGACATTTACGACATTCCGATTAAGGAAATAACGGATCAATATCTGGACTATCTATCCACCATGCAGGAGCTTGAGCTGGAGGTGACCAGCGAATTTCTCGTCATGGCCGCCACACTGCTGTCCATCAAGAGCAAGATGCTGCTCCCCAAGCCTCCCGTGATCGAGCTCGATTGGGACGGAATGGAGGAGGAAGAAGGGGAAGATCCGCGGGCGGAGTTGGTCCGGAAGCTGATTGAATATCGCAAATATAAGGAAATCGCCGAGCACTTGAAAGACAGGGAATTGGAACGCAGCCTGATCTATACCAGGGAGCCGGAGGACCTGACGGCCTTCATTCCGAAGGTGGAGGTTAATCCGGTGGAAGGGCTTCACGTCGCCGATTTGGTCTGGGCCTTTCAGAAAGCGCTCCGTAAGATGGCCGAACGGAACCGGGTCGCCAAGATCCGCAGGGATGAAATATCCGTCAAAGACCGGATTACTGAAATTGTATCCATACTGGGCAATCGCGGGGGTAAAGTGTTATTTTCCAAATTGTTGGAAACGGGGTACAGCCGGGAGGATATCGTCGTTACTTTCCTCGCCTTGCTTGAGCTGATGAAGATGAAAAAAATACAGTGCTATCAGCACAAACTGTTTGAGGATATTGTCATCCAGGCGAAAGAGGATGAGAGTGAGGGAATCGATGAATACACAACAGATGAAATCAGCTATTGAAGGTTTGCTTTTTGTGGCAGGGGACGAGGGTCTGGATGCAAAGCAACTGGCTGAGGTGCTTGAGCAGGATGTCAGGCAGGTGACGGCAGTCCTGGAGCAGATGAAGGAAGAATTCAAATCCGGGCAGAGAGGGATCCAAGTCGTGGAGATGGCGGGTTCGTACCAATTGACGACCTTGCCCGAGCATGCTCCTTTTTTCGAACGGCTAGCTTATTCGCCGTCCCGAACTTCCCTATCCCAGGCCGCACTGGAAACGTTGGCGATCGTTGCCTATAAACAGCCGATCACCCGGGTGGAAATCGAGGAGATCCGGGGAGTCAAATCCGACCGCGCTCTGAATACTTTGGTGGCCAAAGAGCTGATTGAAGAGGTGGGGCGGGCCGAGGCGATAGGCAGACCCATTTTGTATGGCACGACCAAGCAATTTCTGGATTATTTCGGCTTGAAGAGCATTGAACAGTTGCCGGAGATGGATCATTTCGGGCAGAGCGGCGATCTGGAAGAAGAAACGAGACTGCTGTTCGAGAAGCTGGAGGTTGAGCAGCTCACCTTCGATGATATCAAGTCAGAATATAAAGAGTAAAACGAATGTTTTCATATTGTAGGCACATACTAAACTCCATGTGATGGATTCGGGATGAATTCTTCTTCGCATCGGGGTTTTTTTAGGTATTATTGAAATTTTCCGGGGCTCCCCGCAAATTATTTGCAATACGCTTCGAAGGCATACGTCACTTTGTGGGGGATTATATTTGAGGAGGCTTGCCCATGCTTGTTTTTTGGATTCTATTAGCGGCTGCTCTGATCATCATCGCCGTTATTGTCTCCTTCAGTCATTTGACCGTGAAAATATTCGCCTCCCGGGTCAAGGAAAACGATAGACTCTATATTCAACTTCATGCCCTATACGGAATAATCCGGTTAAGATACGAAGTGCCGGTTATCAAGTTTAAAGGTTTGGACAAAGGACTGAAGGTTCAGACCAAGGGGCTGGATGAGAAAAGCAGCGAACACCTTAACGAAACCAAGGAAATAATCAATTGGGAGAAGATTCAGGAAGCTTACCGCAAATTTAAAATATTCCTCAGCCAAGTGGATAATTTTGCGGCCTGGATGAAATCGACTCTATCCCGCTTCAAAATAAGCCAGATGGTCTGGATAACGCGAATCGGAGCAGGAGATGCCCCGGAAACCGCCCTGTTGACGGGAGTTCTCTGGAGCGTGAAATCGACTCTACTCGGTTATCTGTTAAGACATGTCCGACTCCAAACGGAGCCCGAAATTCAGGTTCAGCCACAATATAACCGGACACTATTTACCACGGAAGTTACGTGCATAGCGAAAATTCGCCTGGGTTATGCTATGGTTGCAGGACTAATGCTGCTGGTTCGCACGATGAAAGTGAAGGGAGGATTCAAAACATGGCAGAACATCCTATCCAAGGCCTAATGAAGACGGCCATGGAAAATATCCGCGACATGGTGGATGTCAATACGATCGTAGGCGATCCGGTGGAAACTCCGGATGGCAGCGTGATCTTGCCGATTTCCAAGGTGGGCTTTGGATTTGCGGCGGGTGGCAGTGAATTTGTTACCGATCAGGGAGCCGGAACGCCGGGGACTCCTCATGAGGCTAACCATGCACAGGTTTCTCTTCCGTTCGGAGGGGGGAGCGGGGGCGGAATATCGATCACGCCTATCGCTTTTCTCGTAGTCGGACAGCAAGGGGTGCGGATAGTTCCGTTGGATAATCAGACCCACTTGTTCGAGCGTCTGATCGATTCCGCTCCGCAGGTTGTAGAGAAAATTCAAAGCATGATGAAGACAAACGCTGCAAACACCGCTATTACGCCGAATTCCACCACAACAACAAGCACAACGCAAGGTCAGAACCAAACTGCAGGTCAAAACATGCTTTCCTAATGATAAGATAAGGCTCCAAGCGGGGCCTTTCGAAGGTCAATGGGCGTTCCTTTTCCGTGCTCATTGTGAAAAGTCTAGCGACCTAATTCGTTTTCCAACGGCAAGATGTATAAAAGAAGCCTTCATTCCACTTATACAGTGATTCCGAAGGCTTCTTCCTTTATGATTGGACCGGTTTATTCTGTTTTCTCATTGGACCGGCATCCGGTTTGCGGTTAGGATCCGCTGTCGGTTGTATCCTCATTCATACGCTCATACAGGAAATCAACGATATGAACGGCTTTCATGGAGGAGCCTAGCTTCTCCTTCTCAATGCCGAGCTTCATCTGCAGCAGACAGCCGGGATTGCTGGTAAGAAGGTAGCGGGCTTCGGTTTTTTTCACGTGCTCCATCTTATGCTCGAGAATATCATTGGCCATGTCCGGCTGGACCAAATTATAAATCCCGGCGGAGCCGCAGCATTTGTCGGCATTTTTCAATTCCACGAAATTCACGTTCCCTGCGCGTTTAATCAACTGCCGGGGGGCGATGCCACCCTTCATGACGTTCCGAAGGTGGCAGGAGTCCTGGTAGGTGACGGTAACCGGCCCGTCGTCCGCATGACCGCCGTGGAAGCGGGGCAGCCGGCCCCGGCGGAACAGAAGGTCGCTGATATCGACAACTCTTTCCGCGAACCAATGAGCCGCTTCGGCCCATTCCGGATCGTCATGAAGTAAATGATTATACTCCATCAACAGGGCCCCGCAGCCTCCAGCATTGGATACGATATAATCGACTCCGGCATCCCGGAAGGCCGCTATATTTCGCCTCGCCAGCTCCTTAGCCGCTTCCATCTCGCCGCTATGGGCATGAAGCGCCCCGCAGCAATTTTGCGCTTCGGGAAGAATTACTTCAAACCCGGCCTTCGCCAGCAGCTTGACGCTATTAATGTTGGTTTCCGTAAACAGCACATCCATAATGCACCCGCGGAACATGCCGACTCGCGCTATTTTCTCGCCTTCTGCCGGGAAGACGGTGCCCAATGTTTCAATAACTCCCTTGGCGCTCGCTTCCGGCAGTATTTTTTCCATCTGGCTCATGGATTCCGGGAACAGCTTCATGACTCCCGATTTCCGCGCCAGCCACTGCAGGCCGGATTTCTGATACAACCTGAGTCCCTTGCCGAGCAATTTCATCCGGCTTTGCTTAGGGAACATATGCTTGAACATGACGCTTCGCACAAATCGGATATGGGGCGGATGATGGGTATGCTGCTCGATGGCCTCTCTGGCTTGTTCGAGCAGATGCCCGTACTTGACGTCGGACGGGCACACCGGCTCGCAAGCTCTGCAGCCCAGGCATAAATTCATCTGGTCCTTGAAGGCTTGATCCGGCTCCATCAAGCCGTCCGCCACCGCCTTCATCAAGGCGATTCTGCCCCGCGGGGAGGCGGCCTCCAGACCGGTTTCGTTAAAGGTGGGGCAGGCCGGCTGGCAGAAGCCGCATCGCATGCAATTCGTCAGCTCCTCATAGTCGAGCTTCAATTGCAGCGCCTCCGCTAACGGATTAACCGTTTTCACTGGCTTCTGAGGTGGCCCGGAATGCTCAGGACGGATTGGGGCTGAAGGTGTGGAAGCTGACGTATGCCGGGTTTCTGCTGTCGGTTTCATTTTTGCACCACCACTCTTTTGCGTGTTTCCCTGGCAAAGATTTTACCGGGATTCATAATGTTGTTGGGATCGAATACCTGCTTGATCCCTTTCATAATTTCGATTCCAACGGGCCCGACCTTCCATTCCAAGTAGGGGGCCTTGACCATTCCAACTCCATGCTCTCCGGTAATCGTGCCTCCCAGCTCGATCGCTGCCTCGAAAATTTCCGCGAACGCCTGCTCCACCCGTTCAATTTCCTCATGATTTCGCGCATCGGTTGTACAGGTTGGATGAAGGTTGCCGTCTCCGGCATGTCCGAACGTACAGATATGAACGTTATACTTCCGAGCGATTTCGTTAATCGCCAGAACCATTTCGGCAATTTTGGAGCGGGGGACGGTAGCGTCCTCCAGAATGGTAGTCGGCCTAATGCGCGCCAATGTCGATAAGGCGCTGCGCCTAGCGGTCATTAGCTTATCAGCTTCCTCTGCATCACGGGCCATCTGTACCTGCGCTGCCCCCTCCTGGCGGCAAATATCGACGATTTGTTCAATGTCCCGGCGAATGGAAGCCTCGTCGTCCCCATCCTGCTCAATAAGCAGAATAGCTTCCATATCAAGCGGCAGGTCCAGCTTGTTAAATTCAGCTACAACCCGCAGCGTGGCGTTGTCCAGAAATTCCAGCGTCGCGGGAATGATCCGGTTACCGACGATTTTGGAAACCGTTCGCGCGGCGGCATGGATATCTTTATACATAGCAAGCATCGTCTGCTTGTACTTCGGTGCCGGCAGCAGCTTGACGGTCGCTTCGGTAATGATGGCCAAGGTTCCTTCCGAGCCGACCAACAGCTTCGTCAAATCGTATCCGGCCACGTCTTTGTAGAGCTTACCGCCCGTTCGGATAATTTCCCCGGATGGAAGCACGGCCTCCAAGGCAAGAACGTAATCCTTGGTCGTCCCGTACTTGAGCCCTCGCAGCCCTCCGGCACATTCCATAATGTTGCCGCCGAGCGTGGAGATAACCATGCTGCTCGGATCGGGCGGATAGAACAGGCCAAGCTCTTCGAGAGCCATATGAAACTGCTTCGTATTCAATCCTGGCTGGAAGGTGGCGGTCAAGTTGTCTTGATCGATCTCGATGAGCCGATTCATCCGGTTCATAACGAGTACAATCCCGCCCTCGACGGGAACCGTCCCTCCGCAGAGATTGGTGCCGGCCCCCCGGCCTACGATCGGAATGCGATGCTCGTTGGCAAGCTTCAAAATTAGCGCGATCTGCTCCTTATTTTCCGGATAAATGACGGCGTCGGGCATGGCCTGGACCATCGGGGTTGCATCATAGGAATGAGTGACCAACGCCTCATTATCGTCTTTAAAATAGGCTTCGCCGACGATGTCGATGAGCTGCCGGCGAACATTTTGCTCCAGCATAAGAGTATCCTCCCCGGGATAAAAATTAATCAGGTCATCTGATGACTTTTCCATCATTATAGCTTATGATTAAATCATTGTATATGGTTGTTATGAAAGATTGGCTGGAGGAAACCAAGCAAATGAGTGTAAAACAAGTCAAGGTGCAAAAGAGCTACGAAATCGTTATGGATGATATACATTCGCGAATCCGTTCCGGAGAGCTTAAGCCCGGGGAACGGCTTCCGTCGGTTGTAGATTTGGCGGCGGATTATGGAGTCGGGCGTTCGACTCTGAGGGAGGCGTTAAGCGCGCTGAAGGCTATGGGCTTCCTGGAAATCCGGCAGGGCGGAGGAACCTTCGTCAGTCAGACCCTTCCGGCCGGGGATGAGTCCGGCAGCGTTCAAGGGGGCTTCCCGGCCTTATTCCATCAGGCGGATTCGTTGAAGGAGATGATGGAAGTGCGCAAAGTGCTGGAGACGGGCTGTGCCACGCTCGCCGCCCGCTATCGGACAGAAGACGATCTGGCCGAGCTGTCCGCTATTATGCGAAGCATGAAGGAGAATGCGGGTGACGACCGGAAGGAGGAGGAAGCCGATATCCGTTTTCATCTGGCGATTGCCAAAGCGTCTCATAACTCCCTGCTCCTGCAGATGATGGAATCCCTCACTCACAAGCTGGAGGAAACCATTAAAGAGACGAGGCTGCTTTGGTTTTATGGAGAAAGAGCTACGGCTAACCGCCTCATTAAGGAGCATCAGGATATTTATGAGGCTATTTTACAGCAGCAGGAAACGACCGCTTCTCAGCGCATGCACGAGCATTTGTCCAAGGTGGAGAAAGTACTGTCCAAATTGTTTTAATAGTTCCGCATAATCATGAGTAAAGCCGCAGTCGGATGACGCGGTTTTTTTGTTTGGCCTTTATCAGGAAGGAAAACGGACATGCTGTATGGGGGTTAGCTTAGGGTCGCAGGTTTGTACCAAAGCCATGCAGTAGCTGCATGGCTTTTTTGCGAGGATCAAGCCAATCCCGTTGAGGACATGCGAAAAGTGGATGTCTTTTCGGGAAAAACAGGGAAATCAGCCAGATTAAAACGGTATCCCCCCTATGAAAGGAAGGCAGCAGTCTGACCCATCTCACGAAGCCGGACATGTTCCCCGAACCCCCTGCATATATATAAACCAAATATGTCTGCGGACAAGTAACGGCTGAAGACCATTGGGGGGGAAATTATGAGAAGAACCATCGTCTTATGGATCGTCATCGGCTCGCTGCTGGCCGGCTGGGGAGTTACTCCCGCTGCAGTTAAGGCCGAGCCGCCGGCATTATCCACTTACGCCGAGGCGGCTTCCCTGATCGACGTCACATCCGGAAGAATACTGTACAGCAAGCAAGGGGATAAGCCCATGAAAATTGCGAGCCTGACGAAGGTAATGACGGCTATCGTAGCTATTGAGAACGGAAACCTCAGCGATATGGTCAAGATCGGCCAGAGTGCTTTCGGCAAAGAAGGCTCCTCTCTATATTTAAAGCTTGGAGAGGAAATGAGCCTGCATCATTTGCTCTATGGCTTGATGCTGCGGTCCGGGAATGATGCGGCAGTGGCAATCGCCGAGCATATCGGCGGTTCGATTGAGGGCTTTGCTTTTCTTATGAATCAGAAGGCGCAGGAGCTGGGCATGGATAACACGCACTTCATGAATCCGCACGGACTGGACATGGAAGGGCATTATTCTTCGGCCAATGATATGGCCAAGCTGACGGCCTATGCCTTGAAAAACTCCGTGTTCCAGGAAATCGTGAAGACCAAGACGAAGAGGGTGCCCAGACCCGAGGAGAAATGGGACGCCGTATGGAATAACAAAAACCGGATGTTGAACATCTATCCCGGTGCCGACGGAGTAAAGACCGGTTATACGAAGCAGGCCAAAAGAACGCTTATCTCCTCGGCCACCCGGGACGGACAGCAGCTGGCCGCGGTGACGCTCAACGACCCGAACGATTGGCTGGATCACAGCAATATGCTTGATTACGGCTTCCGGCATTATCCGCTTCAACCGCTGGTCAAGCAAGGGGATAAAGCGGGAGACGGCTTGGTGCTGGGTGCTTCCTTCAATTACCCGATGACCGATGAGGAGGCAGCCCGGATTGCGATGGAGCCCGAGCTTCTGCAGGAAGGGACAGCCTCTTACCGGCTGGGCGAGAGGGGAATTCTGAAGCTTCTGATGGACGGCCAAATGATTGGTACGGTGCCCATCTATGCGGAAGGCAGCCCGCAATTGGCGACAAGCGTTCGTTCCGCATTCCGCTTTACAGAGGACGGTCCCGCATCCGGAAACGGCGGATTTATCTACAGGCTCAAGCAGGTATGGAGCGCCTTATTTACTTTATCCCATTGATTCAGTCCGAAGGACAAGGAGGAGGGGGACGATGGTTAATTGGATTTGGCTCTTTTTTATCCTTGCCGGATTTATTGTCGCAGCCATCAACGGCCGAATAGAGACGGTTACCCAAGCCGTCTTTGACGGCGCCAAATCCGGGGTGACGATCTGCTTCGGCTTAATCAGCATTCTGGTCTTTTGGCTGGGGATGATGAGGATTGCCGAAGATGCCGGCCTGTTGAAGATACTGTCGCGCATGCTGAGGCCGGTCGTCCGCTTTTTGTTTCCCAGTGTGCCGGACAATCACCCCGCCCTCGGCTACATTATGTCCAATATGAGCGCCAATTTGCTCGGGCTGGGGAATGCGGCGACTCCCATGGGCATCAAAGCGATGCAGGAGCTGCAGAAGCTTAATCCGGACAAGGACTCTCCCAGCCCGGCAATGGCCACCCTGCTCGCTATCAACACGGCCAGCATCACTCTCATTCCGACTACGTTGATCGCGATCCGCCTCAATTATCAATCCGCCAATCCGGCGGAGATTGTCGGCACGACGCTGCTGTCTACCGCCATTGCTACAGCCGCGGCAATTATCGTCGACCGCTGGTACAGAAGCCGCAGCAGCATTAATTCGTCTTGAAAGGATGAGCCGTCTTGTATTCCATCCTCACCCTGATTTCAGCTTGGTCGATCCCGGTAATCATTGCGTTTATTCCGCTATTTGCCGCATACCGAAAGGTGCCCGTCTATGAGTCGTTCGTTGAAGGGGCGAAGGACGGCTTCCAGACAGCGGTGTCGATCATTCCGCAGCTGGTCGGGATGATGGTTGCGATTTCGGTGTTCCGCGCATCGGGAGCCATGGATATGATGATCGGGCTGATCCGCCCGGCCCTCGATTATATCGGGGTGCCCGGCGAAGTTCTGCCCTTGGCCATTCTGCGCCCCTTAACCGGCTCCGGCTCGCTCGCATACACCGCTGATTTAATGGGGCAGTTCGGGCCCGATTCGCTGATCGGACGTATCGCCTCGACTATTCAAGGAAGTACGGATACGACGCTGTACGTGCTGACGGTTTATTTCGGTGCCGTAGGCATCCGCAAAGCGGGTTACGCTCTCAAGGTAGGCCTTATATCCGATGCGGTGGGCTTTATTGCTTCCATCTTGGTCTGCTATCTCGTATTCGGGTGACCCAATCCATGCCGTTCTCATATACTAAAGCATTCTTACATCGAGAGGTGAACGGCATGCGGCCGTATTCCGGCATCATCATTCATCATTCGGCTTGCTCCTCCATTAACGGCAAAGGCTATGATTTTCTGGTTACATCGGAAGGAGATATCATTCCTTCTTTCACCCCGACAGATCCCCATTACATTCATCTTTGTCTGGAAGGAGACTTTTCCCATATCGAATCTTCCGGACAGACTCCGCAGGTGCAGGAACAGTTATTTGTCATCCAGCGCCTTATTCTTCGTTTGTACGAACAATTCGAATTTTCCTCCAGACAGCTATATGGGCATCACCTGCATTGCCCGGGAACGTACTTTCCCTGGGACTCCCTTGTGATTTCACTTCAGGATGGTTATCATTAGTTTTGAGGTGAAGGCATATATGGAAAGATTGCAGAAAGTGCTCGCCCAAGCGGGTGTAGCTTCGAGAAGAAAATGTGAAGAATATATTACCGCCGGAAGGGTAGAGGTTAACGATGCCGTAGTGACCCATCTGGGCGTGAAGGTCGATCCTGAGCAGGATGAGATCAAAGTGGACGGACGAGCCATCCGCCTTCAGAAGAAAATGTATCTGCTATTTAACAAGCCGAGAGGAGTCATAACGAGTGTTAAGGACCCCGAGGGGCGAAAGGTGGTCACGGACTTCCTTAAAGGCATCAAGGAACGGGTTTATCCGGTCGGAAGATTGGATTACGATACGGAAGGCTTGCTGCTGCTCACCAACGACGGCGAATTCGCGAATTTATTGACGCACCCTAAATATCACCTGCCGCGTACGTATCTGGCTACGGTGAAGGGGGTCCCGCACGGAACGGTTCTGGAGCAGCTGCAGCAGGGGGTAGAGCTGGATGATGGCCCTACGGCGCCCGCAGAAGTCGAATATCATGATATAGATCCGGAGAAGAATCAGACGGTTATTCAAATAACGATCTATGAAGGCAGGAACCGCCAGGTGCGAAGAATGTTCGAGGCGGTTCATTTTCCTGTGCTCAAATTGAAGAGAATTCAATTCGGCCCGATACTGCTTGCGGGACTGCCCAGGGGGAAATACCGCCATCTGGACAAACATGAGGTGGAAGCGTTGAAAGCCGCGGCTTTACGGTCACACAATGTTCAAAATAGCAAATAAGCTGCTCCCTTCATTTTAGATATAATTAGGGGGGAGTTTAGCTATTGCGGGATGAAGGTGATCGGTTTGGGAAAATATAGAAGATGGATGCAGATGATCATCCTGAGCTCCATTATTGTTCTTGGCGGATGGACCGTATATTCTGCTGTGAATGACAGCGGGCTGAAGGCTGAACCCGGAGGCCCCGCCCCCCAGTTCAAGCTTATGGATCTGGAGGGAAATGAACGGAGTCTTGCGGACTGGAAAGGAAAGGCCATCGTGATTAACTTCTGGGCGACCTACTGTGAGCCCTGCCGCGAAGAAATGCCCGATCTGCAGAAGCAATACGAGAAATGGGCTTCATCCGATGTTATCGTCCTAGGGGTTAACGCCGGAGAGAGCAAGCTCAAGGCGCAGAATTTCGTCAATCAGGCCAAGGTGACCTTTCCGATCCTGCTCGACAGCGATGAGAAGGTGAGAAAACAATACGGAATCACCCAGTATCCGTCCACCGTGTTTGTTAAGCCGGACGGAACGATCGATCAGATCAAGGTCGGGATGATGGACGAGCCTTTCATTGAACACAGCGTCTCCAAGCTATATACTCGGCAATAAAGATCAGCATTGGCTTCGGGAGGTGGCAACAGGTGATTGAAAATACGAAATGCGAGTGCGGTCACCAGAATCATGTGGGGACCGTACTTTGTGAATCTTGCGGGAAGCCTTTAATGGATGACGCGGGCAACGCGCCGTTGGAGATGAGATACGACGGGGTCGCGCGAAGGTCGCAGAAGACCAATCCGTCCTGGATTGACCGGATCTGGAATTTCTTCTCTTCCGTGAAGATAGCAGTCTATCTGATTATTATTACTCTTTTGCTGTCGATTCTCGGAACGATATACCCTCAGGAAAGTACATTTATCAATTTTGATCCTTCGACCTATTACAAAGAAAACTACGGCACTCTCGGCCATATTTATTATTTGCTGGGCTTGTCCCATACTTATGAATCCTGGTGGTTTATCACCTTGCTGTTTATGATAGGGACTTCGCTTGTAGTCTGCAGTCTGGACCGCGTTCTTCCGCTGTACAGAGCGCTCAGCAAGCAGAAAATCCGCAAGCACCTTATTTTTATCAAACGGCAGAAGGTTTCTTATTCTGCGGAACTGCCCATTTCATCCGAAGATGAAACGGCGGCGGCCGCTTGGGTAGACGAGATGGCTGCACAGCTGCGCAAGAAGAGGTACCGGGTCCATACGGACGGTTCAGCCCTTATGGCGGAGAAATACAGATTTAGCCGCTGGGGTCCTTACATTTTGCATATCGGCCTCATTATTTTCCTGCTTGCCGTTCTTATGAGAGGGATTCCGGGCTGGCATATGGACAAGTACATGGGTTTTCTCGAGGGGCAGACGGTCCGGATTCCGGATACGCCATATTATTTTAAGAACGAGAAATTTACCGTCGATTTTTATGACCAGGAAGAAATGACGGAAAAGTTCCGGGAGAAGGATATTAACGTTTACAAGAAGTTTGAAACGAAAGGAATTCTGTATGAATGTACCGCTAATTGCGACGATGATCCATTTGCAAAACCGGAATTGAAGGAAGTGCACCGCCAGGATATTGTAGTGAATAAGCCGCTGGAATACAAGGACTTGCTGATGTATCAGTTCGATTTCGCCCAGACGCCTACCTTACTGTCGGTAAGGCCGTCGATCACGAACAAAAAGACGGGGGAATCGTACGGCCCCTTCGAATTGTCGATGCTGGAGCCGGAGACAAGTTATGAAGCCGGTCCTTACCACCTGCAGGTGAAAGGATATTATCCGGATTTCGGACTGGATGACAAAGGGACGCCGATTTCCCTGTCGCCCAATCCCAATCAGCCGGCTTTCATCTTTACGATTACCGGTCCCGACTTGGCGCCCGATGGCGAGGTATTCATCTATTTCCCTCGCCAGATAGATAAGGAAACGTTCCGTCAGGATGACATTAACGGTGCGATCGCCGAGAAAATAGAGATTTCCGCAGGCTCTATGGAAAATGTCGAGATTGCCGAGTTTACCAGTTATTTAAACGTTCGTGTCGATAAAGCCATGCCTTATATTTGGGTGGCGTCCGCCATATCCATGATTGGGCTCATCATGAACTTCTACTGGCAGCACCGCCGGATATGGCTTCGAATTGACGGCAGGGAGCTTAACCTGGGCGCTCATACGAACAAGAACTGGATCGGTCTTCGCAATGAAGTGGCCCAAGCGTTAGGCAAGGTCGGTGTGACCGTCGACGCGAAATCGTTAGATACTTATGGAGGGAGAAAATCGTGAGCCAACTTTTAGACAACATCAGCTCCTATAGCGGCAATTATCTCTTGATCGCGTTCATTCTGTATACTGTTGCTTTCCTGCTGTTCGTCATGGGGTTGACAGGCAGAAGATGGAGCGGGCGCACTCCTGAGGAAAATTCCCGCCGGTGGGGCAAACGGGGATTTATTGTTACAGTTGCCGGATTGGTCATGCATTTGCTGTTTTTCTTCACCCGCTGGTATGCCGGAGGGCATATCCCGACGAGTAACATGTACGAGTTTATGACTTGTCTGGCGATGATGATTATCATTGCTTTTGTAATCGTTTATTTAATTTACAAGAAGCCGGTTATCGGAGTATTCACCATTCCGGTAGCAATCGTCATTATGGCCTATGCTTCCATCTTCCCGCGGGAAATTCAACCGCTGATCCCGGCACTGCAAAGCTATTGGCTGGCTATTCATGTTACCATGGCCGCTTTGGGGGACGCCTTCTTCGCGGTAGCTTTCGCGGGAGGCTTGATGCACCTGCTGAGAACGGTCGATTTCAAGTCGGAGACGAAGATTGGTCGCTGGGAGAGAAGAGGGGTAGAATTCACTATCTTCTCACTTATCATGATCATTGCTTTCGTCGGAGCCACGTTCGGTTTTAACGCAGCCGGTTATAAAGCCGAGTTTCAGAAGCAGGTAACGACCGTAGATGCTGCCGGTAAAGAGCAGGTGACTACCCAGAAGGAAGTATATGTCCTGCCTCCGATCGTGAAGCCTCACGGCATGGAGACGGTAGAGATGAAGCCCTTCCTCGGGATGAAGCAGCCGCTGTTCTCCACACCTTCCTGGATGAACGGCAAGGATGCGGGGCGCAAATTCAATACGGTCATCTGGTCTTTCATTAGCGGATTAATTCTGTACGGACTGCTGCGACTGATTCTGCGCAAGCCGCTCGGAGCGAAGATCGCCCCGTCTTTGCAGGGGCTCGATCCGGATGATTTGGACGAGATCGGTTACCGGGCGGTCGCTATCGGGTATCCCGTCTTTACGCTGGGGGCGCTGATCTTCGCCATGATCTGGGCGCATGAGGCCTGGGGCCGCTTCTGGGGCTGGGATCCCAAGGAAGTCTGGGCGCTCATCACCTGGCTGTTCTATGCCGCTTACTTGCATTTGCGCTTATCCAAAGGCTGGCAGGGCAAGCCTTCGTCCTGGCTCGCCGTCCTTGGCTTTATAGTGGTTGTCTTTACGCTTGTCGGGGTTAACCTGATCATTGCGGGACTTCATTCGTATGCCGGTGTATAATATATGGGAGCGAATGGCCGACATTACGGCCGAGGAACATGCTGGAAGGAGTGACAACCGATGTCAGAAACGAATACAACCATCTTGGTGGTCGATGACGAAGAACGCATTCGCCGTCTCCTGAGAATGTATCTGGAGAAGGAAGGTTACGAGATTGATGAAGCGGAGAACGGGGAGATCGCTTTGCAGAAGGCGGTGGATCACGATTATGATCTGATCCTGCTTGACTTGATGCTTCCCGGAATTGACGGAATTGAGGTATGCGCCAGACTCCGGCAGGTGAAATCGACCCCAGTCATCATGCTGACAGCCAAAGGGGAGGAGGCCAACCGGGTGCAGGGCTTCGAGGTAGGAACGGACGATTATGTAGTCAAGCCTTTCAGCCCGCGGGAAGTTATCTACCGGGTGAAAGCGATACTGCGACGCTCGTCCGCAACGGCTTACTTGTCCAAGGATGCCAACTCGAGCAATAATATCGTCTTTCCCCATCTGGTGATCGAGCATGATGCCCACCGGGTGACGGCAGGAGGACAGGAAGTGACACTGACTCCGAAAGAATATGAATTGCTGCACTACCTGGCTATCTCCCCGGATAAAGTATTCTCCCGTGAGGAGCTGCTGAAGGATGTCTGGAACTATGAATTTTTCGGTGACCTGCGGACGGTGGACACCCATGTGAAGAGATTGCGGGAGAAGCTGAACAAAGTCTCCCCCGAGGCGGCTTCCATGATTACTACCGTGTGGGGCGTCGGTTACAAGCTTGAGGTGCCTAAATAGTGTTCATCATTAAGAGCGTGGTAGGCAAGCTTTGGATGACGATTATCGGACTGGTGGCCGTCGTTCTTCTTATTCTCGGATTCTTCTTATTTCGTTACATCGATACCAGCTTTCCGAATGTAAGCAATCAAGAGGAGAACCTGTTGAGGCTTGCTAATAAGATCGCGTCCGAAGCGTCTGCCCACCATAACGACAACCCTTATTTCGAGGCCTTGTCCGAATTGCTCGAAACCCAGGATTCCGGGATGAAGCTTCTGGAACGGGGGGCGATCAGCATGGACGAGCCGCTGTTCATGGCGGGCGACAAAATGATCAAGCTCAAGGAAGTGCTGAAGCCCGAAGAACTGGAGGCAGCATTTGCGGGCGAAACGATTCGCAAGCGATTTTCGGTCTCGATGAACCCATGGCATGGAGGATATGTATATGTGGCGATGCCCTTGTATATCGAAGGGCAGGCCGAGCCGTACTCGGTCATGATCGTTTATCAATCCATGCAGTCGGTCGAGGATACTCAAGTATATGTCAAGCGGCTGTTTGCCCTCGTTTCTTTAATGGGCTTTCTGCTGACGACCTTCTTCGCCTTCTTCCTTATTACCCGGATAACCAAGCCGTTGACCGAGCTGAAGAAAGCGGCCGACTCCATCACCTACGGCCAGTATGACAAAAGAGTTCCTCCCGTCTCCAACGATGAAATCGGCGAGCTGACCCAAACGTTCAATCTGATGGCCGACCGGCTTCAGGGGACGATCAAGGATTTGAACCATGAGAAGCAAAATCTGGCCAGCGTTCTTCACAGTATGGAAGACGCGGTGATTTCCTTTGATCCGGAAGGAAATATCATATTTATCAATCCGCATGGCGAGATGATGATGGAGGATTGGAACGGGCTGGATTGGGACGAGCAGGAAGAAGATGCTATGGCCCCTTATAAAGGGCATATTCCGGACCCTCTGCGCCAGCTGTTTAATGAAGTGGTGAAAGAGACGAAAGGCATCAGCTCCAGGCTCCATGTCAAGAACGGTGTCTGGTCCGTCGTCATGGCTCCGCTGTATTCGGAGGAGCAGGTGCGGGGAGTAGTTGCGGTGATCCGTGACGTTACCGAAGAAACCCGTCTGGAGAAGCTGAGAACGGATTTCGTAGCCAATGTGTCCCATGAGCTGAGAACTCCGTTGTCCATGCTGCAAGGGTACAGTGAGGCTCTGGTGGATGACATTGCGGCATCGCCGGAGGAACGCAAGGAGCTCGCTCAGGTAATTCATGATGAATCCTTGCGGATGGGGCGACTTGTTAAAGATTTGCTGGACTTGGCGCGGATGGAAAACGGCCACATGGAGATGAACCTCCGCGAGGTTAACATTATGGAACTGATCCAGCGTGTGCAGCGCAAGTTTCTTGTGCTTTCCAAAGATCAGGGAATTCGGCTCGAAACCGACCTGCGCTGTCATGACTTGGTGCTCCGCAGTGCGGATGAAGACCGGCTGGAGCAAGTTCTGACGAACTTGCTGGATAATGCCATTCGCCACAGCTCGGAAGGCTCAACCATTACTCTACGCTGCGATAAAGCGGAATATATGAAAGCCTCGGCTGTAAGGATCCAGATCGAGGATGAAGGCGAGGGTATCCCGCCGGACGCGCTGCCTTATATTTTCGAGCGGTTCTACAAAGCCGATAAGGCAAGGACCAGAGGAGCGGCGGGCGGCACCGGTCTCGGGCTTGCCATCGTCAAGAACATTGTCGACGCGCATCGCGGAACGATTTCCGCGACAAGCACCGTTGGACAGGGAACGACTTTTTCCATCCTGCTTCCGACGGAATCGTAAGCCATTAATCGAAATCAGGCCTCTTCCATTCGTGGAAGAGGCCTGATTTTGTTGAAAAAACGAGACTAATCTTGTTGTACGTGAAACAAACAGTGCCGTTTTACAAAATGATTTGCTTTACTTTCATAATTTCCGGCAGTTTGCTTAATTCGTTGACGACTTCCGCCGAAGCGTGCTTGTCAATGGCCAGAACCATGATTGCGGAGCCGCCCGCTTCCTTCCGTCCCACTTGCATGGATGCGATGTTGACATCGTTCATGCCGAGCAGCGTTCCGACCCGGCCGACCATCCCCGGCTTGTCATTATGCGAGATAAGAAGCATGGCGCCTTCCGGAGATGCATCCACCGTATACTTGTCAATCTTCACAATTCTCTCGCCATAGCCTTCAAGAACGGTTCCCGCCAGTGTCCGGGTTTCTTTATCCGTCTTCAAGGTTACGGTAATCAGATTAGTGAAGCTTTCGGAAGCTGACGATTTCTTTACGACAATTTTGATGTCTCTCAGCTTGGCCATATGCATCGCATTGACGATGTTGACATCTCCGCCCAGGTGATTGGAGAGGAGGCCTTTGACAATGTAACGGTTGAGATGGGTCGTATCCAGGTCGGCCAGCTCGCCGGTGAAGCCTACCGTGATTTCCTGGGCGGGGCCTTCCGTCATTTGACCCAGGAAACGGCCCAGCTTCTCGCTCAGCGCGAAGTACGGCTGCAGCTTGTTCAGCACGATCGGTGGAACAGGAGGCATATTCACCGCGTTCTTGAACGGCTCGTTGCGCAGAATATGCAGCACCTCCTCCGAAACATCGATAGCGACGTTCTCCTGGGCTTCCACCGTGGAAGCACCCAGATGGGGGGTGACTACGATTTTCGGATGGTTCAACAGCGGATGGTCCGGAGCCGGCGGTTCTTCTACAAATACGTCAAAGCCCGCTCCCGCTACGATACCTTCCTCGATAGCTTCCACCAGCGCCTGCTCGTTAATAATTCCGCCGCGTGCGCAGTTCACGATGCGCACTCCCTTTTTCATAAGCTGGAATTGCGGACGGTCGATCAAGTTGCGGGTTTCATTCGTCAGCGGAGTATGGACGGTAATAAAATCAGCCTGCGAGGCAATTTCGTCCACCGTGGCCAATTTGACTCCGAGCTTGTCGGCGCGCTCCTGGGTAAGGAACGGATCGTAGCCTACAATCTCCATTCCGAATACTTTGGCTCTTTTGGCCACCTCGCTGCCGATTCGGCCCATACCGATAACTCCGAGCACTTTGTTCCTCAGCTCGACGCCTACGAACGATTTGCGGTCCCATTCGCCGGAGACGGTCTTCTTATAGGCTTGCGGAATTTGCCGCGCAACCGCCATGAGCATGGCGAATGTAAGCTCGCAAGTGGCAATGGTGTTACCGTCAGGAGCGTTAACTACGACAATGCCCCGTTGGGTGGCAGCTTCCAGATCGATATTATCCACACCGACGCCTGCGCGTCCGATCACTTTCAAGCGGGCGGCCGCCTGCATGATTTTAGCGGTAACCTTGGTCTGGCTGCGGACGAGAAGTGCATCGTATTCGCCAATAATGGCTGTCAGCTCATCCTCGGAAAGCCCCGTCTTCTTGTCTACGATAACATCGTCAGCCTCACTTAGCTGGCGTATGCCCAAATCACTGATTGGATCAGAAACTAACACTTTGTACATGGTTGATTGTCCTCCTCTAAGTCAGTAAGATACCCGGCGGTTGGGAGCAGCCGTGTATTTAAATTAAAAAACTCCCATCTCCTCTATACGGATTCCGTACAGAAGGGACGAGAGTTAACTTTCGTGTTGCCACCCTTATTCGCTGTATGCTTGCGCATGACAGCCTCAGCGGCCATTCGCTGGCCTTGAAGATAACGGCTTCTGCCGACCGCACCTACTTCGAAGCATGATGGGGGATAGGATCCTTCTCATCCGCTCGTTGTTCAGCGCAGCAACTCCGGAATGCTCCGCATAATTATCACCGCCGATTCACACCGACCATCGGCTCTCTGAAGGCTTCCTTACGCTTGGTTCCATCACTGTTATGTTGCGTTATTGATTTTTTCATAATGTACCATGCAAGTCCGCAAAGGTCAACAACTAATTAAAGACAATTTTGTGTCAACTTGTTCCCGGCCGGCTTCCGCTTTACTTCCCGCTGTGTCTATCCAGGCATTCCTGGTACAGATTGGCGGCGAAAGCGGCATCCTTCCAGCCTTCGATAACGGTCTTCTTATTTTCCAAATCTTTATAAACCTCGAAGAAATGGGCGATTTCCTTAAGCTTGTGCTGAGGGATATCCTCCAACGAATTTACGCCGTCAAAGCGCGGATCGTTCACGGGAACGCCTAACAGTTTCTCATCCGGTCCTTTATCATCCGTCATAATGAGGACGCCGATCACGCGGGCTTCGATTACGCATCCGGGGAACGTCGGGAATGAAGTCAGAACGAGAATGTCCAGCGGGTCCCCGTCCAGCGCCAGTGTGTTCTTCAAATAACCGTATTCGGCCGGATAATGCATTGGAGAATACAGCACCCGGTCCAGAATGAAGGCTCCCTTGTCTTCATCGTACTCGTACTTGTTCTGACTTCCTGTTGGAATTTCAATGAAAGCATCTACGACTAAATTTGACATGTTCTTTCCTCCTTAAACTCTAACCATTCCTACTGGAATGTAAGGCTTTTACCGAAACTTACCGTTTATTATTTTATAGTAAGCTGCTCGGCAAAAGCAATCATTGTCCGCTTGAATTCGTCTTTTTTTTTCGTTATCCTTCAAATAAGCTTCATAAAGCTCATTGGCAGAAAGGAAGATCCGCATGATTCACCATAATATAACACCGGAAGATTTCGACCGCAAGCTAAAGGCGGGGGAATTGGCTGCAGATCTTATTGTCGATGTCAGGGAGCAGGAGGAATGGGATTATTATCACCTGGAGGAAGCGGTACACATCCCAATGAATAGTATTCCCGAAAGAATGAAGGAGCTTCCATCCGATAATCTGATTTATATTGTATGCGCCCATGGTGTCAGAAGCGAGATGGTCGTCCGCTACCTGCTGCAGAACGGATTGGAGAATGTCGTTAATGTAATTGGGGGGATGGCGGCAGTTTCCGGTCTCCGCGGTTTTATTTACGACTAGCTGTTACAGCGCGAAAGGGATTCTATGAAAAAGTGGAAGCTAAAATTTAAGAAATGGAAGGTAGGGCAGGTCGATATCAGCAGGCTGGATGACCGGGTGATTCTGCTAAATTTATATTTCACTCAGTTAGCGTGCCTGCTGCTGGCTCTTATTCTTATCCTGTTTCAGAAGAACAACGGGTTGTCGTCCCTGCTGAGTATTACGGATCCTATTCAGGCCGTCCTTTGGGGAGCGGGGTTCGCGTTGGTTGTCCTGGCGGCGGATATGCTGATTTCCCGCTGGGTGCCGGAGGAAGTGACGGATGATGGCGGGATTAATGAGAAGATGTTTGGCAGGAGGCCCCTATGGCATATTCTAATTTTGTGCTTCATAGTGGCGGTTTGTGAGGAGCTGCTGTTTAGAGGGGCTCTGCAGCATTGGATGGGCCCTTATTGGACCAGCATACTCTTTGCGGCTATCCATGTCCGCTATCTTCAGCATTGGCTGATGACGGGCCTCGTGTTTTGCATCAGCTACGGCCTGGGCTGGATCTTCATCCATACCGGGACGCTGTGGACCCCGATCATCGCCCATTTCCTAATCGATCTGGTGATGGGCTGTATAATAAGATTTAAGAAGGATGCGGCGTAACGGACTTGTCTTCCGCCGCAATCCGCCATCAGGCAGCGGATAGCCTCTCAAGGGCTATCCGTTTCTATTGTGCGGGGATCAATGAATCCGTAGCCTTCCTCTTCGAGTTTGTCCAGCAAGGTGTCCAGCGCCTCAACGGTCCATGGGAGCTCATGCATGAGAATATTGCTTCCCGGATGAAGCTGGTCCAGAACATTTTGAATAACGACCTCCGGCTTGTTCTTGGCCGATGCGTCCCAGTCCAGGGAGCCGTTGGACCAGGTCATGAAGAGCGCTCCTTCTTCCTTCACCTTCTCCTTCACGTAGTCGTTCGCCGAACCGAACGGAGGGCGGAAAAACTTCGGCGCACTGCCGACCATCTCGGCGACAATCTTCTGAACGTCTTCAATTTGCTGATCAATCGTTTCCTTGCTTTCGTTTTTCAAATCAATATGGTCCCAAGAATGATTCCCAATGATTTGCCCCCGATCGTGGATCAACTGGAGCAGCTCGGGGTTCTGTTTAATCCGATAGCCATTGACGAAAAAAATCGCTTTGGCCTCATGCTTGTCGAGGGTGTCCAGCATGGATTCAATCATTTCCTTATCCTTCGGGCCATCGTCAAAAGTCAGCAGCACCATCTTCTTGTTTCCATCGGGATCTAAAGGAGTCAGGGCGTAATTGTCTTTCATCCGATAGGCAATGGCAGGAGCCTCCGGAACGGGCTCAGGTGTCGGATCTGCCGGCGGCTCCGGAGACGGAACCGGCGTAGCGGACGGTATCGGATCCGCAGGTGAAGCAGACGGCCCGTTCGCGGCGGAAGGAGCGGAGCAAGCCGTGAGGAGAACCGTCCCCAGAGTAAGAACTATCCAAGTCTTTTTCATAAATATCTCTCCCATGATTAATTAAAATCGTAATTAAACTGCGTAAAAATAAACCGGATTACCCTATTGTAACTAAGATCGGCATGAAATCCCAGCCCGGCGGAGGTTTCCTGTTTTTCACGGCGATAAGTTTGATATAGCAGGCAAACAATAAATTGTGAACCGGAATCAAGTAACTATTAGGGAGGCGAAATCAATGCGCATGGCCACTTTTTTAATGGGTGGAATTGCAGGAGCAGCGGCAGCCATCTATGTCAGCCGCAACCGCGATAAAGTTTGGTCCGGACTTGTCCAAGCTGCCGGTTCAGCTCAGAAGATGATGTCCAATTCCAAAGTTTTCGGATTTGCTTCAGCAACCAGCCAGACCGGAGCTTCGAGCGAACCAAAGCAGCCTGAAGCCAAGACTGCCGGCAGCATCGCTGATCATACGCTAACGTCCAAGTATCAGCTCAAGGACGTTGAGGAAATTGTTAGCAAGGATCCCGAGCTTACAGCGACGGTGCAGGAAATATTGGAGCATAATCAGAACCAAAAGTCGGAATTCAGCCCTATTCGCTCTTAATCTGACTTCATAAGCACAAGCCTAGCGGTAAGTTGGAGGCTGTCTATCAATGGTGTACAACTAAGATCATGTGAGTACCCTGCATGGTTTGGTTATAACGGAACCTGGAGACCTTAATCGCTTCAGAAGGGCCTTTCGGTCATTTTAACGGAACCAGATGACCTTATTCCCAAGAAATGCTCGCAAAAGCAGGGGAATTCCAAGCAATAAGCGCAACTGTTTCCGTTAGCGTAAAAAAACCGTCTATGTTGACGAAATAAGGTCTTCCAGTTCCGTCCCGCTGTTGGGCTCTTCACTAGTACAACATCAGTTGAACGCCTTTCCCATAATGAATCGACAGCCTCAGTTGTCCCGCTAGGTTTTTTTACCACATTAGAAAGTCTATATTTATTTCATCGGTAAACGCGCCCCCGTCCTAAGGACGGCGAAAGCCGTTTATCCTTGCCATTTTAGAAAGTATAAGGAGTGCCCTATTCTAAAGCGATAATGCACATCTTTTTGGAGAAAAGTTGCTACATACCTGATTCTAGAGCAATAATGCACGTCTTTGGAGCGATTTTTGCGAAATGGCTCCATTTTGTGAAAAAGACCTGACATTTGAGCGTCTTTCGCCTTCTTTTTGGAAAAAGGCACAATTTTAATGTATTTTCGCCGTTTTGCTCGTCTTTGCGATGTCTTTACCGACCCGGATGTGACGTCTGGTTTTCCCTCAGGGCTCCGTCAGGAGCTTTTTTTATAGATCATTTATTAGGCTCCCAATTGTAAAACCAAAGAAAGGAATACGCTGCCGAAATAAACTATTATCCCTCAATCTTTTTGCAACAAATTGGCCATAAAGAAGAAGAACATGCTATAATAATAGTGCTATAAACTTTTATACAATCCAAAGCACAATTAATCATATTTTTCATAATCTGTTATTAGGGTTCCAAACGACAGATGTGAAAGTAGAAGGGGGGTCCTATATGAAGATTGAGCGGTTAAGTTCGGATAAAATAAGAATTTTCCTAACCTTTGACGATTTGACCGAACGCGGTATTCAGAAGGAAGATATGTGGCGAGAAATTCCCAAGGTTCATGAACTGTTCAGCGAAATGATGGAGCAGGCTTATTCGGAACTCGGGTTCGACGCGACAGGTCCCCTTGCTGTAGAAGTGTTCGCACTGCCTGCCCAAGGAATGGTGGTCATCGTTACGAGAGGGAAGATGAACGGCTCCGATTCCCAGGACTCTCTCTTGGATGAAGAGGAAGATATCTATGAGATGGAGGTAACACTGGAGCAAAGCGATACGATCTCCTACGTCTTCCATGACTTTGAAGAGCTGCTCAGAATGGCGAAGGTGATTAACCCGCTCGTTAAGGACGGCGGTACGCTTTACTCTTACCAGAATAAATGGATTCTTCAGCTTGATCCTGCAGGAATGGATGAAAAAGACAGTAATTACCAGGCGATTATTGCTGTTTTGTCGGAATATGGGGACGCAGCTTCGGTAACTCCGGCTGTATTGGAGGAATACGGGAAAGCAGTCATCCGGCAGGACGCCATTCAAGTTTTGTGTACTCATTTCAAGTGACATAAATATTTCAGGCATCTTCAAAAACTTCTGTTTTTGACGGATGCTTTTTGCTGCGTCAGGAATCCCGGGGCTTAGCGCTGTATAACCAGACTTGGCTTCGATCCATATAGAACTTTATTATCCTCGTGGACCAGGCAGATACCGGCGGGCGTTCATCATTCCAAATCCTATACACGACCCGTCATCCTGTGTGGACAAGCCTGAAAAAATGTCGAAATCCGGTTGATTTTGTGGAAACATCCTGAGGCTTGGTGGTATGCTAGTAACAGCGACTGCTGGATAGAGACGACGGTGATTGGCCGCGGGGCGGCTTAGCACGATCATTCTTTGAACGGAGTGGAATCCATGGGAGGAACAGAAAATTTAAATGTGTTGCATTCGACTCAAGTAGTAGTGAAAGAGGCACTGACCAAACTGGGTTATTCGGAGGAAATGTTCGAGCTTCTCAAAGAACCGTTACGTATGCTTACCGTCCGCATTCCCGTCCGGATGGATGACGGCAAGATTAAAGTCTTTACCGGATACCGGGCGCAGCATAACGATGCCGTAGGCCCCACTAAAGGAGGAGTTCGCTTTCATCCCGACGTGACCGAGGACGAAGTGAAGGCTCTGTCCATCTGGATGAGTCTGAAGTGCGGCATTGTTAACTTGCCGTACGGCGGGGGTAAGGGTGGTATCATCTGTGACCCGAGAGAGATGTCGTTCGGCGAATTGGAGAGGCTGAGCCGCGGCTATGTCAGAGCCATCAGCCAATTGGTCGGACCGACCAAGGATATTCCGGCGCCCGATGTGATGACGAACTCCCAGATCATGGCTTGGATGCTGGATGAATACAGCCGGATTCGCGAATTTGACGCTCCGGGATTCATTACCGGAAAGCCGATTGTGCTTGGTGGCTCGCAGGGAAGGGAAACGGCGACGGCCAAAGGGGTTACCATCATGATCGATCAGGCGCTCAAGAAGCGGGGAATAGATGTGAAGGATGCCCGGATCATTATCCAAGGATTCGGCAATGCGGGAAGCTACCTGGCTAAGATGATGCACGAAGCGGGAGCCAAAGTGCTCGGTATTTCAGACGTATATGGCGCGCTCTATGACGAGAAGGGCCTGGATATAGAATATTTGCTCGATCGAAGAGATTCCTTCGGGACAGTCACCAAATTATTCAGCAACACGATTTCGAATAAAGAGCTTCTCGAACAGCCTTGCGATATACTTGTTCCTGCCGCGATCGAGAATCAGATTACTCATGAGAACGCCCATCTGATCAAAGCGGGAATTGTCGTTGAGGCCGCCAACGGACCGACAACGCTCGAGGCGACCAAAATATTGACGGAACGGGGAATACTTCTTGTTCCTGACGTTCTGGCCAGTGCCGGAGGCGTAGTCGTATCTTATTTCGAGTGGGTCCAGAACAATCAGGGCTATTACTGGACGGAGGAAGAGGTTTACAAGAAGCTTCATGAGGTTATGATTCAAGGCTTCGAGAACGTTTATCAATTGCATCAGACACGCGGAGTAGATATGAGATTGGCCGCTTATATGGTAGGAGCAAGAAAAATGGCGGAAGCGGCGAAATTCCGGGGCTGGGTCTAAATGCTCTGGCTGTCGCTTCTGACGGCTGCGATTGCGCCAGGAATGGCACTCCTAGTTTACTTTTATCTTAAGGACCGGTATGATCCCGAGCCTGTGCACATGGTGGCCAGAATGTTTTTGTTCGGGGCGCTGCTCGTGTTTCCGACCATGGTGCTGCAGCGGGCGCTTGTCCTTGGATTGGGAGAGAGTCCTGTATTATATTCCTTCGTATATTCTGCCGGAGTTGAAGAGTTTTTTAAATGGTTCGTGCTTTACTTCGTTCTATACAAGCATGCGTTTTTCGATGAGCCTTACGATGGAATTGTATATTCCGTTGCCGTATCGGCAGGTTTTGCGACGGTGGAGAATGTTTTTTACGCGCTGTTGAATTTTGTCACATTCTCGGATTTGCTCCTTCGGGCTTTGCTCCCCGTTTCGGGTCATGCTCTGTTCGGAGTATCCATGGGATATCATCTGGGCAGAGCGAAGTTTTCCCAACAGCGAGAGAAACGCTTTCTACTATTTGCCATATGTATCCCTATATTGTATCACGGGTTATTCGATTACATCCTGCTGCTGAGAACCAACTGGATGTTTTTGATCGCTGTGTTTATGGTATTTTTGTGGGTAAGAAGCTTGCGCAAGGTGCGCAAAGCGAATGACAGATCCTCCCGTCGGCACCTTCATCCGCAGGAAGAGGTTAAAATGTCCACATTCAGCTAATAATGACGGATATCAGAATTAGTTGAATACCTTTCGGGAAGGATGGATGAGGCTTGCATCCACGTGTCAAAGTAAGCATCCGCTGCAAAGCGTGCGGTGAGCGGTTCGTGCTGAAGGGAAACCGGGAGAAGGGACGGATCGAAACCGGGTTCAAACGTTGTTTGTGCGATAATGAAAGAGATTTTGATATCGACATACTGGATTACGACTGAGAACAGAGGCTGTGAAGCCTCTGTTTTGTTGTTTTGACCTTCCATAGCCTGTGGGTAGGGCGATTAATCTATCCCTCCGGGCATGAATAAAGCCTTTCCTTTTAACGAAAGCTATGTGCATCTAATGCTGATTTAAAAGGAGAGAATATAAGTATGTATAAGCGATTGAGCGCTGTAATGTTCCCGATACTACTCATTGCTCTAATCGGAACGGGGGTGTGGGGCTACCAGGAGAACCGGGAGAAGAATACGGTATTAATCAAGGCGGAGAATCAATACCAGAGAGCGTTCCATGACCTGACCGCTCACATGGATAAACTGCATACCGAGCTTGGCAATACGCTCGCAGTGAATTCCGGATCCCACGATATGTACCGGAAAGGGCTTGTCAATGTCTGGAGAATTACCAGTCAGGCGCAGAATGAAATCAGCCAGCTTCCTTTAACACTGCTGCCCTTCAATAAAACGGCTCTTTTTCTGGACAATATCTCCAAATTTTCGTACCGTACTGCTGTAAGAGATCTATCCAAGCAGCCTCTGAATGAGGAAGAATCGAAGGCTTTGTTTACCCTATATGAAAGGGCCAAAGAGATCAGAGACGAGCTGCGAGGCGTCCAGGATCAGATTATCGCCAACAATCTGCGCTGGATGGATGTAGAGGTGGCGGTAGCTTCGCAAGGGCAGAAGCTGGACAACGTCATTGTGGACGGTTTTCAATTGGTGGACCAGAAGGTAAGCCAATATCCGGAAGTGGATTGGGGACCGACGATGGCTACCGTTAACCAGGACAAGTCGTTCTCCGCTTTATCGGGAGACGAAGTGACAGCGGAAGAGGTGAAGCAACGGGCCGTACAATTTCTTGGAGTTCAGGATGACGGAAGCCTGCAGGTTAATGAGAATGGAGCCGGCACCGAGGCGAACACCTTCTCCGTGTCCGGCGTGAAGCCGGGTACCGACCGGGAAGTTCATCTGGATTACACGAAGAAGGGCGGCCAGTTGATCTGGTATATGGCACCGAGAGAAGTTACGGAGAAGACGATAGACCTTCGGGCGGCCCGCGATTCGGCATTGGAGTTTCTGGATCATCACGGCTTTTCTACGATGGCTCCGGTGTCTGTAGACGAATATGCCAATGTAGCGAGTCTTACCTTTGCCAACCGGATTAACGACGTAGTGGTGTATCCCGAGAAGATGGTTGTTGAAGTGGCCCTGGACAACGGGGAAGTACTTGGACTGCATGCCGCCGATTATGTTCTCGAGCACAAGGACAGGGAGATCGGGAAGCCATCCTTAACCGAGGAAGAAGCACGCAAATCGTTAAATACGCAATTTGAGGTGACGGGAACCCGTTTATGTCTCATTCGCAACGATATGGATCAGGAAACGCTCAGCTATGAATTTACTGGAAAAGTTAACGGCTCAAACTATAAAATATTTATAAATGCAAACAGCGGTGTTGAGGAAAAAGTGGAGCCCCTGCGCCAGCAAGATGTTGTAGCAGCTCAATAAAAACCGGCGGTAAATATTGGGAAGGAGTCCTTGAGTTCCAGGGCTTCTTCTTTTTTTTGCTTGTAAAGGGCTTTTTTGTCAAGAACAAAATGGTATAATAGAACTAGGTATTAATACCTATTAGGAGGTGGAGGACTTGCTTCCAGATATCAATCAAGTTATTTCGTTATACATTCTGTCCTGTGGCGAGGATGGAACCGGACAAGAATATAAATCGCGTATAGCCGATGTTTCGGACGATGCTCTGGATATCCAAATTCCTATTCACGAAACAACCGGCCGTTTAAAGCGTCTACATATAGGAGATGAATTGGAAATCGTATTTATTGCCGAAGGAGGAATGAAATATTATTTTCCATCCCGCGTCCTCGGTTACCGCAAAGATAACATAGACTTAATTAGATTGAAGAAACCCGAACCGGGTACAGTGAGCAAAATTCAGCGGCGCAGCTTCCTTCGCGTCCCCGCTCAGCTGGAGTTGATTATGGAGGTACAAGGGCGGCCTGCGGTTCGTGCCATCACGGAAGATATAAGCGGTGGAGGAGTTTCCTTCCGTTGTCCGGGTGAACTGTCCTATTCCCAAGGAGGATTAGTGGAGGGTCGGCTTAAGCTGCCTCAGTCAATGGAAGAAGTCCGGTTTGCAGGCCATATGGTGCGGCGAGCAGAGTCAGAGAACGGAAAACCAATCATTATAGTACAGTTTGCGGAAATCGCCGAACGGGATCGACAGAGCATCATCCGATATTGCTTCAAAAAGCAGATCGATATCCGTAAAAGGTGATGTTTTTGCAATGATGACTTTGATTATGGTATAATCTTGAGCGTTGGCAGGCTTCTTGCGCCTGTTTTGGATGACCGGATCAGGTTATATTATCGGGCAGAGAAGAGATTTTTCCAGCTTTATCTGCCAGGTTATAGTCAACGGTCTGGTATCTTTCTTATTGCCCGGGGCTGCTATTGGACCTGTGCAATATAGAAGGAAAGTATTAAGCGGTTGGCAGATTTTATGGGAGGCACTACTTTTGGAGAAAATTAATGTTGCTCTAGACGGCCCTGCAGGAGCGGGCAAAAGCACGGTAGCTCGGCACGTGGCTAAAGCTATGGATTATATTTACGTCGATACGGGAGCTATGTACCGGGCAATCACCTGGAAAGCGCTTCAACTTGGAATTCGTCCTGAAGATACAGAAGCGGTTATCGAAACCGCACGTAATATGAAACTGGAATTGTTCGCTCACGAGTCCGGACAACAGGTTTATGTGGACGGAGAGAATGTGACAGAGCTTATCCGGTCGCAAGAGGTGAACCGGGCCGTATCCATCATTGCACAAATTCCTGAAGTGCGGCAGCTGCTTGTGGAGAAGCAGAAGAAAATAGCCGCGGCCAAAGGGGTCGTCATGGATGGAAGAGATATAGGTTCCTCAGTGCTTCCCGACGCCGAGGTGAAGATTTTCTTAACTGCAAGTCCGAGAATTCGTGCTGAACGCCGCTTCAAGGAAATGAATCAGCCGGGAATCGACCTGGACGAGCTGGAGAAGCAAATTTGCCAAAGAGACGAGATGGATCGTAATCGGGTACATTCTCCGCTTGTTCAAGCTGAAGATGCGGTGCTTCTAGACACTTCGGACATGGATTTGAACGAGGTGGTTGAAGCGGTGCTCAAGCTATGCCGATCTAAAGTGACGGGGGAAGGTAATTAATGCTGTATCGTGTATGCAGAGCCTTATTAAGGGGGATTTTTGCCGTCCTGTACCGATTGGAAGCCAAGGGACTGGAAAATATTCCGGAAAGCGGTCCTGTGATTCTGTGTGCCAATCATATCAGCAATTTCGACCCTCCGGTTGTCGGCATACCTGTTAACCGCAAGGTCCACTATATGGCGAAGCAGGAATTATTCAACATTCCGGGATTCGGATGGCTCATTCACAAGCTCGGGGCTTTCCCGGTCAAACGGGGAGGAGTCAGCAAGGAATCGATCCGCCTGTCCATTCAGCTGCTGAAAGACGGCAACGTCCTCGGGATTTTTCCGGAAGGAACCCGCAAGAATGCAGGGGGAATGGGGAAGAAAGGGGCCGCCATGCTGGCTATTAAAGCCCAGGCGACCGTCATTCCGGTCGGCATCGTCGGCAGCTACGCTCCTTTTTCTAAAATGATCGTGCTTTATGGGGCGCCAGTTGATCTAACCGAATTCGCTGAAGGCGGCTCGGAGGATTTGGAAAAAGCGACCGAGAAGATCATGACAACGATTCGCGCGATGATCGCCGATCATAAAAATTCGGCGAAAAATTGATTGCTGCGCATGGACATGGTATCTTGGAATTATACAGCTTTTAAAAAATTGTCTATCATGCCCATCTTTACATATATGGGTTGCTAAACGAGGAGGTAATTGACAATGTCTGAGGAAACAAAAATGCATGAGAACACACCTGAAGAAAACACGGAGGCCAACGCGGAGCAAACCGCAGAGGCGGAAGCAGGATATGCCAACATTACCGCACTGAAAAAAGGCGATACCGTACAAGGTAAAGTCGTTAAAGTAGATAACGATCAAGCATTTGTCGATATCGGCTACAAATATGACGGAATCATCCCATTGCGCGAGCTGTCTTCCATTCCGCTGGAAAATGCGGCTGCTGCCGTAGAAGTAGGTCAAGAGGTGGAATTGAAGGTAGTAACGATTGATGACGAGAAGGAGAAGCTCGTCTTGTCCAAGCGTGCTGTCGACAGCGAGAAGGCTTGGGATGAATTGCAAGCTAAGCTGGACAGTCAGGAAACGATCGAAGCCGCTGTGGCCGACGTCGTTAAAGGCGGTCTTGTCGTAGACGTAGGACTTCGCGGCTTTGTTCCCGCCTCGATGGTGGAGCGCCATTATGTCGAAGATTTCAGTGACTATAAAGGACGCACCCTGCGCCTGAAAGTGAAAGAGCTCGATCGCGAGAAGAACAAAGTCATCCTGTCCCAGAAGGATGTTCTGGATGAAGAATTCGAAGCCAACAAGCAAAGAATTTTGAACAGCATCGAAGTAGGGCAGGAAATTGAAGGAGCCGTTCAGCGTCTGACTCCTTTCGGCGTATTCGTAGACATCGGCGGAATCGATGGGCTGGTCCATATTTCGGAAATGGCTTGGCATCATGTTGAGCAGGCATCCGAGCTTGTTAAGGAAGGCGATATTGTGAAGGTGCAGGTGCTTAAGGTAGATCCGGAGAACGAGCGGATCAGCCTGAGCATGAAGGCTGTTCAACCCGGACCTTGGGAGCAGCTCGGCGATCACATTCAACCAGGGGCCATCGTACCCGGTACGGTTAAGCGTCTTGTAAGCTTCGGAGCGTTTGTTGAGATTGCTCCGGGAGTTGAGGGGCTTGTCCACATTTCTCAAATCGCTCACCGTCATATCGGAACCCCGCATGAGGTACTGGAAGAAGGACAGGAAATCAATGTTAAAATTCTGGACCTCAATCCTGCGGAAAAGCGTGTCAGCCTGAGCATTAAAGAAACGGAAGAAGCTCCTGCCGCTCCGCCGAAATCGGAGAAGCCCCGCAAGGAGAAAGATTCTGCCAATGATTATGTGGCTCAACCTAACCAAAGCCTGAGCCTGACGCTCGGCGAGCGTTTCGGCGACAAGCTGAGCAAGTTTAAGTAATACTACCATCGACAGACGGGTCTGCGGATCCGTCTGTTTCTTTGCAGTTCGCCATTCAGCATCCTGGTACTGATCCGACATAAAGTTGGATCAGTACCAGGATGCTTTTTTCTATTTCGGACAAGGGCAGGATGGGAAACGGCCTATTGATCCATACTAAAATTGCAAGTGTCAGGGAAAAATATAGCGCAGGTGAGCCGAAATGAATCCGGGATACTTGTCCTACATATTAATTTGTATAACCGTTATCTTGTTGGTGAGCGGTTGGAAGGATGCACTGCTTAGAGGCGTTTCCGCCAGAGCGATCACTTTGTTTTTCATCGGCTGGTTTGCCCTTTCCGAAGTGAAGTTTTCTCTCGGGCAATGGACAATAAGCGGACCCTACGCCGGACTTGTTATCTTGTTCTTCTTCTTGCTGTCGGCCCTTCCCGAAGAGATATCCGTCTTCTACTTGATGGCCTGCGGACTTACACTCGGCCTGTTTTATTTCCTTGCGAACGGAATATCGCTATCTTTGGCCGGGCTGCCCGGAAGCTCCCAGCTTTGGTTGGGCTTGCTCATCGGTTTGCTTGTCATCAGCCTGTATCGAAATCCGATTGCCCAATTGGCCTGCATCACCCTATGCATTCTTTCCGGCAGTTTGCTGCAAATGTATTCCCATGCTTCATTGGCCGGTTATAGACTCGGCTTCGGGCATATGAAGGATCATTGGTGGCTGTTTGCCTTCAGCGCGAGAATCATAACGGCAGCGTTGGGATACATTGCTATGATGACAAGAACGTGGTTCCAGCAATGGACAGAGGCCCGGAAGGAGAAAGAATAGCATGCGCTTAATTATCGAGAACCAATTTCTGACTGGGGTAATCATAGGAGTTTTATACGGAGTATTGACCCGTATCATGCTTCTTCGTACAGATTACCGTCAATATCCTACTTATCCTCACGGCCGGATAATCCATATTTCGTTGGGAGTGATTGCGGCAGGCCTTGGTGCTGTAGCGGTCCCTTCTTTGCTCGGCAAAGATTATACGGCCGTTACATTTCTCTCGCTGGCAGCTCAGCAGTTTCGCGACGTCCGCAATATGGAGAGGGAAACCTTGTCCAAGCTGGATGAGATGGAGCTAGTACCACGGGGAGCATCTTATATCGAAGGCATTGCGATGGTATTCGAAGGGAGGAATTACCTGGTTATTTTTACCGCATTCGTGACGACGCTGCTCAGTGTTTTGTTCGCCTGGTATTGGGGAGTTCTGTTCGGTTTGTTGGCATTATTCATAAGCTTCCGGTTCCGGTCGGGCAAGACGGTAGGCGCTATTGCGGATGTCCGCTGTGCGGAAGTGAGAGTGGAAGGCCCCAATCTGTATGTCGGAGACATTTATATCATGAACGTGGGCCTGGAGGAATCGCAGAAGCTGATTGCCAAGCGAGGATTGGGGTTGATCGCCACTCCGAGAAGCACCAACGGCCGGTTAGCTCTGGCCAATCTTGGACAGCGGCAGGCGCTGCTGCATGACTTGTCAACCATCTTGGGGATTTACCGCGATTCCGGAGAGCCGTCCCTTATCCCCTTGTCGAAGCTGGACATTAACGATGGCCGGCTGGGCGTCTTCCTCATGCCTATCGACAGAGACGGGACAAAGGCGGAGAAAGTATTCCTCAACGTTCCACTGCTGGAAAGTGCGATAAAGATGCCCAACCAGGCGAAAATATAATCCGGATTTGCGGAGGCAAGTACAGCAGGAAAAACGAAGAAAGACAAGAAAGCCTGCCATCACCGGTTAGTTGGAAAGGATGATGAAGACGATGGACATCAAGCCGATTCTGGCAATTATAACGATGCACAAAGACAAGGTCAACGCGGGCGGAGCCCCTTTATTTATTACGGAAAATAAAGAGGAGCTGCAGACGGTAGCCTTCAAGCTGGAGAAAATACTGGATGCCATGGCCCATGATTTAGAGAACGGGACGATGATCATCGTTAAACATTAATTAGCCATTTATAAGCATTTTTGCTATGATGGAGAATGGATAAAAAAGAGTAAGCATGGAGTATAGGGAGTGGATGGAATGGCAAAACCCGTTATTGCCATCGTTGGCCGTCCCAATGTCGGCAAGTCAACGATCTTCAATTGGATCGTGGGCGACCGGATGGCCATCGTGGAAGATAAACCCGGGATTACAAGAGACAGGCTATACGGAACCGGTGAATGGCTCGGAACATCCTTTAATGTCATCGATACCGGCGGTATAGAATTGGATGGAGAAGATTCGATCCTTAGATCGGTGCGGGTTCAAGCCGAATTAGCGATAGAAGAGGCCGATGTCATTCTGTTCATGGTGGACGGCAAGGCAGGCGTCACGCCGGACGATGAAGAAATCGCGCGCATCCTGTTCAAATCGGGCAAGCCGGTTGTGCTGGCCGTTAATAAAGTGGACAATATCCAGAGACAGGAGCTCATTTATGAGTTTTACAGCCTGGGCTTCGGCGATCCGATTGCCATCTCGGGTGCTCACGGGTTGGGATTGGGAGACATGCTGGAAGCCGCAGCCCGACATTTTCCCCCGGAGACGGAGGATCCTTATGGCGATGAGGTTATCAAGGTTGCTTTGATCGGCCGCCCCAACGTCGGCAAATCTTCTCTGGTTAATGCCATATTGGGTGAAGAAAGGGTCATTGTCAGCGATGTCGCCGGGACGACTCGCGATGCGATAGATACCCCGTTCGAGAAAGACGGACAGCAGTATGTGCTGATCGATACGGCCGGAATGCGCAAGCGGGGCAAGGTATATGAAACAACGGAGAAATACAGCGTCATGAGGGCGATGAAGGCGATAGAACGCGCTGACGTGGCTCTGATTGTCATTAACGCGGAGGAGGGAATAATCGAGCAGGATAAGCATATTGCCGGGTACGCCCATGAGGCCGGCAAGGCCAGCATCTTCGTTGTCAACAAGTGGGATGCGATTGAGAAAGACGACAAATCTACACAGCAGTTTACGCAAAAAATAAGAGATCATTTTTTGTTCATGCCTTATGCGCCGGTGCTTTTCGTTTCGGCGAAGACGAAGCAGAGGCTGAACAGGCTGATGCCGGTTGTGTCTGAGGTGGCTGAGAATCATGCGGCACGCATAACGACGCACCTGTTGAATGATGTCATTATGGATGCCGTAGCGATTAATCCGCCGCCAACCGACAAAGGCAAAAGACTGCGAATCAATTATGTGACTCAAGTAGCTGTCAAGCCTCCCACTTTCGTTATATTCGTTAACAACCCCGAATTGATGCATTTTTCCTATGAGCGGTATTTGGAGAACAAAATACGGGGGTCGTTTAACTTCGAGGGGACTCCGGTACGAATCATTACTCGCAAAAAGTCTTCGGATGAATAAGGTTAAGGGGGAGCGCGAGTGCAAGTTTTTGCAGCATTGATTATCAGTTATCTTCTTGGTTCCATCAGCTTCAGCTTTCTTGCGGGGAAGCTGCTGAAGGGAATCGATATCCGCAAGCATGGAAGCGGTAACGCCGGGGCAACCAATACTTTGAGAATATTGGGCAAGGGACCGGCCATCGCTGTGCTTGCTCTGGATGTGATTAAAGGAATCGCCGCAGTATGGATAGGACGATGGCTCGGAGGAGAAAACGATTGGGTGCCGGTATGGGCCGGACTTTCCGTTATTGCAGGGCATAACTGGCCGGTATATTTCGGCTTTAAAGGGGGCAAAGGGATAGCGACCGCTATCGGCGTGACGGCGACCCTCTGCTTCCTGCCCGCTCTGTTTGCCGGTATTATTGCCATCGGCTCTATATTCATAACAAGGTACGTATCGTTGGGTTCTCTTATTTTTACTGGCCTACTTCCTATTTCTATATGGATAATGGGAGAACCTCTACCGGTATTGATCGGCAGCTTGCTTATTGCCGTATTTTCCTTTGTCCGTCACCGGACGAATATTATGAAGCTGATTCGCGGACAGGAGAACAAGCTGGGAAGCAAACGATGATCCGCTGGGATCGTGAAGGAAGGAGCAGGAATACGATGGGAAAAAGCAAAACAACGGTCCTTGTAGCCGGAAGCTGGGGAACGGCGCTTGCAACGGTTCTGGCTTCGAATAACCACGAGGTCGTCCTGTGGACCCGGTCCGGACAGCAGGCGGAGGAAATCAACCGGACTCATCGCAACAGCCGGTTTCTGAAGGATACCGTGCTGCCTGACAATATTACAGCCACTACCTCCATCGAAGAGGCGGTCCGGGATTCGCGGGCTGTTCTTGTGGTCTCGCCTTCGCATGGCATGCGGGAGGTTGTTCGTCAAATCCGTCCTTGGCTTCGTCCCGATTCATTATTAATTCATGCAACCAAAGGCTTCGAAGCGGATTCGCTCAAGCGCATGTCCACTGTCATCAGCGAGGAGCTGCCGGAATACGACCATGACCGAATTGTCGTATTGTCCGGTCCGAGTCATGCCGAGGAAGTGGTTCAGAAGAGCCCTACAACCGTGGTAGTGGCCGCTCAATGTCTGGAGACCGCATATGCGGCTCAAGATTTGCTGAATAACTCGTATTTTCGCGTTTATACGAATCCGGATGTCAGCGGCGTGGAAATCGGCGGCGCTCTGAAGAATATCATTGCTCTCGGAGCAGGGATGTCGGATGGCCTCGGCTTTGGGGACAATGCCAAGGCAGCGCTGATGACCCGCGGGTTGGCAGAGATCGCTCGGCTCGGCGCGGCGATGGGTGCCAGTCCTCTCACGTTCGCCGGTCTGGCGGGTGTCGGCGACTTGATCGTCACCTGCACCAGCCGGCACAGCCGGAATTGGCGCGCGGGCCATATGCTTGGACAGGGAGCCGCTCTGGAAGAAGTACTGGAAACTATGGGAATGGTCGTCGAAGGCGTGAAGACAACCAAGGCCGCTTACGCACTATCCGGCAAATACCAGGTCGAGATGCCGATTACGGCAGCTTTGTATGAGGTATTGTTCAATGGCAAACAGGCTAAAGATGCGGTAGAGGATTTAATGGGCCGCGTTCCAACGCATGAAATGGAAGAAGTGGCGCAGAGCGGACACCTTCGCTGGAATTAGATAGTACCCCGCCTACACATTTGCCGCTTTTCGTACATATTATACCTTAGTGCAACGAAGACTGGACTAAGGGAGGGAAAAGGATGAGCGGCAAACAAAGCCCCAAAGACATATTGAACGTGGTCAAGAACAAGACCGGAAAATCCATTTCCGAGAGAGATATTCAGAAGCTGGCCAGTGGAGTGAAGCCGTCCACCTTGCAGAGCGAAGAGCAGCTCCGGCAGTTGATCCGCCAAGTATCGTCTCTGGTCAATGTGAAAGTGTCGGAATCCACTATGAATGATATTATTCAAGCGGTAAAAAGCAGCAAAGTGAATCCGAACAGCCTGGAGCAATTGATGAAAATGATATCCAAAAAATAATCTTGATTGAGGAATAGGGGCCGAGAAATCGGTCCTTTATTTTTTGCGGAATAACAGGGCTATTAAATCTCATGGAATCGAAGAGCTCTTATTTTCCCTGCCGTGTATACAGCTTGGATGTCCACACAATTGTCACCGATTTGTTGGTTAGACCGGATTACAAAAACAATTAGCAGAATGATATAATACATAAGATGCGGATTTTGGAAAGAGAGGTTATCAAATCTTGAGCAGTTTGGATAAAATGTGGGCATCGTTCGTTGCGATGGGCTTGATGCTGGTCGCTACCGTGCTGATTACGTATGCCAGACAAAAAACCAAAGGCTTTGTCCGATTTATCCTTTCTCTTATTGCGTTTCTTCTTTTTGTTCCGATTTTGCTGTACATGCTGCTTTCCATGATTTAACTGACATTGGAGGTAATCGAAGAATGCTCGAGCTTGTGGGCCGCTTTGGGAAGAAAACGGTACAACCTGAAACGGGCCTGTCCATTCTTGAACTGGCCCTTAAAAATAATGTAGACTGGGGATTTTCCTGTACAAGGGGGACTTGTGCCCGCTGCAGGTGCTACATTTCGCAAGGAATGGAATTACTCGAGGAACCTACGGAAGCGGAAATTGCCCGTCTGGATCCGGAGGAATTCGATGAGGGGTTCCGCCTCGGCTGTCAGGCCAGAATTAAAGAAATCGGACCGATTAAGGCCACCAACAAGACCTATTTCTAGAAGTCCGCACTAGGAAACGGAGGAGAAATCCGATCCCGCCGGACCCCACCTATTTTGAATGATTGAAATCGAACCCGGGCTCTTGCTGAAAGACCCCGGTCATTTCACTTTTCAGCTGCAGGTGCGGAATAAAGAATGGAAACCTATAGATGAGATGGTTATACTGTCTAACATCGTAAGAATCTGCTGAGAAGTTTAGTTTGGAGATTAGACCGGAAGGCGCGGTATACGATGAAGCTTGACGATAATGTAGAATACGCGATCAGAGTTATGGCCGGGAAGCTGAAGGAAGCCCGCCACGACACCGTGTGGCTGCTTGGAGGAAGCAGCGGACTTCTGCTGCAGGGAGTCGATTTATCGCGGCAGCCCAGAGATATTGATGTATACACAGATTCGAAGGATGCGGAGGAGATTTATTCTCTGCTTAACGATTTCGCGACGGACAAGCTTGGGCCGAGTGAGACGGAAATTTATTCCTCCCGGCTTGCTCACTTCCATATCGCGGGCATGCCGCTAGAGCTGGTCTCGGATTTTCGGATTTTAACCGCTGCCGGCAGCTATCATGTCAATGTAGGCGCTTTGTTTCCTTACAGCCCGGAGGTTGGCTTGGGCGGATGTAAGGTACGTTTGATGCCGCTGGCTCATGAGCTGGTCTTTAACGTCCTCCGGGCGAGGGAGGATCGGTATGAGCCAATTGCCGCGAGAATGAAGCAGGCTCCCGATCAATACTTTCCCGCCTTGGAACGTATTGTGGAAGATAATCGGTTGACTCCGTCCGTTGTTGAGCAAATCAGCCGTTTGACAGAAGTTTGAAAATAAGGTAATATCCACTCCGATAAGCTCGGCAGGAATATGCCGTCGCATAAAGCCGGGAAAGGAAGATAGGATGAACGAGGTACGGTTTTGGCCTGATGAGAGGCAGATTAACGTTCGTCCAGGAACGACTTTGCTGGAGGCGGGCCGCAGGGCCAAGGCCCATATACGCACACGCTGCGGCGGAAGAGCCGCCTGCCTGATGTGCAAAGTCAAGGTGCCGGACCAGTCTGGGCTTACCCCTGCTAACCTGAACGAGAAGCAGAAGCTTGGCTCCCTGATTGGGGATGGATTCCGACTGGCATGTCAGGCTAGAGTAGCCGGGAATGTAGAGGTTCATATCCCGGAGGATCCGCTCAAGGCAGCGGTTCGCAAGCTGTTAGCCGAGAGGCAGGAGGAGGACGGGCTGAACGTGCCCGGAAAGGATGAATGAGATGATAGCTGACTTGCGTTGGTCTAGACGCTGGAGGCAGCCGTTAACCGGTCTGATGCTGATACTGACGGTTATGCTGCTTAGCGGCTGCATGTATTCCGGCGAGGTGAAGAAGCGGAATGCTCCGGCCTCGGGGGAATTTATTGTCATTGTGCAGAATGCCGTTGACCAGTATAAAGAAAGAACCGGAGTACTGCCTATCAAAAATAAGGAAAGCGATACGCCAATATACGAAAAGTATTTCATTGATTTCAACAAACTGACTCAGTCCAACCTGCTGAGCATGGTTCCGACGAATTCGTTCGAGAACGGAGGAACCGCCATCTACGTTCTGGTGGATGTTGAAACAGAGCCCAAGGTGAAGCTGATGGATCTGCCCCTGTATCAGCAAATGGTGGATATTCAGCGAGAAGTATTCGCTTATAGGGACAAGCAGGGAAAGCTCCCTAAGGGGGAGAAGGTTGCGGAAGGCGTCTATTTGCTCGATTTTGAGCAGTTACGGATGAAGAAGCCGGTGATCCAGAGCCCGAATTCCGGCCAGACGCTTCCTGTTTTGGTGGAAGATACGGGTGACGTCTATATTGATTATGCACTCGATATAATGAAGGTAATGGAAAAGAAAGGTTCGGAAACGATCGGTCCCGATACGGATCTGCGCGAAATTCTTGTTGCGGAATCCTTGTTTGTGCCGGCGTGGTCCCTACCTTATAAATGGATTGACGGTATGCCCAAATTGGTAAACTCTTTCGGACAGAGCTGAATGCCGATTTGAGAGAGGCAAGCTGTTACGCGAACTGCTTAATCCAAGCTCCGATAAACTCTATGGTCATTGATCTATGACTATAGAGTTTTTTTTGTAGAATAACCTGTTGCTCTCTCACATATATGATAGAAGTAGCCTTCTTTTATTGGGGGTTGGTCGAAAACTCCTTAGGAAAAGGAAGCGAGGGGGTTAAATGTTGTCATAATCCATAAACCTGTACATATAGTAGTACTAGTCCAATGTATGTACGAGTGTGGCCGCACACGAACCGATCCGGGAACGTTCTCCGGTTCGTCCAAAGCGCGTGCTTCGTCAATAAACCTTGTAGGAGGGGATCTTTTTGGAGAAAATCGATATTTTTAAGGACATCGCGGAACGAACCGGCGGTGACATCTACCTAGGAGTCGTGGGAGCGGTCCGCACTGGGAAATCAACATTCATCAAGCGGTTTATGGAAGCAGGAGTATTGCCAAATATTCGCAATGAGGCGGACCGTGTGCGCGCGACGGATGAGCTGCCGCAAAGCGCCGCTGGAAGAACCATTATGACGACGGAGCCGAAGTTCGTTCCTAACAATGCGGTGCAAATCACCGTGACGGAAGGGTTAAACGTCAATGTGCGCCTGGTGGATTGCGTCGGTTATGCGGTGGAAGGGGCCAAGGGATACGAGGATGAGAACGGCCCGAGAATGATTTCGACCCCATGGTTCGACGATCCGATTCCGTTCCAGGAAGCGGCCGAGATCGGCACGCGCAAGGTCATTCAAGAGCATTCCACACTCGGGGTTGTCATTACAACGGACGGCAGCATTTCGGAAATTCCACGTTCCTCCTATGTAGAGGCCGAGGAAAGGGTCGTCGCCGAGCTGAAGGAAGTCGGCAAACCGTTCATCCTGATCATCAATACGATGAAACCATACAGTGATTCCGCACAGGAGCTTCGTCATGAATTGGCTGCCAAATACGATATCCCGGTTATGGCGATGAGTGTAGCGACAATGGGCGAAGAAGAATGTATGTCCGTTCTTCGCGAGGTGCTCTACGAATTCCCTGTTCACGAAGTGAACGTCAACCTGCCCAGCTGGGTCATGGTTCTGAAGGAAAACCATTGGCTGCGCACCAGCTTTGAGAGCTCGGTCAGAGAGACTGTACAGGACATCCGCAGGCTGCGGGATGTAGACCGGGTCGTGGGGCAATTCTCGGAATATGACTTTATTGACAGGGCGGCTTTGGCCGGAATGAACATGGGTCAGGGCGTCGCCGAGATCGACTTGTACGCTCCGGACGAATTATATGACAAAATATTGATGGAAGTCGTCGGGGTGGAAATCCGCGGCAAAGATCATCTGCTGCAATTGATGCAGGAATTCACTCATGCGAAGAGGGAGTATGACCAATTTGCGGAAGCGTTGGAAATGGTGAAGACTACAGGCTACGGCATCGCTCCGCCGACTCTTGCGGAAATGGCGCTTGACGAACCCGAATTGATCCGTCAGGGCTCTCGCTTCGGTGTTCGGCTGAGGGCAACGGCGCCATCCATTCACATGATTCGGGTAGACGTGGAATCCGAATTCTCGCCGATCATCGGCACCGAGAAGCAAAGCGAAGAATTGGTGCGCTACCTGATGCAGGATTTCGAGGAAAATCCGCTCAAGATATGGGAATCCGATATTTTTGGACGGTCGCTGCATTCCATCGTACGCGAAGGAATTCAAGGAAAATTGGCGATGATGCCGGATAATGCGCGTTATAAACTGCAGGAAACTTTGGGCCGGATCATTAATGAAGGCTCTGGCGGTTTGATCGCAATCATCCTTTAAATAAGAGCAGGTCATGGTTTAAAGAGCACTCCCCGGAGTGTTCTTTATTTTTATTTTTTAAAAAAAGATTGTAGAATACTTGAAAATGCAACAAAGGTGTATTACTATAAATTTGTTCGTTTTTCCTTGTAAATACGTATATTTTGCGAGTAATCCGTTAACACATGGAGTAAGGACATTTAATTATCGTTGGAGGAGGTGAAAGACTATGAATAAATCCGAATTGATTGCTAAAGTGGCTGAAACGTCGGAGCTGTCCAAGAAAGACGCTACTAAGGCTGTTGAAGCCGTATTCGATGCTATTTCCGAAGCTCTGAAAAGCGGTGATAAAGTCCAATTGGTAGGGTTTGGAAACTTTGAAGTTCGTGAGCGTTCCGCGCGTAAAGGACGGAATCCGCAAACGGGTGAAGAAATCGATATCGCAGCCAGCAAAGTACCTGCGTTCAAACCAGGGAAAGCTTTGAGAGATGGAATTCAATAATCTCCTGTTTACATATCCGATTTCATAAACCGTGCCGCCTTGTCGCGCACGGTTTTTTCAACTTATAAAAGTATAAATTTTCATCTATACCTGTTCTTACTATATTAGAAAGTTTAAGTTCAATAATGCATTAAAATGGAACAAACTTTCTAATTGGCATAAAAAGCTTCCTCTAATACCGGGTTAATCATCTTCGAGATGGCTCTGTTAGGAGCTTTTTTACATTTCATCGTTAAACACGCCTGCCCAAAGGACGATAGCCGTTTATCCTTGCTTCGAATCATTAGGCACTGCGGCAGTGGAAGCCGCCCGACAGGAGGAATACAACAAATAAGGAATAAGGTCTTGACTTACCGGTTGGGAGGCGATATACTAATTTTTGCAGCTTATGCATCGGGGTATAGCGCAGCCTGGTAGCGCGCACCCTTGGGGTGGGTGAGGTCGCAGGTTCAAATCCTGTTACTCCGATTTTATGTTCCATAACCACTTTCTTCAGTGTACTTTGTACACAGGGGAGAGTGGTTTTGCTTTATTGATCGCTATTTTTGAAAACAGCATGTCCTGCACTTCGCTTCTTTTTGATGCAATGCCTCTAACTAGATTGAGCTGATCGATTGGAAGTCGAAGATTCACTTCCCCGGTTGACATTGTCCTGTTTTTTTAGCATCATTAGGAAACAGAAGAGATTCTTCATGTTTGGGAGGATGCCGATCTTGAATAATCAAGGTGACTTTTTTATTATTAAGGCCAAGGATAATGGAGTGCATGTTATCGGGTTGACGAGAGGGAACGACACCCGATTCCACCACACGGAGAAGCTGGACAAGGGTGAGGTTATGATCGCCCAGTTTACCGAGCATACATCGGCGGTTAAAGTGAGGGGCAAAGCAACCATTATGACGAAGTTCGGAGTCATGGAGACGGACGATTAAATGCAGTTAGCAGGCATAGCCTGCTTTTTTTCATTGTACAATGGTGGTAGGCAATCATTTATGAAGACAAGGTAATTCGCCTGAAAATCCTTATGCGGGTAAAGGGAGGTCTCTTCAAATGAAATGGCCAGCCGCCATTCTGTCGGTTTGTCTGATTACTGCCGCTATAGCATTGTTTCTCAGCACTCTGCCTCAGTGGGAGAGGTTCAATTTGATGAATGATAACGAGCTGGCGGTGTTCAAGGAAAATCATTCAACGCGCTTGAGCGATGAGAATCTGGTAGATAAGATGACCATGCTTCCTCTACAGCTTAACATCCGCCGGGTAGATTGGAATAACTCGATCTTGTCGATCGATCTGGGAGCTCCCGCCGGATCGACAGCCAGCCGTGTGTATCATGATCTTTACGAATTGTCGAAATTCGGGTTGCAAAACCATACCAATGTAGATCAGGTGCTAGTACGGGTGATGGAAGCTTCCAGCGTTAGCCGCGAACGAAACGGCCTGCTGCTTGTCTCGATGGATGCGCGCAAGGAGAGGGTTCAGGGACAAGAAGCGCTGAAGGAGCTGAGCGGCCAGGATGTCCGGCAATATTTGCAATCCCGATACCGTATCACCTATACGCAGAAATGGAAGGATGTATACGCCTACTGACGGGCCATTCTGATAAAAGTAAATTGACAGCCCATAACGTAAGTAAGGATCGCCTGCGGGCGTCGTCAGGCTCGTTAGAACAGCCGCTGCACGCCTGCCCCGTCCGGTTTTCTTTCGTTCACTTTTTCGTAATAATTGGCCGGACGGTTGATTGTACGATCTCTGTCAGGTTATGCTATAATTATATGTTGTATTTATCATGCACTTGGTATGTTCGGAGGCGGCGTATGACGAAATCTCGAATTCAAGAAATGGCGAAGCCGTACATGGAGTATGATATGATCCAGAGTCATACTTCCCTGCCTGACTTTCCGGAAGCCCGGACAAGACTGCTGCTAGCCTTTTTAAATGCCAAAGGAATTCAGGAAGAAAACCGAAATTTATTTGCACTAGTGACATCTCTCGTTCAGGTTGGTCTGGATACGCATGACCAGGTTCCGGAATCGAATGAGCTTAAAGAACAGAACGAAGCGCGTTCACGCCAATTAAAGGTGCTGGCAGGCGCTTATTTCAGTTCGAGATTTTACAATCTTCTGTCTCAGGCCGGACAAATTGATATTATTAAGCAGCTGTCTCTATCCATCTGCGAGGTTAACCGCATGAAGATGAATTTCTATCTGCAGATGAAGCAGCTGAAGCTGACGGCGGAGGAATATTTGCAGCAATCCGTCAATATCAAGACACAGTTGTTCCTGTCCTTCAACAAGATGATCTCGGACGGATATCTGAAGGTTTGGCCCGAAATATTAACCGGCTTTACAAAGTGCGAGGTGCTTGTGAAAGAAATGTTCCGAGCGGATTCGCTGCACCAATTTCGCAACAGTTGGGGCTTTTGGCATTTGCTGCAGTTTGGAACCAAGGAGGAGCGATCTTATCTTTCCTCGGACAAAACCGACGGAGGACTGATCCGTTCTATGCTGCAGAAGTATAATATCGCCGGCAAGCTCTCCCAGATGCTGGACGAACAATTGGAGCATCTGAAAGAAATCATCCGGAAGCTGGAGCCGTCGAATTTAACCGAAGAGCTCTTCCGGCTGCAGGAAACCTACTACAGGTTTGTCGGCATGCCGCAATTGTTGGAAGAAAGATGAGGTGAGGCAGAGTGAAATCGAAGGAAGAATTTGTCCATTCCGTTTTTGAAAGCATAGCGCCGAAGTACGATATGATGAACAGCATTCTCAGCTTTAACCAACATAAGCATTGGCGCAAATTTACGATGCGCAAGCTGAACGTGCAAGCCGGAGACAGCGCCATTGATCTCTGCTGTGGAACCTGTGACTGGACGATCAGTCTGGCTCAAGCCAGCGGAACCGGAGAGATTGTCGGGCTGGACTTTAGCCGCAATATGCTGGATTATGGGGCGGCCAAGGTAGAGAAGCTCGGTTTGGACAAGCAGATTTCGCTCGTTCAAGGAAACGCTATGGAGCTGCCATTTGACGATAACACCTTTGACTATGCCACGATCGGCTTCGCTTTGCGGAATGTCCCCGATTTCAAGCAGGTCATTCGGGAAATGCAGCGGGTGGTGAAGCCCGGCGGCAAGGTGGTTTCACTGGAGCTGTCCAAGCCGACTTGGCAGCCGTTCAAGGGCATTTATTATTTTTACTTTCAGAATATCCTACCGCTTCTCGGGAAATTAATCGCCGGAAAGCATGAGCAGTACAAATGGCTTCCAGAATCCCTGGTTCATTTTCCAGACTATAAACAGCTGGCGGCCATCTTTGAGGAAATAGGACTGGAGAACGTCCAAACCTATCCTTTAACCGGAGGCATAGCTGCCTTACATATAGGGGATAAACCCAATAATCGCAGGTGAAACCTTAATGTTGAATAAAGTAAAAGTTTTTCTTGAAATGATTAAGTTCGAACATACGCTGTTCGCCTTGCCCTTCGCTTATATGGGATCGCTGCTGGGAGCCTTTGTTATGTTCGGGGAATTTCCGAGCTGGGCGCAAATCGGATGGGTTACCTTGGCCATGGTTGGGGCGAGAAGCGCCGCCATGGGCCTTAACCGGCTGATCGACAGAGCGATTGACCAGAAGAATCCGCGTACCGCAGGAAGGGCCATACCGGCGGGGTTATTGACGTCGAAGGAAGTTTATATTTTTATTGTGGTGTCCTTTGTCCTGCTATTTATTGCCGCCTCTCAACTCAATGCGCTTGCGATGAAACTGCTGCCCATAGCGGTCTTTTTTCTTGTTTTCTACTCGTATACGAAACGATTTACCTGGAGCTGCCACATTATCCTGGGATTGACGATTGCCCTTGCCCCATTGGGCGGGTGGGTTGCGGTCACCGGTGAGATTACCTGGACAGCGTTTATTTTTTATATTGCGATTGCTTTCTGGACAGCCGGGTTCGATGTCATCTATGCTTGCCAAGATACGGATTTCGACCGGGAGGAAGGATTGCATTCTATTCCCAGCCGTTTTGGAGTAGCTAAGGCCCTGTGGATAGCTAAATCGTTCCATGTCATCACCGCGATCGGACTAAGCGCATTGTTTTTCATTACCGACTTAAGCTGGTGGTATTTCGCCGGTCTCATTATTTCTTATTTAATTCTTTTCTATGAGCATTGGATTGTCTCCCCGAAAGATTTGTCCCGTTTAAATACTGCTTTCTTCACGATGAACGGCGTATTGAGCGTCGTTGTATTCGTCTTTACTTTAATCGATCTGGTGGTGATGTAAGATGGCCAGGGAGAAATGGATTGTTGGAATGACAGGTGCCAGTGGCGTGATTTATGGAGTCCGTCTATGCGAGGAACTGCTGGCAAGGGGAGAGACGGTTCATCTGATCATTACGGATGCCGGATGGCGGGTGCTGCATGATGAATTGGATTGGAGCGCTTCTCCGCGCAGGAGGGATACGCTGAAGGAGCACTTTAAAGATTTGCCGGGGGAACTGATCTATCATCCCATACAGGATATTGGAGCAAGTGTAGCCAGCGGAACGTTCCTGACGAAGGGCATGGTTGTCATCCCGTGCTCGATGGGAACCTTGTCTGGGATTGCCCGGGGTTCATCCGATAATTTGCTGGAGAGAGCGGCCGATGTCATGATGAAGGAAGGCAGGAAGCTGATTCTCGTTCCCCGCGAAACTCCGCTGCACGCCATACACTTGGAAAATATGCTGACTCTTGCGAGAATGGGGATCCGGATCATTCCGGCCATGCCGGGATTTTACCAGAAGCCTTCATCTTTGGATGAAGTGGTCGATTTTATGGTGGGCAAAGTTTTGGACTCCATGGAGATAGAACACGATCTGTATATAAGATGGGGAGAAGGCAATGGAAAACAAAACAAAGAAAATTCGGATAGGCAGAATTAATTATACGAATGTTTGGCCGATCTTTTATTATTTTCCGATGGAGCAGTTTCAAGAAGAGGCCGAGCAGCTTCTGCAGGTGCCGACGAGCTTGAATAAAGCATTGGCAGAAGGTAAGATCGATATGGGGCCGATTTCTTCCTTCGCTTATGGGCAATACTTTAAAGACTGCGTGTTATTTCCCGATCTGTCCGTGAGCGCTTTCGGCAGAGTCAATTCGATTCTGCTGTTTCATCGTCGGCCATTGGAGGAGATTGTCCATGGAACGATAGCGCTGCCCACGACTTCGGCAAGTTCCGTCAATCTGCTGAAAATCATTATTTCGAAATATTATGGGGGCCGGCCGACCTATTTCTATGCTTCTCCATCGTTAGATGATATGATGAAAGAGTCCGATGCGGCATTGCTGATCGGAGACGATGCCATTCGGGCCAGTTGGAGCCGATCGGGTTACCAGGTCACTGATCTTGGTCAGCTGTGGAATCACTGGACGGGGAAATCAATGACCTTCGCCGTTTGGGCGGTTCGGGAACAGGCGCTGCGAGAACGACCGGAAGTGGTCCGGCGCATTTATGAGGCGTTCTGCTGGAGTAAGGAGCAGGGAATGGCCCGCCCGGAAGAGATGATCCGCGACGCCCAGTCGTCGATCGGCGGAAGCGAATTGTACTGGAAGCAGTATTTCCAGCAGCTAACCTACGACTTTGGCCCCGCTCAATGGGAAGGCCTCCGGCTGTACTACCAATATGGTTGGGAGCTTGGATTGCTGGAGGAGCCCGTATCGCTGAAAATCTGGCACGATAATTCCGTCATACAGGTGAACGAATGAAAATAATTGATATTTACGCCAGAATCAAGAAGGATTTAAACTATCTCGAGAAAGAATTGTTAAAAAGCGTTCATTCCGATCATCCCGAGCTGCGGGAGACGTCCAGCCACCTGTTGAAGGCGGGAGGCAAGCGTCTGCGGCCTGTGTTTGTATTGCTGGCCGGGCAGTTCGGGGATTACGATTTGGATAAATTGAAATACATAGCCATTCCAATGGAGCTTATTCATATGGCAAGTCTCGTTCACGACGATGTGATCGACGATGCCGATACCCGCAGAGGTCAGCTGACCGTGAAATCCAAATGGGATAATCGGATAGCGATGTATACGGGGGATTATATATTTGCTAAAGCGATAGGGGTAGCGACTCAATTGTCGAACCCCACTATCCATCAAATCATGTCCAAGGCCATCGTCGAACTTTGTATCGGAGAGATGGAACAGATTCGTTATTTCTTCCATACTGGTCAAACGCTCCGCAATTATTTGCTGAGGATCAAGAGAAAGACGGCTTTGCTGATTGCGATTAGCTGTCAGCTTGGGGCGATCGCCTCAGGGGTTCCGGAGACGATCTCCAACCGATTGTATCTGTACGGATACAACGTAGGGATGGCGTTCCAGATCCGGGATGATTTGCTGGACATTACCGGGACCGAGAAGGAGCTGGGCAAACCGCCGGGCAGCGATGTCAAGCAGGGCAACATTACCTTGCCCATTCTGTGTGCTCTCAGGGAGGACAAGCTCCGCGCACCTCTTCTCGAAGAATTGAACCGGATCCGCGCCGCGGAAGGCCAGACCGATGTCAGTCGCTTCCTTGATATAGTGCGGGGAAGCGAAGGAGTCCGCCAAGCGGAGGAGCTTGCGTCCCGATATATTGACCGAGCGATACAGGCGCTTGGCCCGCTTCCCGAAATTCAAGCCAAGAAAGATCTGATCAGAGTAGCTCATTTTGTTGGGAATCGTTCTTACTGAATGATTGATAATACAAAACAGGAGTGATGGAAATGGAAAAAACATTTTTGATGGTAAAGCCTGATGGGGTCCAACGCGGATTGATCGGGGAGATCGTTAAGCGCTTTGAGCAGAAAGGATTTCAACTGGTGGCCGGCAAGCTGATGGTCATTTCCCGTGAGCAGGCCGAATATCACTATGCGGAGCACAAGGGCAAGCCGTTTTACGAGGACCTGGTAAGCTTCATTACTTCGGGACCGGTATTTGCCATGGTGTGGCAGGGAGATCAGGTCATCGCCCTGTCCCGTCTCATGATGGGCAAGACCAATACTCTGGATGCGCAGCCGGGAACCATTCGCGGAGATTTCGCCGTCCATACCGGAATGAATCTGATTCACGGATCCGATTCGCCGGAAAGTGCGGAACGGGAAATCAACAACTTCTTTAAGCCTGAGGAAATCGCCGGCTACGATAAAGTATTGAATAAATGGATATAAGATAAGGTTTATCTGTAATCATCAGGCCATGGGAGAGGAGCCGGACTTGGAGGACAAAGACTTTACGCTCTTTATGGAAAACGTGAAAAGCTTGACTGCGATAGACTTGTCGCAGTATAAAGAAGCTCAAATGAAACGCAGGCTGACCACCTTTCGGATGAAGAAGGGCTTTCCAACCTTCCGGGAGCTGTATGTGGCGATGTCTTCGGATAAGGGGCTTCTGAACGAATTCCTTGATCGAATGACGATTAATGTATCGGAATTTTTTCGTAATCCGAACCGATGGGACGCTTTACAGCACAAATTTTTGCCTGAGATGCTTAAGCAGGGAAGACGCTTGAAATGCTGGAGCGCCGCTTGCTCTACCGGCGAAGAGCCTTATACGCTTGCCATGATCCTGAGCGAGCATAACGCTTTGGCGTCGACTTCGCTTCTGGCTACCGATCTGGATGAGGGAGTGCTGGCCAAGGCCAGGGAGGGCTTCTTCTCCGAACGATCGGTACGGGAGGTTCCGGCGCCATTGCTGGATAAATATTTTGTCAAGGAGAATGGGGGCTACCGGTTGATCAGGGACCGGTTTCGGACGGTGGAATTTCGCCGGCATAATCTGCTGGAAGACCGGTTTGAGCCCGATTTCGATTTGATTATTTGCCGAAATGTCATGATTTACTTCACGGAGGAAGCGAAGCAGCTTCTTTACCGGAAGTTTTCGGATGCGCTCAGACCGGGGGGCATCCTGTTCGTAGGCAGCACGGAGCAAATTTTCTCACCGGGCAAATTCGGGTTGGAGCCGGCCGACACTTTCTTCTATCGAAAAAAACTGTAAGATTTTAAGTATAATTTTTTCCAATCTCTCCAATACTGTGAGCAAAGGCTCCTGACAGGCAAGCTGCAGCCGTTCACATGACGGCTCCGGGCTTGGTTTCCGGAAGGTATGGGCCCAATCTTCTTAAGTCTATAGGATTTGTGAAGAATCCAGCCTATGTTTGCATCAGAACAGCTTTCCCGGAAGCGTCCGCTTTGCTTACAAAGCCGTTTCTGCCACGGCAGAACGATAAGGAGGGTATCCGCTTGGATAAAAGGAAAGTTATCGAAGCCTATCAAAGAGGGTTTATAACGATACAAGAATGTGCTCAAATATTGGGGATCGATTCCTTGGAAATTATGGGAATGGTTGGCGCTCCTAACGGGGGAGAACGGCCCCGTCCCGTTCCAAGGCAGTCGATGAACAGTTGAACGTCTTAAACTTGCGATCAGCTAACCAGCACGCCCGGTGACCATATGTCATTCCGGCGTGCTATTTTTTTTCGCGGAAGGATGTTGGGTCGGCGGTATGTCCGACAGTCGCACTGCAAATGAAACGGACGGACCGCAAAGAATCAAGGGAATGGTAATCTATCGGAGCAGGCTTTTCCTATGATTTTAGGTTCGTTGGATCTAAACGAACTTTTCTTGTCAAAGCGGGTGCCCTGTACTATAATTAGCACATAAAAGCGCTAAAGCGCAAGAGCGCACAGCATGGGAGACAAGGAGGGGCAGCTATGAAAGAGCTGATCGTCGATTTAGGGGAACGGTCGTATCCGATATATATTGGTGAAGGAATGATATCCGGAATTTCCGGATTTTTTGAGAAGCACGGAATCCGCAAGGCTTCGCCGCTTATGATCGTTACGGATGAGCATGTTGCCGCCAGGCATCTGGATTCGGTAGCGAACGGTTTGCGCGCTGGAGGATTTGAAGTAGTCACCAAAATCGTTCCCTCTGGAGAAACATCCAAATCGTTGGCCATATTGGAGGATATTGTGACCGATGCTTTACAAGCGGGACTGGACCGCAGCTCCTGTATCGTCGCATTGGGGGGCGGAGTTGTCGGCGACCTCGCCGGGTTCGCGGCTGCAAGCTATATGCGCGGAATCCGCTTTGTCCAGATACCGACAACGATTCTGGCTCACGACAGCAGTGTCGGCGGCAAGGTAGCCGTCAATCACAAGCTGGCCAAGAACGTCATCGGAGCTTTCCACCAGCCGGAATTCGTCCTCTACGATACGTCAACGTTGAATACGCTGCCGGATCGGGAGGTTCGTGCAGGCTTCTCGGAAGTAATCAAGCACGGCCTGATCTGGGATGCCGCGTTCGTAGATTGGTGTCGCGATCATGCCGATCGTCTGCTGGCGCTCGAACCGGAAGCTTTGGCGACGGCACTCTATACCGGCTGTAAGGTCAAAGCGGCTGTAGTGTCACAGGATGAGAAGGAGAACGGCTTGCGGGCTATCCTTAACCTGGGGCATACGATCGGGCATGCGCTGGAGGCTGTGGCGGGCTATAATGAGCTTCTTCATGGCGAAGCCATATCGATAGGAATGGTAGGGGCCGCCAGACTGGCTATGAAGCTGGGCCATCCGGAATCGATCTACCGCGAGACCAAGGAGATTTTATCGCGATTCGGACTGCCGGTCAGACTGCCGGAGCATATGGACACGGAACAGATCATGTCAGCCATGATGCATGACAAGAAATTTAAAGAAGGTAAGATGGTCTTTATCATTCCTACCGCGATAGGCAAGGTCGAAATCAATCACCAGATTTCGGTCGAATGGGTAAGGGAAACAGTGGAACAATTGAAACGGGAGGAATAAAACGATGATGTGGGTTAGGGGAATTCGCGGTGCGACAACCGTAAACAATAACGACGAAGAAGAAATTTTGCAGGCTACGGCGGAGCTGATGAATGAGCTCATTGCCGAGAATGATGTGCATCCCGAGGATATAGGCAGCATTCTGGTCACGACGACTCATGATCTGACTGCTACATTTCCGGCCAAAGCGATCCGCCAAATGCCGGGCTGGGAGCTCGTTCCTTTGATGTGCTGCCTTGAAATACCGGTTCAGCCCAGCTTGCCGATGTGTATCCGTCTAATGGTGCATGTCAACACTACCAAGCGGCAGGATGAAATCCGGCACGTGTTCCTGAACGGAGCCAAAGCGCTTCGTCCGGATATTGTCGGGAAAAAATAAGGGTTGACGAGTCAAGCGGCTCTCCTGTATATTGAGAGATAACCAGTTTTGGGAAAGACCTTAGAAGAGATTGAGTAGAGACTAGTTGAGAACAGTTTGAGCCGAGAAGAGTTGAGTAGAGAGCAAGAATGAGCCGCGCATCTATAATGAGTCGTTGGATTCATTATGTTTGTTTGCTATTCTTTGTTCGCTTCCATTTGCTTAAATTGTACATTAACAGCCTCTACGGTGAGTAGAAGGCTGTTTTTATTTTGTCTAAAGATTACAGCGGTAAGCAGTCCAAGCTTGGTACGAAGTGGCATGACTGGGCGTCAGAGTCGTTCCTAACACATGAACGGAGGAGAGATCGAGAATGTATAGTCCGGAATTGAAAGAAGTTACCCGTCTGGCCGAGCAATTCAACCTGATACCCATCGCGCGCAGCCTGTTGGCCGATGTGGAAACCCCTATCCGGTTATTTCAGCATTTTGTCAACGAACCGAATGCCTTCTTGCTTGAAAGTGTGGAGGGAGGGGTCAAATGGGCCAGATATTCTTTCATTGGAACCGATCCGTTCATGACCGTAAAGGCGAAAAACGGCAAGGTCCGGGTGACCAAGGGCCAAGAGACTGAGATTTTAAGGGAGAAGCCGCTGGAAGTTTTGAAAGAATGTTTATCCTCCTTTTCCAGTCCTTATTTCGAGGATATGCCCCGTTTCACGGGAGGGGCGATCGGATTTTTCGGCTACGATCTGCTTCAGTATTACGAGAAGCTTCCGGCACATCGGCGGGACGATTTACAGATGAACGATATTCAGTTCATGTTCTGCGATCAGGTTATAGCTTTCGACCATTTTAAACAGCAAATCAAAGTGATTGCGAACGTGCATATTCCTCCTCAAGCATCGGAGTCCGACATTGCGGAGGCCTATCGAAAGACATGCCTCAAGATCGACGAGACCGTCCGCAAACTGCAGAGGCCGTCTCCTTCACTGCCGGCATCCCGGAACGTAAATGTCCGGGAGGTCGAGCTGGGAGAGATTCGATCCAATGTGACTAAAGCGGAGTTCATGGACAATGTGGAGAAGGCCAAAGATTACATTCGTGCGGGAGATATTTTTCAGGTAGTTCTGTCCCAACGGTTTGAAATCGAAACGGACGTTTCCCCCTTGCAGGTATACCGGGTGCTGCGAACTGTCAATCCGTCCCCTTATATGTATTATCTGAAAATGGAGGATGAGATCATCGTCGGTGCCTCTCCGGAATTGCTGGTCCGGGTGGAGGAAGACAAGGTGGAGACGCGCCCGATCGCCGGAACGAGGCCGAGGGGAGCTACTCCAGAGGAGGACCAGGCGCTGGAGAAGGAGCTGCTGGCCGACGAGAAGGAGCGAGCGGAGCACCTGATGCTCGTTGATCTCGGACGCAACGATTTGGGCCGGGTCTCGGAGTTCGGGTCGGTGAAATGCGACTCCTTCATGGAAGTGGAGCGCTACTCCCATGTCATGCATATCGTTTCGAATGTCACCGGTAAGCTGCGCCGGGATAAAGATTTCTTCGATGCCTTCATCTCCTGCCTTCCCGCCGGAACCGTGTCCGGATCTCCCAAGATAAGGGCGATGGAAATTATCGCCGAGCTGGAGAATGAGGCCAGGGGAACGTATGCAGGGGCCATCGGCTACCTCGGCTTTGCCGGCAACATGGATACCTGCATTACGATACGGACGATCGTGTTCAAGAACGGCAAGGCTTATGTGCAGGCCGGAGCGGGCATCGTCGGAGATTCGGTGCCGGAGAACGAATATGTGGAAACGGTGAATAAAGCTACAGCGCTGCTGAAATCTATCCGTATGGCGGAGGAGATGTTCGGCGGCGGAGGCGGGGAAACAGCGGCCAACCAAGACTATTATTATGCCGGGAATGCTTCCGGAAGTAATTTATAATCCGATTAGGCGGGGGGATTGAGTTGATGGATAATCAAGCAAAGATTAAGAAAGCGATAGCCAAAGTCATTTCGGGCCAGCATCTGGAGCGGGCCGAAGCCAGTGAGGTCATGTCGGCTATTATGGATGGGGAAGCCACTTCCGCGCAGATCGGCAGCTTGATGACCGCCATGCGGATGAAAGGCGAAACGATCGATGAAATTACCGGATTTGCGGAATCCATGCGCAGCAAGGCCAACCGGGTACGTACGGAGCAATTCGATCTGCTCGATACTTGCGGAACGGGGGGAGACGGCGCCAATACGTTCAATATTTCCACGGCATCGGCGATCGTCGCTGCCGCAGGCGGAATTCGGGTGGCGAAGCACGGCAACCGGGCTATGTCCAGTCGCAGCGGAAGCGCGGATGTGCTGGAGAAGCTCGGCGTAAACATACAGTTGAACAGCGTACAGGCCGCCGACTGCTTGAATCGGATCGGAATATGCTTCATGTTTGCGCAGGATTTTCATCCTTCTATGAAGCATGCAGCTGGGCCGAGACGAGAGCTCGGGGTCAGAACGGTGTTCAATCTTCTGGGGCCGCTCACGAACCCGGCGGGGGCCGACCGTCAGCTGCTCGGTGTCTTCGACCGCTCCAAGACCGAGCTGCTCGCACATGTATTGAACGCACTGCAGCTTAAGCGCGGACTTGTCGTTGCGAGCTACGATGGATTGGATGAAATCAGCATTTCCGCTCCGACCCAGGTAACGGAGTTATTGGAAGGAGAGGTTCGGACTTATACGATTTCTCCGGAAGAGCTCGGGCTTCGGACCTATCCGCTGCAAGAAGTGTCCGGAGGAGATGCGGAGACGAATGCGCAGATTATCCATTCGATTCTGGATGGTCGTCAAGGAGCGTACCGGGACATTGTGCTGGCCAACGCGGGAGCGTGCTTCTATGTGGCCGGGCGTTGTTCCTCCCTGCGGGATGGTGTACAATTGGCAGCGGAGGTTATCGATTCGCGCCGGGCCAGCCGCAAGCTGGACGAATTAATTCATTGCACAGGAGAATTGAGCCATGTATCTTGATCGAATCGTTGAGACGAAACGAATGGAAGTCGCGGCGCTGAAGGAGCGATTCTCCCTTACCGAAGCGGAGAGACAAATAGCGGAACTGCCTGCTTGTTTAGGCTTTGGGGAGAAGCTTGCCAGAGGCCGTAACCGTCCCATGGGTTTGATTGCGGAAGTGAAGAAGGCATCCCCTTCCAAGGGACTGATCCGGGAGGATTTCCATCCTGTTAATATAGCTCGGACGTATGAAGAGGCCGGGGCGGACTGCTTGTCCGTTCTGACGGATGTAGAGTATTTTCAAGGGAGCAACCGTTATTTGCAGGAGATTAGAGAGGCGGTCCGGCTTCCTATCCTGCGCAAGGATTTCACGATCGATTACCGCCAAATTTACGAGGCCCGTCTGATCGGTGCGGATGCGGTCCTTCTGATAGCTGCAATTCTGACAGCGGAAGAGATGAAGGAGATGCTGCAAATAAGCAGCGACCTGGGATTGGATGCGCTGGTGGAAGTGCATGACCGGGAAGAGCTGGAGCGGGTCTTGGAGCTGGATGCTTCCTTGATTGGAATCAATAATCGCAATTTGAAGACCTTCGTTACCGATCTGGCGGCGACCGAGTCGCTGATTCGCCACATTCCGCAGGAAGCGACAATCGTCAGCGAAAGCGGCATATCCCGTCCGGAGGAGATCCGTTATTTGCTGGCGTCCGGCGCTCATGCCGTTTTGGTGGGCGAGCATTTTATGAGGCAGCATAATATCGGATGGGCCGTGAAACAGTTGATGGGAGAGCCCGGCACCGAAGAGGTGGCGAGATGATCCGCCCAGCGGTTAAAATTTGCGGATTGCAGACGATCGAAGCGGTCCGCTCGATTCTTTCCTTGCCGATAGAGTATATCGGTTTTGTTTTTGCCCCGAGCAAGAGAAGAGTGACCGGCCGCCAGGCCGCAGAGATGACCGGGGAATTGGTGAGGGAGCGGGAACAGAGAAGACCGGCTCCCGCATCTGTTGGAGTCTTCGTCAATCCTGAACCGGAAGAGCTTGAAGAGATACTGAAGATCGTTCCGTTGGATGTTATACAGCTCCATGGACGGGAATCCCCCGAATATTGCCATCAAGTGAAGGAGAGATTCGGGACAGGATTGTTCAAAGCCGTCTCGATTTCCATGTCGCAGACCGCTTCTCCCGCAGATTTCGTATTGCCCTTCGCCGGCTCGGTGGATGCCATATTATTGGACACATATGATCCTGTACATGGTGGAGGCAGCGGGAAAACCTTCAACTGGAAGGTCATTCCCGACTATTTGGAGCTGACCCGGGCCGCAGGAATGAAATTGATCGTTGCAGGAGGCTTAACCACCGATAATGTGAGCGGGCTGATCTCTGCATACCAACCTGACGGAGTGGACGTTTCCAGCGGGGTGGAGACGGAAGGACAGAAGGATATAGCTAAAATCAAACAGTTTGTGGAAAGGGTGAAAAGCCGATGACTCAGGTCCCGGATCAATATGGCCGGTATGGCAAATTCGGAGGACGCTATGTTCCCGAAACATTAATGAACGCACTGCTGGAGCTGGAAGAAGCTTTTACACATTACATGAAGGATCCCGAATTTTTAAGCGAGGTCCGATATTTGCTTAAACAGTACTCGGGTAGACCTACACCTCTGTACTTTGCGGAAAGGTTAACCGGACATCTGGGCGGAGCCAAAATCTATTTGAAGCGCGAGGATTTGAACCATACCGGCGCACATAAAATCAACAATACGATCGGTCAGGCCGTTCTGGCGAAGCGAATGGGGAAGACGAAAATCATTGCCGAAACGGGAGCCGGTCAGCACGGGGTGGCTACGGCGACTATTGCCGCACTTCTCGGGCTGGAATGCAAGGTGTTCATGGGCGAGGAAGATACCAAGCGCCAGCAGCTGAATGTGTTCCGGATGAAATTGCTCGGCACAGAGGTCGTTCCGGTCACTTCCGGTTCGAGAACGTTGAAGGATGCCTGCAACGAAACCCTTCGTTATTGGGCGGCAAATGTAGAGGATACGTATTATGTGCTGGGCAGCGTCACGGGCCCTCATCCGTATCCGAAGATGGTGCGCGATTTTCAGCGAATTATTGGCGATGAATCCAGGGAACAGATATTGGAAACGGAAGGAAGGCTTCCGGATTTGGTCATCGCCTGTGTAGGCGGCGGAAGCAATGCGATGGGGATGTTCTATCCTTTCGTACAGGATTCGGAGGTTCGCTTGATGGGAGTTGAGGCGGCAGGGGCCGGGATCGATACCGATGAGCATGCGGCCACGATGACCAATGGTACGCCGGGGGTCTTCCAGGGCTCGCTGAGCTTCGTTCTTCAGGATGAATATGGCCAGGTGCAGCCCGCTCATTCGATTTCCGCCGGACTGGATTATCCGGGAATCGGACCGGAGCATGCCTACTTGAAGGACAGCGGCCGGGCGGAATACGTGCCGATCACGGACCGGGAGGCATTGGATGCCCTGCAATTGCTCAGCCGCAAGGAAGGAATTATTCCCGCCCTGGAAAGCGCCCATGCAGTAGCCCAGGCGGTAAAAATAGCTCCGACGATGTCCCCTGATCAAACGATTATTGTCAGCCTCTCCGGCCGGGGCGATAAAGATGTGGAGTCGATCATGAAATACTTGGGAGGGGATGGACAATGAATCTTATCGACGAACGTTTCTCGTCACTTAAGGAAAAGGGACAAACTGCCCTCATGCCGTTCATATCCGTTGGCGATCCGGACTTGGCCACTTCGGTGGACATTATTCTCGAGCTGGAAAAAGCGGGAGCCGATATGGTCGAGCTGGGTGTCCCCTATTCAGACCCGTTGGCGGACGGGCCGGTGATTCAGCGTTCCTCGCTGAGAGCGCTGCAGCACCGGGTCACAATTGTCGACTGCATTCGCATTGCACGGCAATGCCGCGATCGAGGCAGCAAGCTGCCGTTTATTATTTTCACCTACTACAATCCGGTGCTGCAGCTTGGGCTGGAAAGATTTTTCGAATTGCTGCGCGAGAACGACGTGAGCGGCATCATTATCCCGGATCTGCCGCTGGAAGAGAACGGGCAGGTGCTGGAGCTGTCGAGACAGTATAACATTCATCTGATTCCGCTCGTCGCCCCGACCTCCAATGACCGGATCCAGCGAATTACTTCGCAAGCCGCCGGTTTTATCTATTGCGTCTCTTCGCTGGGCGTTACCGGAACCCGTTCGCAATTTTTCGAGGGTATTGATTCATTCCTTGATACGGTTAAGCGATCCACCGAGGTGCCGATAGCGATCGGGTTCGGGATCTCTTCCCGGGAGCAGGTCGACAATTTTTCCAAAAAGTGTGACGGAGTCGTGGTCGGAAGTGCGATTGTCCGCAAAATCGAAGAAACACTCCCGCTTTTAAGCCAGGAAGAGACAAAATCGGCCGGTCTCTTGCAAATTCGTGAATTTGTGCGACAATTAAAAGCGTAACTTATTTTTTCATATTGGGGTGTTGGCCGTGCAGCCGAAGAAGAATATCGTTCATTTACCGGTCTATCAGCCGGGTAAACCTATTGAAGAAGTGAAGAGAGAACTGGGGCTCACGGAAGTCATCAAGCTGGCTTCCAACGAGAATCCGTTCGGATGCTCCGAGAAAGCTAAGGAAGCGATAGCTTCGGAAATAGCAAACACAAGCCTTTATCCGGACGGCGGTGCTGTTGAATTAACCGCGGCTTTGGCCGAGCATCTCGGGGTCGAGCCGAATCAGATCATTTTCGGCGCCGGTTCGGATGAAGTCATTTTGATGATCTCCCGCGCATACTTTGAAGCCGGGGATGAAACGGTCATGGCTTCCCATACCTTCCCGCAGTATAAGCACAATGCGGAAATCGAGGGAGCGGTTTGTATCGAGGTTCCTCTTCAAGACGGGACCCATGATCTGGAAGCCATGCTCGAAGCGATTACGGAGCGGACGAAAGTCGTTTGGATCTGTAATCCGAATAATCCGACCGGAACGATGGTTACGCATGAGCAGATTGAAGCGTTTATGAAGAAGGCGCCTTCCAACGTATTGGTTGTGCTGGATGAAGCTTATGCCGAATACAATACGACATCGGAATACCCGGACGGCTTCCGGCTTCTGAAGACCTATCCGAATCTTATTTTGCTTCGCACTTTTTCCAAAATATACGGTTTGGCTTCACTAAGAATCGGATACGGCGTAGGTCATCCGGATGTCATTCGTTCGATCAATCAAGTGAGAGAGCCTTTCAATACGTCCCGATTCGGTCAAGCGGCCGCTCTGGCTGCCGTTAAGGATCAAGCTTTCATTGACCGCTGCCGCAAGGAGAATGCGGCAGGCATTCGTTATTTGACCGGAGAATTTGACCGGATGGGCTTGTCCTATTATCCGGCGCATGGAAATTTCATCATGGTAGACGTCAAGCGGTCGGCTGCGGACGTATTCAACGGACTGCTGCGCCAAGGGTTCATTGTCCGTGGGGGCCATCAGTTGGATTTCCCGACCAAAATTAGAGTGACCGTAGGAAGCCAAGAGCAGAATGAGAAATTCATCCGGGCGCTCGAGAACGTATTGGCGGAAATCGGAGTGGAAGCATAAGTGGGCTTTATAAAGGACGAAGCTAAGACCATTTCGATCTTTGGCGTCGGATTAATGGGGGGATCGCTGGCTCTTTGCTTTAAAGGAAAGCCGGGCCTGCGGGTAGTGGGCCATTCCCCCAATCCGGCCTCCGTGAACAAATATTTGGAACGGGGAGTCGTCGATGAAGCAACGACTTCGTTCGAGCAGGCGGCCTGCGATGCCGACTATATTTTTCTATGCGTTCCCGTAGGTCAACTGGAGCCTTATCTGGAGCGTTTAAGCAACCTGCCGCTGAAGCCGGGCTGCATCATTACCGATGTAGGCAGCACCAAAGCATCGGTTATGGATTACGCGCGCAAGCTGCAGTTTAAGGACGCTTATTTCATAGGGGGCCATCCGATGGCCGGCTCGGAGCGGTCCGGGGTGGAGGCCGCTTCCAGCTATTTGTACGAGAATGCTTTCTATGTACTAACTCCCCTGGAATCCACTCCTGAAGAGGTTTACGGCAGGCTGGAGAACCTTCTGCGCTGGACGAAGGCTCATGTTGTCCGGATGGATTCCGGGCTTCACGACGATATCGTCGGCGCCATCAGCCATCTTCCGCATATTATTGCGGTTGCTTTAGTGAATCAAATTGCGGCCTACAATAAGGACAATCCTTATTATGAGCGTCTGGCCGCCGGGGGATTCCGCGATATTACCCGGATTGCCTCCGGAGATCCGGTCATGTGGAGGGACATTCTCGTTCATAATCGGAAGGTTCTGCTGGACTTGCTTAAGGATTGGAATCGGCAGATGGAGCATTTTGTTCAATTGCTGGAGGCGGCGGACGGGCCGGGGATCGAGCAGGAGTTTATCCGTGCCGGACAATTTCGCGGGCAGCTTCCGGAGAGGCGCAAGGGAGTTCTAACCTCTCTCTATGATCTGTATGTGGACGTTCCCGATCACCCGGGCATTGTCGGCAGTATAGCCACACAGCTCGGTAATGAAGGAATCAACCTGCGCAACATTCAAATTATCGAAAGCCGCGCGGATGTCCCCGGGGTACTCAGGCTTTCCTTCGATAATGAGAAGGATTATGAGAAAGCGGCAAATTTGCTCAAAGAGCAATATACGGTTCATCAATAGTTTTCCGGATAGGTAGAAAGCAGGCTTTGGACAAGCCTGCTTTTTCCATGGGAAATAAGTTCTTGGAAGGTTGCGCTATTTTAATTACAAAAAAATATAAAACGTTTTCAAAAAAACCATTGACAAAATGAAAACGGATTCATATAATAAAAGTACAGTATGGTTTCTCTCCACTCCTATCCGAATATTTGCACGATGTGCAGCCGCCGATTCAATCGGCGGTTCTTTTTTTTGTTTAATAAAAGTGTCGAAAATAGGCTTGGTGCATGATCAAAGGGAATCTCGGTCACATCGTGAGGAAAGGCGTTTAATCTACAGCAAGCTTAATCAATATAATTCTACATTTTTTTTGAAAATGTTGGCGAAAAAGAAGGAATTATTGAATTTACCGCGAATAACTATATCAACATGTATTTGTCCGTGGCAATCTTATACATCCTCCGATCCCTGTCAGCATACAGTAATGGCAGGGCTTCGGAAGTTTTGTCATTTTTCAGAAGCTATGAACGTAAAATTTTGATCGTGGTGCGCAACTTTTTCCTCCCCAGCAGAGTACAACAGGATAGGAGGCTGGGATTAACGAACGAGGATCGCAAGGAGGATCGTTTGTGATGACCGATTCCCAGTTGATTAGAGAAATTAAAGATGGAAATGTGGAACTTTATTCCGAATTAATGCAGCGTTATGAACGGAAGATTTTTACATTTGTGTTTCACATGCTCAAGAGCGCCGGCTTGGAAGCGATGGCAGACGATTTGTGTCAAGAATCGTTCTACAAAGCTTATCGAAGCTTGTCCACTTTTCGCGAAGTAGAAGCTTCCTTCTCCACCTGGTTATATACCATTGCGCGGAATACCGTATTGAGCGAGCTTCGCAGGCATAAGCATGTCAAGGTTTCGCTGGAACAAAGCGGACATACTCCGCAAGCTGCTTCGGAAACACTTCCCGAGCAGACGGTTCTTCGCAATGAGAAGGTTTCGATGGTCCGCAGAGCCATTAACAATCTCCCGGAGAAACAGAGGTCTGCCCTTATTTTGCGGGAGTACGACCAGTTGGACTATCAGGAAATCGCGAATATTCTTGGACAGACGGTCAGTGCGGTGAAGTCGTTGTTGTTTCGCGCAAGGGCCAGTGTCAGGATGCAGCTCGAGCCGTACGTTCTTGATCCCATCTTGACTGATATTGAAGGGATGAATCGTTAATGAATTGTGCCGAGGTTCAGGATCTCATCGAGATTTATACCGATCTTCCTCCGGACGATGAACGGCGTTTGCGTGTGGATGAGCACGTTAACCATTGTACGGATTGCAAGAATGAACTCCAGATATGGATTGAGAGTGCCGAATGGATCGCCAGGGAGGAGGCCTTGCCTTCGTCTCGTCCGGCAGCGATGGAAGGCCCTGAGTTTTCCAGTCGGGTCATGAACCGGATTTACGAGCAGGAGAGCTGGAGAACGCCGGTTTCCGATCGAATCTACTCCATTTCCTATAAGGTAAGACGCAGGCTGACCGCATTCATTTCGTTTTGCTTGGCGCTGTTTATGTTTAGCTTTCTGTATTCCTTGGTCTATCGCCCGGCACCCGAATCCCAACCGGTGGAAAGCGGGATATTTGGTTTCCATCAGGCGGTCAGCGCGGCTGACAATTATGCGGAGCCCTCGCTCCACACTCAGGTTATGATGCAAAGCGCCTCTTCCAAGACGGCCATAATCGAGCCGCTCAAGCTGGGGCCGATTCAGACTTATCCTGACTACTTGCTAGTCATTTCCTTCCTGGGTTTAATTGCCGCATTGCTGATCATGAATTGGCTTTCCCGAATAAGAGCATAGGACGGCCGCTCCCATTAGGGGGCGGTTTTTTTCTCTTGCGGGATAGGGTGATTTTATACCGAAATTAATGTATTTGCAGGCGTCTCCCCGAGTGCTCTGAATCGCTCTAAATTGATGCATCATCGCAGGAATTTGTCTTCAATAACGGCGGGCGGCTACTAGGGTCATAAGTCATTTTATACGGATTCTTTACCAAGGGTGGTTCCATGCATTATCCAAACAAGGAATATGTTGTCAAAAACCGTTCATACTAACAACAAAAAGAATGAACGGAGGCATCCGGTAATGAATCTCGCAGATATGTTAAGCTATGCCGACATACGTGAGTTAAGCCATATCGCTCGAACTTATGCCTGCGAATGCAGCACGAACTCCAAGAACGAGCTGATTCAATCGATTCTGTCGAGCATTGGCCGCAAGGAAGTGTTTGAGCAGCAGGTAGGAGGGCTATCCATGGAGGATATCCGTTTTCTTAACTCCCTGCTGTTTGAGAGGCGGGATTTATTCAGTTTGGAAGAATTACTGGCGCGCGCGAACCAGACCCGATTCGTTAAAGAAGAAGCTTCCGACTGGAATCCGCGAGATACGATAGTGAAGTTTAAACATAGGGGTTGGTTATTTAATGGACATTCCCAACAGACGAGATATCTTTTTCAAGTCCCGCAAGATTTGAAACGTAAAATCGGTGAAGCCTTAACCAAGCAATTTGCGGCAAAGCTGCAATACATTGGTACCGATCCGACGGTCTACCGGGATGAGCAGGAGCTGCTTGTTCAAGATTTGTCGGCATTGCTGCGTTATTTGCAGCAGCAGGAGGTGCAATTGTCGGCAGACGGGTATATTTATAAACGGAATCTTCAGCAATTGCTGGAGAGCTTTGCCGTTCAGGAAGAGCAGGTCGGGCGGACAGCTTGGCGTTTTGGCTACGGGAGACGTTTTAAGGAATATCCTAACCGCTTTTCCCTTATATATGATTATTGCTATTATCAGGGCTTGATCACGGAAGAGCAGCAGGTCCTGGAGCTTACACTTGAGGGGCGAAAGAGGCTGGAACAAGGCCGGACGGAGGATGTTCAGGATATTTATCATTTTTGGCTGAGACTGTACAAAGGAGCTATCCCCAATCTGCAGTCGCTGGTGCAATGGATTGACAGACTGGCCCATTCGTGGGTAACGGTCGCTTCTCTGGAGCAGGTTCTCGTCCCCCTTATCAAGCCATTCTACTACGATGCTCCAGAGTCTATATTGAATCATCGCATTCTCCAAATGATGATGCATATCGGCTTGATTAAAATCGGGGAAGAGGAAGGGCTCGGCAGGGTCGTGATGATGACCAAGCTTGGCAGCGGCGTCATTAAAGGCACCTATGTAAAGGAAGAGGATAAAATAGAACTGCCGATTGACAAGCCTTAACGGGCTTGCTACAATCACACCCGAACCTGTAAGTCGTACATCCAAACTGATCGGAGTGAAGCGAATGAAGCACGATTACCGGGGGGTATACCCGACATTGCACCCGAGCGTTTTCGTTGCGGAAGGAGTTCAGATTATCGGCGACGTCCATCTCGATGAAGATTGCAGTCTTTGGTACAATGCGGTTCTGCGGGGAGATCTTGCACCGATTCGGATAGGCCGGCGTACGAATATTCAGGACGGATGCATCGGCCATGTGAATACCGGACAGCCTTTGCTTGTGGATGAGGAAGTGTCGGTTGGACACGGGGCCATCATTCATGGCTGCCAAATCGGCAAAGGCTGCTTGATCGGAATGGGAGCGATTCTGTTGAATGGCGCTCAAATAGGGGAATATTCCATGATCGGTGCCGGCTCTGTTGTGACCGAGAATAAGGTCATTCCGCCCTATACTCTGTCATTAGGGACTCCGGCCAGAGTCATACGGGAGTTGACGGAAGCGGATTTGGAGCGAATGAAGAGGACGACCGCAAGCTATGTGGATAAAGGAAGGGAATACAGGGAGAGGAGAGGCTTTCATGAAATTTAGCGAAATCGAAAAGGATCAATGGGAGGAGCTGCGTCCTTATTTGGACACATGCCTGCTCCCGCTTACGGGGCTGACAGGAGATGAAACTCCATGGCAGGCTACCGAGGCTCTGGAGAAGCTGAGAGATGCGATGGATTGGATAGAAATCCCTTACAAAGGCCGTATTGTTACTTATCCTGCCCTTCATTATACTTCGGAAATTTCCCAATTCGCCACTCATGTAAACGAAGTTTGCAAAAAGTTGAAAGAGGTAGGGTTCCGATATGTTATTCCCATCTCTAACGACCCCCGCTTGAACGATCTTGTACTGCCGGAGGCCGATGTATTCGTTTCGGCGAAGAGTATCGGGAACGGGAGAAGCGGAATCGGCCAGATAATCGAATCCATTTGGTCACAAAGTCCTTCCGGGGATGAATGAGAATGTTCATTTGGGAGAACTCTAAAAAAAGCTTCCAAAGGTAGCTTTTTATGGCGAACGTTCAAGATTGTTTAAGATCTTTACCGGATCATATGAAAACAAACTATCCGTCGCGGTAAAAGAAGCTTCCGTCGATGCCTTTTCAAAGATGTTGTCGATTCCTTAAAGGTAGCTTATTAGGCGATTTAGCGAGTGTGACTTCTTCGAAGCCTAATCGCTTGCATCGTATAAAAATTTCAATTGTGACAATTTGGTTAATAATTGCTTTATTCGCTGCAAAACCATTGGGAAGTGGACAAGCCATGTTCTTGACGCCCCCATGGTCGTAGGCTATTATAGTTTATGTCCTAGTATATTATGTAATGACTTGTCGATTGCGACGTGAGATATATGGCTAAAGGGGGTAGAACCAGCACATGAGCGAGAACAAAGACCAAGGAACCCAATATCCAGTTGATGAAACCAGTCCCAAGCGCGAGATGTCTCGTCGCCAATTCCTGAGCTATGCTCTGGGAGGAACAACTGCTTTTATGGCTATGGGGCCCATGATCCCGATGCTTCGTTTTGCAGTGGATCCGATTCTGCAGACGAAAGGCGAGGCCGATTGGGTGAAGGTCGTTGAGGAGAGCAAGATTCAGTCGGAGCCTCAATCTTTCAAGTTTCAAGTTCAGCAAGTCGATGGTTGGTATGAGAGCACGCCGACGCTTGAGGCTTGGATTGCCAAGGATGATTCCGGCAATATTTTTGCTCTGAATCCGACCTGTAAGCATCTGGGTTGCACCGTTAACTGGAACAATCCGAAGTTTCCTAACCAATACTACTGTCCATGTCATGACGCTCACTACACTAAGGAAGGCAAGAACCTTGCGGTAGCGCCTGCACCATTGGATCAGTATGAAGTGAAGATTGAAGGCGGCTTCGTTTATTTGGGCAAGCTGCATCCGAATGAGATAGTCAAATAAGGAGGCGTGCTATTAAATGCTGAAAAGTGTTTATAACTGGATTGACGAACGCCTTGACATAACACCAATGTGGAGAGACGTGGCCGACCACGAGGTTCCGGAACACGTCAACCCTGCGCATCACTTTTCCGCTTTCGTGTATTGCTTTGGCGGATTGACGTTCTTTGTTACGGTTATTCAAATTCTGTCCGGCATGTTCTTGACGATGTACTACGTGCCAGATATCGTAAATGCGTACAATAGCGTTGATTACCTTCAGCATCAAGTGGCGTTCGGTGTTATCGTTCGCGGCATGCATCACTGGGGTGCCAGCTTGGTTATCGTCATGATGTTCCTACATACGCTACGGGTTTTCTTCACAGGATCCTACAAGAATCCTCGCGAGATGAACTGGGTAGTAGGAATGCTTATTTTCTTCGTAATGCTTGGCCTTGGTTTTACAGGTTATCTTCTTCCGTGGGATAACAAAGCTTACTTTGCAACTCAAGTAGGTATTAAAATTGCGGAAAATGCACCTTTCATCGGAGATTATGTGAAGACGTTCCTGCAAGGGGGCGACATTGTAGGGGCACAGACCTTAACGAGATTCTTCGCACTGCATGTGTTCTTTCTCCCTGCTGTACTGTTAGGCTTGTTGGCGGCCCACTTCTTCATGATCCGCAGGCAGGGGATTGCAGGTCCGCTATAAGGTTAAGTTCATAAGGCAGAGCTTTAACAGTATCTGAGAAAGTTGTGGAAGCCGAAGAAGGAGGAGGGGTAAAGCGTGGCCCATGGTCCTAAATCGAATGAAAAGATAGTCTACGTCGGCGATTCGCGTATTCGCAAGAAAGAATTCCGGCCGCATCCACAAGATTATACCTCTTATCCCGGCAAGTCCGAGGCGTTCATCCCGAACTTCTTGTTGAAGGAATGGATGGTTGCGGTCGTTGCTTTGGTCGGTATTCTGGTTCTGGTTATGTCTGAGCCGGCACCGCTCGGGTATCCTGCCGATCCGACGAACACGGCGATTATTCCGATGCCGGACTGGTATTTCTTGTTCATGTATCAATTGCTTAAGTATCCGTACACTTCGGATCAGTATGTTGTGCTCGGAACGATAGTTCTGCCCGGTATTATGTTCGGCGGCTTGTTGCTGGCGCCTTTCCTGGATACCGGTAAAGAAAGACGTTTCTACAGAAGACCGATCGCTTCTTCCCTAATGCTGGTTTCGTTGGCTGCCGTCACATACCTGACGGTATACTCCTGGGACCACTATACGAAGGAGCTGGAGCGTCAAGGCCTCGTTCCGGATCATATTAAAGCGGAAGAGGAGCGGAAGGCGGCTAAAGAAGAAGGCCGCGAGCCCGATATTCGCAAGAAACCGGAATCCGCAGCTATTCCTATCGTGGATCCGGACAGCGAAGGGGCGCAAATTTATGCCAAATCGACTTGTCTCAGCTGTCACCAGGCGGACTTGAGCGGAGGCGCGATGCCTGCTTTGCTCGGAATTGGTGATAAGTATGACAAAGCGGGAATTCTTGATATTATCAAGAACGGTAAGGGCGGAATGCTGGCCCAATATGACACCAATATTGCCAATGGGCTGACCGATGCCGATATCGATACATTGGCTGAATGGCTGTCGAAGCAGAAAGCCCAATAATCCGTACGATAACCTGACCCTTCGCAAGATGTGGTCAGGTTTTTTCTTGAAATATAAGAAAGGATAAGTTTTACTTTATACCTGTTCTTATTTTTCATGGTAAACGCGCCCGTCCAAAGGACGGCGATGGGCCGTTTATCCTTGACATCTTAGTTCCGGGTTGTTACAGGGGCTTGCCTGGCAGGATAAAAGCTCGAAAGGAGGTAGCCGTATGCCGAATGAAATTGTGTGGAAGACAGTAATGAGCCGCTCTTTTCTGACGTCACCGTTTATGCTGTGGTCTTTGTTCTGGATAAATAGCTTAGGAACGGTATATGGTTACTATTGGTACTGGGATCAACTCGTCTATACCGTTTCTAACAGACCATTGTGGATGGTTTTGCTTGTTCCGGATAGTCCGACGGCAAGCTTGTTTTTTACACTGGCGCTCATCTTTCTTCTGCGTGACCGGTTCAAAGGGCCGGTAAGCACGCCTGTTCGCCGCATCATTGAGACGGTGGCAGTAGTCGCTTCCTTCAAATACGGGATTTGGGCCGTAGCTATGATTGTCGGCGGAGCCTATCAGGGTGAGCCCATGGCATGGCAGGATTGGATGCTTATCGGATCGCATTTGGGCATGGCTGCGGAAGCGCTGCTGTTCGTCCGCTTCTTTCAGATTCGTCCCATCTCCTGGCTGATTGCTGCATTATGGGTACTAGGCAACGATTTTATCGACTACTCCTACGAAATTTACCCTTGGCTGCCTGATGCCCTTACGGAAAATATAGATCAGGTAAAGGCCTTTACGTGGGGGCTCAGCTTGTTCTCCGTCTTGTTGTTCGGCTGGATAGGACTTGCTAAAAAATCACGTTCAGACAGGGTCTAAATAAGGACATCCCCCCATATCATGATGTTGAGGAGGGGATGTCCTATGTTGTTAAATAGAAGATTTCGTGCGTTAAGTGCAGGCTTTGTACTTGTTACCTTGATCCTTGGAGGCTGCGGAGAGGTAAATACGCCAACCGATCCGCAGGCACAAGAGGGAAATTCGCGGGAAATGGTTAAACTGGAGCGAATCAACCAATGGGCGAATGAAATGTATCAGCAGACAGCTTCCGGCAATGTTGTTGGAGGTAAGGAAAAGCTGGACGATATTTCAGAGCAGTTAACGAAAATCCAATTTTCCGGAATTACCTCGCTGGAAGGGATGAATGCTTTATTCGACACTATTGAGCAGGCAAAAAGGAAATTCAATTCTGTTCAAACTTCTCCAGAGGAAGCTCTGCAGGAGGCTGTTAAAATCCGCTTGATAGCTGATGCAATGACTCATCAATATTCACCCATGTGGTTGGAATTCGATAAAGCGATTCGGTCCGAACTGAGAAGAATGGAGCTGGCCGCGAGCCGCCAGCAAGATCAGGAATTGTCCGGTACATTCCAGAGACTGGAGGATCGATACGAAACCATTCGTGCGTCCATAATGGTTAGCCGAAATCCGGAGATTGTGGAAAAATTGGACTCGTTGTTCGTTTTTATCAAACACCAAATGCAGTCCACCCCGATTCCGTATACAGAAATCCGCTCAGCGGCCAAAGAGTTGGACAATGCCCTTCGCGAGGTGTTTTATTCGGCTGACGAACGGACGGCCTATCTGCCTATAGTAGAAGGCAAAGATCCGATAATATGGTCTGCAGCAATGGGCGCCATTATATTAACGGTTCTCGGCTTCGTCGCATGGAAAATGTTTCATTCCGATAAACGGTTCGCGCGCGTTCCAAGAGATCGATAACTCAAGTAACCCTGCCTACGCCGCCATGGGCAATTATGGACAAAGCGGATTTAAGCGTTATTCTTCCTTGAAGCCTTCGCCCAGTACATCCTGTACATCCGCTATAATGATAAAAGCAGTGGGATCAACCGATCGGATAATCATTTTTAACCTCCGGGCCTCTTGACGGGCAACTACACAATACAATACCTCCTTATCCTTTCGGGAATAGGCGCCCTTCGCCGGAAAAATGGTGACACCGCGTTCCAATTCCGAAGTTACCCGGTGGGCCAACAGCTCTCCATTTTCGGTTACGATGGTGAAGGCTTTGGCGGCATAAGCCCCTTCCGTAACGAAATCAATCATTTTAGAGGCGATGAATACGACCACGATTGTGTATAAAACTTTTTCCTTGGGGATATACAGCAGAGAGGAGCCGATAACCAGAACGTCAATCGCCAGAATGATCTGTCCCATGCTCCATCCTTTTCTTTTGTTGATGATCCGGGCCAGAATATCGGAGCCTCCTGTTGTACCGCCGAATCGGAAGACTACGCCTAATCCGGAACCCAAGGTAACACCGGCATAGAGGGTCACGAGGAAGTAGTCCTCACCGGCTAGAGGAATGACCCAGCCGTAGCCGATCAGCATTTCCATAGTCCAGAGGAAGAAGGAGAGGAACAAGGTTCCGAGCACGGTCAAAGCCATAGCTTGATTACCAAATACTCTCCAGCCTATCAAAAATAGGGGAACATTGAGTACAAGGGTTGTTAAGGAAGGAGGTATTCCCAACGCATAGTTAATCAAGAGGGAAACGCCGGTCATGCCCCCTTCCATAAGCTCGTTAGGAATGACAAAATAATGAAGGCCAAAGGCATAGACGGCTGTACCGAGCACAATGGGAATAATGTTGCGGTAAAGCGTGAGATACTTATTCGTCATTTTCTATGTTCGCCTCCTCCATTAATCATGAGAAACGCTGACATCCGGGATTTCGGAAAAGCACCGGAATAGGATTCATAGCTTTTTTAGTATGCCCTTTCTTATCGCCGGGATTTATCCATCCTGCGTGTGAAGCGATTGCAGATGTTATGGATATTAATTTTCCATCTAGACGGGTTAAACCTTCTTAGAGTTTGGAATTATTATACAAATTTATCTGACTAGAAAGCATTCTAGCCACTAATTAGAAATGCTGCATGATCACGAACGATCAGTTCGTCGATTTGTTCGTGTTAAAGCTTCTTAATTAAGAGGCTTTTTTCGTGTATGTACTTATCTCCACCGTTTGTAATGAGCGATTCTTCGAAAAATAATTTGTCTTCAAGACGTCTTTGCGTTAACATGTATTTTAGCTGCACTGCTTTATTGCAGTGAATAACAGTGAAGGGAATAACCCCTGCAAGACAGAAAGTAAAGGAAGGGATCCCATTGGCGGATAAAAGCTTAAAGGAAATGCAGAATGAGGTCGACCGTTATATTTCTCAATTTAAAGAAGGATATTTCAGCCCTCTTTCCTTGTTGGCCCGGCTTTCGGAAGAAGTGGGCGAACTGGCGAGGGAGGTTAATCATCGATACGGTGAAAAGCCGAAGAAGCCGACGGAAGAAGAAAATTCTATCGAAAATGAGCTTGGCGATCTGTTGTTTATCCTGATCTGCTTTGCCAATTCCTTGGGCATTGATTTAACTAAAGCCCATGATGACGTACTTGAAAAATTTCAAACCCGGGATGCCAATCGGTGGACTCCGGTTAACAATGAAAATCAATAATACATATGCTATACCATCACCTTTCATCCATAAGGCATTAGGAAGGGATGGCGACGCATGGACGGATATGAAGCTATGCAGGAGGCTTATCAATCGATTCTTGCTCACGATTTCGACCAGGCGATTGCGTGGTTTAAGCAGGCTGTTAAAGCTTGCCCGGACAATGCGGAATATCATTACCGGTTGTCGATATCCTGCATGCGCAGCAGCCGTTTGACGGAGGCTTCTATTCATGCCCGGAGGGCCGCTGAGCTGGAGCCGGACGACGACACATACCGGTCCCATTACGAAAGGGTGCGGGCCAGGGAGCATGTGGCGCAAGCGCAAAATTATTTGGAGGAAGGACGGGACAGGGCTTACTTCTCGATTCTGCTGTTGAAGCAGGCAGTAGAGCTGGACCCGTTATCGACTGACGCTTATTTGCTGTTAGGAATGGCTTACGCGGATGTCGACGATTATCGCTCCGCACTGAGGGCTATATCCGAAGTGCTCCGGTTGGAACCGGATCATTCATTAGCAATTAGGCTCAAACAGGAATACGAGCAGCAGCTTCATCAATATACGACATCATCAACGAAGTTTGAGAAAAGCGAGGGTAAATAGAATGAATAATCCAATTAAAGTAGCAGTGACAGGTGCAGGAGGCCGAATGGGCCGGGAAGTGGTCAAGATGGTACTGGAGGATCCCGAGCTGCGGCTGGTAGCGGCGATTGATCACTCCGGAGACGGCCGGGACGCAGGGGAGATGGTCGGGTTGGGAGCCTGCGGAATCAAGCTTACATCCGATTTGGAGCTGGCATTAGTTGAAGGGCAGCCCGATGTCATGGTTGATTTTACAATTCCCCAAGCAGTTATGGGGAATGCACGTACAGCCATTAAGCATAAAGTACGTCCTGTTATAGGAACAACCGGCTTCCGACCGGAAGATATTGAGGAGTTGGACAGGCTTTGCAAGGCCCAGGGCATTGGCGGTATCATTGCACCCAATTTCTCGATCGGAGCTATTCTGATGATGAAATTTGCCGCCCAGGCGGCCAAATATATGCCTCATGTGGAAATTATCGAATATCACGGCGACCAGAAGCTGGACGCTCCTTCAGGCACAGCCGTCAAGACGGCGGAATTAATATCGCAGAACCGTCAAGAGCTGCGTCAGGGAAATCCCAATGAGGAAGAGACGATCGAGGGAAGCCGGGGAGGTTACTACGACGGCTTCAGAATTCACAGTGTCCGGCTTCCCGGGGTATTCGCCCAGCAGGAAGTCATCTTCGGCGGCTATGGTCAAACATTAAAGATCCGCCACGACTCCTACGAAAGAGCGGGCTATATGCCGGGTGTGAATCTCGCTGTCAAGAAAGCAATGGGATTGGACGGCATCGTATACGGCTTTGATCATTTTATCGATTAAAGCTATTCAGGGTAATTTATATTCATAAAGATTGAATTCAACAACGGCAGCAACGGAGGGAGTGTAAACCATGAGCTTGCAAATCGCATTAATTGCACATGACCGGAAGAAAGAAGAAATGGTCAATTTTGTCATCGCCTATGAATCCGTTTTTGCAAACCATCAGCTATATGCTACCGGAACCACCGGCCAAAAAATTATGGACAGCACCCAGCTTAAGGTTCACCGATATATGTCGGGACCGCTGGGCGGGGATCAACAAATCGGAGCGCTTGTCGCGCAAAATATATTGGATTTGCTCATTTTCTTGCGTGATCCTCTTATGGCCCAGCCGCATGAGCCCGATATTATCGCTCTGCTCCGACTGTGCGATGTACAGGGCATCCCGGTGGCCACGAACGTAGCGACCGCAGAGCTTCTGGTCAGAGCCCTGGATCGCGGTGATTTCGCCTGGCGGGAGCTGGTTCATAAATATAAGCCGGAGGGAGAGCAATGACCAAGTCGTTGGATATGCTGGTGTTCGGGGCCCATCCTGACGATGCCGAGATAGGCATGGGCGGAACGATAGCCAAGCATGTGGAAGCAGGCCGCAGCGTCGGAATATGCGATTTGACCTTTGCCGAGATGTCCTCCAACGGAACGGTGGAAACGCGCAAGCGGGAGGCTGCGCATGCAGCGAAGGCGCTGGGGGTGACCCTCAGAGCCAACTTGGGCCTGCCCGATCGGGGGCTGCAGCTTATTAAGGAGCAGTTGGACGAGATTACTCTGGCGATCCGCAGGTATAAACCGCGAATGGTTTTCTGCCCCTATTGGGAGGACAGGCATCCGGATCATGTGCTCTGCAGCCGCATGGTTCAAGAGGCGGTTTTCAGTGCCAAGCTGCGCAATTATTTGCCCGATACCGAGGCACATTCGGTCGAGCAGGTTTATTTTTACTTTATCAACGATGCGATAGACCCGGATGTTATGATAGATATAAGCAGCCAGTATTCCAAGAAGAGAGAGGCGCTGATGGCCTACCGCTCCCAATTTGAGCCTGCGGAAGCATCCCGGGGGCAGGTGAAGACCCCTCTGAATCAAGGGTATCTGGACAATGTTGAGGCAAGGGACAGGCTTCTCGGGCAGAAGCGTCTTGTCCCATATGCTGAAGGATTTGTGAGCAAGCTTCCTCTAATTGTTAATCTATTTTGACGCCGTTAGGAATAAACTTATTTGGGAATGGATGATACTGGAAGAGGGGCTGAGCCATGAGTGACAGATTAAAAATCGGAATTACCTGTTATCCGACGCTGGGCGGGTCCGGCGTTGTCGCTACCGAGCTCGGCAAGCTGTTGGCGGAGAAGGGGCATGAGGTTCATTTTATTACCCACAGCATTCCTTTTCGCTTGGGCGGCAAATTTGATAAAAATATTTTCTATCATGAGGTGGAAGTGAGCGATTATTATGTCTTCCGCTACCCGCCTTATGACCTGTCGCTGGCCAGCAAGCTGGCCCAGGTTGCCAAGAGGGAGAAGCTGGACCTGCTGCATGTTCATTACGCTATTCCTCATGCCGTATGTGCTTTGTTGGCTAAACAGATGGTCGGAGAGCATCTTAAAGTCGTCACTACTTTGCACGGGACCGATATTACCGTTCTTGGCCATGACGAGTCGTTAAGCGACCTGATTTGTCATGCGATCAACGAGAGCGATGCGGTGACCGCGGTATCCGAGGATCTGATCGCCGAGACGAGAGAGACGCTGCTCATCGACCGGCCGATCGATTTGACTTACAATTTCGTCGATAAACGGGTGTATTATCCGAGAGACGCTTCCGGTCTCAGAAGCGAGATCGCGAAGCCGGAGGAAAAGATTCTGATTCATATCTCCAATTTTCGCCCGGTTAAAAGAGTGCTTGACGTCGTGGACATCTTCGCCCGTGTGCAAAGCCGCATCCCGGCTAAGCTGTTATTCGTAGGGGAAGGACCGGACCTGAACAAAGCCATATGCAAGGTGAGAGAGCTGGATTTGTCCGATAAAGTTCTTTTTTGGGGAAAGCAGGATGACGTTGCGCAGGTAATCTCATTAGCTGACGTTATGCTTCTTCCTTCGGAAAAAGAAAGCTTCGGTCTGGTGGCTCTCGAAGCGATGGCCTGTGGGGTGCCTACCGTCGGCTCGCATGCGGGGGGAATTCCCGAGCTGGTAGCGGACGGCGTGACCGGTTACTTGGCGCCCATCGGGGATACGGAGCAAATGGCTTCTGCGGTCGTGAGGCTGCTCCAGGATGAAGCCTTGTTCCGTGAATTCAAGGAGGCCTGCCTCCATCGCGCCAGAACCGTCTTCTGCAATGATCTAATCACTTATCAGTATGAGCAAATTTATTACCGGGTATTGGGGCGTCCGGCGCCGGAATGGAATGCGGATGTCAACAGCCTGTGCATGGGGTAATAAGAATGATTCCGTTGGAACCGGAAGCGGTTTATGTATTGAACCGTCTTAAAGAGAACGGGTACGAAGCATATGTTGTCGGAGGCTACGTGCGGGATCAGCTAAGAGGCCAGCCGACGAATGACATTGATATAGCGACATCCGCCCTGCCGGAACAAACTATGGCTCTATTCGAGCGTACTGTTCCGACAGGGCTTCAGCATGGGACCGTCATGGTATTGTATGGCGGTAAATCCTATGAAGTCACGACGTTCAGGACGGAGTCGGATTATGAGAACTACCGGCGTCCCCAGGAAGTCACCTTCGTGCAAAACCTCGAACAGGATTTGCAGCGCCGGGATTTTACCATTAACGCAATGGCGATGGATGGGACAGGCTCGGTCATCGATCCTTTCGGCGGATTGGAAGATTTGCAGAACGGGCTCATTCGCTGTGTAGGAGATGCCCGGGAGCGGTTTCGCGAGGACGCGTTAAGGATGGTCCGCTGCGTTCGTTTTGCCGCCAATTATCGCTTTCGGATAGAGAGCTCTACCTGGGAGTCGTTAATAGCGAACCGGGATCTGCTGCAGCATATCGCTATGGAGAGAATCAGGGCGGAATGGGACAAGATGATGGAGGGTTCGGACCCTTACCGGGGGCTTGTTCTGTTGGTGAACAGCGGGCTGCTGCATTTTTTGAAAAGAAAGCCGGACTGGCCCGTTATCCGCTGGACTGCGGAAGAGGAACTGCCCGCAGAGCTTTCCCTTCTCAATCTATTGGATCGCCCGTTATTGCGCTGGGCCTGGCTGTTGAGAAGTATGGAGCTGTCCGCAGAGGCGGCCCGCCATGGGTTGTCTATGCTGACCTTCTCCAGGCTGGCCATCGACAAGGTGATCAAGCTTATCGAAATGGACGGGCATTTAATAGCCAAGTCTGCAGACCCAGGCCAGGAAGAGTTGGAACAGGTATGGAAAGAAGCGGTTCTGCGATATGGTGCGGATGCTGCGGCGGAGTGGCTTGCTCTGGCGGATGCGGCAGCAGCGGGACGTTTACGGAATCCTCCATTGGCAATCGGTCCTGCATGGAGCTCGGTCCCGGCGGATGAAGGGCGCCGTTGGCTGAAGGAGATGCCGGTGACCGGGATTAGAGAGCTGGCGGTTTCCGGGTCAGATCTGTTGACTCTAACCAGTCGGCAAGGGGGACCTTGGCTCGGCCGGGTTATGGACCGGCTAATGCTTGAGGTAGCTCTCGGCCGTTGTGCTAACCGTAAAGAAGACCTGTTGGACAAGGCTAAATATTATTTGGCAAATGAGTGATGGAGTATGAACCAAAGCTTGCTAGAGCTATTCCAAAATGATCCGGAGGCTTTTCTCTCCGGTGAAGAAATTAGCCGGAAATTAAACTGCTCCCGTACGGCTGTATGGAAGCAGATTCAGAATCTGCGGAAGTTAGGATACGAATTCGAGGCCGTGCCTAGAAAAGGCTATCGGTTGGTCTATCAGCCGGCCAAGCTTGACCCGTTGAAGCTGGCGGATTCGCTGCAAACGGAAATGATCGGCAGCTCCTTCCGTATTTACGATCAGGTAGATTCCACCCAGAACGTAGCCCATGAGCTAGTGCGCCAAGGCTGCCCCGAAGGAACGGTCGTGCTCGCTGAGGAACAGACTTCCGGAAGGGGCCGTATGGGCAAGAAATGGCTGTCTCCCAAAGGTAAAGGAATCTGGATGAGCATCGTGTTGAAGCCTCATATACCGCTGAAGCAAACCTCCCAGTTGACGCTGTTGACTGCGGTGGCCCTTTGCCGTACGTTGCGGCAGGAATTGGGTGTTGCCGTCGGAATCAAATGGCCTAACGATCTGCTTGTTGACGGGCTTAAGGTGAGCGGCATTTTGCTGGAATCGAGCGGGGAAGACGACCGCTTGAATTATGTGGTGGCCGGAATCGGCATAAGCGTGAATATGGAGGCGGATGATTTCCCGGAAGAGCTTGACGGCAAGGCGACTTCATTACGAATCGTATGCGGCAGGCCTCTTGACCGGATTCAGATTATTCGCCGGTTTCTGGAGAAATTCGAGGAGCTTTATCTGCTGTACTTGCAGCAGGGGTTTTCGCCCATTCGTACATTATGGGAGGCGCTGACGATTTCTCTTAACCGTCCGTTGAGAGTAAAAACTTATAACGGTTGGGTGGAAGGCACGGCGGAAAGTATTGATGATAACGGGGCTTTGACGGTAAAAACGCGTGATGGCGAAACTATGAAGCTGTACTCGGGGGATATACAGTTATAGCGTTCAAAGACGTCTGAGGATAACGGTGATTGGAAGTCCAAACGTTGTCCCGTAGAGTCCGCGCGTATTAAACTCTAAAAAACAGCAAAAAAATGATGTTGAAATTGTGAACATTTTGTTATAATGATTTCGAGGAGGCGGTATCGTCTTGACGAATCGCACTCTGCGGATCAGATTTTATTTTTTTTGAAACAATGGAATAGACCCGCTTTCCCATATCGGATTCTGCTCTGAGCCATACGGACCGAGACAGAAGGATCATGGAGCACAGCTTCTTTGTGTATTTATGAACCCTTTTAGTTCGGCTAAGAAGGGTTTTTTGCATTGTTTGTTAAAAGGATGTTGGACGGAACAGGGATTAAAGAAGATGTAAGCAGCTGAAGTCGGCTATACTATCCGGGAGAAGTGCTGAATAACGGATTCTGGCGGCTGCACAGGAACTGAATGGGTCAGTAGCGGAATTAGTATCCCAAATTTAGGGCAAGGAGTTGAGGATAGTTGGAAACGAGAAAACCGGTCACCACCTCGAGAATGAAAAAGATGAAGAAAGATGGAACGCCGATCACGATGATTACGGCCTACGATTATCCGTCTGCCAAATTGGCGGAAGAAGCGGGGATTGACGCCATTCTTGTGGGGGATTCACTTGGCAACGTAGTTCTCGGTTACGAATCGACGCTGCCGGTCACTCTCGATGATATGATTTACCATACAAGAGCCGTTACCCGTGCGGTCCAGGTCCCTTTTGTCGTGACCGACATGCCCTTTATGACTTACCATGGCAGCCTGGATGAGACGATGAAGAACGTGGCCCGCATTATGCAGGAAGGAATGGGTAAGGCGGTCAAGATGGAAGGCGGAGAGGAAATAGCCGCCACTGTGGAAGCTTGTGTCAAAGCCGGAGTGCCCGTTATGGGCCATCTGGGCTTAACCCCGCAATCGTTGTACCAGATTGGCGGGTATAAAGTGCAGGGCAAAACTTCCCGCCAAGCGGCCAAGCTGCTGCAGGATGCCAAAGCTTTGGAGCAATCCGGGGCATTCGCCATCGTCCTGGAGCTGGTCACGGAAGAGCTCACGGAGCTTATCACGAAGGAATTATCCATTCCAACGATTGGAATAGGTTCGGGCGCCTCGTGTGACGGTCAAGTGCTCGTATTCCATGACGTGCTGCAATACGGTTCACCGATTATCCCGAAGAAATTCGTTAAAGCGTATGCCAATATTGGCGATCAGATCCGCAGCGGTATTTCCCAATACGTGCAGGAAGTCAAGGAACGGAAGTATCCTGACTCAAGCCACGCTTTTCAAGGCGATGACGATGTGTTGACTTTCTTGTACGGTGGTAAAGAATAATAAGAACTCTGGACAGCACCGATAGGAGAGTGTCACACAATGATGATAATCAAAACGATTGAAGAGATGCGGAGCAAGGTGGCCGAGCGCCGGAGGCAGGCAGGGAAGGATGAGAAGGAAAGCCGTATAGGCTTTGTACCTACCCTCGGATATTTGCATAAAGGCCATGCGAGTCTGTTGAAACGGGCCAGAGAAGAATGCGGGACGGTCGTTCTGAGCATTTTTGTCAATCCTCTGCAGTTCGGTCCGAATGAAGACTTCGAACGGTATCCGCGGGATCCGGAGCGGGATTCGGCTATTGCCGAACAGGAAGGGGTCGATTTCATCTTCATGCCGGACGTTACGGAGATGTATCCGCAGAAGATCTTGACGACCGTCTCGGTTTCCGGAATTACGGAAGGATTGTGTGGAGCTTCCAGGCCCGGCCATTTCGACGGGGTAGCCACGGTAGTAACCAAATTGTTTAATATCGTTCAGCCGGACCGTGCATATTTCGGTATGAAAGACGTCCAGCAGGTTGCCGTCATTCAGCAGATGGTCCGCGATTTGAACATGAATGTGGAAATCATTCCTTGTCCGACCCTTAGAGAAGAGGACGGTCTGGCTTTGAGCTCGCGCAATGTTTATTTATCTGCCGAGGAGAGGACCCAGGCGCTGGTCCTGCAGCTATCTCTTAACGAAGCGGAAGAATGGGTCCGGCAGCCGGGCATCCGATCGCGGGAGCTTCGCCAGAATATAATATCGAGAATAGCCACCGCTCCTTTGGCGGAAATCGATTATGTGGAAATCGTTTCGTATCCATCATTCCTGCCGCTGGAGGACGAAGAACCGGTAACCGCTGCGGTGAATGACGGTCAGTTACTAATCGCGTTGGCGGTAAGGTTTGGGCAAACCCGGCTGATCGATAATCGGCTGTATTCGTTAGGCGATCAGGACACAAAGGAGGAAGCAAACCGTGTTTAGGACGATGATGAAATCGAAGCTGCACCGGGCGACAGTGACGGAAGCCAATTTGAATTACGTCGGCAGCATTACGATAGACGAAGATCTGATGGAGCTGGTCGATATGCTGCCTAACGAGAAGGTGCAGATTGTCAATAACAATAATGGAGCCAGGCTGGAGACCTATATTATTCCTGGCCCCAGAGGCTCCGGAGTGATTTGTCTGAATGGCGCGGCCGCCCGTCTTGTGCAGCCGGGAGACAATGTCATTATTATTTCTTATGCTATGATGACGGAGGAAGAAGCCAGAACGTTCGTGCCTACCGTTGCTATACTGGGTGAAAATAATAAAGTTATTTCCATGATGAAGCATGAACCCCATTCAACGGTAGTTTGAATACGGCAATCATTGATATAAATATGCTGAAGGGCCAACGGAAAGGTTGCGCCCTTCTTTTCATTATATGCGGCTCGGTTGGAGTCATATTTGTTACCTGAAACGATGGAAAGTAAAGTTATTGGCTTATAAAACCTTTTAACAAAAATGTGTTCTAATATCCAGAGATGTAACTAATGGAACGGTTGAATGAAACCCTCCCCCTTGACACACAATGAATTTACACGGATAACTTACTGAAGGTTCGTGGACTCCGCTTGCAGGGTGGGATCGATATGTTTAAGCCTTTGTTTGCAACCATGCATGAAGTTCTTACGGAAATTATGTCCGAATATTCTACAGCGTCGGGCGCGCGCAAGCAATTACTGGATGAGCAGCTCCTTGCGTTAAAGGCGATGAGTGATTCCTGTATAGAGGAATGGCTCCGCTTCGAGGAGAAGCTGGGAAGACTGCTTCCGCTGGCGAATCAAGGGAAAATACCGGTTAAAGCAAAAATTAAGGGCAAAGCGGCTAAAGAAGAGGGATTCCCGGTAGATCCATCCAACCAATCCGGTTTCGAAGAAGCCCAAGGGTATTATAAATTATCTATGTTTGAAGTAGCTGCGCCCAAGCTGGACGAAATGGTGCGCAAGCAGCCGGATTTTGTGTTGGGGCGATTTTATCTGGCACTTTGCCATTTTCACCTAGGGGATTTGGCGGAAGCCTACCGCGAGTTCAAAATATTGCTTGCATTGACGGAAAATCGGAAATTAAAGGCCATTTCGTATACAGGAATGGGCTGCGTTCATTATGAACATAACAATTTGGAAAAAGCGATGGAATATTTCCGCATGGCCTTCGAGGAAGACCCGGAATGCATAGAGCTTTCCCTTGCTTACGGTTCGGAATTACGCTGGTGAAGAAAGCTGCATCGTTCATCCGTTCGTTGCATCGATAGACGTTTTTTTTGTAGTCTGGTATGCTTAAAGAGCAGTTGTTTAACGAAGGGATGAACGGTTTACATGAAATATGCCGTATTGGATTTTGAAACGACCGGGGGCCAGACAACGGACGAAATTATTCAGGTTGGCCTCGTACTGATAGATGAAGATAATATCGTTAAGCGTTATTCAAGTCTGGTCAAACCGAATCAGTCGATACCTCCGTTCATTACTTCTTTGACCGGAATTGACGACGCCGCGGTTCAGGGTGCCCCGTCTCTGGAAGAGGTAATGATGGAGATGCAGCCTTTGCTTTATGACACCGCATTGGTAGCCCATAACGCGGGATTTGACTTTGCCTTTTTGCAGCGGGCACTGGATGCTTGCGGGTACATGCCCTTCTCAGGGCCTGTTCTGGATACGATGGATATGCTGACGATTCTGTTCCCGTCGCTGTCCAGTCTTCAGCTTGGCAACGTCTGTCACGAGTTGGAGGTTGAGCATGCCCGTCCTCATCAAGCGGATTCGGACGCGGAGGCGACCGCTCTGATTTGGTTAAAATGCCTGCAGAAGCTCAACCGTCTGCCGCTGCTTGTCCTTCAGAGAATCACCGCGCTGTTCGAGAATGATTATTCCAATAACGATCTGGCCTGGTTTTTGCAGGAAATGCTGGAGCGCAAGGAAGCTTCTGTGAGCCTGGACGAAGATTCCTACAAATATTACAGACAATTTGCCATGAATGTGGATGATTGGGGAGACGATGAGCCTGTCCGTTCAGAAGAGGATCGGGCAGCCCTGCAGGTATCCTTCGACGAGTTCTACGACGGGCTGAAGCAAAGAATGAAGGAGAAGTTCGACTTTTACGAGGAGAGGGAGGCCCAGAGCCGGATGCTTAAGGAGGTGGCCTCCTCCTTCGATACGGACCGGCATCTGATGATCGAGGCGGGTACAGGCACAGGCAAATCGTTAGGCTATCTGATCCCTTCCTTATATCATGGAATCCGTGAGGACAAGAAGGTACTTATTAGCACTCATACAATCAATTTACAGGAACAGTTGCGAACAAGGGACATTCCGGTACTGCAGGAAATTTTTCCGGTTCCTTTTCAAGCGGCAGTGCTTAAAGGGCGGAGTCATTACCTTTGTTTGCGAAAGTTTGAGAATAAGATCCAACTACAGGACTTTAATTTTGCTAAAGAGGAACGTCTCACCGCGGCACAAATGATCGTCTGGCTCAGTGAAAGCGAAAGAGGGGATGAAGAGGAGCTTCATCTTACGGGCAGAGGCGCCGAATTTTGGCGGACGGTTGAGAGCGATGCGGACTCCTGTTTAAACCGGGCTTGCCCATGGTTTAAAAAATGCTTCTATCACCGGGCCAGGAATGACGCCAATAAAGCGGATGTGGTCATTACTAACCATTCCTTGCTGTTCACCGATATCAAGGCGGATCATCGCCTGCTTCCTTCCTACAAACATCTGGTTATCGATGAAGCGCATCATCTGGAAGAGGTCGCCAGCAAGCATATGGGAATCGAACTGAAATACATGTCCTTCGTGAATACTCTTACCCGATTGTTTAGAGACAGTAAGAACGGACAGCTTCCGTCCTTGCGCATACGGTTACAAGGATTGGGCGGGGAGCTTCCGGAGCATTCTGCGGAATGGGACGCTCTCATTGAGGGAATCTACCCTAAACTGGTCGAGGTTAAAGAGCATTGGGATCATTTGGCCGAGCTGCTTTACGAGCTAGTGAACGGTAAGATGGGCGAGTCGGGAGAAACCGGCCAGCTTGTATTTAGGATTAAGGACGATCAAATGCCGAAGCAGTGGGATAAACTGCTGACCATCGAGGATAACATCTATATCGGCCTGGGCGAGATCAGCCGCAAGCTGGACCGTCTCGCGCAAGAGTTGAAGGATTGGCAGGAGGAACATGATCTTAAAGGCAGCTTGACCGACCTTGCCGGTTCCGTGAAAGAACTAAACCGCCAGAGAGATGCTCTGCGCTTCTTCATGAAGAGAAGCGATCCGGATTATGTATATTGGCTCGAAGCAAGCCCTCAATTCAAGATGAGGTCGCTTCATCTGTTCAGCGTGCCCACTGACGTAAGCAAAATTTTGCAGCAATCCCTGTTCGATGAAAAAGACAGCGTTATTCTGACATCCGCCACTCTTTCCGTCGACAAGACCTTTGATTACAGCCGCGATCAGTTGGGGCTGGGAAGGTCGGATAAGCTGAACACCGTTTTGCTTCCTTCTCCGTTCAATTACCGCAAGCAGGCGCTGGTTTGCATCCCTCGGGATTTTCCCGGGATTAAAGGAAGAGACGGAGAAGATTATTTCGTACACAAGCTGGTAGAATCGCTTCATGAGGTAGCTGTAGAAACAAGGGGCCGCATGCTGGTTCTCTTCACTTCGTACCGTATGCTCAAGAATGCTTATCCGGAATTGAAGGAAAGGCTTGCCTCGGCAGGTATTCAGGTGCTGGGGCAGGGGATAGACAGCTTTAACCGCAGCAAGCTGACACGCTTGTTCCAGGAGAGCGAATCCGCCGTATTGCTGGGGACGAGCAGCTTCTGGGAAGGGGTCGATATTCCGGGAGAAGCTTTGACCTGCCTGGCGATCGTTCGTCTTCCTTTCCAGCCTCCCAACCATCCTGTAACGGAAGCCAAGAGCGAACAGCTGAAGAAAAGTAATCTCAATCCTTTCATGAAGCTGTCTGTGCCTCAGGCGGTCATCCGCTTCAAGCAGGGCTTCGGCCGTCTTGTTCGCAGGGCCAGCGATAAAGGAATTGTTATCTTATATGATACCAGGGTCATCGATACCCAGTACGGCAAATACTTTCTTTACTCCTTGCCCGGGCCGAAAATCGAGCACATGCCGACCGGGCAGATGGTTCCGCGGATTAAACAATGGATGGAGGAGGAACACGCTTGAAATCGATGAAAATATCCGAAGCCGTCGTTAGGCGGCTCCCCATTTATTTGCGCTTCCTGAACGAATTAAACCGGATGAACGTAACTACCGTATCCTCTCAGGATTTAGGAAGCAAGCTGGATCTCAATCCGGCCCAAATCCGCAAAGATTTGGCTTATTTCGGCGAGTTCGGCAAGAAGGGAATCGGCTACGACGTTAAGTATCTCATAGAGAAGATTCGACAAATTTTGAAGCTGGACCAAAGAATTCAAGTGGCGCTGGTCGGAGCGGGTAACTTAGGCAGAGCTTTGTGTAATTATAATGCTTATTTGCAGGATAACATGAAGATTGTCGCTGTGTTTGATGCGGAGAAGTCCAAGATCGGGCAGAACATGAACAATTTAACCGTGCTTCCGATGTCGGAGCTGACCGATACGATCCGGGAGCTGCAAATAAGGATCGGGATTATTACGGTTCCCGCTTCGGAGGCTCAGAATGTAGCCGATCGGTTTGTCGAGGCCGGGATCGAGGCTATATTAAATTTTGCCCCGGTCATTATTAAAGTTCCGCCCCATATAAGGGTTCATCATGCAGATTTTACAACGGATCTGCAGAGCCTGGCTTACTATCTGAACAAAGAGGAAGAGGCGTGATCAAGGCGCCGCACATTGAACATTGCCGGTTCACCGTTACATAATAATAAAGGCTTGTCCGGTCTCGAGCCGTACAAGCCTTATTATTATGAAAGTCCCCTCCAAGCGGGGTTTAGCCGATTAAGCGTAGCGCAGTACAACGCTGTCCAGAATGTTTGCCACATCTTCACAGGAGTCCGTCGTCTGCTCCAGACGCTCATACAGCTCCTTGATTTTAAAGTCGTGGTAAGGGTCCTTGGGAGAAACGAAGATCGCGCGAATGCCTTCTCTCATTAAGCGGTCGGCTTCATTCTCCAGACTGTTGATATGTACGGCATGCTCGGTAATTTCAGAATATTTCTTCTTGGAAAGCAGCTTGAAGGCCTCCAGAATATGCTCACAGCTCGATACAATGACTTCAGCGAATTCTTTCATGAAATCATCGGTTTTATCAATATTTAAATAATCGAAACGGGCGATGGTCGCTTCGATACCGTCCACTACATCATCCACAGACATGGCCAGCTCCATAATATCCTCGCGGTCAATCGGAGTAAGGAATACTTTGCTTAATCCTTTAAATATGGAATGTGTCAGTTGATCCCCTTTGTTCTCCAATTCTTTGAGCTTATCGAAATAAGGGGCTAACGCGCTTGAGCCGGACATGGCCTCCCGAAAGACTTTGGCCGCTTCCAGAGTATTCTCGGCCGCTTCAATCAATAGTGCTAAAAAATCGGTATCTTTCTTCTTGCCGCTAAACATTGTGATAAGACCCCTTTCCTCTGTTGAATCTAACATGGACCTATCGGCCTTAGATTCTTAAACCGTTTAATGTCGTTTCATAAAATTAAAAATAGCACATTCTCCAGCCTAAAAGCAATGGACCGGTTATATAGGCTATTTGCCGGGCATTTTTTGTCATTGAAATTGGTGCTAAAGCAATAAGTCCTGCTATTTTAAAATGTACCCGTCTTTCTTGATTTTAACCTTACTAAGCGGTACATTGGAAAAGAATGATATTTCGTGAAAGGGTTGAATACATTGACGGATACAGTGATTATTAATGGAAGCTTTATAACGATGGACCCCGCTCAGCCTTACGTGGAAGGGGTTATGGTTATTAAAGGTGACCGGATAGATTATGTCGGACCTGAGAAGCCGGATTCCATAAGCAAGGATGCGCGTATCATTGACGGCCGCCATAAGCTGTACATGCCGGGATTGGTGAATACCCACGGACATGCGGCTATGACCCTGCTTAGAGGAGTGGGTGATGATTTGGCTCTTCAGGTGTGGCTGGAAGAAAAAATGTGGCCGAATGAAGCCAAGTTTACGTCCGAAGACGTCAAATGGGGCACTCTGCTAGCCATACTGGAGATGATGAAGGGCGGGACCACCTGCTTCGTCGACATGTACGACCATATGAATGAGGTCGCGCTGGCGGTAGAGCAGTCCGGCATGCGCGGCTGCTTGACCCGCGGCGTCATCGGATTATGTCCGCCGGATGTCCAGGATGCCAAGCTGGCTGAAGCGAAGCAATTTGCCCGCGATTGGCATGGCAAGGCCGATGGCCGGATTACGACGATGATGGCCCCTCATGCCGCCTACACCTGCCCTCCGGATTACATCGAGAGAATAGTGGAAGCCGCCCATGAGCTCAATCTTCCTCTTCATACCCATATGTCCGAAACGGCCGCCGAAGTCGAGCAGAACGTGAAGCAGTATGGCAGCAGACCGCCGGAGCATCTGGCCAAGCTCGGAGTATTCTCGCGGCCTTGTCTGGTGGCCCATGGAGTGCACCTCACCGACGAGGAAATCGCATTGCTTCAGAAGCATGATGTCCGGATTTCCCATAATCCCGGAAGCAACCTGAAGCTGGCCAGCGGTATAGCCCGTGTGCCTGATCTCCTTAAGGCCGGAATCAAGGTGTCGCTCGGGACGGACGGAGCGGCAAGCAATAACAATTTGGATATGTTCGAGGAGATGAGACTGGCCGCGTTAATCCACAAGGGAGTATCCGGAGATCCGGTTTCCATTCCTGCAGAGCAGGCGTTGAGAATGGGAACGTTAGAAGGCGCACAATCGATATGGCTTGAGGACGTAGGAAGCTTGAAGCAGGGGATGAAGGCCGATTTCATCGCTTTGGATGCAGATCAGCCTCATTTGCTGCCTAAATCAAATTATTTATCTCATGTCGTTTACTCCGCATCTGCGAATGATGTAACCGATGTTTATGTAAATGGTAAACAAATTGTGCGGGACAGACAATGTCTGACTCTGGATGAGGAAAAGATAAAAGCTGATTTCCGCCAACGATTCAGCGCGTTGCTTGGATAATGAGCAATCCTCGAATAAAAAATACCGGGAGGCCGATCGAAGTTGCGCTATAAGAAACGAATCGTTTGGGGCAGTATCGCTGCGGTGGCCCTGCTGGTTTTCATTGCTTTTCGGTTTTATGATGCGGTCAGAGCTGACTTGCGCCTGGAGAAGGAACAGGCCGTTAAGACGGTATTGCAGGAGACGAGGATAGAGCAGGTCGATGCCGTGCGGCCATTTGTCGGAGATAAGCCCTATATGGTCGTCTATGGGAAATCGGATCGTGACGAGGAAATGATTGCTTGGGTCCATGAGGACGGGGTGGATGTAAAACTGGCGCGGGAAGGTGTCAGCTCGGAGACGATAAGGGAGAAAATGCTGGCCAAAAACCCGGAAATGGATATTGTGCATATTAACGCCGGAAAAATGCAGGATGTATTCGTTTGGGAAGTCTTCTATAAACAAAAGGAAGAGGCCGGCGAGCGGTATTATTATGATTATTACCGATTTTCGGATGGAAGCCATCTGGATACCTATCGAATGGCGGCGCGTTAAGTGCATCGTTAAAAAAATGGAGCCTGGCAAAGGGACAACAAGCAAAAGTGGGTTCAAAGGCAATTACCTGATAAAGGAATGATTGGAATGGTTATCCTTACCTTCACACTTTTTTCTAACATTCGTTATAGATAATATGATATACTCGTATATATATCACGATCTAATGATTAGAAAGGTGGGCGTAGATGAAACTGAGAATATTGCCAATCTTACTTGCGGTTGCTTGCTCCAGCTTGATATTATTTGGCGGATGGTTTATGTATCGCAGTTATGCGATGGAGACGCCGCTTAATGAACTCGTTTCTCAAGCCCAGGGCGTGGAAGAAGTTCAGATGGAATTATCCAACCAATCGGTTAATATAAAGGTAAAGCTCAATAACGAGGCCAATATGCGCGAAATCTACCAGAAGGTAGCGACCGAAGGCGCGGACATTATCGGCAAGCGTCAATTAAACATTCAAGTAGTGAATGATTCATCTCCGGAATTGGACAAGTGGTGGTCTATCGTTCTGTTTGACATCGCTCAAGCGATGGATACCCGCCAGTATTCCCGGATTCCCGTGACACTGGAAGAGAAGGCGGCCGCCCTTCCGGGCTTGCAAGCCGTAACCGAAATGGACGATAATAATGTATATGTTCGACTTACCTATGGGGAGAAGAGCAAATACATTATTTTGCCGAGAGTTCCGGCTAAGTTAGGAGTGTGGCCGAATGAGCAAATACAGTAAGGAAATCCTAATTGGCGTCATTCCCGTCGTGCTGCTGTTTCTCGCTTTTATCGGACTGAATATTATTCCTCTTGTCATGATGGCCGTTCTCGTTATTGCCTTGCTGTATATCGTCAAACCGAAGATGAATCTTGAAGCCAAGGGAGAGAGGCCGGGGAAGATTCGAAAACCGTCCGCTCTAACCTTCGAAGAAATTGGCGGTCAGGAGAACGCGAAGAATGAATTGAAGGAAGCCCTCGAGTTTATAATAAAGTACGATGATATCAAGAAGTTCGGAATTCGCCCTCTCAAAGGAATTCTGCTGACCGGTCCTCCCGGAACGGGAAAAACTTTGATGGCTAAGGCGGCCGCCCATTACACAAATTCCGTATTCGTCGGTGCTTCCGGCAGCGAATTTGTTGAAATGTATGTAGGTGTCGGAGCCAGCCGGATTCGCGAGATGTTCAAGAAGGCCAAAACGCTCGCGCAGAAGGAAAATAAGGAGAGCGCCGTAATCTTTATCGATGAGATCGATGTGATCGGCGGCAAGCGGGATGGCGGGCAGCATCGGGAGTATGATCAGACGCTTAACCAGCTTCTGACGGAGATGGATGGAATCCATACGGAAGAATCTCCACGTATTCTTATTATCGCTGCGACCAACCGCAAAGAAATGCTCGATTCGGCCTTGCTGCGTCCGGGAAGATTCGACCGGCATATAGAGGTTGACCTTCCGGATAAGAAGGGGCGGCTTCATATTCTGAACATTCATGCGGCGAACAAGCCGCTTGCAGATACCGTCGATTTGGAGAAAATTGCTGAGGAATCCTTTAATTTCTCGGGAGCCCAGCTGGAAAGCGTCATGAATGAAGCGGCCATCTACGCGATGAGGGATGGCTCGGAGAAGATTGAGCAGAAGCATTTGACCCTGGCAATTGATAAGGTAATGATGGGAGAGAAGACCGACCGGGAGACGAGCAACGAAGAGCGAGAGCGCGTAGCCTATCATGAATTGGGGCATGCCATCGTGGCGGAGGTCGTCAAGCCGGGTACGGTATCCCAGGTATCCTTGAGCCCCAGGGGTCAAGCTCTCGGGTTTGTCCGGCATAATCCGCAAGAGGATCAATACTTATATACCAAAGAGTATTTGGAAGAACGGATTATGATCGCGCTCGGCGGCGCGGTAGCGGAAGAGATGTTCTACGGGAACCGGAGCACAGGCTCTCGCAACGATTTCGAACAGGCTCTTAATCTCGTCAAAATGATGATGGACTCCGGGTTGACGAGTCTGGGTATCGTGGATAGGGAAATGGTGACGAAAGAAGAATTAATGAAGGCGAACGCCTCCATATTGGATTCGTTAACGTCCAGAACACGTGAAATATTGGAATCCTACCGTTCCGTATTCGTCCAAGCCTTAGAAATTCTTATCAAGGAAGAAGTTCTCTCCGGAGAACAATTCCGCAATCTGCTTGCCGTACTCAAGCAGAAGAGCACAGCCTAAATTATTATGGAAGACGGCGTCCTTTCAGCAAACTTTGCTTAAAGGACGCCGTCTTCTTTTTATTAGGGCGCAAACATAGTACAATAGAGACAAGCGTTTGTATCCTTAATGAGGTGATGGTGTGAACAACAAGGAGTTTAAGCGACTGGAAGAGGGGGTACTTGCCGCTTTACAGGAAGGAACCCTGCAGGTTCCTCACTTGTTTTTTAAACTGTATCCCGGCTTAAACCTGAATGAAACGGAGGCCATGCTGCTCCTTCACCTGATGTCTTTTATCGATAGAGAGAAGAAGGATTTTCCGACGATTGAAGAAATACAATCCCGAATGGCAGCCCCTCCGGAACAAGTCATCAAGGCACTGCAGAAGCTTCTGAAAGAAGGCTGGATTACGATCGATGAAGAGGTCGATTCTTTATCAGGCATTCAATATGAGCGTTATAACTTATCCGGAATGTACCACAAGCTGGCTGCGGCCTGGGCGGATTTCCACAAGGAGGAAGAACGCCAGAAGAGGCTTGCGGTTTCCAAGGAAGGCAATGACATCTTCACTATTTTCGAGAATGAATTTGCCAGGCCATTGACTCCGATGGAGCTGGAGACGATCTCCGGCTGGCTGGATCAGGATAAATACAACAAAGACCTTATCCTGGCCGCATTGAAGGAGGCAGTTTTTGCGGGCAAGGTTCATTTTCGTTACATTGACCGGATTCTGCTGGAATGGAGCCGCAATCGGATTTTTACCCCGGAGCAGGCGAAGGAGCATGCACAGCGCTTTCGTGGCGCCCGTTAAACCAAGAAAAAACCTTCGAAGGCCGACTTCGAAGGTTTTTTAGATACAGTACAAAGTAAAACATCCTTTAAATCCAGTTGCTTATTAATGAAATAATTCCCGATAGGTCTTTTTCTCAGAACATAAGAAAGAATAAGTTTCACCGTAATCCTGTTCCTATATTTCATCGCGGTATACACGCCTGTCCAAAGGACGGCCATTGCCGTTTATCCTTGCTTGTTCAACAGCTTCCACCGATAAACATATTCGAAGAGAAACTCGAAGGCTTCCAAATGACGCTTCGCTTCGAAAACGTTGGCTCCCCAGGCATAGATGCCGTGCTTGCGCAGGACAATGCCGGGAACCCGGGGGACAATCGCCTCGCTGACCAGCTCGGCAATGCGGGGGATATCCGCATAATTAGGAAGGATAGGAATGCGGATCGCGGCGTCCTCCTCCCATATATTGAACGCTTTAATCAGCTCCACTCCTTCTACGGGAATGGCTTGTTCCTCCCGGTACAGTTCCGAAACCAGGTTGTTAAAGACCGTATGAACATGGAAAATCGCCCCGCATCCGGTAGCCCGATAAATCTCGCAATGGATAAGAGTTTCAGCCGAAGGCTTAAGCCCGGTCGTCTCCAGCGGACGCCCATGCTGATCCACGATCAGGAAATCTTCCGGGGAAGAGACCGACTTGTCCTTGCCGCTTGCCGTGACAGCAAATGCGAAGGTCTGGCGATCCTCGCTCATGTCGCCTATCCGTACCGACAAATTGCCGCTGGTGGCGGGGAACCAGCCTCGTGCGGCGAACGTTTCCTTGACCTCCCTCAGCTCAGAGAACGCTCGCTGCTTCTGTTCCAACGTCATGCTATGTTCCATTTCAGTTCCCCTCTCTTAAAGCATTCAATCCATTGATGACGTCATGGAAGGTTTCAAATTTTCTATAGGCAATTCCAAGCTTCTCACATTCCTCTGCAAGATGGGATCGGGCAAAGACGAAATCAGCTTGCTTGGAACCTTCAAAATCCGACAGGCTGTCGCCAATCAGTATGCGGTTATACTTCTCCGGTGAATAGGAGCGGATAATAGTAGTCTTGCACATCCCGCAGCCCTTATCGCATTGCTCATCGCACGGATGAGGCCAGGTAATCCGAATTTGTTCTCCGGAGAAATCACTGCCGTTACAGTAAATCTGTTCCGGTCTTAGTTCGAAGGGGGCCAGTGTCGGGAGCAGGAAAAAATCAATTCCCCCGCTGGTCACCAGAAAATCGAAGTCATTCTCCCTGACATACTCCAGAAGCTCCGGGAAGCCCTCCCGGATACGGATCGATTGGCGGGTAAATTGAATAATCTCATCTTTCCGCGAGGAGGGGAGGAGGGCGAACATCGCTCCGACTCCCTCCTGCAGGGGGATCTCTTTATCAACGATCCGGCGAAGAATGTCTTCCCAGCCGGAAGGCTGAAAATGCTTCATGATGTCCATGATGTTATCTGTAACGGTAATGGTCCCGTCGAAATCGCAGAATATGATATTTTGCTTGTTTGCATCAAGCTTCATTCTCTAACCCCCCATGCCTCGATGGCCGCGTGCAGCTCCTCATGTTCAGACGCATAGTCTCTCAGGGGTACGCCGCTTAACGCCGCCTGAATCGCTTGCCTGAATGCGCGGCCTCCCGCTTCGGTTCCCATCGGATGGCCGTGAACGCCTCCGCCCGCATTGACAACGACCTCTTGTCCGAAATCGCGGAGGATCAACGGAACCAGCCCGGGGTGAATACCTGCTGAAGGCACCGGGAAGCTCTTGGCTAGAGTCAGTCTTCCGGCGTGCGGTTCCCCGTCATTTCCGGACGAATGCAGATAGTCCCGGGGCTGGTCCGTTAATAAAGCGTGACGAATAGCCATGTTTTCTTCCTTGGGCATCACGACCGAACCATAAGGCGAAGGGAACAGCACCAGATCCGCACCGGCCAGCCGCATCAGCTTGCCGAGCAGTACGGAAGCGGAAATGCCGTGATAGGGTGATGGATAATAGGCGCCCGCCAACGCAGGGTGTGCCGCGATCGGGACGGTAATGTCTGGATGCGCGCTCAGTTCGCGAAGCGTATCGAACCCATAGGAGAGCACGTTGAATAAGAGAGCATTAGCTCCAAGAGAAACCGCCTTAACGGCTTGCTCTGCGAGCTTGGATGTCGGCCCCGTCAGGTTAACGGCATAGAGCAGCTTCTGCCCGGTCGTTTCCTCTGCCTGCTTGGCCGCCTCCATACATACCTTGACCCGTTTCTCCAGTGGGGTGAGCGGATTCTCGAATAAAATTTCATCATCCTTAATCAAATCCACACCGCCGAGAGCTTGTTTGTAGAATTGCTCGCGCAAGGCAGGCAAATCGTGGCCGATGACGGACTTGAAGATGCTCATCAGCAGAGGACGATCATGGACGCCCAGCAGGGAGCGCACACCTTCCATGCCGAATTTGGGACCGGAAAAGGCACTCAGGAAGGGGTCGGAAAAATGCAAATCCATCAGTTTGATGCGGCCGTCCATAGAGAGCTTTCCGAATACAGTCACAAGGAGAGCCGGAATGTCCCGGCTGAAATTGACGTCCGGATAAGCTATCCGGATGTCCGCGTAACGTTCACCAAGCTCATTACGGCTTTCGGCGACATCGACCACTTGGCCGAGATAGGGCTGCATGCTTGCTTTTTTCGCCTCGGGCAGATCCGTCCAGCTTCCGACAGTCAGGCCGACGGCAATGCCGGCAGCCTTCTTGCCGAAATCGGCATTTTCATCATAGCAGCGATAGGTTGCCGTACAATAGGAGTTCATCGTTCCACCTGCTTTTCGTTCAATATTTCATCATTTCTTCGGATATCGTGCGGCCGATCTCGCCGGCTCTATCCGAAGCCCGCCGGACAGCGCTTCGGATAGCCTCTTGAAAATGATATTGATCCAATACTTCCAGTGCGGCTTGAGTGGTGCCGTTAGGAGAGGTAACCTTCTGCCGTAAGGAGGCCGGTTCTTCTCCCGTTGCTTTAACCATTGAGGCGGCACCCAGGACGGTCTGAACCGTCAGCTTCCGGGCTTGTTCCTGATTCAACCCTCCCTGGATCCCTGCTTCCATAAGAGCTTCCATGAAGGTATAGATATAAGCCGGCCCGCTGCCTGAGACGCCGGTAACAATGTCGATCAGCGGCTCCTCGACTACGATGGTTTCCCCGGTAGCTGAGAAAAGATTTATGGCCATTTCCTGATAGACTCCGGAGGCGTTAGCGGAGAAGCAGAGTCCCGTCGCCCCCATACCGATCGTACATGATGTATTCGGCATGCAGCGGGCAATGGGAATTAGCCGGCCCAGCCGATTTTCCATCGTATCGATGGAAAGTCCGGCTATCACGGAGATGACGAGCTGCCCGGGATGCACTAATGGTGCCAGATCCTCCAGTGCCGCCCCGGCGTCCTTGGGCTTCATGGCAAGCACGATGATATCCGCTTCCGCTGTATATCTGCGAACCGCCTCTGGTCCGCTGCCGGTACGGATGCCGTACTTCTGGCAGAGGATGGTCAGTCGGTCCCGGTTGCTCGAGTTTGTCGCAATAATTCGTTCTGGATTAGAGCCGGGAAGGGAAACAAGACCGCGGATGATAGCTTCGGCCATGGCTCCCGCTCCGATGAATAGTATAGTTTTGCCCGCAAGGGTTTGATTCATGGTTTAAAACCTCCGTGCACACGAACTGGAGTGACGGGCTTGCGCTTATTCTCTAATTTGCCCGTTTCCATAGATGTAGTATTTAGTAGAAGTCAGAGCAGGGAGGCCCATAGGTCCACGGGCATGCAGCTTCTGTGTGCTGATGCCGATCTCTGCGCCGAAGCCGAATTCAAAGCCATCGGTAAACCGCGTCGACGCGTTCACATAAACGGCGGCGGCATCCACTTCCTGCAAGAAGCGGTCTGCGTGCTCCTTCGTTTCCGTAACAATACATTCGGAATGCATCGTTCCATATTGGCGAATATGGTCAATAGCTTCCTCCAACGACCCGACAATTTTTATATTAAGAATATAGTCGTTATATTCCGTAGCCCAATCCTGCTCTGCAGCCGGATGGATCACGGGGGCGAGCTCGACCGCGGCCGCGCAGCCGCGCAGCTCCACTCCCGCCGTAATAAATTTATCGGCCAGATCGGCCAGATGCTTCTCGGCATAAGAGCGGTGTACAATCATCGTCTCCATAGCATTGCAGACGGAAGGACGCTGGATTTTCGCATTCATGGTAATACGCAGTGCTTTCTCGGGATCGGCCGTTTCATCCAGATAAGTGTGGCAGACTCCGGCACCCGTTTCGATGACGGGAACAGAAGCATTCTGAACGACGTTCTGAATCAGCGACCGGCCTCCCCGCGGAATGATCACGTCGAGCCAGCCGTTCAGCTTAAGCATTTCGTCGACCGATGAACGGTCGGGGCTAGCGACCAGCTGTATAGCGTCTGCAGGAACCGAAGTCGCAGCCAACGCCTCGTGCAGCACCTCGACAATTTTGCTGTTGGAGGACAGGGCACTGGAGCCTCCGCGCAGCAAGACGGCATTGCCGGACTTCAGGCATAAGCCGGCGGCATCGACCGTTACATTCGGCCGGGCTTCATAGATGATGCCTACCAGTCCGATAGGAACCCGCTTCTTGCGGATCAGCAGTCCGTTAGGCCGTTCGAATTCTTCCATAACGTCTCCAATCGGATCGGGTAATTCAACAATCTGTCTAAGTCCTTCGGCCATTGCCTGAATTCTTTGCTCATTGAGCGCGAGCCTGTCGAGCAAGGAACTGCTAAGTCCGCTAGCGGCTCCGCGCTCCAGATCTTCCTTGTTCGCGGAAATAATGTCTTCCGATCTCTTGACCAGTGCATCTGCCATCGCCAGCAGCGCCTCGTTCTTCTGTTCCGTTGTCAGGCTTCCCAGCACAGGCTCTGTCCGTTTCGCCAGCTCTGCTTGTCGTTTAATCTCGCTCATAGCATTTGCCTCCCATGCATCGTTTATTATCTATTGAAAATAAAGTCACTAGTATCCTCATTCAGTCAACGGCCATCCATTCATCGCGGTGAATCACTTCAATTCTCGGCACTTCCACCCGTTTTTTCACTTCATCCGTGGACAGTCCGGCTACCGCCTGAAGCTGCCAGGCCGCATAGTTTACGACCCCTCTGCCGATCAGCTGCTGATCCGGATTAATAACTTCAACGACATCCCCGGGGTGAAAATCACCGGATATTTTGCGAATGCCGGCAGGCAGCAGACTCTTGCCCCCCTCCAGCAGCGCTGCTTCGGCGCCCCGGTCAACATATACCTTGCCCTGCGGGAAGGAGTGAAAGCCGACCCACTGCTTCTTGGCAGGCAGTGTATGCAGATGGGTGTCAAAGTAGGTACCTTTGCCTTTGTTCTGAGCAGCGGCTAGCAAATCGCCGGGTTCGGCCACCTTGCCGACAAAGACGGGTACGCCTCCCCGCATCGCGATCCGGGCGGCTTCCACTTTGGAGCGCATTCCTCCGGTACCGACGGAGGAGCCGCTGCCGCCGGCGATCCGGTACAGCTCATCACTGATTTGCTCTACCCGATCAATTCTGACGGCATCTGCATTCTTACGTGGATCATCGGTATACAATCCGTCCGTATCGGTAATGATTAAAAGGCTGCTTGCTTTCACCAGATTGGCGACCAAGGCGGACAGGTTGTCGTTATCGCCAAATTTAAGTTCCTCGACAGCGACGGTATCATTCTCGTTAATGATCGGAATTACCCCTCTGGCCAGCAGCTCTTCGACCGTCATCAACGCGTTTAATATTCTTTGCCGGTTGGAGAAGTCGGCTCGGGTGAGCAGAATCTGCGCGACGGGGATATCATTGTGTGCGAAGGCCTCTTGATAGCACTGCATGAGCAGAGCCTGTCCTACCGCTGCGGCGGCTTGCTTTTCCTTGAGCACACGAGGGCGTTTCCGGTACCCGATCGTAGTGAAGCCGGCGGCAACAGCTCCGGAGGTAACCAGAAGCACCTGATAGCCATTCTGACGCAGGGCTGACAATTCATTTGCATAGAAATGGACTTTATCGCGGTTAAGGCCGCCTTCGTCGGAAGTAAGGGAGCTGCTCCCGATTTTGACGACAATGCGTGATTGCATATAATCACTTCTTTCTATATAGCTGATGATTTACCCGGCACCAGGATACAGATTGGATAGCCGAATGACAGCTCGGGATTGACGAGGTACAGGTAAATCTGTCTCGGATTTCCCGAGGGAAATGATATTTGAATCTATGAGGGACGGTGAGAAGACACCGCAAAAGTCTGTCGAGCACTCAGGATATAACAAGAGGATAATTCCTTACTTTCCCATACAATTAAGAAACGGCTGTCGCCGTTCTTGTCCAGGGACATACAATTTCTCGATAAATATAAGAACTGAATAAGCATGTTGAACTTATATTTTTCTTATATTTTAAAAAAAGCTCCTAACGGAGCCCGATAAATACCCCACAAAATGACGTAAGCCTTCGCTCTTATTCCAAGTATATTGCGGGGAGTCCCGAAACTCAAATTGAATAACCCGGTATAAGAGGTAGCTTATTATGCCAATAGGAATCTTTGAATTGCGTCATGTTAACGCTGTAAAGATATTAATGATTCCTAAAATTCCTACGTGGTAAGGAAAAAACTTTCGTCCGCACTGGACGAAAGTATGGCAGTTAGTAGGTTGTGTCGGCATTGTTTAGCGGTCCATCCCAGTCAAAGTACATAAGCGTTTCCGAATGGTTCCGCAGACGCCGATTCTTGCATAATGGATGCTGCTTCCTTATTTCCTAAGGATATCATTCACCCTGTCGTTTGTAAAGAAATAGCCCTTTGCATGTTGCTAAACCGAACGTTTGTGACTAGATCCACCCTAGAAAATGTTCAGCCTGCCGATTCGCTCTACAGCTTCCTGAAGACGTTCCTCGGAAGTCAGCAGCCCTAGGCGAACGTAACCTTCTCCGCTCTGCCCGAAGCCGATGCCAGGTGCGACTACGACATTGGCCTCCTGCAGCAGTTTATCGGCGAATTCGCTTGAACGGTACCCCTTGGGAACCGGCAGCCACGCGAAGAAGGAGCCTTGCGAAGGCTGGGCCTGCCAGCCGATTCGCTCTAGAGCTGAGAATAAAGCGTTCCTGCGGCTTTCATAGACTGACGACAGCTCGGCGACGCACTGCTGGGGGCCGGTCAGCGCTTCGGCCGCTGCCGCCTGAACGGCTCCGAAGAGGCTGACGTAATAATGGTCCTGAATCAGGTTAATGAGGCGGATAACCTCCGGATTGCCGACGGCGAAGGCCACTCTCCAGCCGGCCATGTTATAAGTTTTCGATAAAGTATAAAACTCGACACCGACTTCCTTGGCCCCTGGGGTCTGAAGGAAGCTGACCGGCTTCTCTCCGTCAAAGCCGATGGCTCCGTAAGCGAAATCGCTGGCGACTACAATCCCATGGCGTTCGGCGAAGCGAACCGTTTCTTCATAGAAAGCCGGAGGCGCGCAAATGGCGGTCGGATTGTTGGGATAATTAATAAACATCAGCTTGGCGCGCTTCAAGTCGGCTTCCGCTAGAGCCGAATAATCCGGAAGGAAACGATTTTGCTCCAGCAGCGGCATGAATACCATTTCCCCCCCGGCCAGTGCAACCCCCGACCAATAATCTGGATATCCCGGATCAGGGACAAGGCAGACATCCCCCGGATTAAGCAGGCATTGACTGATTTCGACCAGGCCGGTTTTCCCTCCGAAGAGAACCGCAACCTCCGTATGCGGGTCCAGCTCGACCCCATAATCCTCGCGGTATCTCTGAGAGGCGGCTTCCTTCAGAAACAAATAACCGTCAAACGGCGGGTAGCGGTGAAAAGCCGGGTCGGCGGCCGCTTCCTGCATCTTTCGCACGATATGATCCGGGGTAGGGCGATCGGGATTTCCTTGGCCAAGATTGATGACATCATATCCTTCAGCAATCCGCCCATTTGCTTTCTGTACAAGATTTGCGAAAAATTGCTTAGGGAGGCTCTGCATTCGCGCGGCGGGAATTATGGGGAATTGGGCTTGTTTATTCAAAATCCATTCACACTCCAGTATTAACGTAAAATTGAACCGATTTTAACACGATTTTTCCTATCTGTATAGTATTCTTATAGGAGATTTTGCTGTTGGCCGGATTGATGAACCGCCCGGTATCCCTTATGATAGAGAAAAAGCAGAAAGAAGTGAATAGAAAACGATGTCTTCATTACATATCGCTCTTCTTCAAATGGATGTCAAAGCCGGAGAGCCCGAAGCTAATTTTGCCAAGCTCGAGCAAATGCTGCTCCAAGCGGTGCAGGCCGATCCGAAGCCGGACGTCCTGATTTGTCCGGAAATGTGGAATACCGGGTTTGACCTGGAAGAGATTCAACAGCAGGCGGACCCGGAAGGGAAACGGACCCGTGAGCTGATCTCCGGATTCTGCGCCGAGCATTCGGTCAATGTGGTGGCCGGCTCGATAGCGAATAACGTAAACGGAGAAGTAAGGAATACATTGTACGTATTTGATCGGAACGGCAAGCTTGCGGCGGAGTATGACAAAATCCATCTATTCCGGTTAATGGACGAGGAGAAGTATCTGACCGGAGGAGAGAAGATCGGACGCTTCGAGATCGATGGGCTGCCGGCTGGAGCGGTAATTTGTTATGATATCCGATTTCCGGAATTGTCCCGGAGGTTGGCTCTGGATGGGGCCAAGATGATGTTCGTGCCGGCTCAGTGGCCGCATCCGCGATTGAATCATTGGCGTACGCTGTTGACCGCGAGAGCTATAGAGAACCAGATGGTGGTGATTTCATGCAACAGGGTCGGTCAAAGCGGAGATACCTCCTTCTTCGGGCACTCAATGGTTATCGACCCCTGGGGAGAGATCATCGTGGAGGGCGGAGAGGAAGAAACGATTCTCACTGCACAGATAGACCTTGGTGAAGTGGATCGTGTAAGAAGTAAAATTCCGGTTTTCCAGGATCGCAGACCCCACTTATATTAGTCTGAACGTTCCCTTAATTATGGGGGGGAGTATTTTTCAGAAAAAAAAGGAAAGAAAAGGAACCTTGCAGAATCTTTATATATGTTCCGTATATAATAGAAAACACTGGTTATAAAAGTGCTGTTTACCGGGACGTGCCGCAGGTTTCTATGTTTAAATGGAGAGATTCCCGGCAGCTGCTGCGGAATTTCTCTGCGTTCTGAGACAATATTTCTAGGGAGGGAGGTTCGGCGTTGAAATGGCATCGGCAGATGATCAAGATAAATCAATCAGAGAGTCCTGGCAGGCGGTTATTAGGTCGCACGAATCTGGTTCAGAGCCTTGCCTTCATTATACGGGAGACAGGATAGCCATTTGGCGGCGACACCTTCCCAAGGCTGCCCGTCCTAGTTATGCCCGCACAATTTCTCATTTTCTTCACAAGGGGGATATATAAGATGGATATCATGATTGTTGAAGATGAGGTAACGATTCGCGACGTGCTTAAATCTTATTTTATCAAAGAAGGTTGGAATGTGCATACTTCCGGTGATGGAAGGGAAGCCCTGCAGAAGGTTCAAACCTTCAAGCTGGATTTAATCGTTCTGGATTTGATGATTCCGGGCATGTCCGGGGAAGAACTGTGCAGGCAGATCCGTTCTATTTCTAATGTCCCTCTGATTATGCTGACTTCCAAGGCTCATGAAAGCGATACCATAAACGGGTTGAACCTGGGGGCTGATGATTACATTACGAAGCCGTTCCGGATGAAGGAAGTAATCGCCCGGATTAATGCGCTTCAACGCAGAATCAATTCTCTTTCCCCAACACCAAACCGCTTTATGAAATTTAATAACCGCCGTCTGATCGTAAATTTTGAAGCCAAGGATGTCTATGTGGAAGGCAGGCCAGCCAATTTGACATGTACGGAATTTAAAATTTTTAATCTGTTGGTTAAGAATCCGGGGAAAATATACAGCCGCCATGATTTGTCTTATGAAGTGCACGGCTACCGGTTTATCGGGGACGGCAGGACCATGGACGCCCATATCAAGAACATTCGCCGCAAAATAGAGCCGGATCCCAAAAATCCCCAATACATAGTTACGAAGATCGGATCGGGCTATAAGTTCAATTATCAACCGGATGAAGATGTTGGATGAAGGGGAGGGGCCGGTTTATTCGAACCCGATGGGCGGCATTCGCTGCAGTATGGCTGACCTCGGCATTCGTTCTTGCAGGATTGTATGCTGTTCTGTCCCAACAAGGGAAATCCCTCTTGGAACGATATAAGGAGCAGTATTACTCTGAACAAGCCTACAGAATGGCTTCCGTCGTCCGGACCTACTTAACCGAGGCCCCAACACCGGCTTCAATCCGGGAGAAGCTGGAGAGCACCTCCAAGTTGTTTTCAACCGCAGTTCGCTGCTACGGGCCCGATCAGGAAACGATTCTATACGAATACAGCGGGAATCTCTCGGATTTCTCCATTCCGTCCGAAAGGCTGTATGAGGTACAGATTCCAGTGATAGTTAATGGCGGGGTGCAGGGATATATAAATGCTTATTTCGATAAGGCCGATGAATATCAGATCGCCTCACTTGCCAATTGGAAGCAGGATTCCGAGAGGAAGATGCAGCTTGCCTTCGCCGTTGCCCTGCTTGCCTCACTACTGTTGAGCGTCGTGATTTCCGGCAGACTGTCTGCTCCGTTACGCAATGGAAGCAGGCAGGTACAGCCGATTCTCAAAGGGGATCGGGACAAGAGGTTGATTCCGGAAGGAACAAGCGAGCTCAGGGAACTGTATCGGACGATCAATGTTCTTATGGAGGATGTCAATCAACAGGAAATTTGGCGCAAGCGGATGCTGGTTGATTTGACACATGAGCTGAGGACGCCGCTGACTTCGGTTTTATCGCGGCTTGAAGCCATTCTGGACGGGGTATATCCGAAGACGGAGGAACACCTGCAGAGCATGTACGACGAAATTGACAGGCTGTCCCGGCTGGTTGACGATATGGAAAAATTGTCCGAAGCGGAAACCGCCAGGTTCAAGCTGAACATTCAACGGGTGCAAATGACGAAGATCGTAAAAGGAATTCATGATGCTTACTTATTCCTCGCCAAGGAAAAAAATATGAAATTTTTGTTTCATCATCCCAATACGCCTTGTATCGCGGAGGTGGACCCAGACCGGATCATTCAAATCCTGTCCAATATTATCTCTAACGCCATCAAATACACTCCTGACGGAGGCACCGTTGAGGTTGGCCTGTCCTCCAACGAATCGGAAACGCTGATTTATTGCTCCGACAATGGAATTGGAATTTCCGAAGAGGATTTGCCGCATATTTTCAAAAGGTTTTTCCGCGCGGATCCGTCCCGCTCCCGGGATATCGGGGGCTTGGGAGTAGGCCTCAGCATCGTTAAGGCATTGGTGGAAGCTCATGGGGGAACCATTGAGGTCAAAAGTCAAGTAGGCAGAGGATCGACGTTTCTGGTCCGTATCCCCCATGTCATACAGCGAATGCCATAATCATTTTACCGAATAACGGCATCCGAACGGAGGGTATACATGATTTTTGTAAGGGCTTTCGACACATTGCGCCGTAATCCGTCGTTGCTGCTTTATCCTGCGTTAATGGATTCGGCCGGGCTTGCCGCCGGCTGGCTCGCCGTTGGATTTATCGGCACCTCCCAAATATCGGTCAAGCTCATTCTCGATATGGGTCTTCCTTCGCTTGGCCATCTGATCAATGTTCCTATAATTATGAACTCGCCTGATTTTCTTAGTCGTCATGGCGGGGGGCCGGTTATAGGACTCGTCACTCTGTTGTTTCTCTTATTGACGGCACTGATGCAGGGAGGCTACATTGCATCTCTTGATAAAGCGCTGCGGGGTGAGCGGAGGAGTTTCCGGCAATTTCTCAAAGACGGGAGAAGGGCCTGGGTCCGCTTTATTTTGTTTTATATCATCGTAGCTCTGGCGAAGACCGCTGCAACGACTTTGCTCGTTCTTATTTTCGGAGCGGTCGGTTTGTTTGCGTCCCTCGTTTTATTTCTCGCCCTGCGCATCCGGTACATTTATTTGGAGCTGGCAATGGTGGTTGATCATTTGAATATCGATACAGGCATGAGAAGAAGCCGTTTCTATTGGAAGGAAGCGCCTGCGGCTACGGCTGCGGTCGTCGGCATTTATTATGCTGTATCTGCACTGTTCAGCTTACTGCTGCATGCTTTTTGGCACCCCCTTGTTTTATGGGCAGGTGTTTGGCTATATGCTTTCGTTATGACGGCTGTTCAATTATCCTTCATGCTGATTATTCACCGCGTCCGGGAGGATGAGTGAAGGAAGTCGCCGGTTGTAGGTCACGTTTGACACTTCGCATCCTTTTTTGGCTTCCCTTTCGAAGCGGTATGACTTTTGGAACCTCGCTGCCCATGGATTATGGGGGGTGAGGTTTTTTTGGCGCCAATAGATAATAAATCAAACTCCCTCAAACGTATGCTAGCCAGCCCCTTGATATTACTTCCTCCAGTGGTGTTCCTACTCAAACATTTATCCCTTCGTCACGCGGCTTTGGACTATTATCCCCTTGACTCAGACGAGTCCTATGACCCGGTTTCCCCTCGGTAGGACCCCACCAACATCGCAGCAGTCAGGTCGACATAAACCGGGTCTCCTGAAACTCTTCCGGGAGTCCTCCGCCAACCGGCCGCAGACCGGGCAAAGCCTTCGGGAAAAAAATAGTGAATGATGCGGATCAAGCTTTTCTAGGTACTGAGCGGAAGGGATAACAGTCAGAAGGGACGGAGAAGGAGATATCGGCATCATTATGAAGGAACGGCCAGGTATGAAGGAACTGAGCAGAAGGGATATCAGTCAGAAAGAGGCTGTATATTAATGAGGTACAACCAAGATCATGTGAGAAACTACGAAATAGGGTCACCCAGGTCCGTTACGTTTTTGCTGTTGGACTTCACTAGTGCAACATCCTGTTGAGCGCCTTTTCCACAATGAATCGACAGCTTCAGAAAGGATGCCGGTGTCATTCCAAAATCATGCACTGTTTAAGGAGTTTTCTCTGTCCATTCGGACCTCTCTTCCCAAGAAACGAGGGGGGTCAAGCCGATGGAAATTCACACCGTCTTCACACCATTTTGGATAAAATCTATTTACATCCTTTTTGCCCTGCTATTTTGTAGATAATCGAGCATTAAGACCGTGGAACGGAAAGAAAGCTAAACTTGATTGCTTTAGCTAATGGAGTGGGCTTGATCATCCTTATTAACCATCATGGAATGATGAATTTAAGGAGGACGTCAATGAACAGAGTTCGAAAATCAGGCGGATTTCCTGCTTTGCTGGCCGTTGGTTTGTTGTCGGTTATCGTTTCTGGCTGCACTGCCAATACTGGGATGGAGGGATCTGCCGATGAATCGGATATCTCAACCCCTCCCGCAAACATGGGGACATCCGATGAAGGTCCCCAGGAGGAAGTTACGATCCGGGTTCTGTACCCTTGGGGCCAAGGGGCTTTCGATGAACGATTTAAGGACATTGACGAGAAACTGCCCGATATTAGACTGGAGCTCATTGATTCCCGGGCCGAGCTGGAGCCGCTGCAGGAACTGAACGCCAAAAAAATAGTACCGGATCTCATTTTTGCCAATTGGGGCATCGAGCCGCTCATGGAGCTCGAAATGATTGAGCCGTTGGACGCTCTGGCGGAACAATACGAATTCGATCTGGATAGGCTTGATCCGTCGATTATTGCGTTGTACCGGGCCTGGGATAAGGAAGGAAGGCTGATCGGAATGCCGACGTCGGCGGATAATTATGCTTTATTTACAACAAGGAAGTATTCGACCTATTCGGGGTTTCCTATCCGACAGATGATATGACATGGAACGATGTACTCGATCTGGCCAAACGGCTGACAGCGGTGAAGGACGGAATCCAATACCGGGGGCTGGAAATGGGACCGGGCTTTACAGGCACGGAAGCGCTTGTCCCGCTTAAGCAGTTGACGGTAAACTTGACGGATCCCGAGACGGGAGAAGTGCTCATATCGCAAGAGCCTGTCGTTCATAAATATATGGAATTAATGAAAGCGTTTTATAATATTCCGGGCCTGTATAACAGTGATCCGGAAGCCCGCAAGGATTATGAATTCACCAAGAACAGGAGATCCGGACAAAGCCCGGTCGATCGATATTGCTCCGCTCCCGGTATGGCCGGAGCTCCCGGACATTGCGCCGACTCATTTTTCCCACCCCCTTATCCTTAATAAATATAGCGAAAACAAGGAGGCTGCCTTCCAGGTGCTGATGGAAGTCGTATCTGCGGATCATCAGACGGTGCTGGCTGAAATCGCGGATGGGTTGACGGTGCTTAATCAGCCGGAAATCAATGAGCGTTATGGGGTCAATTATGAAATCTTCGACGGCAAAAATTTAAGCGCCTTCGTGGCCCGTACACCAGCGCTTCCCCCATCCAGAGTCAGTCCGTGGGATAAATACGTCGATATCGTCGGCCATCTGGCGGAGTTTGCCGAATCCGACATGAACATCCCCGAATTCCTGCGGGTAGTCCAGGAGAAGGCCGAAATGAGGATAGCCGAAGAAAAGTCCAGAAGAGAATGACCCTGCACGAAGCAGAAAGACATATGAAATCGGCAAGGTGAGAAACGAAACCGAGGTACAGGGAGGTTTACCATTGGCCAGAATTTTGTTTAACCACGTTTACAAACGGTATGGAAAATACAAAGAAGTCGCTGTTAAGGACTTTAATCTGGAAGTGGAGGATCAGGAATTTCTTGTGTTCGTCGGCCCTTCCGGCTGCGGGAAATCGACGACGCTGAGAATGCTTGCCGGTCTGGAGGATATCTCCGAAGGGGAGATCTATATCGGGGACACCATCGTCAATAACTATCCGCCCAAAGACCGCGACATCTCCATGGTTTTCCAAAATTACGCCCTCTATCCGAATATGAGTGTCTATGAAAATATCGCTTTCGGTCTCAGGCTGCGCAAACAGCCGAAGCACGAAATCGATCTGGCGGTCAAACGGGCGGCCCGTGTGCTGGAGATCGAAAACTATCTGGATCGCAAACCCCGGGAGCTATCGGGGGGACAAAGGCAGCGGGTCGCCCTGGGCCGTGCCATCGTCCGGACCCCTCAGGCTTTCCTGATGGATGAGCCGCTGTCCAATCTCGACGCACGGCTCCGGGTGCAGATGCGTTCGGAAATCATAAGTCTGCACCGCAAAATCGGAGTCACGATGATTTATGTCACTCACGATCAGGTAGAAGCGATGACGATGGGGGACCGGGTGGTGGTGATGAACCGGGGGGTCATTCAGCAGGTCGATACCCCCGAGCAGGTCTATAACAAGCCGGTCAATATGTTTGTGGCCAATTTTATCGGCAATCCTCCCATGAATTTTATAGACGGGCGGATCAGGGAGGAAGCGGGAAAGCTTGATTTCCATACGAACCGGTTCAAGCTGCGGCTTACAGAAAAGCAGGCGTATCACCTCCGCAAGGAAAATTTGGTGGATATGACCGTTGTCCTTGGAATTCGTGCGGAGAACATAAGCTTTGACGAGATCGTCATGGAAGCCTTCCCTGATTCCGTACTTACGGGTATTCTGCAGTTCAACGAATTTTTGGGCTCCGACCGCTACTACCATATGGATATTGGTACTGAGCAAACGCTGGTCGTACGGGCGCATCCGAGACATCATTACGATGACGGAACTAAGGTGACCGTGGCGCTGGACATGAATAAAGCTTTGTTTTTTCATAAAACGACCGGGGTGCTGTTAACAGATTGACCTTGGAGGTCTGGTGAAAGAAGGTACGAAGCGAATCATTTTATCACCCCATTATAGCGCGGAAGGAGGATACCGATGGCTTACACAAATAAAGGGAACAGATCCCGGTTTACCGCTGTGATGCTGATCGGCGCCATGCTGACCGGTTTATTCGCTGCGCCGCACAGCGGTCTGGCGGCATTGGCGCCGTCCGCCGCCAAGACAGCTGTCATTTCCGGTGACGAATCCTCCTTGGAATCCGGCCCCTTCTATTACGAGATTCGCCAGGAATGGCAGGAGCAGGGCTGGGCGGAAGGGAAGGAGGGGGCTTATGTTCCGGCGAACCGGCTTGCGGCAAGCTCCGAGCAAGCAGAGGTGCGGATAGGGGCTTATAAGGGCGAGAACGATGTTCTTGTATGGAAGAATGTCAAGGGCTGGATCGAATATGAGGTCGAGGCAGAGCAGGACGGGCTGTATGAGCTCGCTTTGGATTATTATCCGCTGCCGGAGGAGGACGGGGGCAACCGGCAAGCCGTTATCTTGTCCGTGCGGATTAACGGGGAGCACCCTTTCAGGGAAGCAAGGTCGATTCAGTTCGAGAGACAATTCCGCGATCTGGAGCCGAAATTTGATAAAGAAGACAACCAGCTCCGATCACTGGTCGAAGAGCTGGGGGAATGGAGGAACCAGCCGTTCCGCGATTCGGAAGGCGCTTATTCACAGCCTCTTCTGTGGCCGCTGAAGAAAGGAACAAACCGAATTCGTCTGGAAGCCGTCAGACAGCCGCTGGCCATTAAGGCGCTGCACGTAAACCCGCCACAATCGATTCGGGATTATGCCGAGGTCAGATCGGAATATCCGGAGGAGTCTTCTGAGGAAGCCCGGCTGATCGAGGTCGAAGCGGAGCATTTTTATTCTAAAAATTCTACGTCCATTCAGGTCCAGTATGATCGCGATCCGCTCACGACCCCATATTCCATCTATAAAGTAAGGTTCAATACAATCGGCGGGGGGAGCTGGTATCGCAGCAGACAGGCCGTTACCTGGGAGCTGGACGTGCCGGAGGACGGAAGATACAAGCTCGCCATGCGCGTTAAGCAAAATTTCCATAAAAATCTGTCCGTATTCCGCAGCATTTCTATTGACGGGGAAATTCCATTTCAGGAAATGAAGCATTACGGGTTTCCCTATGCGACCTCCTGGCAGGGCGTTACGCTGGCGGATAAGGAAGGGGAGCCTTACGAATTTTATTTGACGAAAGGGACTCACACACTTTCAATGGAAGTCAATTACGAGCCGTTCATCCCTCTGTTGGTCGTTATTGACGGCATGGCGAGCGAATGGAGAGACATTTCGCTCGATCTGAGAACCGCTACCGGCAACCGGGTGGACGAATTCCGGGTTTGGGACGTGGAGAAGGAGCTTCCCGGCTTGGTGGACCGTTTGAAGAAGCTGCATGAGCAGTACAATTGGCTTGCGGAACAAATGATCGCAATTAACGGGATGACCGATACCGTCTCCCAGTCCTTCGAATCGAGCGCCAAGGACATCGAAGATTTATTGAAGAATCCGAATGAAATTCCATATCGCCAGATTAATATCGGAACGATGCAGGAGAAGCTGGAAACGCAGCGCACGGCTTTATTAGAGGCTCCGCTGCAGGTGGATAGAATTTATGCCGCCTCCGTGCAGGCGGAATTCCCGAAATTGACGGCCGGCTTCTTCCAGAAGCTGTGGGGGGCTATAGTCTCCTTGTTCGCTTCCTTTACCGACAGCAACAAGCTGAATGAGCAGAAGGACGAGGAGCTGAACGTCTGGATGCTGTGGGGTCGGGATTATGTTGACGAGCTTCAGCAGTTGGCGGACGAGCGATTTACGCCTGAGCATGGGATCAAGGTCAACGTCAATCTGATCCAGTCGAAGGATCTGCTCATTTTGGCCAAGGCGGGAGGGATTCTGCCGGACATTGCCCTCGGTATTCCCGGAGATATGCCCTTCGAGATGGCGCTGCGCAACGCTGCGCTCGATCTGTCGGAATTGCCCGGCGCCGGGTCGTTTCTCGACAAGTTCCATCCGGGTGCGATGCTTCCGTATTACTACAACGGCGGATATTACGGTGTCCCGGAAACGATTAATTTCAAGGTGATGTTCTACCGGAAGGATATTTTGGAGCGCTTGAAGCTGAAGGTGCCGGATACGTGGGAGGAAGTATATGATATGGTGCCTACCTTGCTGCAGAATCAAGCGAATTTCTACGTCGATCCGAATGATTTTTCCTATATTTTCTATCAGAACGGGGTCGAGATGTATACCCCGGATGGTTTGAATACCGGGCTGGATACGCCGGAGGCGTTCGATTCCTTCAAGCAGTGGACCGATTTATTTAACGTCCATGGAATGGAACGTCAGGTGCAGAGCTTCTATAACCAGTTCCGGAAAGGCTTCATGCCGATCGGGATAGCTGATTTCAATCAATACATGCAGCTTCTTGTCGCCGCTCCCGAGCTTCTCAATGTATGGGGAATCGCTCCGGTGCCCGGCACGAAGCAGCCGGACGGGTCCATCGTACGCTGGTCCGGGGGCACTAGCCTGCAGACGACAAGTGCCATGCTGTTCCGGGATACGCCCAAGGAAAAGCAGGAACTCGCTTGGAAATTCCTGCAGTGGTATATGTCGGATGACATACAGACGGAATACGGCCTGAATCTCGAGCAGTATCGCGGGGAGGCGTTCCGCTGGAATTCGGCCAACATTAACGCGTTCGTTCATATGCCTTGGCGGCCGGAGGATTTGCAGGTCATTCTGGAGCAGTGGCGATGGCTGAAGGATATTCCGAATGTACCCGGGGGTTACATGACGACAAGAGAGCTGAGCTTCGCCTGGAATCGGGCCACAATAGACGATGAGAACCCGCGGATATCGCTGGAGAAGGCCGTCAAGCAGATCAAGAGGGAATTGATCCGCAAGCAGCAGGAATTCCGCTTGGTTGATGAGCAGGAGAATGTGCTCAGAACGCTGGAGCTTCCGCAAGTGACGGAACCGTGGAAAGGGGTGGATCCGTTTGTCGAGTAACCTTCATGCCCCGGTCCGGCAGCACAGGCTTCAGGCTGGACAGAAGAGGAGCCAGCAAACCTTGTCCGGCAAATTTAAGCATCTTCTCTCGGAAATGTACAAATACAGGCTGTCCTATTTGTTCATTGCGCCATTCGTTCTGGCTTTTACCATATTCATTCTTATTCCGGTTATTGCAGGAGTGCTGTTAAGCTTTACCTATTTCAACGCGATTGAGTTTCCAAGCTGGGTTGGGTGGAACAACTATCAAAACATTTTCTCCCAAGATATCGTTTTTCTGCAGCATGTATTGCCCAATTCGTTCAAATTCGCATTGTTCGTAGGGCCCATAGGCTATGTTTTGTCCTTCATTCTGGCCTGGCTCATCTCGCAGCTCCCGAACGCCGTCCGCATCTGGTACGCCCTGGCTATGTATGCGCCGTCGCTAACGGCCGGGGTAGCCATGGCGGTCGTCTGGCAGGTGATGTTTACTGGTGACCGGACCGGATATATCAACAGTTTTTTGCTGCGCTGGGGTTTCATTGACGAACCGATTTATTTCGTTCTGGATGCGGATTACCTGCTGAATATTATGATTATCGTCTCCATTTGGTCCAGTATGGGGATCGGTTTCCTGGCCCAACTGGCCGGAATTCTCAACGTAGACCGCACCCTGTACGAGGCCGGACGCATTGACGGCATATCCAGCCGCCTGCAGGAAATCTGGTATATCACGATTCCGATGATGAAGCCGCAGATGCTCTTCGCCGCGGTTATGGCCATTGTCCATACGTTAAATTCCGGCGGAATAGGAACCGATCTGTCCGGCAGCAACCCAACCCCGAATTATGCGGGACAATTGATGGCGAATCATATTCAGGACTACGGATTTATCCGTTTCGAGCTGGGTTATGCAAGCGCTATATCGATCATTCTTCTGTTGATGATGTTTATTCTGAGCCGGTTCTTCTGGTACTTGTTCGGCACGGAGGAAGGAGGAGAGAAGGAATGAGGCAAAAATGGAAGGCCGTAATCCGCGTGCTGCGGCGGATTGACCGTACGCAATATTTTCTGTTCGTCCTGTTGACTCTGCTATCCGCGTTCATGCTGCTGCCGTTGGTCTATATTTTTAATCATGCCTTCAAGCCGCTTCACGAGCTGTTTCTGTTTCCGCCGACATTCATCGTCAGGGAGCCGACGACACAGAATTTCATCGAGCTGCTCAATTTGACGCAGAGCACGTTCGTTCCGGTTTCCCGCTATATCTTCAACAGCGTGGTCGTAACGATCTTGGCAACGATCGGCATGGTAGTGGTCGGCGCACTGTGTGCTTATCCCTTGGCAAAGCATAAATTCCCGGGCTCCAAGCTCGTCTTCGGCACGATCATTGTCTCACTGCTGTTCGTTACGGACACGATCGCGATTCCCCGTTATGTCGTCGTTCAGAGCCTGGGCATCATGAACACGTACTGGGGTCACGTTCTGCCGATGCTTGCGCTGCCCGTAGGGGTCTTCCTGCTCAAGCAGTTTATGGAGCAGCTGCCGGATGAATTGCTGGATGCGGCCAAAATCGATGGAGCGTCCGAATGGGGAATCTTCACCCGTATCGTCCTCCCGGTCGTCAGTCCGGCCATCGCGACGATTACGATTCTGGCATTCCAATCGGCGTGGGGGAATGCCGAAACCTCCATCTTCTTCATGCAGGAGGAGTCCATGAAGACCTTGCCGTTCTATATGTCCACCCTAACGGCAAACCTGGCGAATACAGTGGCCAGGCAAGGGGCGGCCGCTGCCGGAGTGCTGATCATGTTCCTGCCGTCCCTGATCATCTTTCTAATTGCCCAACGCAAGGTCATCACTACGATGGCTCACTCGGGGATCAAGTAAAGGAGGGGGTAAGATGGAGGCATCCAAACCGCGTAAACGGCTGGCAGGGATATTGATCTTGGTGCTCCTGCTTGCAGTGATATGGCCGATTGCCGCCCATGCGGAAGTTCCCTTCTCCACCTTCACAAGAGACAGCTTCGGGAGGGTCGTCTACACTCAGCCTGCGTACGCCCCGATAGGGACTATCGGACAGGATATTTATATTGAGGATGACAACGGCAATAAGGTGTACTCTCCGCTCAAAGCGCCAAAGGATTTGTTCGTGGACCGGAATGACCATATCTATGTGGCGGACACCGATAACAACCGGATCGTTCATTTCGACGAACATGGTGAGGTGGTCCGTGTCCTGACGGTTCCCGAGAGTCCTTTGAACAAACCCCAAGGCTTGTTCATTAACGAGGCCGGAGATATTTATGTAGCAGATAGCGGAAACCAGCGTGTGGCCAGGCTGAATCGGGAAGGGGAATTCGTTCAGGAATTCAAACGCCCCAAGTCGCGGTTTATCAATGATTCGTTCGTCTATGAGCCGATCAACATGGTGGTCGATAAACGGGGATTCGTCTATGTCATCTCGCAGGGAAGCTATCAGGGGATTGTGCAGTTCGACCCGGAGGGAGAATTCTTCGGCTTCTTCGGGACGAATTCAACGGAAGTATCCGTTATGGACCGGATCCGCAGAATGTTCTACACGAAGGAGCAGCTCAGCCGCCAGGTCAGACTTCTCCCTACGACGATCCGCAATATTGACATTGATGAGCAGGGATTCATCTATTCCGTATCCGGCTCGAAAACCGAGCAGGTCAAAAAACTGAATATACGGGGAGATAACCTGTGGAAGGAGCTGAGCTTCACCGAGCGCTCCCGCTATTTCCGCAAAGGGGATAGCTACCCCGAGGCACAGCTTGCCGACGTCGCCGTGGATGCCAACGGAAATCTGACGGTGATCGATAAGGCCATGAATATCGTCGCCCAGTACGATCCGAGCGGCAAGCTGCTGTTTTACTGGTCGGGACCGGTAGCGGCGGGAATTCCGCTGGTCGGTATCAATCAGAGCCCCGTGGCGGTCGATACCAACTCGAGCAATGAGATGTTCATTCTGGACGATTCCCTCAACTTGATTCAGGTGTTCAAACCGACGGAATTCGGAGCGGCCGTCCATACCGCTTACAAGCTGACCCAGGAAGGCAAATATGCGGAAAGCGAAGCCTACTGGAATCAAGTGGTGCGCCTTAACGCTTTGTTCACTCCCGCTTATGAAGGGCTGGCTCTTTCAGCCTTCCACAAGGAGGATTACAAGACCGCATTGGAGATGTATCGTTTGGCCGGTAATGCGGAGGGTTATTCCGATGCTTTCTGGCAGCTTAGGCTGCAGTGGTTTCAGCATAACTTTTCTATTCTCGCCAATTCAGTGCTGGCTGTCGGCGTTGCCGGCGTCGCCGGGGGCCGGCTGAAGAAGAAATTCGGCTGGCGTTTACTGCCAAGGACCAGGCCGAGATGGATGGAGCACATCTGGCTGAAGCAGTTAGGTCACGCCTTCTATATTTTGCGGCATCCGCTGGACGGCTTCAGCGATCTCCGATATTTGAACAGGGGCGGCTATATAAGCGCTATTGCACTGCTGGCACTGGTCATTATGATGCTGCTGGCCAAAGTAAATTTGACGAGCTTCAGCTTTAATCCGGTTCCGGCCAATGAGCTCAGGGGAGCGCCCATCATTGTTACGTTTGCCGTCCTGCTGCTGACCTGGATGATCTGCCACTACTTGATAGGCTCGATCTCCCAGGGGGAGGCCCGCTTTAAAGACGTGTTCGTAGGGAGCGCTTATGCCCTGTTCCCCATCGTGCTGCTGGGGGTGCCGCTGGCGCTCATATCCAATATCATGACGCTGAGCGAAAATTCCATATACAGCTTTTTCGAATGGCTGATGATTGGCTGGAGCGGGCTGCTTTTCTTCTGGAAGATCCAGTCTCTGCAAAATTACAGCGTGGGCGAGACGATCGTAAATATTCTGTTAACCATTGTGGCGATGATCGCTCTCTGGGTTCTTATTTTCATCATTCTCGGTCTATCCTCGGAATTTGTGGACTTCATCTATACGCTGTACCAGGAGGTGTCGATGTGATCCGGTTTATGAAAGCGAAACGAAATCTGACTGCCCTGGCCGTGGCCATCGTCCTCTCCTGTATGCCCGTCCTTATGGTCTTTGCCGGTCAAGCACCGGTTCAGGCCAAGGAAGACAAAGCAGCGGAGAATGGGAGCCAGGAGGCGTCCAATGAGGGTCAGAAGCCGGCTCCCGGCAAGGAGGAGGAAGCCAAGCCGGCCGCAGCTAATCCTAACGTGAAGGAGCCGGATTTCCCTAAGGAATCGGCTATGCAAATCGTGGCGGACAATGGGCGGTATCAATTGAAGGCAGATCCTAAATCGGGCCATTTCATCGTCGTCAGCAAACAATCGGAACAGGTCTGGAGATCATATCCCGATCCGCAATACTGGAGCAGTCAGGAAAACTCCAAAGCCTGGAGAGTGCATCTGAAATCCCCCTTCATGTTCCGCTTCGTCGAGTTTAAGGTACGGAGGGATTTGTTGAAGGAATCCAACTATTACGAGCAATCCGGTAAAATTTCCTCCTTCGAACGAATAAACGATGGATTTAAAATCACCTATGAGATGCCGAATCTCGGCTTCGTCATCCCGGTACAGGTCCGGCTTAAAGACGATTATGTGGAAACAACCGTCCTGGAGGAAGGGCTTAAGGATGTGAAGGAGGCACAGAAGGAGGAGGCTAAGCCCAATACTAAGGCAAATGCCAAGTCGAACGCCAAGAAAGACCCCGAAGCGAGATTGGTTTCGCTGCGCCTGTTTCCATTTTTCGGCGCTCAAGCATCGGATGGGGAGAACGGTTTCCTGTTAATTCCAGATGGCTCCGGAGCGCTGATTGATTTCAAGAAGGACCGCGCGAATACAACCAGCTTTTATAACGAAAGAATTTATGGCGAGGATTGGGCTTATAGCAGCGGAACCACCTTCTCCAACCGGCTTCCCGTGCGAATGCCCGTATTCGGGATCAAAGACGGGGACAAAGGATTTGTCGCCGTGGCCCATCAGGGAGCGGAGTATGCAAGCGTGCTGGCGGCTCCATCCAAATCCTTCAGCCAGTACAATTGGACGACGGTAGAGCAAATTTATCGGTTTAAACATTTTCAACCGTCCAATACAAGAAGAACCGCCGGCTTCTATACCTATAGCAAGGAATTGACGGCAGGAGACCGCTCGGTCCGCTACTATCTTCTCGAGGAGCAGCCGGATTATGCGCGAATGGCCGGCCGGTATCGTCAATACCTGATGGAAGAGGTCGGCTATGAGCGGCTCCCTGCGTCGGAGGAAGGTGTCCGGCTGCAGCTTCACCTGCTTGGAGGCGATACAGCCAAAGGATTCCTCTGGGATTCCTATCTCCCTTTGACAACAACGGACGAAGCGGAGGAGATCGTACGGCAGCTTCATTATTTGGGAGTGGAGGATATGTCCGTCGTCTATCTCGGGTGGCAAAAGGGAGGATACAGCAAAGCCGGAGGGCATTTCCCGGTCGACCGGAGATTGGGCGGAAACGGCGGGATGAAGCGGCTGGCTGATTTTGTCCGCTCCAAAGGCTTCTCCCTCTTTCTGGATGCCCGTTCCTACACCTTCAATAATACGGGCAGGGATGGCTTCCGCGGCAGCCGGGACGGTCTGCGCGATCAGGGATCGTCCGTTATCCGCTTCCGTTCGTGGAACCGGGAGGACGAGACGACCTTCGTCAGCCCCCGCTTCATGGAGGAGGTGGTCCTCCGGGATATGCAGAAGGTGAAAGAACTGGGTGTGGATGGCCTACTATTCGGAGACGGCATCGGTGATATCCTTAATACCGATTACAACGAAAGATATTCCCTGACCCGGACCGAGTCGCTGGAATTGCAGAGGCGTCTGCTGCAGACAGCGCAAGAGGAGCTGGGACGTATCCAGCTAGCGGAAGGCAACGTATACGCAGGCAAATTTGCAGAGCATTGGGACGGTCTGTCCAATGACTATTCTTATGATTTGTTCGTCGACCGGACGGTGCCTTTCGCACAGATCGCCCTGCATGGACTGGTCAGCTATTCATTCGAATATGCCAATCTGAGCGGCAACTATACGGAAAACTATCTTCGCGGAATCGAGTATGGGGCGGAGCCGTCCTTCGTCGTCACTTCCTCCCCTTCCCAGGAGCTGTTGAAATCGAAGTCGCTAAACCGGTATTACAGCACCTACTACAAAGATTGGCTGGAGCAGATAGTTACCCAATATCAGCTATACAATGATGCTTTGAGCGAGGTTAGAACCGAGTTCATTACGGATCATCGGGCCTTGGCCAAAGGGGTGATGGAAACGACGTACGCGAACGGACATCGGGTGGTCGTCAATTACAATGCTTATCCTTACTCAAACGAAGGCCTGGTCGTTCAGGCGAATGATTTTGCCGTGATTCGGGGAGGGCAGTAATATGGGGAAAAAGAAGAGATTGAACGCCCGTTTCATGCGGAATCTGGAAGGCACCTTGTTTATCGCCCCATGGCTGATCGGATTCATCGTGTTCTTGGGGTTTCCGCTTGTATTTTCTTTATATATGAGTTTTCACAGCGTCAAAATTTTGCCGACCCGGATGAGCTACGAGTTCGTCGGATTAAAGTACTACCGGGAAATTTTATTCGGCAGCTCGGCCTTCTACGACGAATTGATTCCGTTCTTCCAGGAAGTGGTCATCATGATCCCGGTTATTCTAATCTTCTCGCTTCTCATCGCCATCTTGTTAAATCAGAAGCTGAGAGGCCGCTTCCTGTTCCGGGGCATATTTTTCCTGCCGGTGATCTTTACGACCGGTTATGTGCTGACGGAGTTCGTCAACCAGGGGGAAGGAAGCCTCGGTTTTCTGGAGCGGTTCGCTCTCGGAAGTTATCTCGATGCTTTCCTGGGAGACAGTTCCTGGGCTAAACCGGTTAAGGAAGTACTGAACCGTTTTGTGCTCGTCCTCTGGTATTCCGGAGTGCAGATTCTAATCTTCCTGGCCGGTCGTCAGACCATCTCGGTATCTGCCTACGAATCCGCGAGAATAGATGGGGCTTCCCCGTGGGAAGTGTTCTGGAAAATTACACTCCCGGCGATGTCACCGTTCATTCTGCTCAATCTGATCTACACCGTCGTCGATATGTTTACCTTTCCGTTCAATCCGATTATCTCGTTAATCGGCAAGGGAAATTACGGATACAACAGCAGTCTGGCCTGGATTTATTTTCTTGTGATCATCGTCTTTCTCTCGCTGGTGTTGTGGATTTACAGCAGGCTAAACCGGAACCAAAGAGCGTCGCGGGCATAAGGAGGGATGCGAAATGAATACGATCCTGATGAAGCTGAAGAGGAGGATCACCTTCAAGGACCCGGTCCGTCAGTTGAAGTATATGACGCTCGGACGGGAAATTAACGAAGGGCTTGTTTTCAAGCTGTTTCTATATACCATTTTCATCTGCACATCTTATATTTACTTACATCCTATTATGAAAATGATTGTCAAAATGGTCATGGACGCCAAGGACTTGATCGATCCGACGGTGACATGGATTCCGTCATCGCTCTATTGGGGACATCTGCAGACGGCGTGGAAGGTGCTCAAATACGGTAATTCCTTCACAATCAGCCTCGTCGTGGCACTTGTGGCCTCGGTGTTTCACTGCATTTCATGCGGCTTTGCCGGCTATGCCTTGGCAAGGCTTGAATTTCCGTTCAAAAAATTAGTGTTCTTCCTGCTGCTGCTCGCTTTCATCATTCCTCCTCAAGTCGTAGTGCTGCCTACGATTATTGCTTACTCGCATCTGGGGTTGGACGGCTCGCTGGCGGCGCTGGTCATCCCGGCGCTGTTCGGCTTTGGCGTCAAAGGCGCTCTGTTCGTCATCATTTACCGGCAGTTTTTTATGACGCAGCCCAAGGAGCTGGAGGAAGCGGCCAAGATTGACGGGGCGAGCGCGTTCAAATTTTATGTCCGGGTCATGTTTCCGCTGGCGAAACCGGCCATTCTGGTCGTGTTTCTGTTCTCCTTCGTATGGACATGGAACGACACCTACATGCCGAGAATGTTCCTGAGCGAAGCGAAGAATGTGCCGCTCGCTGTGCAGATGTCCCGTCTGGATGTAGGTATAAACCAGTTCATGCAGGCGGCGGATATGCCGTTGTACATGTCGGAGGCGATCAAGATGGCGGCCAGCTTCCTGACCATTCTGCCGCCGCTTCTTATCTACTTCTTGGCTCAGCGCTATTTCGTGGAGAGTGTGGAAAGAACGGGGCTGGTGGAGTAAGCCCGGCCCTAAGTTTTCCAATTTAACGGTTCTGAACGACCTCCTGCAGTACCTGGATAAATGCTTCCGCTGCCTTGGATAAGTAGCGCCCGTGCCGATAGGCGATAACCAACGTTCTTGTTGGCCGGCCGTCTAGAGGGAGATAGACGGGGGCATGCGGCTCCCCCTGTACCCTCGCTACCATCTTGGGAACGAAGGCGACCCCCATACCGGCGGCGACCAGTGACTGGACGGTATCGATATTAGTGCTTTCGAATACGATCCGCGGCTCGAATCCGGCCGCTCCGCACAAATCCATTGTGATTTGGCGGAAGCCCTGGCCTTTTTTCAAAATAATAAAGGGCTCCTCCCGAAGGGTATCGATCCGCACGGCATCATCCCCGGACGCTGACTGGGCAAGCGGGTGATGGGGAGGGACGCAGAGGCGAATTTCCTCCTCGATCAGCGGTAGGTAAGAAAGGGAGCGCTCCGCCAGAGGCAGGGAGAGCAGACTGATATCTGTCTGGCCGCTTGCCGCCAGCCGCTCCAGGTTCGCCGAGGTCTCTTCAACAAGTTGAATTTCAATTTCCGGATACTGCTGCTGGAAGACGGGGAGGACGAGCGGTAAAATATGGGACCCGGTAATGGGCAAGCTGCCGACAATCAGCTTGCCTTTTCGCATTTGCGAAATGTCCTCCATTTCTTTTTTGAGCTGGGAAACCTTATCCAGAATAATCTGCGCCTTCTCGACAAAGACTGTGCCGGCGTAGGTCATTTCCACGGAGTTGGTGTTGCGTTGGAACAGGAGAACCCCGATCTCCTTCTCCAATTTGGAAAGCTGTTGGCTCAAGGAGGGTTGGGCAATGTGAAGCTTTTCCGCTGCCCTTGAGAAGTTTTTTTCGGCTGCTATCTGGACTGCATACTGCAATTGTCTTAATTCCATAGAAAGACTCTCCTTTGCGGGGTTTTCCCGCCTCATTAAAGCTCTTTTCTATCTCGTCGGCAATAAACCTTCCCTCCAACCCCTCCGTAAGCTTTTTCCTCAAATGGTAAGGGAATACGAAACAAGGATTGCAGCTTCGGGTGATGTGGAGAACCGCAGATCTGAACGCTTTTATTGCCGTATACAATTTTGGCTTTATTTATCTTTGCTCTTCTCATGATATTATACATCCGCAGCGTTATAAGGACAAAGTTGCGTCGTCAAGTGGGAGACATAGGCATCCTGTTCGAGTTATAAGCGTGGTCGTGCTTTGGAGCGGAAAGTCTGCCAGAATTTTGTATTTTGCTTCTATGTTCCGTGCTTTTGACTGCTATCCCCTTCGTTCAGGAAAGTATTTTCAAAGGACAGCGATGTTCTATAGACTGGGGGAGCTTCTGGAAAATTAGAGGACAAGAAGTGGCAGAATTGCTTTCGGGATTATGACAGAATGATGTGTATGGGAAATTTTTAAATGTACTGAGCGGAAGGGATAACGGTCAAAAGGGCGCAAAAAGGTGGAGTTGGCCGGTAAAGGTACTGAGAGAAAGGGATACTGGTCAAATGGGGCGGAGAAGTGACATGAATCGCGCCTAAGAGGTTGCAGGTCCGCTAGTATTGTACGATAGAAAAAAACGGATTAAGGAGACTGGACAGAAAGGAAACGTCCTCACGAAGATCGTTGATCCGGGCTTTTGACTGTTATCCCCTTATATCAGAAAGGCTGCTTAAATTGCCTGTTCGTCCTTTTCTATGCTTCTGCATTATGTTCAATCCCTTCCGGGTCCGGATCCAAGCCCTGGGAGCCGAACAGGTGCATCATGTCCTTGGAGAGCCTGAGCTTACGGGATAATTGTTCAATGGAGCCATGCTACTGAGCGAAAGGGATAATGGTCAAAGAGACCGAAAAAAGGTGGAGTTGGCCGGTAAAGGTACTGAGTGAAAGGGATAACGGTCAAAGAGTCGGAGAAGTGACATGAATCGCGCCTAAGAGGCTGCAGGTCCGCTAGTATTGTACGATAGCAAGGAAGACATACCATTTAGACCCCCATGCCTCTGACCGCGGCACCTTGCTTCAATAGTGTGAACATGAAATCGGAATGTGGATAACTCAAATCTGTGGATAACCCGTCTTTGTCCCCAGAATCCCCGTTCAATGCGGG